>DATBRI010000064.1:0-114012 GCA_036560365.1 Methylocystis sp.
CGCGATCTGCCCGGCTTCGAGAGCGTCGCGCACGCCTTCAATTGTGGCGACAACGCTTTCGGCGCTCTCGCCATAGCGGGCATAGGGGACGCATTCGCCTCGCCCGACGCCGCCGACTTGAACCAAGGTGGCGGTCACGACGACGGCTTCGGTCTTGGCGCCCCGCGAAATCACGAAGCTGCCGGCGATCGGGTAACTCTGTATGGCTACAGATAGTTTTCGCTTCAAATCTCTCTCCGGCGTCCGCGGCGCGCGGCCGGGATGGCGCAGCGATGTGCGCCGACGCGCTTGCTGACGTCAATTCACGAAGTTATGAGTTTTTTGCAAGAGCGGCGCGCCGGCCGGCGTCAGTGGCGCGCCACAATCGTCGTATAGGATGACGCGATCAATGAGCCGATCACTGACTCCAGCGCGGAGCGAAGCCCGATGACCGTCGCGGCGATGCAGCGTCCGCCCAAAGTCGCGCGCCAGCCCTCTGCGGAGGGCGTGCGCCTTGCGCTTTCGGGCGACTGGACGCTCTTCGCCTCTCGGCGCCTGGAGGAGGAGGGGAGTCGAATTGTCGAGGAGGCCCGCCTCGACCGCATGGTCGCGATCGATCTTTCGCAAGTCTCGCAACTCGACACGGCCGGCGCCGGGCTGATCAATCGCGCGCGGCATGATCTGGCGCGCCGCGACGTCGCGGTCACGCTCGAAGATGTGCGTCCTGAATATTCGACTCTGCTCGAAGAAACGCATTACCGCGCCTTCGCTGCGCCCTCGCGGCCGCGATTCAACGTCATCTTCGTTCTGCTTGCGGACTTTGGCGAATCGATCGCGGATGCGCTTCACGAATTTTACCGCGGCGTCGGCTTTCTCGGCGAATTCGTCTCCTCGATGATGTATGTGGCGGCCAATCCGCGGCGGTTCAGGCTCACTTCGCTCGTCGCGCAAATCGAGCTGGTCGGCTTTCGCAGCGTCCCGATCATCGTGCTGATCAACATTCTGGTTGGCGGCATCGTCGCGCAACAGGGCATCTTTCAGTTGCTCAAGTTCGGCGCGTCCAGCTACACGGTCAGCCTGATCGGCATCCTTGTCTTGCGCGAACTCGGCGTGCTGCTCACCTCGATCATGATCGCCGGCCGTTCAGGCTCGGCGATCACCGCCGAACTCGGCTCGATGAAAATGCGCGAGGAGATCGACGCGCTGCTGGTGATGGGACTTTCGCCCTTCGAGGTGCTGATCGCGCCACGCGTGCTCGGTCTGGTGATTTCCCTGCCGATCTTGACATTCCTCGCCGACATGGCGGCGCTCTTTGGCGGCATGCTCGTGGCCTGGTGGTATGGGGGGATCAGCCCGGTGGCGTTCGCGTCATTGCTCAAGGATGCGATTGCGCTCCATACGTTTCTTGTCGGTATCATCAAAGCGCCCTTCATGGCGTTGGTGATTGGCCTCATCGCCTCGATGGACGGGCTCGCGACGCAGGGCTCCGCCGAATCGCTTGGCCGGCAGGTCACGTCCTCTGTCGTGAAATCGATCTTCATGGTCATTGTGATGGATGGGTTGTTCGCCGTATTTTTCGCGGCGGTCGACTATTGAGCGCGGCGATGACCAGTTCCGCGGCTCCTGCCAACGACGCCGCTCAGCAGCGTCCCAACCGCGACGTCATTATCAGCGCGCGCGATCTCGTGGTCGGCTTTGGCGACCAAACCATCGTCAAAGGGCTTAATCTCGACGTTTACCGTGGCGAGGTGCTTGGCGTCGTCGGCGGCTCCGGGCAAGGAAAATCGGTGCTCACCCGAGCGATTCTCGGACTGACACCGACGCGGGGCGGCTCCGTTCGGGTGTTTGGACAGGATCGTGACGCGCTGGAGCCGCTCGAGCGGCGCGCGCTGGAACAGCGATGGGGCGTGCTGTTTCAGAATGGCGCGCTGTTTTCGGGTCTCACGGTAAAGCAGAACATTCAGATGCCGATGCGCGAAACGCGCGACCTCTCGCAACGCCTGATGGACGAGCTGGCATTGCTGAAGCTCGAGCTTGTTGGCCTCAATTCCGACGCCGCGGACAAATTTCCGTCAGAATTGTCGGGCGGCATGGTGAAGCGCGCGGCCCTGGCGCGCGCCTTGGCGCTTGATCCCGAGCTTGTGTTCCTGGACGAACCGACATCGGGACTCGATCCGATCGGCGCTGCGGAATTCGACGCGCTGATCGGCACGCTGCAGCAGACCCTCGGGCTGACCGTGTTTATGGTGACGCACGATCTCGACAGCCTGTATTCTGTTTGTGACAGGGTGGCCGCTCTCGCTGAAGGTCGGGTCATCGCCGCAGGGCCGCTGGAAACCCTGCTCGCGTCGGACCATCCGTGGCTGAAAGCCTATTTCCACGGCGTGCGCGGCAGCAGACTGACTGCGGCGCGCGTTGAGCAGAAGGACGAACAATGGAAACCCGCGCCAACTACGCCCTGATCGGCGCTTTCACGCTGGCGGTCACCTTCGCCGCCTTTCTCTTCGTCTACTGGTTTTCCGGACCGAGCCAGCTTGGCCGGCAGGAAACGTTCCAGATCGTCTTCACCGCGGTTTCGGGGCTGACCCGCGGCTCCTCGGTGCTGTTCAATGGCGTGAAAGTCGGCGAGGTGACGCATCTTGGAATTTCCGAACAAGATCCGAGCAAGGTCGACGTGCTCGTCAGAATCGACAGCAGAACGCCGGTCAAGACCGACACGCGGGCGCGTCTCGAGACGCGGGGCTTTACGGGCGTTTCCGACGTCCTGCTGGTCGGCGGCACGCCCGGCGCGCCGCCTCTGACGGCGCAAATCGGCCAGAAGTATCCCCAGATTCAGGCGGAGCGCTCCGAAATCCAAAATTTGCTGGTCAACGTTCAGAACCTGTCGACGAAGGCCGCCGAACTCCTCACGAAACTCGACAAGCTCGTTGACGATAACGGGCCGGCCATCACCGCGACGCTCAAAAACGCTGAAACCGTCAGCAAGACTCTCGCCGACAACTCTGCTTCGATCACGAGCTTCATCCACGATGCGACGGACATCGCCCAGTCGATGAAGCCAGTGGCGGCGCGGCTCGACAAAGTGCTCGCGGCCGGCGAAAAGACGATCAAGGCGATCGATCCCAGGCAGATCAAAGCGATCACCGGCAACATCGCGGGAGCCTCGGAACGCATCAACCGCTTCGCCGCGACGGGGCTTCGCCAATATGAACAGCTTGCGGTGGACGGACGCCAAGCCATTGGCACATTCGATCGCACGCTGCGTTCGGTCGAGAAAAACCCGTCACAATTCATCTTCGGGCCGTCTGAGTCCGTGCCGGAGTATCAAGGCCGCTAAATCAATCCAAGGCGTGGCTTTGAGCCAATGCGCGGATCGGTTAGAAGAACGACGCGCCCGACGGGGCGCGCGGGCGAAACGGGGCGACGGGTCGGCATGAAACTGAAAGCGTCCGCTGCGACGCAGCGGAAGGCCGCGCAGACGACGGCGCTCGCGTCGCTCGCATTTCTCGTGACGGCCTGCGCCCAGCCGACGCGCGAGACGTTCGATCTGACGACCGAGTCGGGCGTTTTGCGAAGCGTCGCTCTGCGCAGCGGCCCTGCGGTTTTCGTGCCTGAGCCCGCGGCGCTCGCGCCGACTTCCTCGGATCGCATCGTGGTTCGCGCCGGCGATGACAGCGTGGCCATTCTTCCCGGCGTGCAGTGGTCGGATCCGATGCCGCGGCTTTTTCAGCGCCGCCTGATCGAAGCGCTGCAGCAGTGCGGTCTTTCAGCCTCTTCCAACTTTGGCGCGCAAACAAAACTGCAGACGGATGTGCGGCGCTTCGAGATCGACATCGCCCGCAATCTCGCCGTCATTGAAGTTTCCGTCCAGCTCGTCGACTCGGGCAGCGGCCGGGCGAAGGCGGCGCGGATCTTTGTCGAAGAGGCGCTGGCCCCGGAACACACCGGCTCGCCAGCCGTGCGGGCGCTCAGCGACGCCGCGGCGCGCATCGCGCTGCGCATCGGCCAATGGACGCGCGCCGCGATATAGCCAGCAGCCGCAACCGTTTATTCCGGGATCGCGCCTTCCCACAGCATGATGTTCAGGCACGCGAGAAACACGCCGCTTTGGGACGCCGCTTCAGACGCGCTCGACCAGTCGTCCGCCTCGTCTCGCGTCAAGACGCTCGCGGCCACGCAGTTCTCCGTCACGCGCGTGAGGTCGAAAATGATCTCCGCCGCGTCGAGGCTTCTGACGATGAGGGCATGCGCCCGGCAGTCGATGTTTTCGACGCCGCATTTTTGCAGCAGAACGCCGATCTCTCGGCCGATGTAGGGATTGGCGAAAGACTTCTCCCAAAGTCCCGCCATTTTCGCCCCGGTTTCGAGCTTCCCGTTGTAGACGAAATATGTTCCCCAATCCGGTTCGGCGACGACGATTCTGCCGCCCTTGCGCGTCACCCGGACCATTTCGCGCAGCGCCTCGATGGGGGCGCTGATGTGCTGCAAGGAGCGATCGATTCGAACGCCGTCGAACTGGCGATCGCCGAAGGGCAGGCGGCGGGAGTCGCCGCCGACGAAATGCGCATTGGGAAGCCCCCGCGCCCGCTCTCGCGCCAGGCCGAGAAATCCATGCGCCGAATCGAGCCCGAAGACGTCGGCGCGCGGAAAGCGCCGCGCGAGTCCGATGACGTCGAAGCCGACGCCGCAGGCCACGTCCAATATCTTGCTGTCGCCGGATATTTGCAGCGCGTCCCAGGTTTCCTGCTTGTAGCGCTTGAAAAAAGGCGTTTCGTTCATGAAATCGAGACAGCCGGTCAGCTCGGACCGCAGCGCGCCATCGGCGTTCCGGAAGCTTAAAGCGATGTCGGTCATATGCGCGTCTCTCTGGGCCGCTGCCGCTGCATTGCATCGAATGTGGCCTACGGTCGCGCGCGCCGGGAGGGGCTAGCGCCGCAAACGGACGGGTGCTAACTGAACGGCGACAATTTGGGCAGCGCTGGCGGCGCAACCGCACGTCGCGCGGAAGAACAATGGCCGTGGCTTTCCGCTTCAAGCACAGTGGGAAGCGCCGCGAAAGTCGCGCATGCATGAGGAAGAGACAGGCGTCATGGCGAAGATGAGCTTTGAGGATGCTGCGACCCGCTACGGCGCGGAACCGGGAGGCGGCGCGCCGACAAAGGTCAAGATCACCTTCGTCGATTCCCAAGGTCAAGCCCGAACCGTCGAGGGCGAGGTCGGCTCGACCGCCATGGAGACGGCCCGGCGTAACGATATTCCCGAGATCGCCGCGGAATGCGGCGGCGCCTGCGCCTGTGCCACCTGCCACGTCTATGTCGATGAAAAGTGGATCGAAAAGACCGGCAAGGCGTCGCAGATGGAGGAGGATATGCTCGACTTCGCCTTTGACGTGAAGCAAAACTCCCGGCTGTGCTGCCAGATCACCGTCAGGCCGGAACTCGACGGGCTCATCGTTACGACCCCCGCCCAGCAGGGCTGAGGCGCAATTTTTCCAGACTGCTCCCGGGCGGGTTTGAATCTCTCGATAAATGCGATAGACGAACCGGGACAGGGCGAATTTTTGAAGCCGGCCGCCGCGCAGGAGCGCGCAGGACCGGCCGGCGCGCACAGGCGGCGCGAACGCGTCTTTCGATCTTCACGCGCGATCTTCGCGCGTTTGAGGATTCAGTCGGGAATTGACGATGAACCAGCTTAAAGAAGCCGCGATCGAAACCGATGTGGTCATCATCGGCGCCGGCCCGGCGGGTCTTTTTTCGGTGTTCGAGCTTGGCCTGTTGGACATCAGGGCGCATGTCATCGACATTCTTCCGCGCGCCGGCGGCCAGTGCTCGGAGCTCTATCCCGAGAAGCCGATCTATGACATTCCCGGCCTGCCGGTCTGCACCGGCCAGGAGCTGACGGACAATCTCCTGAAGCAGATCGAGCCGTTTCACCCGACCTTCCATTTCAACGAAATGGTCGAGACGCTCGTGTCGCTGGGAACGGCAGAAAAGCCGGAATTCCGCCTCAGCACCGACGCGGGCAAAATTTTCCACGCCAAGGTCGTCTTCATCGCCGCCGGCGGCGGATCGTTCCAGCCCAAGAAGCCGCCGATCCAGAAGATCGAGTCCTATGAGGGGACGTCGGTGTTTTACGCCGTGCGCCGCATGGAGGACTTCCGCGACAAGAACGTCGTCATCGTCGGCGGCGGCGACTCGGCGCTCGACTGGACGCTCAACCTGCACCCGGTGGCGAAAAGCGTCACGCTGGTCCATCGTCGCGATCAGTTCCGCGCCGCGCCGCATTCCGTTTCGGCGATGCAGGAGCTCGTCGCCGCCGGCAAGATCGACTTCAAGCTCGGTCAGATCACCGCTGTCGAAGGCGAGGACGGCGAACTCGCGGGCGCGATCCTCAAGGGCAATGATGGGGCCGTGGAGAAGCTCGCCTGCGAGCGCCTGATGCCGTTCTTCGGCCTCACCATGAAGCTTGGCCCCGTCGCCGATTGGGGTCTTCAGCTCAATGAAAACCTCATTCCCGTCGACACCGAGAAGTTCGAAACGAGCCATCCCGGCATTTTCGCCGTCGGCGACATCAACTCTTATCCCGGCAAATTGAAGCTCATTCTTTCGGGCTTCCACGAGGTCGCGCTCGCCGCGCAGAAGGCCCATCGTTACGTCTATCCCGATAAGAAGCTTCTGTTCCAGTACACGACATCCTCGACCAATCTGCAAAAGAAGCTCGGGGTCTCCTGACGTCGGCCGACGCTGAGACGTCCGCCGCCGTCGTCGATGTGTTTTTCATCGACGTCGCGGAGATCGTCGCCGACGAATGGCCCAAGCTCGTCGCGCTTCTCGACGAAGCCGAAACAGCGCGGGCGGCGCGTTTCGCTTTCGAAGCTGATCGCCGCGCCTATGTCGCCGCGCATGCGCTGCTGCGCGTAAGTCTTTCTGCGCGCGCGAAACGGATTGTCCCTGCCGCGTGGCGATTCGGCGTGACGCCGCACGGCAAGCCCTTCCCGCTGTCGCCGCACACCGGCTTTGACATCAGCCTGTCGCACACCCACGGCATGGCCGCCGTCGCGATCGCGTCGGGACGCGACATCGGCGTCGACGTCGAGTCGTTTCTCCATCCGCGGGACGCCCTGAAGGTGGCGGAGCGCTATTTCGCGCCCGAAGAGGCGGCGATCGTGCGCGCCCAGACCGATCCAGCTTTGCAAAGCGAAATTTTCTTCGCGATCTGGACTCTCAAGGAGGCCGTCTTGAAGGCCGACGGACGGGGCCTCGCGGGCGGGCTGGACAGCTTTGTCGTCAGCTTGTCGCCGCTCGCCGTTAGCAGCGGTTGCGGCGGGCGCTACGGCCTTGCGCAATGGCGGCGCGGGGGATTCTTCATCGCCGCGGCGGCGCGCGGCGGCGACGTCAATTTCCGAATCGAGGAAGCGCGTGCGACTGCCCTGATCCGGGCAGGGCAAATCGTTTGAAGCCTGAGCCCGGCGCGCTAGTTTTGTCGCGAGCCCGCGGCGCAAGCACTGGAGGAGATTTCATGACCGGCTTGTTATTTGTCGTCATTTGCTACGGCGCCGCTGTGCTCGCCTTAGCGGTTTACCTTCAGCCAAACAGTTTCGTGGTGCGGCGCGAGGCGGTGATCGATGCGCCGCCGCGGCAGGTTTTCGCGGCGATCAACAATCTGCGCAATTGGGAAGCGTGGTCGCCCTGGGCGACGCTCGGGTCAGAGGTTGAAACCCGTTACGAGGGACCTGCAGCGGGGCCGGGCGCGGCCTTTGAATGGTCCGGGGACAAGAAGGTCGGCGCCGGCCGCATGACGATTGTCGACAGTCAGCCGAGCGAGCGCGTGGATCTTAGACTCGATATGCGTAAGCCCTTTGCAGCGGCCAATGACGTGACGTTTTTTCTCGCTCCCGACGGCGAGTTGGCGGGAGGACGATGGCTCGCGCGAACCTTTGGTTTTGGCGGCGACGCCGCGGCGCGAAAGACTCATGTCGTTTGGAGCATGTCCGGCAATGCGAGCCTCGCCGGCAGGGCGATGAACCTCTTCACGAGCCGCGACAAGATGATCGGCGACCAGTTCGAGAAAGGTCTCGAAAATCTTGGCGCGCATCTGAGCAAATAGCGTCAGACCTCTAACCGAGGGCGGCTCTTGCGCCACGCGGTGGAACACGCCATCTGCAGGGCGGCCGCAACGCGCGCCGAGGTGTGCGGCGCGACTCGCCGCGATGGATGCAGATCATTGATTCGCCATGATTGATTCGCCATGACTGAAATGTTCGAAGCCGCCTTGGCGGCGCTGCGCCAGATCGTGACGCCGCCGTTTCGCGCGGTGCTGCTCAAGAGTCTGGGCATGACCTTCCTGCTGCTGGCGCTGGCTTGGGTCGGTCTCGACAAGCTCGCCATGTCCTTCATGATGGTCGATCATCCCTGGCTGCAGACGGCGCTGACCTATGCGACGGGCGCCGGACTGTTCTTCCTGATGGCGTTTCTCATCGCGCCCGTCTCCGTGCTGGTTTCGGGATTATTCCTCGACGATCTCGCCGATCACGTCGAGGCGGACCTTTATCCGCCGGGACAACATGGTCGCGCCATTCCGGCGACGCAGGCGATTTTCATGGGCCTGCGCTTCGCCGGGATTTCGGCGATCGTCAATTTTTTCGCGCTGCTGTTGCTCTTCGTGCCGGGAATCAACGCTGCGGCCTTTCTGCTCGCCAACGCCTATCTTTTCGGTCGCGAATATTTTCTCTTCGCCGCGACGCGCTTTCGTTCGCTGCAAGAATCGGAGGCGTTGCGCCGTCGCCATGCGCCATGGCTCTTCGTCGCCGGACTGTTCATCGCCGTCTTCGTGGCGACGCCGGGACTGAACGTGCTGACGCCGCTCTTCGCCGTCGCCTTCATGACCCGCATCCATCGGATGCTGCCGCCAAGCCCGCGTGGGGAAACGGCGCCGTCCGACCGTCGGCGCTAGCGCGGAAGCGACGCGGTCAGCGCGAGGCGGATTCGCCCAGCCGCTGCGTCTGATACTGACCGACCTTGCGATAGCGATAGAGATAGCTCGGCACGATCGCCTCGATCGATTGCGGATCGGCGATTCCTAGCCCTTGAAGGGTGCGGCCTTCGTTCTTCGCGGCGTCGCTGACGACATTGTCGTGCTTGAGCAGTTCGACCTGATCTCTCGTCATGCGCAAAAGCTTCGGGAAAAGTCCGAGCGACAGCTTGGTCAGCATCTGCGTCACGCTGGCCATAAGCTTGCCGACGCCGAAGGAGAGTTTCAGGATTCGACGCTGGCGCTGCGTCACCTTCAGAACATAGTCGACGATCTCCGCGAAGCTTTTGATCTCCGGACCGCCAAGTTCGTAAGCGGCGCCGGGCTTGGCGCGGCCTGCGAGCGCGATCGCCGCTGCGTCGGCGACGTCGCCGACATAGACGGGTTGGAATTTCGTCTGCGCGCCGACGATGGGCACGACGGGAAAGAAGCGCGCCATCGCCGCGAAGCGGTTGAAGAAATCATCTTCCGGCCCGAAAATCACTGAGGGGCGCAGGATGACCGCGGAAGGAACCGCCGCTAGCACGGCGGCTTCGCCTTCCGCCTTGCTTTGGCCATAGGCCGAACGCGACTGCGGATCGGCGCCGATGGCGGAGATATGGACGACATTGGCGATGCCTGCCGCCTTCGCCGCCTCGGCGATCACGCGTGCGCCGCCGGCCTGCACGCTCGTGAATTTCTGCGCGCGCGTTTCGGCGAGAATTCCCACCAGATTGACGACGGCCGAGGCGCCCTGCAGGGCCGCCGCGATCGATTCGGGATGGCGCACATTCGCCTGCACCGCCATCACCTGGCCGACGCGGCCAAGCGGCTGAAGAAAGAAGGCGAGGTCAGGCCGCCGGCAAGCGACGCGCACGCGCCAGCCGTCGCGCGCCAGCGCCCGGACGACGTAGCGGCCGACAAAGCCGGAACCGCCGAACACCGTCACCACCCGTCCTTCGCCAATGGTCTGGTTATTGTCGCCGATCATTGCGATTTGCTCCGCTTGCGCCGCGCCGGCTCCGCCGGAAAAATGGTCGCTAAGGCTCTAGCGAAATTTGACGACGAAGGAAATGCGCGAGACTGGCTTCTCCGCGACCGGCGCGGCCATGCGGATTTGCGTGAAGCGCGCATTGACACGAGGCGTCCGCTGCCCCTATGAGACGCGCTCTATGCCCAGGTGGCGGAATTGGTAGACGCGCTGGTTTCAGGTACCAGTGGTGAAAGCCGTGGAGGTTCGAGTCCTCTCCTGGGCACCAGCAACCGGCTTTATGTCGCAGCGGCACCAAGCGATCCGGTCGCCCCACATCTAGACTATAGAGTTGAGCGCCCGAGTGGCGCGAGCGCGGCAGCGACCTCTTAGACGGCGCCTGCGGCTAGATGATTTCATTTCAACCGCTCTCCGAGGGCCGCACCTGAGCCTTCACGACGAGGCGCTGCGTCGCCGCACCGCCATCAGTCGGAAAAATCAAACCGCTGTCGCTGTTGGCGGCAGAATGCGGATTTTTTCGGCGCACGCTGCCGCTTCTCCAGCAAAGCGCGCCGCGCGAAATGATGGCTCGGGAACGTTTTGCATGGCGCGCGCGTAACCGCGAACGCTCGTAAAAGCCTGCGGTCCAAGACGACTCAGCGGTTCGCGCGCCACGGCTTCGCTGTAGGTGGCGCCTTCATTGCATCCCTTGGCGCGAGGGCGTCGCTTGCGACGTCACCCGGCCCAAAGAGGGGTCCCCCAGCATTGCCGCTGTCCTGAACGTCTGCTCGCAGGCGTTCAGGCAGCGGCTTTTTTCGTTTCTAGGGCGCGCGAAGGCGAGATGCAGATGAGGTTCGCTATGAAGAGAGCACAGTCCCAGCGATCGACGCGCCTGCAATCGCGTTGGCGCGGCGCAGCGGTCATGGCTGTCGTGACCGCGTTCATCGCAAGCGACGCGCTGGCCGCGCCGCGCAAGAGCGCGCCGCCCGAGGCTTCAATCCAACAACCGGCGCCGCCATCCCTCGCGGCGCCCGCGCCGCCGCCGCCGGGGCCCATGGGGGTTTTCGGCGTCGACATGCCCGCCGCCGGCAAGCTCGTGCTCTCCATCACGCCGGTGTTCGCCAATCTGTCGGGCATCAAGATGGGCACGCGCACGGTCTCCAACGAATATATCGTCACGACGGTCCCGTTTTTTCTCAATCCCAAACAAACAGTGCGCATCATCCCGCAAAACATTGCGGTCGCGACGCAAATCGTCAGCCTGAATTATGGCGTCACCAAAGATTTCGCGCTTTGTCTCACGGCCGGCATGATCGAGAAAAACCTCAATGCGCTGACCTTCAAAGGAACATCGGGGATCTTGCCGCTTGGCAGGAGCATGCCAGGCACGACGAGCCTTGCCGACGTGACTTTGTTGGGCGTCTATCGCCTCTATCAGGACGACGTCCACCGCATCCAGCTCTCTCTTGGTTTCTCAGTCCCCGCCGGCAGCTACACGGCCACTTTCAAGGACTTTCTCCTGCCCGACGGCACCCGCCGCAACATCCGCGGGTTCTATGGGATGCAGCCCGGCACGGGCACATTCGATTTCCTCCCGGGCATCGTCTATGCAGGCTATCTGGGACCGTGGTCGTGGGGACTTGGCTATCGCGGGCGCTTCCCTTTGGCCGCAAATTCACTGGGCTATTCCTCGGACTACCTGCTCGAATATCGCCTGCGCTTCCCACTCGGCCCCAATCCTTCCGGGGGCTACCGCTGGGGCGATCTGCATGAATTCAACGCCTGGGGCGGCTACACCTGGACGCAAGGACTCACCACCACGTTCCGCGTGAGCGGTTCGACGCAGGGACCGATTCGCGGCTTCGATCCCGAAATCCGCGGGCCCGCCGTTCCCGCCAATCCGGCCTTCTATGGCGGGCAGCGGGTCGAACTCTTCGGCGGCGCGACGATCAGCGGCAAATTCATCGGCTACGAAAATGTTCTGGTCGCGGTCGAGGCAGGGACGCCGGTCTATCAGAACCTCAACGGTCCGCAGATCATGAAGAACTGGCAGGCGGGCTTGTCGCTGCGGTTCAAGATATAACGTGCATTGGCCGCGGCCCCGCGGACGGATCGTGGAGACTTACTGCGATGCGCCGCCGCTGGCGCGACCCATACCTACGCTCACTGGACGCCGTGAATTGAAGATCGTCATTGTCGACGAAAGCCCCATTCGCTCGCTGATCCTGGAGGAGGGACTGCGCGACGCCGGCTTCACGCAGGTCGAGCGCATCAGCGAAATGCACAATCTGCTGAAGCACATCTACGCCAGCGACCCTGACGTGATCCTGATTGATCTCGAAAATCCTTCGCGCGACACCCTCGAACAGATGTTTCAAGTCAGTCGCGCCGTGCGTCGGCCGATCGCCATGTTTGTCGATCAGAGCGATACGGCGTCCATTCAAGCCTCTGTCGACGCTGGCGTCTCGGCCTATATCGTCGACGGGTTGAAAAAGGAGCGCATCAAATCGATCCTCGATCTGTGCGTGTCGCGGTTCAACGCCTTCTCGAAGCTCCAAGACGATCTCGAACAGGCCAAATCCGATCTCGAGGAGCGCAAGACGATCGAACGCGCCAAGGGCATATTGATGAAGGCGAAGCAGCTTTCCGAAGAGGACGCCTATAAGATGATGCGCGGCGTCGCCATGCGCGAAAACAAAAAGATTATCGAAATTGCACGCTCGGTCATCACGGCGGCGGAGATGTTTAAGTGACCGGCGAAGCGCCTGTGAAAATCGGCTTCATTCCGCTTGTCGACGCCGCTGCGCTGTTGATCGCCGCGCATAAGGGCTTCGCCAAGGCGGAAGGTCTCGACGTCGAACTGATCCGGGAAGCGTCCTGGGCGAACATCAGAGACAAGCTCGCCATTGGCCGTTTTGATGCGGCGCATCTTCTGGCGCCGATGGCGGTCGCATCGACGCTCGGACTGGGCCACGTGCGCGTCCCGCTTGTCGCGCCGATGAATCTCGCGATGAACGGCAATGCGATCGCGGTGTCCACCGCGCTTCATGCTGAACTTTCAGCGGAGGGCGAGGTCGCGCATCCGGCGCAAACCGCGCGCGCGCTGGCGAAACTCGTCGCACGGCGCAAGGCCGAGGGTCGAGAGCCTCTGACCTTCGGCATGACCTTCCCTTTTTCCACGCATAATTATCAGCTGCGCTATTGGATGGCGGAAGGCGGAATCGATCCGGATGAAGATCTGCGGTTGATCGTTCTGCCGCCGCCGTACATGGTGGAAAATCTGGCGCGCGGCCAACTCGACGGCTTTTGCGTTGGCGCGCCGTGGAGTTCAGTCGCGGTCGACGCCGGCATCGGCGTCATTCTGCATTTTGGCTGCGAGATTTTCGAATGCGCGCCCGAGAAGGTCCTCGCTCTGCGTGAAAGCTTCGCCGACGACGACCGCGATCTCGTCGCCGCGCTGATCCGTGCGCTCGATAGGGGCGCCGGCTTCGTCGACGACCCGCACAATCTCGACGAGGTATCGCAAATTCTCGCGCGACCGGAATATGTCGGCGTCGACGCCGAGATCATTCGTCGCGTGCTGCGCGGAAATTTGCGCATCAGCAAGCGCGACGAACGACACGCCGGCAATTATCTCCTCATTGGAAAAGACGAGGCGATGCGGCCCGATCCACGGCAGGCCGAATGGATCTATGCGCAAATGCTTCGCTGGGGACAGACGCCCTATTCCCCGGCCCTGGCCGATCAGGCGAAGCGCGTCCTGCGCCCGGACCTCTACGACGCCGCAATTGATCGCGCGCACATTCAGCGCGAAATCGGGGCCTTCGCGGGACACTCTTTCGACGGCCGCAGCTACGCGGATTATCTCGCCGGCTTCGCGATCGGACAGCGTCTCTGAGCGCTGAATCGCTGCTCAAAAGCGCTAGCCGTTAGGCGCCTCGCGCCCAAGCATTCGGCGCCGCGGAACGCCGGGCGCTTCCGTCGATAGGCGCCAGACGCCCGCATTCTTGAGGAAAAACCACTCGGGCGCGTCTGGCCCGAAACATGCAACTCCCCTATCGGTCAACGACGACCGCCGGTCCGCCGGAACGAGCCCAAAGCCGGGCTCCGTCACAGAAGCGATTTCGCAATTTGCGTCGCGCTTTGGTCGTCTTGCCCGTTCTCATCCCACGCATGGCAAAGCGACCTGTGACCGAACCATTCGGCCGTTCACATGAGTCGACACATGACTGGAATGCAGAAGTGTAAAAGTCGCGAGAGGCTTGTCGTCGTCGGAGCCGGCATGGCCGCGACGCGCTTCGTCGAGGAGCTGACGAACCGGGCGCCGAACCGATACGACATTCTCGTGATCGGAGACGAACCACGGCCTGCGTATAATCGCGTGCTGCTGTCGTCGGTTTTGGCGGGAGAATTGTCGGTCGACGACATCGAGCTGAAGCCACGGCGATGGTGGCGAGACGCCGGCGTCGAGACGCTGAGCGGCTGCAAGGTCGTCGAGATCGACGCCGCTGGGCGCCGTCTGCTTCTCGATAATGGCGATGGCATCGACTATTCGAAAGTCGTGCTCGCTACGGGGTCCCGCGCGGCAAGGCTGCCGATCGAAGGCGCTGATCTACCCGGCGTTCACGCGTTTCGCGACGTCGAGAATGTCGAGGCGCTGTCGCGGTTGGCAAAGGACACGCGCGCGCTTGTGATTGGCGGCGGGCTTCTTGGACTGGAAGCCGCTTATGGCCTAGCGAGACGCGGCGTCGACGTGACGCTCGCCCATGTCATGGATCGGCTGATGGAGCGTCAGCTCGATGCGGTCGGCGCCGACATCCTGCGCCGCCTCGTCGAAGAAAAACGCGTGCGCGTTCTGCTCAACGCCAATACGGCCCGCATCAGCGGCGGGGGCCGCGTCGAAGAAGTCGAGTTCGCTGACGGACAGATGATTCCCGCTGGCGCTGTGATTTTCGCTGTCGGGATTCACCCCAACGCCGATCTCGCGCGACAGGCGGGTCTCGACGTCGGGCGAGGCGTAATCGTCGATGACGGCCTCAAGACGAGCGAACCAGGCGTTTTCGCCATTGGCGAATGCGCTGAACATCGCGGCGTCTGTTACGGCCTCGTCGAGCCCGCCTATGAGCAGGGGCGCGTTCTCGCCATGCGACTCGCGGGACAAGACGCGTCCTATGGCGGCAGCGTCGTCTCCACCAACCTCAAAGTTTCCGGCGTGCGTGTTTTCTCAGCGGGCGACTATCTCGGCGAAGGCGATGCGCGCCGCATCGTCTGCAAGGACCCGCGCCTGGGAATCTATCGGAAGCTTGTCGTGCGCGACGACAGGCTCGTGGGCGCGATCCTGATGGGAGATACGAACGGCACCGCCGATCTCCTCGATCTCATCCGTTCCGGCGCGGATATTTCATCTATGCGCGACGAATTGATGTTCGGCCCGCCGATGCAAGAGGCGGCTTAAAATGTCCGTCGATTTCACGCTCGACCAGAAGCGCTATCTGGAAGGCTTTGCGGCCGGCTTCTCCGCGCGCGGCGGACAAAAGGCGCCGCCTGGGCAAGCGCCGCCGATGGGACCGGACGCCGCGCATATTTTAGCGCAGGACCGCGTCACGACCGCGCGCGGCAAGCTGACCGATCAGGAAAAATGGAAGCGCGAGGAGCATCCGTTTGACGCCTGGCCGCGCCTTGTCGCGCAAGCAAAGGAGAACGCCCCGCCCAAACCCGCCGACAATTTCCGCTGGCGCTATTATGGGCTCTTCTATGTCGCGCCGGCGCAGGACTCCTATATGTGCCGGCTGCGCATTCCCAATGGCGCGCTCAACCATTGGCAGTTCGCGGGACTTGCGGATCTCGCGGAAACTTATGGCGGCGGCTATCTGCATGTGACGACCCGCGCCAATATCCAGATCCGCGAGATCGCGCCGAAAAACGCAACCAATATTTTGGAGGGGATTCAGGATCTGGGGCTGTGGAGCAGGGGCTCCGGCGCCGACAATATTCGCAACATCACCGGCACGCCGACGGCGGGCGTCGATCCCCAAGAACTCATCGACACGCGTCACTATGCGCGCGCGATGCACCATCACATCCTCAACGATCGTTCGCTCTCCGGGCTGCCGCGCAAGTTCAACATCGCCTTTGATGGCGCCGGAATCGTCGGCGCGCTGGAAGACACCAACGACATCGGCTTTCAGGCCGTTGTCGTGAACCCCGCTCATGGCGCCGCGCCGGGCGTGTATTTCCGTCTCGCGCTCGGCGGCATCACCGGTCACAAGGATTTCGCGCGCAATACGGGCGTGATCGTGCCGCCGGACGAGGCGGTGGAGGTCGCCGATAAGGTTCTGCGAGTCTTCATCGAACAGGGCGACCGTACCAACCGCGCCAAGGCGCGGCTCAAATATGTGCTTGACGCCTGGGGCTTCGACAAATTCCTCGCCGCGGTCGAAGAAAAGCTGAGCCGCAAACTCCTTCACGCAGAGGCGGCTGCGATCGAGACTCGCCCGCGCCAGGATCGCGCCGCACATATCGGCGTGCATCCGCAAAAGCAGACGGGCTTCAATTGGATCGGCGTAATGCTGCCGGTCGGTCGTTTTACCCCCGAGCAGGCGCGCGGTCTCTCCGAGGTCGCGCGCCAATTCGGCGACGGCGGCCTGCGTCTCACGGTCTGGCAGAATGTGCTGATCACGGGCGTCGCCGACGAGCGTGTCGCCGAAGCTGTGGCGATGATCGAGACGCTAGGGCTTTCGACGCAAGCCTCGCCGATCCGCGCCGGACTGGTCGCCTGCACGGGCAATTCCGGCTGTCGTTTCGCCGCCGCCGACACCAAGCGACATGCCGAAGAAATTGCGGCTTACTGCGAAACGGCGGAGCCGATCGACACGCCGATCAACATTCATCTCACCGGCTGCCATCATTCATGCGCGCAGCATTACATCGGCGACATCGGACTGATCGGCGCGCGCGTGCCGGTGAATGACGAGGGCGACACGGTCGAGGGGTATCACATTCTCCTTGGCGGCGGCTTTGCGGAAGACGCCGGCATCGCCTCCGAGTTTTATCAAAATGTGAAAGCGGACGAGGCACCGGAAATGGTGGCGAAAATTCTTCGCGCCTATCGAAAGCACCGGGCGAACGCGGACGAAACCTTTGTCGGCTTCGCACGCCGTCACGACATCGAGACGCTTCGACGTCTCGCCAATGAGGAGAGCGTGGCGTGACCCATATGTCGTCCCCGACTTTTCTCATTCCGCCGGATGCGCCTTTCACGCCTGAGCAGCGCGCCTGGCTTAGCGGATTCTTTGCCGGCTTCGCCGCTCCTGAAGACAGCTCGGTCACGCCGCTGTCGCCGGAGGCAAACGCCGCCGTAATGGCCGGTCCGTTCGTCGGCGGCGACGATGGCGAGGCGCCGTGGCATGACCAGACGCTGGCGCTCGAAACGCGCATGCAGCTCGCGCAAGGACGGCCGCTGCCTCACCGCATGATGGCTGCGATGGCGCAACAGGACTGCGGCCAGTGCGGCTACATTTGCGAGACTTATGCGGACGCGCTCGCCGCCAAGACGGAAGCGCGCCTCAATCTCTGCGCGCCCGGCGGAAAAGCGACGGCGCGCATGCTGAAGACGCTTGCGGCGGAGTTGGATCAAGCTTCGTCGGCGCCGATTATTGCTGCGCAAATTGAACCCACGATCGCTTCAAAGCTGGGCTGCTCGCGCGACAATCCACTCCGCGCGACGTTCGCTTCTCGCCGACGCCTCAACAAGGAAGGCTCGGAAAAAGACACCTGGCACATCGAGTTCGATCTCGGCGCCAGTGATCTCATTTACAAAGTCGGCGACAGTTTTGGCGTGTTTCCGAAAAATGATCTCGGCCTCGTCGATCAGATCATCGCCATGCTCGGCGCTTCGCATGTGACGTCCGTGCGCGACAAGACTCTGCGGGACGTATTGAGGAGCGACGTCTCGCTTGCTCCGGCGCCGGATGCGCTTTTCGAACTCATCTCCTTCATCACCGGCGGCGCGCAGCGTGAAAAGGCGCGGTTGCTGGCGCAAGGCAAGGACCCCGACGGCGACGCCGCAACGCTCGACGTGCTCGCCGTGCTGCAGAAATTTCCCAGCGCGCGGCCACACCCGGAAGCCTTCGTCGAAGCGCTGGAGCGACTGCAGCCGCGGCTCTACTCCATCTCCTCGTCCCCCAAGGCGACGCCGGGACGCCTGTCGTTGACCGTCGACGCCGTCCGCTACGTCATCGGCAAGCGCAAGCGTCTTGGCGTCGCCTCGACTTTTCTCGTCGAACGCATCGCGCCGGGCGACAGTCTTCCCGTCTATGTGCAGCCTGCGCATGGCTTCGCCCTGCCAGATGATCCCGTGACGCCGATCATCATGATCGGGCCAGGCACCGGCGTCGCGCCGTTCCGCGCCTTTTTGCAGGAGCGTGCGGCGATCTGCGCGCCTGGCAAGAACTGGCTCTTCTTTGGCCACCAACGCGCAGCCTGCGATTTCTTCTATGCCGACGAATTCGAAGCGATGAAGGCGACGGGCCTGCTCACGCGTCTGTCGCTCGCCTGGTCGCGCGATGGCGTGGAAAAATTCTATGTGCAGGACCGCATGCGCCAGTCCGGCCGTGAATTATGGGCGTGGCTAGCGGAAGGCGCGCATTTTTATGTCTGCGGCGATGCGCAGCGCATGGCCAAGGATGTCGAACGCGCGCTTGTCGACGTCGTCGCCGAATTCGGCGCCCGCAGCGCCGATGAAGCGGTCGCCTTCGTCGCGCAGCTCAAGAAGAGCGGGCGCTACCAGCAGGACGTCTATTGAGGCCGCTCATGCTCGATGGAGTTCTGGCGCCTGCGCCGCTTGAAAATCTGCAAGAACACGCGCCATCGATTCAGGCGACGACGACGCGATCGACCTGCCCTTATTGCGGCGTCGGTTGCGGCGTGCTCGCTTCGCCTGGCGACAAGGTCGTCGCCGGCGATCCGGCCCACCCCGCAAATTTCGGTCGCCTCTGCTCGAAGGGATCGGCGCTAGGGGAAACGCTCGGGCTCGGCGGGCGCCTGCTCCATCCGATGCGCCGTCAGGCTGGCGGCGATTTCGCGCGCGTAAATTGGGATGCGGCGCTGGACGAGGCCGCCAGCGGCTTTCGTCGCATCGTCGATCAGCACGGTCCCGACGCCGTCGCGGTCTATCTCTCGGGCCAGCTGCTGACCGAGGACTATTACGTCGCCAACAAGCTGATGAAGGGCTTCATCGGCTCGGCCAATGTCGACACCAATTCGCGCCTGTGCATGGCGTCCACGGTAGCCGGCCACAAGCGCGCTTTCGGCGCCGACGCCGTACCAGGCTGTTATGAAGATCTGGATGAAGCTGATCTCATTGTGCTCGTTGGCTCCAACGCCGCATGGTGTCATCCTGTCCTGTTCCAGCGCATCATGCGCAACAAGGAAGAGCGCGGCGCCAAGCTCGTCGTCATCGATACGCGCCGCACCCCGACGGCGGAGAGCGCCGACCTTTTTCTGCAGATCGCGCCTGGCGCGGATCAGGCGCTGTTTTGCGGGCTTCTCGCGTATCTCGCGAAGGCGGCCGCCTTCGACAATGATTACGTTCGCCGTCACACGACGGGGTTGACGCAGACCCTTAAGGCCGCACAGACCATCGCGCCGTCGATTGAAGCGACCGCCGCGTCGACCGGACTGCGCGAGATCGACATTGCGTCCTTCTTCGAAATGTTCGCGCAGACGCCGCGAACGGTCACCGCCTTCTCTCAGGGCGTCAATCAGTCGGCGCAGGGGACCGACAAGGTCAACGCCATCATCAACTGCCATCTCGCCACGGGCCGCGTCGGCAGGCCCGGCGCGTCGCCCTTTTCGCTCACGGGTCAGCCCAACGCGATGGGCGGACGCGAAGTCGGCGGACTGGCGAACAGCCTCGCCGCGCATATGGGCTTCGACGCCGAAAGCATCGATCGCGTTCGCCGCTTCTGGAACGCGCCGCGCATGGCGGCGCGTGAAGGATTGAAGGCGGTGCAGATGTTCGACGCCATTGCGCGCGGCGACATCAAGGCGCTGTGGGTCGTGGGAACCAATCCGGCGGCGTCGCTTCCAAACGCCAACGCCGCCCGCGCCGCTCTTGGCAAGCTCGAACTATTCATCGTCTCCGACAATGTGACGTCGAACGACACGATCAATAGCGGCGCGCATTTGCTTCTGCCGGCGCAGGCGTGGGGCGAAAAGAGCGGCACGGTGACGAATTCGGAGCGCCGCATTTCCCGTCAGCGCGCTTTCCTTCCCCCGCCGGGTGAAACGCGCGCCGACTGGGCGATCTTTGCCGATGTCGCGCGACGCATGGGCTATGCAGGCTTCGAATTCCGTTCCTCCGCTAATGTTTTTCGCGAACACGCCGCGCTTTCGGCTTTCGAGAATAACGGAACGCGCGCCTTTGATATTGCCGGACTCGCTCGGCTGAGCGACGCCGAATATGACGCGCTGGAGCCGACGCAATGGCCCATCCGCGATGGCGACGGCAAGGGCCGCGCGCGTCTCTTCGCCGATGGCGGCTTTTTCACGCAGGGCCGACGAGCGAGATTCATCCCGCTGGCGAAGCCCGGGCTGGCGACGATGTTGACGAAGGACTTCCCGCTTCGGCTCAACACCGGCCGCATCCGCGATCAGTGGCACACCATGACGCGCACGGGCGTGAGCGCCCGCCTTGCGCGGCATCTTCCTGAGCCATTTGTCGAGATCCATCCGTCGGACGCGAGGAACCTTGGCGTCGAAGACGGAGGATTCGCCCGCGTCGCCACTCCATATGGAAGCTGCGTCTTGCGCGCGGTGGCGACGGACCGTCAGCCGGCGGGGCAGATTTTCGCGCCGATCCATTGGACCGATGAAACCGCCGCGGATGCGCGCATTGATGCGCTTGTCGCGCCTTTCGTCGACCCGTTCTCGGGGCAGCCGGAATTGAAGGCGACGCCCGCCATCGTCACGCCGCTGCGCTTTGCGCGCCAGGGCTTCCTCCTCGCCCGCGAGTCGATCGCGTTGCCTGCGGGCGTGTGGTGGGCGCGCGTCGCAATCGCCGATGGCTACGGCTATCGCATCGCCGCCGATTTGTCCGATGACGACTGGGCGGACATCATCCGCGCCGCTGCGGCGAGCGAAGACGTCATACAATTGATTGACGAAACGAAGCGCGTCCTTTCGGGCGCAGCCTTCGTCGCGGATCGCGCAGCGCTCATCTGGGCTCTGTCTCCGCTTCCTGCATCTTGGGACTTGGCGCTCGAACTCTTTGCCCGCGAACGTCTCGACGATTCGGAGCGGATGTCGCTGTTGTCAGGTCGCACGGGCCGACAGCCGACGATGGATGGTCCGCTCGTCTGCTCATGCTTCAGCGTCGGCCAAAAGCAAATCGAAGCTGCAATTCAGCAAGGTTGCCGCTCGGCGTCCGACGTCGGCAAGGCCACGCGCGCGGGCTCCAATTGCGGCTCATGCCGGCCGGAAATTCAGCGTCTCATCAAGACGTCGCTCGCCGCCGAATCTGCTGTGGACGTGGCGCGAGAAAACCAAACAAACACCAAAGAAGGAGCATCTGATGAAACTTTCGGACTTTAAAAAGGCCGGTCATTGGCCGACGCTGGTTGCGGCCTTCCTTTACTTTGACATCAGCTTCATGGCCTGGGTCTCACTTGGCCCGCTGATGATATACATCACCAAAGGCATGCCGATTTCCGTCGAGGACAAACTCTCGCTTGTCGCGATTCCAGTGCTCGGCGGGGCATTCTTCCGGGTTCCGCTCGGCCTCCTCGCCGATGCGGTTGGCCCGAAGATGACGGGCATCCTCGCGCAGGCGATCGTGATGTTCGCCGTATCTTTAGTGTGCGTCTTTGGCCTGAGCAGTTCGATGACCATCGCGCTTTTCGGCTTGTCCCTCGGCCTCGCCGGCGCCTCCTTCGCCGTCGCCCTGCCGCAGGCGGGCCGCTGGTATCCGCCGCAATATCAGGGTCTCGTGATGGGCATCGCTGGCGCCGGCAATATGGGGGTCGTGCTCGACACGCTGTTTGCGCCCTCGATCGCCGAGGCTTACGGTTGGCGGACCGTCTATGGCGTTCTGCTCGCGCTGATGGTTTTGGTGCTGCTCATTTATTCGCTGGCAGCCAAGGACGCGCCGGGCGGCAAAACGACGATTGCTCTTGCCGACTATGGCAAGATGCTTGCGGACTCTGACAGCCGCTGGTTCATGTTTTTCTACTTCATCACCTTCGGCGGCTTCGTTGGTCTTGCTTCGGCGCTGCCGCTCTATTTCACGACGCAGTATCACGCAACGGGAGTCGCCGCGGGCCTCATGGTCGCGCTGATCGTCGCCTTCGGTTCGGGCTTCAGACCCGTCGGCGGCTATATCGCGGATCGCATCGGCGGCGTGAAGACATTGTCGTTTCTCTTCCTGGTGGTGTCGGCCTGCTATTTCGCGGTTGCTTTCCTCCCGGCGGGCCCTGCGCCAGCGAAGGGCGTTGCGGGATGGGGTCTGATGCAGCTGCCGCCTGTCGCGTTCGCCGCGGTCGCGCTGTTTTCCGTCGGCGTGTTGTCCCTCGGCATGGGCAATGGCGCGGTGTTTCAGCTGCTGCCGCAGCGTTTCCGTCGGGAGATCGGCGCGATGACGGGGCTTGTCGGCGCCGCCGGCGGTTTTGGCGGATTTTTTCTCGCCAAGTCGCTCGCTTTCTCAAAAGGCGCGACCGGCGGCTTCACCGCCGGGTTCATCTTCTTCGGTTTCCTTGCGCTGCTCGGACTCGTAGGTTTGATCTTCGTAAAAACGCGTTGGCGCACGACCTGGGGCGCGGTCTCAGGCGCGCGCATCTGAGCTGAGGAACAGCCGTGTCAGTCCGCGTCGTTCATGACCTTCGAATGGAAGCGGGCTTTGCGACGCAAAAAGGCCGACGGCCCGACAATCAGGACTATGTCGCATTTTGCCTGGGTTCAGGCGACGCCGGGGCCTTGCAGGGCGCCGTGGCCGCCGTCGCCGATGGCGTCGGCGGCCATAAGGGGGGGCGCGCGGCGGCCGAGACTGCCGTCCGCGCCTTCATCGACGGCTACTATGCGCAGCCGGAGACGTTGGGCGTCAGTCGCGCCGCCGCCCGTTCACTCGAAGCGGTTAACAGCTGGATCGCCGCGCAGTCGAGGGTCGACCCCGCTTTGGAAGGCATGGCGACGACGTTCAGCGCGCTGATCTTGTCGCGCCGAACAGCCTTTATTCTCCATGTCGGCGATACGCGCGTCTATCGACTGGCTGGCGACAGCCTCGAA
Organism: Methylocystis sp.; assembly: GCA_036560365.1. Taxonomy (GTDB): domain Bacteria; phylum Pseudomonadota; class Alphaproteobacteria; order Rhizobiales; family Beijerinckiaceae; genus Methylocystis. The sequence continues at coordinate 23,237 of DATBRI010000064.1, forward strand.
AGACTGACGAAAGATCACACTGTCGGTCGCGGCGATTTCGCACATGCGCTGCTTCGCGCTGTGGGTTTCGACGATGCGCTGTTGTTTGACCAAGGAATGCATAGTCTCAATCTTCATGACCGTTTTCTGCTGTGTTCGGACGGCGTTCATGGCGTGTTGTCGGATGCCAAGCTTCGTGCGCTGCTAGCCGAAAGCCGCGGGCCGCAGGAAACCTCCGAGCGGATTGTTCAGGCGGCGCTGGAGGCGGGCAGCCATGACAATGTCACCGCGCTTGTCGTCGACATCGTCGATGTGCCGCCTGCAGATGAGCGCGCACTGTCGCGCGCCTTTGCCGCCCTGCCGATCCGCGAGTTGCCGGCGGTCGGAGATATTGTCGACGATTTTCGAATTGACGGCGTCCTCTCCGAGGGGCGCTACAGCCGTCTGTTGCGGGCGACGGATCATCAGACCGGAAAAATCCTCGTTTTGAAATTTCCGCATCCGCGCGTCGCCGACGATGCAGCCTACCGGCTGGCCTTCGTCAATGAAGCCTGGGTTGCGGCGCGGGTCAGAAGCCCGTTCATCGGCGAAGTCGTCGAGCTGCTCCCGGGACGGCAAAGCCGGCTCTATTCAGTAATGCCATATTACGATGGCGAGACGCTGGAGCGGCGCTTGCGGCGCGAACCGCGCATCGATCTTGCTGAGGGCGCCTCAATCGCCACGCGCCTGTCGCGCGCCATCGCGACCCTGCACCGCTGCGGCGTCATCCACCGCGACATCAAACCGGATAATGTTATTTTGCTTAAAAATGGCGGGCTGCGTCTCGTCGATCTCGGCGTTTGCCGCGCGCCGAACCTTGAGAGTTTGCCGGAAGCGCATGCGCCCGGCACGCCCAGCTATATGGCCCCGGAGCTTTTCGACGGCGCCGCCGGTGACGAAGCATCGGATCTTTTTGCGTTCGGAGTCACGATCTATCGCATGTTCGGCCGTTGCTATCCTTACGGGGAGATCGAGCCTTTCAGCAGCCCTCGTTTTGCCAGGCCTGTTCCGCTCGCGTTCAAGCGACCTGACCTCCCCGCCTGGCTCGACGCCGCCATACTGAAGGCGATCGCCGTCGAGCGCGACGATCGCTTCGGCGACGTATTGGAGTTCGCCTTCGAGCTTGAAAACGGCTCGGCGCGGGGGCAACCGCTGGCGCTGCGGAAAAAGTCGTTCTACGAGCGCAACCCCCTCGTCTTTTGGCAGACGCTCTGTTTGCTGCTGGCGCTCCTGCTGGCGGTCGCGCTTTTCTATCGCTAATAAGCCAAGCGATCTCCGGCGTAGGGCTTGTGCGTCGGCGCACAGCGCCAGGGCGCGTCTCTCCTTAACTTCTGATCAACGCAGAAAGGAGAACGTCATGGGACCGATGATCACCACAGGAATTTTCGGAGTCGTCGCCATCGCATTGGCCGCCGAAGCGCTCAACATCGCCATGGCCCTTGGCGAATTCAGTCACGTCGTCGCCTATAATGCGGGGGTCTTCTAACGTTTGGGCTGCAGCGCGCCGTCTGCATTGACTGAAGCTTTGGATCGATTCCCCTCGCTGCCTCGACGGCGCTTATGGCGCCGACGCGCAACGAAGGTTCATCGATCGCGGCCGAGCGTGGGAAAGAAACCTTTGCCGACATGCCGGGCGGCGACGTCGCCCAGAATATCGCGCCACATGCGATAGGGATCGTTGAAAACGCCTTCTCCGAGATCCCTATCGGCCAGAGCCGCAGCCAAACACGCCATCGCCTGCGGCAGATCGTGCGCATTCTCGAGATAGAGAAGCCGCGTTCCCACCGACTCTTCGCCCACCAACGACATGGCGGCTGCGATTTCGACATTGTCGCGGCGTCCAAAGGCCACGCCGCAAACGCAGACGAGACAGGTCTCCCAGACGGCCGGGTCGGTCTCGTCGATGAAGCCGTGCAAGCCTCTGACGATCGATGCGTAGACCGCTTCTCCGACAGCGGTGATGATCTTTTCAAGTTCGACCTGAACCTTTTCGAGAGCTTCCGGGAGCTCCGCAGGCGTCGCCATTTGACCAGCCGACCAGTTGACCGAGAGCTGAAGCAGCTGACCGAGAACGATCTGCGCGGGGGACACAAGTTCGGCAGGCAGTTCACGCGACAGGCGCGAGACAGCGTCCTCCAGCGCCTTATTCAGGCGGACGGCCGCAATCCGCGCGGACTCAGGGTCCTTCCCCCGCACCAGACGCGCCCATGTCCCCTGGGCGCCGATGACCGCATGCATCAGCGACTTAACCTGCGAAAGCCACGGCGTCGCCGGATAGGACTTTACGACCGCGCCATGCTCGATACGCCAGATTTCGCCTGTTCCGATCAATGTGATCGCAGCGAGCGGCGTCGATGCGAACACCTCGTCGCGATTCGCGCCGTAGAGCATTCGGAAGGTGGCGTTGATCTCGCTGAAAGGATCGCTCTGCATAGATTTTAAGCCCTCACAAATATCCGAATTTCCAAATCCCCGGCGTCCAAAGTGGCGCGGCGATCGCGACATCATTTCCAGAACGTGCGGGTCTGTTCGAGATTATTCCAAAGCGCCTTGGCGCCCATCCAGCCCACTCGGCGCGCGCCTGATTCGCCCCGATCATCCAGCCGATGGCGCGCTGTATCGTCGCCGCGGCGTCACTGAGATACGCTCGATGTTTGCTTGTCCAGCAAGAGCTTTAGTTCGATTTCGCTCAAGCGAGAAGTATATCGATTTGCCCGATACAGGGTAGCGCGAAATTCAATGGCGTATCTGGTCTTCGTGTGGCGCCTGCAGATCGCGATCCGGTCTCGACCTGCGGCTTTGGCGGCGCGCAACCCTCAGATTCTTCAGAAGCGACGTTGGTCGCTTTCACGACTTGGCATGCGCGGGACGCAGATTGGTTTGAGTTGACGACAGACGCGAGACAGCGTCCCGCCACGCCTCGTTTGGGCGAACGGCCGCAGTCACGCGAACTCGCCAATCAGCGTCCAAACAACCCGCGCATCGCGGAAAACAAACCCTTCGACCGCTCCGGAGCCGGCGGCGCCTGTGCGAGACTTTCGGCTTTCAGCCGCGCGGCGTCGAGTTCGGCGCTGGCGCGCGCGACGAGCGCGGCGAGAGTCGGCGCTTCGTGCGGCGGCGCCCAGCGGCCGGCGCGCCGTAAATCAAGATAGGCGCCGAGCATGTCGGCGGCGTCGGTCGCGCCGACTTGCGCGAAATGCGCGCGCGCCCGCTCGACCGCGGCCGCGTTGACGATGAGTCGCGCCGCGTTCGCCGCCTCGCGCCGGACGCCGTCGTCGATCGCCAGAGCGACGCGCGCCTCGCGCAACGCGACGACGTCGGGCTCCTTCAAAAGCGCGCGCATGAGCCGCGCTTCTTGCATGGCGTCAATGCCCGCCGGCGCCATGCCATGCGCGCCGCAGGCGTCGAGATAGCGCGCAAGGAGCGAAGGCGCGCTGCGCGCTTCTGCGGAAAAGCGCGCGGACTGGGCAAATTCGCCGCCCTCCGCAATTCCCGCCGTAAGCGCCGGATCGGCGCAAAAGGCGCCATAGCCGCCGAACTGCTGCAGACGGGCGCGGGCCGGCCCCGTCTCGCCGATGACGAGCGCCGCGAAGCTCGCTTGCGCCAAGGGCTCCAGCGCATCCCACAGGCCCGGCGGCTCGAAACGCGCAGCGATTTCCGCGCGCGCCAAAGCGCCGTTCAGCGAAGCGACAAATTTGTCGCGCCGGCCTTTCAGACCGGCGGCGCGTTCGGCCACGGCGCGGGCGGCTGCGCCGGTCGCGGCGCGCGCGGCGTCGGCGGCGCGGCGCATGAGCTCATCGAGAAGTCCCTCGTCATCGCTTGCGCGTCGCGGCGCGAGTCCGTCGCCTTCAACGCGAAAAAACCGCGCGAAGGCGGGGCCGCCCGGATCGGCAGGGGCGATGCCCAGATCGCCGGGCCCTGCGGCCGGGCAAACGAGACCGATGTCGTCGCCAAGGGCCGCGCCGTAAAATTCGATTTCGACGGTTTCGCTCATGCCGGGAACGATTTTCTCGCGGCTGCGACGCACGGCGATTCCGTCGATCTCGGCCTCTTCAGGATCGACGAGCAGCGCCAAAAGATTGCCGACGACGACCGGCTCCGCCGTTTCCGCCGCGTCGGGATGTTCATGTGGATCGCCCGTCGCCTGCCGCAGATCCTCGAAGGTGAGCGGATCGACGGCAGGCTCTCCCGCCGCCCGCTGGTCGAGCGTCCAGCCTTTCAGCCGTCGGCGCTGGTTCATCGCCAAAGCAACGCTGCATCGGCCAAGCAGCGTAGCGCTCTCTTCGATGGAATCTGGAATTCGCAGACGAAGAATAACGCGCGGCGCGCCCGATTCGCGCAGCCAATGATCCATGATGGCGAAGGGCGCCTCGCGCGCGTCGGCCGCCGCTGACGATTCGAACGGCGCCGCCTCCAGGACGAGTCGGCTTTGATAGGCCGGGAAGATGCGGCGCGCCGGCGCGAGGCGGATGATGACGGCGTTGTCAGCGCGTTCGACGACGCGGCGTTGGCCGATCGCCCATACCAATCGCGCGCCGGCCGCCGCGGTCTGCTCGCGCGATAGTCGTTCGACGTCGCCACGCGCCGGAAACGCCGCGAGTCGAAAGGCGACGGGGTCGGCGCCGCCCGCGTCCGGCAGCAATGTCATGAGCAGACGCCAGTCGCCGCCCTGCGGCAGCTCGCGCTCCGCGGAAAGCGCCAGGATGAGTTCGGCGCCGTCGGCGGCGGTCAGTCGGACGAATCGATGCTCCGGCGGCACATCAACGACAATAATGCGGGCGCGCCAGCGCGCGGCGCCGATGACGTCGATGAGCGTGGGCGCGCTGGTAAAGCGCTCGTCGCGCGCCGACACGACCGTGAGTTCCGGCCGGACCGTCGCGCGTTCGGCGCCCTCGAACCAGCCGATGGCCAGCCGGCGCCGCCCATCCCAGTAATAGTCGAAGTGCTCTCTCCACATTGACGGCCGCGCCCGAGCGTGAGACATGGCGCCGTCGCCATGCGAAGCTGAAATCGCCAGCAGCATATCCGCGTGCGCGGCAATCGCGCAATCAGCGCCCGCGGCGCTCGCAGTTGCGCCAAATTCTTATGCACGCCCTGACGTTGTTCCGCCACATAGTGCGGGTAAACGGCTCGAGCGCCGACCGCCGCCTGCACAATAGGACTCCTTGCGCCGCGGGAGGTGCGATTTCAGGTCGGAGCGATAGCTAAAAAGCGGGGGCTTTGAATGAAAATATTGATCACCGGAGGTGCGGGATTCATCGGCTCGGCCGTTGCGCGCGCCGTCATTGGCAAGAGCGTCGATCAAATACTCGTTCTCGATAAGCTTACCTACGCGGGAAATCTCGCATCGCTGCGACCCGTCGCCGACAGTCCCCGTTTCTCCTTTCTTCAAGCCGATATTTGCGACGCCGTCGCGGTCGCAGGGGCCTTCCAAAATTTTCAGCCCGACATCGTGATGCATCTTGCCGCGGAAAGCCATGTCGATCGCTCGATCGACGGGCCGGCCGCCTTCATCGAAACCAATGTCGTCGGCACCTTCGTCATGCTGCGGGCGGCGCTAGACTATTGGCGCCAGCTCGACAGCGCCCGCGCGCGCGACTTCCGCTTCATGCATATCTCGACCGATGAGGTGTTCGGCGCGCTCGGCGCGGAAGGCCTCTTCTGCGAAGACACGGCCTATGCCCCGACGTCGCCCTATTCGGCCTCAAAGGCGGGCTCCGATCATCTCGTGCGCGCCTGGCGCCACACCTACGGTCTTCCAACGATCGTCACAAACTGCTCTAATAATTATGGCCCCTATCATTTTCCAGAGAAGCTCATCCCGCTGACCATCATCAACGCGATCGAGGAGAAGCCGCTGCCGGTCTACGGCCGCGGCGAGAATGTGCGCGACTGGCTCTATGTCGAGGATCACGCTGCCGCTTTGATGCGCGTGGCGCGCGAAGGCGAAGTCGGCGAATCCTACAATGTCGGCGGGCGCAATGAATGGCGCAACATCGACGTCGTCGGAGCGATCTGCGAACTGATGGACGAGTTCCGTCCGCGCCGTGCTGGACCGCATCGCGACCTCATCGCCTTCGTCTCCGATCGACCGGGACATGATCTGCGCTACGCCATCGACGCCTCGAAGATCGAGCGCGAACTGGGATGGCGGCCGGCCGAGCGGTTCGAAACCGGCCTTCGCAAAACCGTGCGCTGGTATCTCGACAATTCGGGTTGGTGGCAAGCGATCCGCTCGGGCACATATCGCGGCGAGCGCCTCGGCGTGATTGCTGAACAAGAAGAAGCCGTCGCCTGACGGGTGGTGATAGGGGGACGGTTTGTTCGAAGATCTCGAGCTTTCGGGGCTGAAGCTCGTTACGCCCAGAAAATTTGGCGACGAGCGCGGCTTCTTTTGCGAAACGCATAACGAAAAGACCTGGGCGAACGCCGGATTGAGTTTCGATTTCGTCCAGGACAATCATTCGCTGTCGCGCGACGTCGGCACGGTGCGCGGTCTGCATTACCAGACCGCGCCCTTCGCGCAGGACAAGCTCGTCCGCGTCATCAGCGGCCGCATTCTCGACGTCGCCGTCGATCTGCGACGGTCGTCGCCGACGTTCGGGCGTCACGTCGTCGTCGAGCTTTCGAAGGAGAACTGGCGCCAGCTGTTCATTCCCATCGGCTTCGCGCATGGCTTCGTCACGCTCGAGCCCGATACGGAAGTCATTTACAAGGTGACGAACTTCTATTCGCCGCAGCATGATTGCGGCGTCGCCTGGGATGATCCTGACATCGGGATCGCGTGGCCGGCGACTGGGCAAAGCGCCGTGCTGTCGGACAAGGATCGCAAATGGCCGCGGCTGCGCGATCTGCCGGAGGTTTTCGCTTAACGTGGGCAAGATGAAGCGCATCGCCGTCACCGGGCTCACCGGCCAGGTCGTCAGCTCGCTCATCGAGCGGGCGCCGAGAGGCGTCGAAATGCTCGCGCTCGGCCGTCCGCGCTTCGATCTCTCCTCGCGCGACATGGTGCTCGCGTCGCTGCGCAGCGTGCGCTGCGACGCTGTCATCAACGCCGCCGCCTACACTCAGGTCGACAAGGCCGAGAGCGAACCTGACGTCGCGATGCGGGTCAATGGCGCGGGCGCGGGCTTCGTCGCTGAAACCGCCGCCGAACTGAAAGTGCCGCTGCTGCATCTTTCGACCGACTATGTCTTCGACGGGACGCTCGATCGCCCCTATCGCGAAGACGATGAACCTGGTCCGACCGGCGCCTATGGACGATCGAAGCTCGAAGGCGAAAGGCAGATCGCGGCGCGCTGCGAGAACGGCGTCATTTTGCGCACCGCCTGGGTTTACAGTCCGTTTGGAGCGAATTTCGTCAAGACGATGCTGCGTCTTGGCGAGACCCGCGACGAAATCGGCGTTGTCGCCGACCAGATCGGCAACCCGACGAGCGCGCTCGACATCGCCGACGCGCTGCTCGCCATCGCCGAACGACTGGTCGAGGATTCGGATCCGCGCCTGCGCGGCGTTTTTCACATGACCGGGCAGGGCGAAGCGAGTTGGGCCGATATGGCGGAAGCGATTTTTTCCGCGGCGGAGGCGAAGGGCCGCAGGCCTGCGCGCATCAAGCGCATCGCCACCGCGGATTATCCGACGCCGGCGCGCCGCCCAGCGAATTCCCGGCTCGACAACGCCAAGCTCGAAGCCAGCTACGGCGTCGTGCTGCCGAAATGGCGCGATTCCGTGAACGTCTGCGTCGCCCGATTAATTCCAAACTGAATAGGATTCTCATGCGCGGCATCATTCTCGCTGGAGGAAGCGGCACAAGGCTGCATCCGATGACGCTCGTCACCTCGAAGCAATTGCTTCCCGTCTACGACAAGCCGATGATCTATTACCCGCTCAGCACGCTGATGCTCGCCGGCGTGCGCGAGATCATGATCATCACCACGCCGGAGGATCTGCTTTCCTTCAAGCGGTTGCTCGGGAGCGGCGCGCAATGGGGCCTGTCGCTGACTTACGCTGTGCAGCCGCGGCCGGAGGGGCTGGCGCAGGCCTATCTCATCGGCGCCGAATTCGTCGAGGGCGAACCTTCGGTGCTCATCCTCGGCGACAACATCTTTTATGGCCATGGCCTGCCGGAAGTGTTGAGCGAATCGTCCCGCAGCTCGGCTGCGGTATTCGCCTATCATGTGCGTGATCCGGAGCGTTACGGCGTCGTCGAATTCGATTCCGCCGGCCGCGCGATCTCGATCGAAGAAAAGCCGACGCGGCCGCGATCGAATTGGGCGGTGACCGGTCTTTATTTTTACGACGAACGCGCGCCGGAATTCGCGGCGCAACTGAAGCCTTCGCCGCGCGGCGAATTGGAGATCACCTGTCTCAATCGCGTCTACCTAGAGCTCGGAGAACTGCAGGTCGCCCGTCTTGGCCGGGGATTCGCTTGGCTCGACACCGGCACGCCCGAGGCGCTGATCGAAGCGAGCGAATATGTGCGCGCCATTGAGAAGCGCCAGGGACAGCGCGTCGCCTGTCTCGAAGAAATCGCCTTCCGCGCCGGATGGATCGACGCCGCTCAGGTGCGCGCCGCGTCGTCGAAACTCTCCAAGAGCGGTTATGGTCAATATATCTCGCAGGTGCTCGCCGAGACGGAGCGGGAGTTCTCGCCCGTCGCATAGAGCGGCGAAGCCGTGGCGCGGCGTAGCTCAGCGGCGATGGTTTTGGGATCGAAGAGACGCATCGGATCCGCCGGCGGCGCCGAGTGACGCTGGCGTGGAACGATGGCGCCGACGAAAGGCTCCATTCTCTCGACAGTGTCCTCGATCAGATCCGCAAGTGATGCTGGATCGAGCCGCGCCGGCGAAACGATGTTATTGAACCGGCGGCGTAAATCTTTCCCGGCGAAAGTGTTGGCGATCGTCGCGAGTCCGGCTTCGGCCATTTCGAGCGGCGGATAGCTCGGGTGGGGAGAGATCATCAGCGAAACGCCGACCAGCGCGCGACTGAGGTGGTCCGCATAGGCTTCGAGACCAACCTTGCCGCCGACAGTCGCGTTCTGCACCGGATAGAGAAGCGAATCTTTAAAATCCTCGCCGAGAAAGATGATGTTCCATCGGCTCGCCCGAATAGGATCGCGTTGCTGCCAAATGACAAGCGCCGCGCAAATCAGCTCAAAGGCGTTGCGCGCCACGGTTTCCCGACCGTAAACCAGCATCGTCGGTTCTCGCGCGACCTTCGTAAGCCGCTGCCCAATGCGTTCGTTGAGCTCGTAGGGAACATAATAGGCGTCACGAAACCGATATTTCCCGGTCATGACCGAGAAAAGCTCTTCTGAGTTGACGATCGCGATCGTCTGATCGCCGTAATGATAGGTCGCTTCGGCAAGACTGGATTTCGTCCCGCGGCCATAGAAGTTGGGCTCGTCGTCCTGGATGAGATAAATGAACGGACGCGCGCCGCCGAAATAGCGGGTCCGGTCGCGCTCCATGGCCAGTGCGAATTCCGCGGTCCACCAGGCGGTCGCGAAGAAAATGTCGTTGGCGCGCAGGTTCAATCTGCCGCCTTCCCGCTCATTGGCGTCGACGAGCGCCGCCTTTTCAACATCGAGGCTCGCTGCATAGGGCGCCGGCGAATAGCCGGGCAGCGTCGCATAGGCCGCGGGCTCGATATCCGCGTCGGTCACCACGATGCGCGCGTCGAAATCTTCGCCGAGTTCGGCGAGCAGCGCCGAAAAGAGCTTCATCGCGGTCGCGATCCCGCCGAAGGTCTGCTGCGGATTGACGGTTGGAGTCAGCAGCGTCAGGCGCGGCCGATCGTTGCGCGAAGGATATGAGAGCAACGGCCGCGTTTCGGCGATTACTGTCGCATAGGGATGGAAATTGGAGTCGACGCCTGCGAGCGCGGGTTGAAAAACTTTAAGCCGATGCTTGGCGACGTCTTGGGCGCTGTGCACAGGCAGCAGCGTATGGGCCATGGGATAGAGGTCGCGCTGCGCGACTTTGAGCCATTCGAAGCCGCGAGATTCGGCGATCATCAGCACAGACCGCTCGATGGCGTGCGCGAGAGTGCCGTCCACCTGTCCGCTCTCTGGCGGGAAGTCGGCAAAATCGATGTCGAGGTCGAGCAGCGGGCGGACTGCGGCGGTTCTGCCCCAGAACATGGATCCGGACGGAAATTCGAGCGTCAGGTTCTTGTCGATCTCGATGTTCATCCGCTTCAACAGAGCGCGCGCCAGATCGTAGTCGTAGCCCCAATTCAAAATGCCGCGCAGTTCGAAGAGATGCTGGGGAAACACGACGCCGAGCCGCGGATCGTCAAACAGCGCGAGAATCGAGCGCGCGACGCGTTCGGACCCGAGAAGATTGTCGATGAGATAGTCGCGCCAACGCGCCAGCGCCTCCCCGCCGTGGGGCGAGCGCTTGGTGTGAAGGTGGATGAACAGCTCGTAATTGGCGTAGACGTCGCGAAACCCGAAGAACTTTGCGGCGATGTCGCGTCCGCGGTTCGGGCAGACGCGCGTTAACACCTTGCCCTTGCGCCAGTCGGCGCAGACCTCGTCGACCGCCCGTAGCTTTTCCTCGGTGTCCGTTGAAACGCAAAGATCCAGCGCGCCGGGAACGTTCTGCAGCTTTTCGAGAACAAGCGGCAGCACGTCTGGATAAAAGGCGTGGACGATGGCGACGATCGAAGACGCGCGCTTGGGGCCGGCGTCATAGGCGAAGGGCGTCTCGAGCGCGAAATCCATTTCATTGACAGGACGACGAGAGGGAACGACCCCATCCGGCTTGGTCAATTCATAGGTGTAGTAATAGGCGATCGCGGCCTGACGCAGCGGGTCGTTGATCGGATTGCGTCGCCGGCCCAGCGGCGGATCGTACTGCGCGGCGATCTGGCGCAATACGGCGCCGCAGGCGGCGCGCCACCCCTGTTCGCGCAGGAAGCGGGGCCCGTCCCGCAGAAGATCGCGCGGCGCCAGGAACACGCCGACGGGCGAATCGACAAGCTTCGCGAGTTCGCGCATCGCCGCGCCGTAAAGCGCCACGCCGCCCCGCGTGCTCAGGATAATATAGCCGTTGCGCAGATGGCGGCGCGCCGACTGCAGCCTGGTCTCGGATTTCTTGTCCGTCATGTGGCGCTTTCCACTTGAGCTTCGGCGAGTCCATGGGCGAAACGGGCTCGGAACCTTCGATGCCGTGGCCTAGACGAAAACCGTCTCCTTCGCCATGACTTAGCCAGAAATTCGGCGTAACGAAGGCCAGCGGCGCGCTAGGGTTGCGCATGGGGGATAGGCGACGGAACAGGACAGTCCGCCGCGCAGCGAATCATGATCAAGCTTGATAATGTTTTTAAATATTACCGCTCGAACGGCCACAGAAAGGTCGTGCTTGATCATGTCAGCCTCGATTTCGCGGCTGGCCGCAGCTACGGCATTCTCGGCGTCAATGGAGCTGGCAAATCGACTCTGATGCGAATGCTGGCGGGCACCGAGCTGCCCAATGGAGGCCGGATCGTGCGCTCCTCGCGCGTCTCCTGGCCGCTGGGATTTTCCGGCGGACTACACCCGATGCTCAGCGGACGCGAAAACGTAAAATTCGTCGCCAGGGTATACGGACAGGACACGCGCAAGGTCATCGCCTTCGTCGAGGACTTCGCCGAGATCGGCGCCTATATCGACGCCCCGATATCCACCTATTCGTCGGGTATGATGGCGCGTCTCGCCTTTGGCCTTTCACTCTCGATCGAATTCGATTGCTATCTCATCGACGAGGTCACCGCGGTTGGCGACGCGCGCTTTGCGGCGCGGTGTCAGGACGAGTTCTCCAAGCGCCGGCGAACGGCGGACGTTATCATGGTGTCGCACGCGATGACGACCATTCAGCAATATTGTGATCGCGGCATGGTGCTGGCGGGCGGACGGATGCACGTCTTCAACAACGTCGACGACGCGATCGAACTTTATAAGAAGCTCAATGCCTGAAGCAGTTCACGCGCAGCCGAAGATCTCGGTCACGGTCCCCGAACCCGAACGGGGGCCGCTGAGCCCGCAGGACGCTGGCTTCATGGCGAAGTCGATCTCGCGGGCGCTGCGAAGGGCCGCGAACAAATCGCGCGCGCCGACGAGCGTCATCGCCGGGGGCGGCGGCTTCCAGGCGCGCCGCGGCGATCGCGCGTTCCGGCTCGGGGTTCTCGCTAGCTTCGCCGCCTTCGTCATTGCCCCGTTCCTCGTCGCCTCGATCTATTGGGGGCTGATCGCCAGCAAGCAATATGTGACCGAAACCAAATTCGCGCTGCGCGCTGGCGAAGCGTCGAGCCTCGACCTTTTGAGCGGAGGCGCAATGGGTTCGCAGGCCTCTCAGCAGCTGCAGGATGCGCAGGTTCTCGTCAATTTCATCCGGAGCCGCTCGATGGTCGAAGCGCTCGACCGGAAGGTCGGTCTGCGCGCCATGTTCTCGCGTTCCGGAGTCGATTATTTTTCAAGCTTCGATCCAGAAGATTCGGTCGAGGAGATGGAAAAATACTGGAAACGGCGAATCGACGCGAGCATCGACCTGATGTCGGGCATCATTTCCGTCAATGTTCGCGCCTTCACGCCAAGCGATTCGCTCGCGATCGCACAGAACGTCACTGACCTTTCGGAACGGCTGATTAACGAACTGTCAACGCGCTCTCGGCGCGATGCGCTGGCGCAGGCGCGCACCGAATTGACGCGCGCCGAAGAACAGTTGAAGAAAATGACTGGCGCAATGCGCGACGCGCGCAATACCGAGGGCGTGCTCGACGCGCCCGCGGCGGCGGAGGCGATCAACAGGCTCATCACCACGCTTCGGCTTGAGCTCGCGCAGACGGAAGAAGACCTCGCGCTGCATAGCGACGCGGCGACGTCCGACTCACCTCAGGCGCGGCTGCTCACCGCGCGGGTTCAGAGCCTCAAGAGCCAGATAGACGAATATTCAGCGAAAATCGCCGGCGGCGGCGAGCGGGGGACGGGCTCTCTGGCCCAGCATGCGGGCGTGCTCTCCACGCATCAAATCGAGCTTGATCTCGCCCAGCAAAGGTACGCGCTCGCCGCGTCGATGTATGAAAACGCGCGCGTCGATCTCGAAACGCAGCGCGCCTATCTCGTCTCCTTCCTTCGCCCAACGCTTGCGGAAAAATCCCTCTATCCCCGGCGATGGATCGAATGGGCGATTATTGTCGCGCCGGCGACGATCGGCTGGCTCGCGCTCGTCGCCGTCGCCTTCCTGGTCCGCGATCATATGGCCAAGTAGCGGGGGCGAAGCAGCGGGACCGAACGCGAATCGGTGGCGCTTATCCGTTGAGATGGAGCGATCGTGTTTTTCAATATTGACGCCGACAACGGCGCCGCCATCTGGGGCTGGCTCGCGCCGGATAATCCTTCCGCCGTTCCGAAGATCCTGGTCCGCAGACCGGGAGAAGAAGACATTGAGATATCGGCGACCCTTCAGCGTCCGGACGTGCGCGACCTCGGCGTTCACGCCACCGGCCTCGTTGGCTTTATGATCGACGACAAGATCGTCCCGGGGCTGTCTGACGTCGAGGACATCGAACTGCTCGAAGCCGACACCGGCATTCTGATCTATCGGCGATTCAAGAAGGGGCGGCACATCGAGCGTAAATTTTTTCTGTTCGACAGTTCGATTCGCCCTATCGAGAAATTGGGCGGTCGATCGAGAAATCTGTTCACGCTGACCTATCCGTCGACTGAGCGCTACGCCTTCGAAACCATGCTCGTGCTCATTAACAATAATTTCAACAAATCAATCTTCATGTCGGGGCGCTCGAGTTTCCCGCGCTACGCACATTTTCTTTCCAATGCGAAATTCACATCGGGGGCGCTGCTCGGCGACCCCTTCGAGGAGCTGGCGCAGCGGCTGGTGATCCTCAGCCTGATCCAGAAGTCGGATTCGACGCATATGCTGCCGCTGCTGTTCACCGGGTTGACGGCGTTGACCAATTTTGTTCGCGACCTGCCGCTCGAAGATCCGAAGGGCATCCTTGCGAAATTCCGCAATGTCACCGATGAGGAGCGCGAGGCGCTCATAAGCCCGATGACGCGAATGTTCGGCTGCATCCCGGGCGAAACGCCGGAGCGCCGCCACGTCACGGCCGCGCTCGAAAACCTGGCGTCGATGGATCTCGTCGGCGTGCGCAGCCGCTTTCGCGATTTCAGCGCGCTGCTTGCCGGACTTCTCGGCCATGATCTCGCCGGCGATTATGAACCGGTGGTGCACCCTTCGATCAGCGCGCTGGCCGATCGGCTGTCGCGCATCAGCCTCGTCGCGGACCTTCTCGAAGACGATTTGGCGCTCTATTCCTTCGCCGAGGAATCGGTTGTTTCCGCGCTTTCCGATGACGCCGACGTCGTCTCGCGCGACACTCAAACCATGTGATCCTCGATGCTCGCGTAGATCAGCGAAATTGCCGCCCAGGCGACGAGCAGCCCGCAAAACAGCAGTATGGTGTTCGCCGCGACCTTCGGATAGGTCGCGGATTCCGGCAACGTCGGCTCGACGATCGTGAGGAGGTAGAGCTGCTGTTTTGCAAGTTCCTGCCGCGCGTGATGGTAGGTGGTCTGCGCGATCGAATAGAGTTTTTCAGCGAATTGCTCGTCGAGCTTCAGACGCTCATAGGACGCGATCTGCGAGGAAACGGCGTCGGCGCCCTGCGGGTCCGTAAGCTTCTTCTTGAGCTCCGCGATTTGCTGGTCGATCGCCGCCAGACGCGTGCGTTGTAGGCGTTGGCTGGGCGCATCGCTGGAGAGCGACGAAGAAAACGTCGACAGCGCGTTGACGATGTCCATGCGCTCCATCATGAGCTTGCCCGTCAGTTCGCTAATGCTTGCGGCGCGCGAACCCGGGTCGATGATGACGTTCTTGTTGCGGAACTGAAGCGTCTTCTCGCGCGCGTCGGCGAGCATCTGGCGCGACAGTGTCACTTCGAGCTCGGCGCGACTCAAGGCGTCGGTGCGATTGCGCACCGTGATCTTATTGACGAGCTCCTCGCTGAGCTTGACGATGTCGCGCGCGACGTCGAGCGCGTCCTTGGGCTGGAAGGCGTCGGTGCGCACGGTCAAAATGCCGGAAAGGGTGTCGACGCTGGCGGAAATATGGCTCAGCCAATATTTCCAGATTTCTTCCGCGTTGGCGTTTCTGCCGAGCCGTGAAAAATAGTCGATCCCGGAGCGCGCGAACTTCTTCTCCATGTAGTCGCGGCCGCCGAGGTCGGCGACGATGGCGCGGCTTTTCACGTAGTTGAGCACCATAAAGGCATCCTGCGAGGAGGTATTGGCGCCCCCGCCCGTTAGCTTGGTGATCATCGACGCAGCGTCGGTTCCAGATTTTTTTTCGTGGTCGGCGCGCACGGTCAGCCGCGTCTCGGCGACGTAGCGCTCCGACTGCCAGAAGCAGGCGTAAAGCCAGAACAGGAAAGTCGGCAGAACAACGGCGAAGACGAAGCTGCGTCCGAGGAGCCCGCCGCCAGCGTCCGCCCTGGCGGTCGCCAGTTTCCCCGCCATGCCTTCGAAGCTTTCGCGAATCAGCGTCGGCAGGCGGCTCGCGGCTTCTTTCGTCGTCAGCGGCGCGAGAATCTCGACCGCCTTCGAAGACGAGAAGCGCGCCACATTCTGCGCGGTGGCGATGACTTCAGACAGTTTAGGCGGTCTTGGAGCCCTGGGCGTGCTCATCTACCCTCAAGTCGCTGACCTGTTCATGCGCTACGCATGTTAACCGAGGCTGAATCGCCTAGCCGCTGTGACGCGGCGGTCGGTCTGGCGGCCCTATCATTCAGGCGGAGCAGACAATTTTCCGCGCCGCAAATTAGGCGGGTCCGCGCCCCGGCGCAAGCGACCAGCGTCATGGCAAAGCTTCGCTAGTTGCGTAAAGAGACAGCCCCGGATGGAAATGCGGATCGTCGCGAATGACGGCGCGCCAGCGTTCGGAAAACGCGCGGCGCTCGGTCTCATAGACGCGCTGCAGACGAAGCGCGCCGCCGCCCCGGCTCGCAGACTGACGATGGATGAGAATCGTCTGCGGGTTGCAGATCGTGCGCCAGCCTCGCGCCGTCAGCCGCAGGCATAAGTCGACGTCGTTCAACTCGACGGGAAGATTGATTTCGTCGAAGCCGCCAACGGCGTCGAATTTGCTTCGTTCGATCATCATGCAGGCGCCGGTCACCGCCGAGACGTCGTGCGGCGAGACATTTCGGCTCATCCAGCCGCGATCGCCTACATTCACGCCGGCGCCGAAATGGCCTGCGACGCAGCCCATGCCGAGCACGACGCCGACGTGCTGAACGCGGCCGCCTGGATAAAGCAGCTTCGCGCCGACGGCGCCGACATCCGGCGCCGCCGCAAAAAAGAGCAGCCGTTCGATCCAGTCCGGCGTCACCACTTCGGTGTCGTTGTTGAGGAAAATAAGATAGTCGCCGCACCCGGCGCCTGCGCCTGCGTTGCAGAGCGCGGAAAAATTGAAGGCGCCTGGCCTGTCCAGCACCTTGAGCCGGGGGTCCTTCGCTTGCAGCGCCTGCAGCAGCGCCTGCGTGCCCGGCTCGACGCTGTCATTGTCGACGACAATGACTTCGAACCGAGGATAGAGACTCTTGCGCAGCAGGCTTTCGAGGCATGGCGCGAGCAGATCGATCCGGTCGCGCGTCGGAATGACGATGGTCACCTTAGGCGGGGCGCCGCTGAAGGCGGCGTCGATCGACGTTCGCCGCGCGTTTACGACGCCAGCAAGATGAAACAAGGGCCGGCGCAGTGCGCCAACTTCGTCGTTTCCCGCGCGCGACAGCAGCCGGTCGATCAATTCGTCGGCGCCGGCTTCGACCCAGCCGGAGTCCGCGGAAAGAAGGCCCGCGCGAACACAGGTTGCGCGGCCAACGTAGTTCTCAAAGCGATGAAGCGTCGCGCTCCAGCCGGGTTTGTAGATCGGGCGCAAGGCGTCGCCTTCGCCGACGGTTTCATCGGCATAGGCGATGGCGTGTTGCGGATGTCGGGCGAAATGTTCAACAAAGCAGGCGCAGGCGTCGGGCGCCAGACGATCTCCGGCGACGAGCGGCAGCACGAGATCGCGCGCGTCGAGCCGCGCCCCGTCTGTCTTTGTGAAGAAGGCGCAATGCGGATAGGCCTGCGCCGCGACGCTCGCGCGCGTCGTTTCGACGTCACGCGGCGCGGCCCCCTGGACGTCGCACAGCGCGACCACTCTTGGTCCCTTCGTCCACTCGCTGCGCGGTAGGTCGAAGGCGGGGTCGCTCGCGCGCGTTCGCGCGGCGCGCCACGACGGATAAGCGGACATCGGGGCGGCGCCCAGCGCCCAGCGCCAGTTGAGCTCCGCTTCCTGCGTCAGTCCGACCATGCCGGCGGAAAGCGCGAAGAACAGACGCTTGGGCGCCGCCGCCGCTCGGCGCAGCGTATCGACGAGGCTCGCCGGCCGGGCGCTCAATATGCGGAAGTTGAAGGGGCCTGTGCGATTCGTCGGGCTGATCCAGACTTCGGTCGTCTCGGTCGGAACGCGTCCGATCCAAACGCCCACGCCTTCGCAGGACGACGGCAGAATGTGCTCTGTGAATCGCTCGGCGGTTCTCTCGCCGAGCCAGAATCGCAGGATCGGCCGAACGGGCGCGTCGTAGAGGCTCGCGGCATAGCAAAGCTCGACGAATTGGCCGGGCGGAAACGCCTGCAAGTCGCCCAAGCGCAGCCAAGGCTCCTGCGACAGCGCGACGAAGCCGTCTTGCTCGCGCCCGACGTCGCACGCGGCCTCCAGAGTCGCAGCGGCGTTAGCGGCGTCTGGCGGCGGCAAGTCAACGCCCCCGGTTGGCGCAGGCGCGCAAAATATGAGAGTCGACGGCAAGTCCAGCGTCGGAAAACGAACGCGTTTCGATAATAGTCTCCAAATGTCATATTTCGCGGGCGCGCCCAAACGACCGCAATTAAAGAACTACGTTAGACCCAGCGGAACCTATGAGCGCGCGGGCGCGAGGTCAACACGCGCGCTTGCCTGCGATTCTCGCAAAAGCACATGTGAATTCACAGGCCGGAAGAGCGCAGTTTCTGACGATTCTGCGCGCGTTCCAGCCGCAGGGCGGATCTTTGCATCTATGATGTCCGTTTCCGCGATTATCGTAAAAACAGCAGTCAAGCAGGCGATGCGCAAACCTGAACGGGAGAATTGACCCGAAGCCAGGACGGCGACCTAATGGCCTGCGACGATCGGCTGAACGATGGGTTGCAAGATTTCTTGATTTTCCGCGCTTCTCCTGCCATATAGGGCGGAACTTCATCTCATAACGATCATTTTCGGATGATCGCCGATTGAGAGTGGGGCCCCTCGGGGACCCGCTCTTTTTGTTTTGATTGGCCGAGAGCATCAAGGACAAAGCTTGACGCATAACGCCGCCATCACGAACTTTGACGAACCCCGTCTCATCGGCGAGACCGGGGTCGCCGCGCGCGTGGCCCATCTTATAGAGCCGGTGCTGGCGCAGTTGGGCTACCGACTCGTGCGCGTGCGGCTCTTGCAGCAGAACGGACCGACTCTGCAGATCATGGCGGAGCGTCCGGACGGAACGATGACCGTCAATGATTGCGAGGCGGCGAGCCAGGCGCTTTCGCCGGAACTCGACGTCGCCGATCTCATCGCCACTGAATATCGCCTGGAGATTTCTTCTCCAGGCGTCGATCGTCCGCTGGTGCGATTGTCCGATTTTCACCGCGCCATCGGGCATGAGGCCAAGATCGAACTGACGCATCCCGCGGCGAGCGGACGCAAGCGCTTTCGCGGCGTCATTCGCGGCGTCGAAGGCGAGGGACAAGGCGCGACGCTCGCGCTGGAGCGCACCGACGCGCGCTCGGATGAAGAAAAAGCCGTGTCGCTGCCGCTCGGCGATCTCGAAGAAGGCCGGCTGGTGCTGACCGAGGCGTTGATCCGCGAGTCGCTGCGGGCTGGAAAGCTCCAACAGACCGAAGACAAACAGGAAGAGGCGGACGCCGAGGAACGTCCGCGCCGCGGACCGGGACGCTTTCGCGGCCCCGCCCAACAGAAGCAAAAACCGCTGGCTCCGGCCGGCGTTCAAACCCAGTTCAAGAAGGCCGGCGGCAAACCCAAGCCGCCCGCCCGCTCCAGGGGAGAGTGACGATGGCCGTCAGCGCCAACCGACTTGAGATTTTGCAGATTGCCGAGGCGGTCGCGCGCGAGAAGTCGATCGATCGTTCGATCGTCATCGCGTCGATGGAGGACGCGCTGCAGAAGGCGGCGCGCTCGCGCTACGGCCAGGAAACCGAGGTGCGCGCCGAGATCAATTCCAAGACGGGCGAAGTTCGCTTTTCGCGGCTGCTGCTCGTCGTCGACGAGGTCGAAAACGACTCGACGCAGATTTCGCTCGCCGAAGCGCGCAAGCGCAATCCGGCCGCGCAGTCCGGCGACTGGATCTCCGAAACGCTGCCGCCTTTCGACTTCGGCCGCATCGCCGCGCAGTCTGCAAAGCAGATCATCGTGCAGAAAGTGCGCGAGGCCGAGCGTGACCGCCAATATGAAGAATACAAGGATCGCATCGGCGAAATCGTCAACGGCGTGGTCAAGCGCGTCGAATATGGCAATGTCGTCATCGACCTTGGCCGCGGCGAAGCCATTATCCGCCGCGACGAGATGATTCCGCGCGAGATGTTCCGCCCGGGCGATCGAGCCCGCGCCTATGTTTACGATGTGCGCCGCGAGCAGCGGGGCCCGCAGATCTTCCTGTCGCGAACCCATCCGCAATTCATGGCGAAGCTGTTCAAGCAGGAAGTGCCGGAGATCTATGACG
Organism: Methylocystis sp.; assembly: GCA_036560365.1. GTDB lineage: Bacteria > Pseudomonadota > Alphaproteobacteria > Rhizobiales > Beijerinckiaceae > Methylocystis. Next base: position 43,058 of record DATBRI010000064.1, read on the forward strand.
GCGTCATCGAGGTGAAGTCGGTCGCGCGCGATCCGGGTTCGCGCGCCAAGATCGCCGTGGTGTCGCGCGATTCCTCGATTGATCCGGTCGGCGCCTGCGTCGGCATGCGCGGCTCCCGCGTTCAGGCGGTCGTCGGCGAGCTGCAGGGCGAGCGCATCGACATCATTCCCTGGTCCGCGGACGCCGCGACCTTCATCGTCAACGCGCTGCAGCCGGCGGAAGTGGTCAAGGTCGTTCTCGACGAGGACAGTTCGCGCATCGAGGTCGTGGTGCCTGACGATCAGCTGTCGCTCGCGATCGGCCGGCGCGGGCAGAATGTGCGTCTCGCCTCACAGCTCACCGGCTGGGACATCGACATTCTCACCGAGGCTGAAGAGTCGGAGCGCCGGCAGAGGGAATTCGTCGAGCGCACGAAGTCGTTCATGAACGCGATCGACGTCGACGAGGTCGTTGGCCGGCTGCTGGCGTCCGAGGGCTTTCGCTCTGTCGAGGAGCTCGCCTATGTCGATCTTCCCGAACTCGCGTTGATCGAAGGCTTCGACGAGGACACCGCCGCTGAAATTCAGAACCGCGCCAAGAACCATCTGGAGCGCGTCGAGGCAGAGAACGAAGAGCGCCGAAAGGCGCTTGGCGTCGCCGACGAACTGCGCGAGATCGAGGGTCTGACGACCGCGATGATGGTGAAGCTCGGCGAAAACGACGTGAAGACGATGGAGGATTTCGCCGGCTGCGTGCCGGACGACCTCGTCGGCTGGAGCGAGAAGAAGGATGGCGAGACGGTCAAGCACGAGGGCTTTTTCGAGGGCGTCGATCTGTCGCGCGAAGAGGCTGAGGCGATGATCATGTTCGCGCGGGTGCGCGCCGGCTGGATCGAGGAGCCGGTGGCGGCGGTCGAGGTCGAGGCTGAAGCTCAGGCGGAAGGCGAATAGCGGATTTGATCGAGGGCACGATGCGTGAGCCGCATGTTTCGGAGAGGACCTGCATCGTGACGCGCCAGAGTGGCGCGCCCGAGGCGATGATCCGCTTCGTGCGCGGACCGGACGGCGCGCTCGCGCCCGACATCAAGGCGCGGCTCCCTGGGCGCGGCGTCTGGGTGACGGCGCGCGCCGACGTCGTGGCGCAGGCGGCGCAAAAGCGTCTGTTCGCGCGCGCGCTGAAGACGCAGATCGACGCCGCGCCGCAACTGGCCGAGGACGTCGACCGATTGCTCGAAGCCGATTGTCTGCAGATGCTGTCGCTCGCCAATAAGGCGGGCGCGGTTTTGGCTGGTTTCGGCAAGGTCGCCGACGCGCTCGCGCAGGGCTCCGTCAGGGCGCTGATCGAAGCGCGCGACGGCGGCGAAGACGGCAAGCGCAAGCTTGCCCAAGCGGCCCGGCGCGCTGGGTCGACGACCCCCGTCATCGGCTTATTTTCGTCGGTGCAATTGGATTTGGCGTTGGGCCGCACAAATGTGATACATGCTGCCCTCGCCGGGGGCGGTCCGACGACGGCTACCATCGAGCGATGCCGTCGACTCGCAGCCTATCGGGGCGTAAGCATCGACGGCGCGACGGCGACGAGCGACGAAAACGAGGCGAAGCCGGACGGCTGCGCGGAAGAAGTTAACGGGTCGTAGCGGCCCAGGATTGGGAACTGGATGAGCGAAGGCGAGAACAGCGGCGACAAAACTCTGACCGTCGCGCCGACGAAGACGTTGCACTTGAAGCAGCGGCCGGTCGAGCATGGCATGGTCCGTCAGAGCTTCTCCCATGGCCGCTCAAAAGTGGTCGTGGTCGAGAAGGTGAAGCGCCGCGCGCCCGGACACGTTGAACCGGCGAAGCCGGCTAGCGCGCCGGCCCCGGTTGCGGAGTCGCCGGCGCCGCCGCCGAAGGCTGCGCCGAGAACCGAAACCCAGCGTCCGACGCCCGCGCCGCGCTCAGGCTCCGGCGTCGTGCTGCGCGCGCTGACCGATGAGGAGCGCGAAGCGCGCGCTCGCGCGCTGGTCGACGCGAAATCGCGCGAAGAGGACGATCGCCGCCGCGCGGAAATCGACGCGAAGGCGCGCAACGAACGCGATGAGCGCGAGCACGCTGAGCGCGCCGCCGCCGACTCGCGCAAGCGCGAGGAAGAAGAGCGTCTCGCGCGCGAAGCTGAATCAAAACGCAAGTCCGAGGAAGAAGCGCTCCGCCGGCTGCCGGCTGACGCCGCCGGCGCTGGGGCGCCGCGCAGTTCCGTCGGGACTGCCGCCCCTGGTCCGGCCGGCGCGCGCGCGCCGATTCGCACAGAGGGCGAAACCGCGGTGCGACGTCCGCCCGTGCGCACCATCGGCGGCTTCACGCCGCCCCCGCCGCCGCGCCCAGCCCCTTCTCGTGGCGGCGCCAAGGATCGCGGGCGGCTGACGGTCTCCACCGCCACGGCCGGAACCGACGAAGAACGCACGCGCTCCGTCGCCTCGTTCAAGCGCCGTCAGCAGCGGCTGTTCCGCGGCCAGGTGGAGCAGAAGGAAAAGGTTCTGCGCGAGGTGATCCTTCCCGAGACGATCACCATTCAGGAACTCGCGAACCGCATGTCGGAGCGCGCGGTCGACGTCATCCGCCTGCTGATGAAGCAGGGCGAGATGCACAAGATCAACGACGTCGTCGACGCCGACACGGCGCAGCTCGTCGCCGAGGAGATGGGCCACACGGTCAAGCGCGTCGCCGAATCCGACGTCGAGGAAGGCCTTTTCGACACGCCCGACGTCGATGTCGAACTCTCCGCGCGTCCGCCCGTCGTCACCATCATGGGCCACGTTGACCACGGCAAGACGTCTTTGCTCGACGCCATTCGCCAGGCCAATGTCGTCTCCGGCGAGGCCGGCGGCATCACCCAGCATATCGGCGCTTATCAGGTGACGGCGCCGAACGGTCACGCCATCACCTTCATCGACACGCCCGGCCACGCCGCCTTTACGGCGATGCGCGCCCGCGGCGCCAAGGTGACCGACATCGTGGTGCTGGTCGTCGCGGCTGACGACGGCGTCATGCCGCAGACGATCGAGGCGATCAATCACGCTCGGGCCGCTCATGTGCCGTTGATCGTCGCCATCAACAAGATCGACAAGCCGGACGCCAAGCCAGAGCGGGTGCGCACCGAACTGCTGCAATATGAAGTGCAGGTCGAATCCATGGGCGGCGAGACGCTCGAAGTCGAAGTCTCGGCGAAGCTGAAGACCAATCTCGACAAGCTGCTGGAGCTGATCGCGCTGCAGTCCGAGGTGCTCGACCTGAAGGCCAACGCCGAGCGCCCCGCCGAAGGCACTGTGATTGAGGCTCGGCTCGACAGGGGCCGAGGGCCAGTCGCGACCATGCTGGTTCAGCGCGGCACGCTTCACGTCGGCGACATTGTCGTCGCGGGAACGCAATGGGGCCGCGTGCGCGCGTTGCTCGATGATCAGGGCGTCGCGCGACCCGAAGCCGGTCCGAGCTTCCCGGTCGAGATCCTTGGCTTCAGCGGCACGCCGGAAGCCGGCGACCGCGTCGCCGTCGTCGAGTCGGAAGCCCGCGCCAGGGAGATCGCCGAATATCGCGAGCGTATGAAGCGCGACAAGATCGCCGCGCGCGGCGGTTCGGCGCGCGGTTCGCTTTCCGATATGATGAGCCAGCTCAAGACGGCCGGACGCAAGGAATTCCCCCTCGTCATCAAGGGCGACGTCCAGGGCTCGGTCGAAGCCATCGCAGCGGCGCTCGAAAAGCTCGGCACCGAAGAGGTCGGGGCGCGCATCGTGCATGCGGGCGTCGGCGGCATCTCGGAATCGGATATTTCGCTCGCCGAAGCCTCCAACGCCGCGGTCATCGGCTTTAACGTGCGCGCGCACAAAGAGGCGCGCGACGCGGCCGAACGCGCCGGCATCGAGATTCGCTATTACAACATCATCTACAATCTCGTGGATGACGTGAAGGGCGCGATGTCCGGCCTGTTGGCGCCGACGCTGCGCGAAACCCTGCTCGGCAATGCGACGATTCTCGAGGTCTTCGACATTTCGAAGATCGGCAAGGTCGCCGGCTGCCGCGTGACGGACGGCAATGTCGAGCGCGGCGCCAATGTGCGGCTCATCCGCGACAATGTCGTCGTGCATGAGGGCAAGCTCTCGACGCTCAAGCGCTTCAAGGACGAGGTCAAGGAAGTCGCCGCGGGACAGGAATGCGGCATGGCTTTCGAGAACTATCAGGACATGCGCGCCGGCGACGTCATCGAGTGCTACCGCGTCGAGGAAATCAAGCGAACGCTGTAAGCGGCGCGGCTCCGCCGCAAAACATCATGGCCGGGCGCGTCCCGGCCATCCTCGTCGCGCTGAGCCGCGCTACCTTCATTCGTTACGCTTCATGCGCGGGATGTCCGCAAGCGCGGGCGTGACACGACTGCTGTCACCGGGTCCAAAATGTCCAGAGCTCATCACTCACAGGCCGGCGCGCCGTCGCAGCGCATGTTGCGAGTCGGCGAACTCGTGCGCCACGCCGCCGCCCGGCTGCTCACGCGGGGCGAAATCAGCGATCCGGTGCTCGAACAGCATGTGGTGACCGTTTCGCGGGTGAAGATGAGTCCCGATCTCAAGCTCGCGACGATCTACGTCATTCCGCTTGGCGGCCAGGATGAGCCGGAGGTGCTCGCGGCGCTGGATCGCCACAAGCGGTTTTTGCGCGGGGAAATTGTGCAAGAGGTGAATTTGAAGTTCGCGCCCGAGATCCGGTTTCGCATCGACGACACATTCGACAATGTGTCGCGCATCGACGCGCTGCTCAGCTCCGACCGTGTGAAGCGCGATCTCGCCGATGGCGACGACGCCAAAGAGGATGGCGTCGAGGAATGAGCAAAAAAAGATCGGACCGCGTCGTCGTGGACGGCTGGCTGGCGCTGGATAAGCCTGTCGGCCTCACGTCCACACAAGCGGTGTCGCGCCTCAAGCGCATCTACAACGCCCAAAAGGCCGGCCATGCGGGCACGCTCGATCCGCTCGCGTCCGGCATTCTTCCGGTCGCCTTCGGGGAAGCGACGAAGACCGTGCCCTTCGTTCAGGACGGCGAGAAGGCCTATCGCTTCACCGTGCTTTGGGGCGTCGAGACCGACACGGACGATTCGGATGGGCGCGGCATACGGGAGAGCGCCCTGCGGCCCGAGCACGCCGCGATCGAAGCTCTGCTGCCGCAGTTCGTTGGCGAGATTTTGCAGACGCCGCCCCAGTTCTCGGCGATCAAAATCGCCGGCGAGCGCGCCTATGACATCGCCCGAGAGGGCGAAGTGGTCGATTTGAAGCCGCGCGTGGTCAATATCCGCTCGCTGACGCTGATCGACGCTTCTGGCGACGAGGCGACCTTCGTCATGGAATGCGGCAAGGGCGCCTATGTGCGCGCGATCGCCCGCGATCTCGGTCGGGTTCTGGGCTGTTTCGGCCATGTCACGGCGCTGCGACGCACCCGCGTCGGCCCCTTCGTCGAGGAAGACGCCTTTACGCTCGACGAGATTGAAAATCAGAACATGGCCGCAGAAGCGCTGCTGTCGGTCGAGGCCGGATTGGCCGAACTGCCTTGCGTGGTTGTCGATCGCGACACGGCGGCGCGGCTGCGGCGCGGCGGCTCGGTGATTTTGCGCGGCCGCGACGCGCCGCATGAGGGCATTGTCTACGCCGCCTGCGGCGGCGTGCCGGTCGCCTTCGGCGAAATCGTCCAGGGCGCGCTCGCGCCGGCGCGCGTCTTCAACCTGCCGTTCTGACTCTATTCGACGAGCACGACGCCTTCCGCGCGCGCGGCGCGCTCCAATTCGGCGTCGAGCGTCGCGAGCGCAGCGCCTTCTCGCAAGGCGAGTTCGAGATAGGCGGCGTCATAAGCTGTCAGCTTGTGCTTGCGTGCAAGCGGCATCAGGCGTCTCTCGTCGCAGTCGAAGTCGATGGTTATCGGCAAGCGCGCCATTAACCGAAGAAATTCTTCGGTTCCAGTCGGCGGTATTTGATGACGTCGCTCGCTGACGAGCAAGACATTGCGGATCTCAAAAAACAGCAGGGACGGTGCGAGCGCCGTCTCGCTCCGAAGGCGTTCAATTGCCGCGACCGCGCGCAACGGGCGCTCGTCGGCAAGCGCGTAGCCCGCAAGAATCGACGCGTCGATGACGAAGCCGGTCAATATTTGTGGCCGCGATGACGCGCGCTCAGAATATCGGCCAGCGGCGCTTTTCCTGCGCTTTCTCGAAAGCGCGCGAGATCATCGATAGCTCGCTCGATCTCGGCCTGTTTGAAACCCGTTTCCGGGGCCAGTCGCGCAATTGGGCGTCCATGCCGGGTGATGACGATTGTTTCGCCGCGCTCCACGGCGGTCAGCAATTCCGCGAGGCGAGCCTTCGCGTCGGAGGCTTGCACTTCTCTCATGCCGAAATTTTTGGACTGGTTGAACCAACTAGTCAATACGGCCACGTTGATCTTGTTACGGGAATCCTGTCCTATTCGCTTCGAGATTCGCCGCGCATGACCCGTCCGCCCAAACTCCTCGTCTTCGATTCCGGTCTCGGCGGCCTCACGGTCTTTGCCGAAATCGTCAAGCTGCGGCCATCGGCGGACTATCTGTATTGCGCGGATGACGCCGGCTTCCCCTATGGGTCGTGGAAGGAGCCGGAGCTCGTCGCGCGCGTGGTGAAGCTCATGGAAAGGCTGATCGCCGATCATGCGCCGGACATGGCGGTCATCGCCTGCAACACCGCGTCGACGATCGTTCTGCCCGATTTGCGCGTGCATTGGCCGGCATTGCCCTTCGTCGGCACGGTGCCGGCGATCAAGCCGGCGGCCGAGCGCACGAGGTCAGGGATGATTTCGGTGCTCGGCACGCAGGGCACGGTGGCGCGCGACTATACGCAAAATCTCATCGCTCAATTCGCCGCACATTGCGCGGTGACCCTCGTCGGCTCGAAACGCTTGGCCAGTCTTGCCGAGAGCTACATGCATGGCGAAAGGGTGAGAGACGCCGACATCGCCGCCGAGATCGCCCCCTGCTTCAAGGAAGATGGTGAAAGGCGCACGGACGCCGTCGCGCTCGCCTGCACGCATTATCCGCTGCTTGTCGACGAGTTCAAACGGCTTGCGCCCTGGCCGGTCGAGTGGATCGATCCCGCGCCGGCGATCGCGCGGCGCGCTGATCAATTGCTTAGCGAGCGCTTTGGCGCCGATGCTGCGGGAGATCGCCATGGCTCAAGCAGCATCATCTTCACCAGCGGCGCTCGTCCCTCGGCGCCGCTCGCCGCAACGCTCGCGCGTTACGGCCTGGCGTGGGCGGCCTTCGCCCCAACCGCGTAGTGCGGGACGTGGTCGAGTTTCGCCAAGGGCCCATGTTCCATGAAGGCGTTATGGCTTGGTCCGGTCAGTCAAGGTTTCGAGAAAAGCGACGATGGCGTCGATGTCCTTCTCCGACAATCGCGGCTTTTCGCCGGGCTTGCGATCGTAGGGAACCTCGTCGACGTTGACGTTTTCATGCGCGGAGGCCGGCAGGTCGTCATATTTTGCTGGCTTGCCGCGCCGGTCCTTCGGATACCAGCGGCCGGGGTCGGTGTCGCGCGTCGCGTAGAAAGCGACGACGTCGCGCAGCTTGTCGAAAACGCCATTGTGCAGATAGGGACCGGTGGCGGCGATGTTGCGCAATGTCGGCACCTTGAAGGCGCCGCAGACGCTCTCGACCTTGAAGCCCGTCGGCGCGGCTTCAGCGAGCCCGGGACGCGCGCACAGGCCGAGGTCGGGAGACGCGTCAGGCTTCGCCGCGCTCGGGATCGCGCTGTTTCTGGGGCCGCCGAGCGCGTCATAGGTGAAATCGGTGAAGAGCCAGTCCTGCGGGTCGCGCGAGTCCTGCTTGCCGGCGTGACAGGCGAGGCAATTGCCTTTCTTGGGATCCTTGAAGAGTTCGAAGCCTTTCTTCTCGAGGGCCGTCAGCTGCGCTCGCCCGCGCAAGTAATCGTCGAATTTGGAGGCGAAGGGATGAAAGCGCGCGCTCGTCTCGAAGGCGACGACGGCTTGCGCGAGCTTCTCGAAGGCCGCGTCCGGATCGGCGAAGATTTTTTCGCCATAGACCTTTCGGACGAGGTCGGCGTAGCCGCCGCCCTGCACCGCCTCGACGATGAAGCGCTTGGAGGGCGCGTTCATTTCGGAAGGATCGAGCATTGGCCCCTCGACCTGCGCGAGGAGATCGCCAGCGCGGCCATCGAAGAACTGTCCGCCAGCCGGGATTTTTTCGATCTTCCCGGTCTCTTCATCCTTGTCGTCGATGAAGCTGAAGGGCGGCGCGAAGGACGCATACATGATCGACGGCGTATTGCGCTTGCCAAAGGACGTCGGCAGCGAGCCCCGCGCCACTGCAGGAACCGGCGAACCATTATTGCCTTGGAAAGCCGTGGCGGCGTCGTGGCAGGAGGCGCAGGAGACGCCCGCGGGTCGCGACAGACTCTTGTCTTCGAAGACCCGCTTGCCAAGGAGTTCAAGCGCGGTCAGTCCACGCTCGTCGGCCGCGCTCGCGCCGGATGGCGCAGTCTGCGCGCAAAGCGGAAGGCAGAGCAATGCGAAGACAGCGCAAAGCGCTGCTGCTCGGCGCGCCTTGCGTGGGCTAGGGAGGGTCACTTCAGACAGTCCGCTGGAGAGAAAAACGCGTTTCTTCGCGCCTTGCGAAACTTTAGGAATCGCGCGGCGCAAAGGTCAATTTCGTTAATCTGGATTTCTTCCAGCAAGGGTGCGGGCTTACGCCGCATCCCGCGCCCGGCGGCGGCAAGCTGCGTCGTCAACCCACATCTAAGAGACTGAAATTAATCATGTTTAGTCTCCTCAAAGCGCGTCGGCGCAGTACAGCCACATTTTAACGTTTGTTTGAGGCGGATGGTGTGACCGCGCGCGGCTCATCGCGGAGTCGTAGGCGCGCGGCCAATGAAAGGGTTCTGGCATGATGGATATCGGCGACGATAAGGAGCTGATGGCTGAATTTGCCGAGTTTAAAGAGTTGCTGCGCCGCGACCTCGGGCACGCCCCCGCGCCAACGGCGGCGCCGGCTCAGAGCTTCGAGCATGCGCCGACGATTGCAGCGATTGATCCGGGTCCTTCTCCTCAAGCGCCGCGCGCAGAGGAAGCATGGAGCGCGCTGCACGCCACGGAAGAAGAATTCTACGACGAGCCGGAGGACGAACGCGAAGGCGGCCGCCGGGGGTTGTTTTTCGCTGCGGCGGCGATCGTTATCGCCGGACTGGCGGCGTTGACGTGGGTCTTGGGGCCGTGGAGCGCGGTCGATCCGAGCGCGGGCCCGCTCGCCACGGCGCCGCCTTTGGCCGCTCCGGAAGCCGCTGAACCCGTTCTCGGCAGCGCCGCGCCGCAAACCCAGGACGCCGCGCCGACCGACGAACAGGCCGCCAAAGCGCCCGCGCTTGAGGAAAGCGCCAGGGCGCCGGCCGAGCCTGCGTCTTCCGCGGGCGCCGCCGCCGCGCCCGCATCTGGCGTAGAAGCTCAGTCGGACGCGGCGCCAAGCGCCGCGGGCGCTGCGATGGCGCCCACGAGCGACGGCATTCCGCCGCTTGGCGGATCCATTCCCGTTCCCGCCGGCGCCGCGGCTGCGCCGCAACTCGCGCCTTTGCCCATGACCGCGACGGCGCCGCCGGCCGTCGCGCCGGTCGATCCGCCGCCGCCGCCGGTCGCCGCTTCGCCGAAACCCGCCGCGCCGCCCAAGGCCGCCCGAGAGCCGACGCAAGCGGCTGCGCCAGCCGCGCCGGTTTCAGAGCCGCCGACAGCCGCGGCTGAAACCGTAGAGACGCCGAAGCCCGCGCCCCGCGCGAAGGTCGTAAAGCAGAAGAAGCCGGCGAAGCCGGTCGCCAGTCGGGCGCGGCCCGTGGAGACGCCGGTCGTCGTCGCGGCGCCTGAGCCTGCGCCGGTGGCCCCACCGCCGCCGCCGCCGCCGAGCGATGGACCGTTCGGCTTCGTCAAGCGCACGGTCAACACGGTCGGATCGGCGATCGGACTCGGGCGCTAACCAAACGCTGGACCCATTGAAACGCCGACGCGCTCCGCGTCGGCGTTTCTTTTGGCGAATCGAGGGGGGCAGTGGCCTTTGCCAAACGCCATAGCCTGTGACTTTATCCAGCGACCGGGCGGCGCGATCCGTCTCGACGATCCTGGAGAGCTGTAGGCATGGCCAAACCCACCCAAGCTGATGCAGAAGCGGCCGTGCGGGTTCTCATCGAATGGGCGGGAGACGACCCCGATCGCGAGGGTCTGATCGACACGCCGGAGCGGGTGGCGCGCTCCTACCGCGAGCTTTTTTCCGGCTATGACGTCGATCCGCGCGACTATCTCAAGCGCACCTTCGACGAGGTCGGCGGCTACGACGAACTCGTGGTGCTCAAGGACATTCGCGTCGTCAGCTTCTGCGAGCATCATATGCTGCCGGTGACCGGCCGCGCGCATGTCGGCTATCTGCCGAACAATCGCGTGGTCGGGATCTCAAAGCTCGCGCGCGTCGTGCATGGCTTCGCCCGCCGGCTGCAAATTCAAGAAAAGCTCACCGCCGAGATCGCCGAAGCGATCCAGGATATTCTGGAGCCGCAGGGCGTCGGCGTCGTCATCGAGGCGGAGCACAGCTGCATGACGCTGCGCGGCGTCAACACCACGGGATCGCTCTTAACGACGAGCCGCCTGCTTGGCGTCATCCGCGACGACCCGCGCACCCGCGAGGAATTCCTCGGCATGGTGCACGGGAAGTAAATCGCGGGTTGTCCTGTGACGATCGCGCGGCTAGGTTCAATATGTTGAGTAGACGATGGAAATGAGCGTGTGGATATGGCTGCCTACGGTGACTTCTTCAAACGAATGTGAATTTGGATGACCTGCCGTGTTGCGGCGATTTAGGCAACTTGTTAACTCCTTGGACTGAGCGTCCGTAATCACTTTAAGATGCTCGAGGATGTTTAGGAATTCCGCCTCTTTAAATGATGCGAGGTCGTCAACGCCCTTGGCATCATTGCGTTTCGGCCATCGTCTGTGCGCTTCCGCATTAAATTCTTTGAGCTTATGAGACACCACGTAATTGTAGAGCAAGTAGACAGCGCCCACCCATGAGAGAACAATAGCTGCACGAAAGGCCTTGTTCCGAACGCATTGCACCGCCTCTTCAATAAAGCGCGACTTATCGGAATCGTGAACGTCCAACAGATATTTCTCAAGGGCCGCGACAACAGGCGTTAGAATACCGGAGTGCGAGATGACCTTGCGCTCTTCGAGACTCACTCGTCCTTGCGTTGTCAATGCCCAACCGTTCGGCAAGGACACAGTATACTTGCTCTTGTTAAGGAAAGGCGACGGCTCGGAAGCTGCGCCGTCGCGCCAACCGTTATTTTTGGCAGTCGCTTTAATCTCTCGCGATGTAATTGGGCCGTCGTGGCTCGCGATGATTAGCAAATATTTGTCAGTTTTGCTTAAATCTCTACGGGCGAGTCCATCGCGAAGCTCAGTCACTTATTAGGCCCTCGCTCGGAACTGCTCCAGTGTCTCATGCGAAAGCGTGTATTTACCCGTAGAAGGCTCGTTTATCTCACGCTTCTTGAGCAGAGAATCGATTGTTGGCTTCAAATTCCTTTGCATCGCCTGCTTATAAAACTGCTTCGCGGACTTCATTTCTTCGAGGATCTGCAAATGGGTTGCCTCTTGAAAATTATCGCTTAGCTGGAGCTTTGCGAGAGCAACTTTAAATAAGTCCGGTCCAGTTTTCGGTTGGACTTTCGCTGCCAAGGAAGTCGCAGTGAAGGTCGCTTGTCCGTTACCGGACGTGGGCCGGTCAACTTCTGTCGCGTCGTCGATAAGGCCGCTATCGCCAATCGCCTCTATGATCGCTCCAACAAGACCCGGCAATTCTGACTTCAGGAATTCGACTTCTCCTTCCCACTCGATTTCAATGCCCTTCGTCCTAATTCTCAGCTTGGCGGTCATGACTTTTCTCGCGAATCGGCTCCAAAGCTTCGCGATATTACTACCGTGGATGCTGATCGAATCCGCACCGCGCAGGTAATTGTGGAAAACTGACTCCCTGGGTGACGTAACGTCAGGAAAGACTTACCCCAGCACAGTCTTCAGCTCCCCGACGATCGCGTCGCCCATCTCTTTCGTCGAGACGGTCGACGGCGCATCGCCCTTGATGTCGGCCGTGCGCAGCCCCTTCGCCAGCACATTGGCGATCGCCGCGTCGATGGCGTCAGCGGCTTTCGGCAGATCGAAGCTGTAGCGCAAGGCCATGCCGAGCGAGCCGATCATGGCGATCGGATTGGCGATCCCCTTGCCGGCGATGTCGGGCGCCGAGCCATGGCAGGGCTCGTACATCGCATGGCGCTTGCCCGACTCGTTCGCCGCGCCAAGCGAGGCCGACGGCAACATGCCGAGCGAACCGGTGAGCATCGCGGCTTCGTCCGACAGCATGTCGCCGAAGAGATTGTCGGTGACGACCACGTCGAACTGCTTGGGCCAGCGCACGAGCTGCATGGCGAGGGCGTCGGCGAGCATATGTTCGAGCGTCACGTCGGCATATTCGCGCTTATGCAGCGCCGTGATGACCTCGCGCCACAGATAGCCCGACTTCATGACATTGGATTTTTCGGAAGAGGTCACCTTGTTCCCGCGCTTGTGCGCCATTTCGAAGGCGACCCGGCCGATGCGCTCGATCTCGTAGGTCTCGTAGACCTGCGTGTCGACGGCGCGCTTCTGGCCGTTGCCGAGATCGGTGATCTCCTTGGGTTCGCCGAAATAGACGCCGCCGGTCAATTCGCGCACGATCATGATGTCGAGGCCGTCGACGATGTCGCGCTTCAACGAAGAAGCGTCGGCCAGCGCGGCGTAGCAGATCGCCGGGCGCAGATTTGCGAAAAGACCCAGATCCTTGCGCAGCCGCAGCAGCCCGGATTCGGGACGCAAATCGTAGGGCACGCCGTCCCATTTCGGCCCGCCGACGGCGGCGAGCAGCACCGCGTCCGCTTCCTGCGCGCGCGTCATGTCCGCTTCGCTGATCGCGACTTTGTGCGCGTCATAGGCCGCGCCGCCGACGAGACCGCGCTCGACCTCGAAGCTCGCGACGCCCGCCTCGTTCAGAAGGGCGAGAACCTTCTCGGCCTCGGCGGAAATTTCCGGACCGATGCCGTCGCCCGGCAGGAGCAGAAGCTTGTATATGGCCATGAACGCCTCGTCGTCGGCTTTGAAACTCGCGCTGTCAATAGAGCGCGCGACAGGGCGACGCAACCGCACGAAATCTCTTTTGATCGTGCGACAATTCGCCCGGCGCGCCGCCCTTGCCGCAGCGGGTTAAGCCGTGCAGCTTGAAAAATGTCAAACGCAAGGGGGCTTCGCGCGAGACGCGTCAATCAATGAACGACGTCGGCGAGAAGCGATGCGCAGGCGCTGCGCAGTTGGGAGACGCAAAGATGAAGAGCTACAAAACGATTGTGCACATCATGGCGCTCGGCCTGTTCGGCGTTCTCGCCGGCGCGGCGCCGGCCAAGGCCTTCTGCCTCATCAATTGCGAGCCCAAGCCCGACGCCGCGAAGAAGGTCTTCGAAAATCTCATCAAGAAGAAATTCGACAAGGACGCCGTGGTCGAAGACTTCAAGGTCACGCGCTTCTGGCCGCTCGACGTCGAAGGAGCCGGTCACGCCGGTTATGAGTTCTATTACACGGCGAAAGTGCGCTTCCCGAAGGGCGCCAATCTCGAATGCAAGCCGGAGGGCGGCGCGAAGCCCGGCTGCTCCGATAATACGAGCTATTATTCGACGACGATCCAGAACCAGATGATCAAGGACAAGCAATATATCGAGCCGGGCAAGGTCATCGACTTCAGCGATGAGACGCGATTCGACGAAGAAGGATCGAAGTGGAAGGGCCAGGACGGCAATTTTTATTGAGCGGCGTCCCCGACGCCGACGATCGCGAGCCGCACGGCTCGCGATTCTTCATTTAAACGGCTGCTCGCGCCAGTCCTGACCCCTTCCGTACGCGCGGCGCTTGGTGTAGAAGGCCGGCCAACGGATTGCGCGCCGAGCTTGGCTCAGGCGCGGCTGGAAGGGTGCACATGCAGCAGGTCATTATCGCGATCCACCTGATGGTGGTGGTGGCGCTCGTCATTCTCGTGCTTTATCAAAAGTCGGAAGGCGGCGCGCTTGGCATGGGCGGCGGCAGCGGCGTGTTCACAGGCCGCGGCCAGGCCAATGCGCTCACCCGCGCCACCGGCATTCTCGCGACGATCTTCTTTATCACCAGCATCGCGCTGACCGTGCTGCCGGCCTGGGAACGGCGCCGCGAGGGTGGCGACGACTGGACCAAGGCGCTCGATCAGGGAACGATCAAGCTCAAGGAGCTTCCCAAGACTGGCGGGAAGGGCGAGCAGGCCGCGCCTGAAAAAGAGCCCGAACCTGGCAAGGACAGCATTTTCGACCAGCTCCAGCGCGCCCAGCAAAAGCGCCAGCAGAGTGCGCCGGTAGAGACGCCGCCGGTCGCGACGACGCCGCCAGCGACGACGACTCCGCCCGCGCCGCCGGCCGCTGAGGCCCCCAAGCCTGTCGCGCCGCCCGCCGAAGCCCCGAAGGCGGAAGCGCCCAAGCCCGAAGCCGCCAAGCCTGAAGCGGTTGCGCCCGCCGCGCCGCCGGCGGCAACCCCGCCGGCCGCCGAAGCGCCCAAGCCCGAAGCGCCGAAACCCGAGGCCTCCAAGCCCGACGTCTTGAAGTGGGAAGCGCCGAAGACCGAGGCTCCTGCCGCGCCGGCGCCGCAGACCCCGGCCGCCGAAGTCCCGAAGCCTGTCGCGCCGCCTGCCGAAGCCCCGAAGGCGGAAGCGCCCAAGCCCGAAGCCGCCAAGCCTGAAGCGGTTGCGCCCGCCGCGCCGCCGGCTGCAACGCCGCCGGCCGCCGAAGCGCCCAAGCCTGAAGCCTCGAAGCCCGACGCCTCGAAGAGTGACGGCTTGAAGTGGGAGGCGCCGAAGACGGAGGCCCCAGCCGCGCCGAAGACCGAGGCTCCGGCCGCGCCGGCGCCGCAGGCTCCGGCGGCGGAAGCCCCGAAGCCCGCCGCGCCGGAAACCAAGCCCGCGCCGTCGACGATCTGGAAAGCGCCGACGCAGTAACGGGCGTCAAATCCACCATCCGACGATCTTGGCTGGGGGCGACGCCCCCGGTCCGATAGAATCCGCTATCACAATCGCTGGAAAGGCGTTAGGCGTTAGGCCCCATGGCGCGGTACATCTTCATCACCGGCGGTGTGGTCTCCTCACTTGGCAAGGGCTTGGCGTCGGCGGTTCTCGGCGCGCTTTTGCAGGCGCGCGGCTATACGGTCCGCCTGCGCAAGCTCGACCCCTATCTCAACGTCGATCCGGGCACGATGTCGCCCTATCAGCACGGCGAGGTCTTCGTCACCGACGACGGCGCCGAGACCGATCTCGACCTTGGACATTATGAGCGCTTCACCGGCCGGCCGGCCTCGAAGCAGGACAATGTCACAACGGGGCGCATCTATCAGGACATCATCAGCAAGGAGCGGCGCGGCGATTATCTCGGCGCGACGATCCAGGTCATTCCGCATGTCACCAACGCCATCAAGGAGTTCGTCCTCGAGGGCAATGAGGATGTCGATTTCGCGCTGATCGAGATCGGCGGCACGGTCGGCGACATCGAGGGCCTGCCGTTCTTCGAGGCGATCCGCCAGATCAAGAACGATCTGCCGCCGCATCACTGCATCTATATCCATTTGACGCTCCTGCCTTACATCCCGAGCGCCGGCGAGTTGAAGACGAAGCCGACGCAGCATTCGGTGAAGGAGCTGCGCTCGATCGGCATTCAGCCCGACATTCTGCTCTGCCGCACCGACCGTGAAATTCCGCGCGAGGAACGCCGCAAGCTCGGACTCTTCTGCAATGTGCGCGAACAGGCGGTGATCGAGGCGCGCGACGCCGCCAACATCTACGACGTGCCGCGCGCCTATCACTCGGCGGGGCTGGATGCGCAAGTGCTCGCCGCCTTCGGCATCGAGCCCGCGCCAAAGCCCGACATGAGCCGCTGGAACGCGGTGACGCAGCGCATCAACAACCCGGAAGGCGAAGTCACCATCGCGGTGGTGGGCAAATACACCGAGATGAAGGACGCCTATAAGAGCCTCATCGAGGCGCTGGCGCATGGCGGGCTGGCGAACCGCGTCAAGGTCAATCTCGACTGGATCGAATCGGAGATTTTCGAGTCCGCCGATCCCGCCGCGCATCTTGAACATGTGCACGGCATTCTCGTTCCGGGCGGCTTTGGCCAGCGCGGCGCCGAGGGCAAGATTCTCGCGGCGCGTTTCGCCCGCGAGCGCGGCGTTCCCTATTTCGGCATCTGTTTCGGGATGCAGATGGCGGTGATCGAGGCCGCGCGCGCGCTCGCTGGAATCGACAAGGCGAATTCGACGGAGTTCGGCCCTTGCGCGGAGCCGGTCGTCGGCCTGATGACCGAATGGCTCAAGGGCAATGAACTCGAAAAGCGCGGCGTCGGCGAGGGTCTCGGCGGCACCATGCGGCTTGGCGCCTTTCCGGCGCTGCTGAAGCCCGGTTCGCGCATCGCCGGGATTTACGGCGCGACCGCAATCTCCGAGCGCCACCGCCATCGCTATGAGGTGAATTTCGCCTATCGCGATCGGCTGGAGAATTGCGGGCTGCTGTTCGCCGGCTCTTCGCCCGATGGGCTGTTGCCCGAGACGGTGGAGATTCCCGAGCACCCCTGGTTCGTCGGCGTGCAATATCACCCGGAATTGAAGTCGCGCCCCTTCGAGCCGCATCCGCTGTTTGCGAGCTTTATCGCCGCGGCGAAGGCGCAGAGCCGGTTGGTGTGATGGGGGCTGCATGAAGCAGCTGAACGTATTGGTGAAATCTCTCAGCGTCATGGCCGGGCTTGTCGCGGCCATCCACGCCATGAGATTGCGCCAATATGCTGCAGGCGGGCGCAACGGCGCCGCGTGGATGCCCGCGACAAGCGCGGGCATGACGCGGAGAGAGTGCGCCCCATCCTTCACCAATCAGTCCGCGACGATCAGTTGGCTAGGTCCTCGTATAAATCCCGCCATTCGGGGTTCATTGCGAGAATGAGCCGGACCTTCCAGGCGCGCGGCCAATGCTTCATTATCTTCTCGCGCTGGATCGCCGTGCGGATATCGTCGTGCGGCTCGTACCACACGAGGCGCTTGAGGCCATAGAGTTGAGTGAAACCGCGACTGCGGCCTTCGCGATGCTCCAAGGCGCGGCGCGAGAGATCGTTCGTGACGCCGAGATAGAGCGTCCCGTTTGGCCGATTGGTCATGATGTAAACCCAGCCGCCGCGCATCGGCGCATGGTGCGGAAGAGATAGCGCCGCGGCAAGAGTTTCAGCGCGTCATGGCCGGGCTTGTCCCGGCCATCCACGCCAAGAAGAGGCGCAAATGCGGAGAGGTTCGCGTGGCGGCGCCGCGTGGATGCCCGGCACAAGGCCGGGCATGACGCGGAGAGAATGCGATAAGGAAAGCAACATCGGGGCTTTTCCAACAGCGCTCACCTCACTCCAACGCACTCCACCCACCTCACACCACCTCATATTCCTCATCGATCGGCACGCCGAGCGCGGTCACAAGACGGTTCGTCTCCGACGCCATGCCGACGATCGCCAGCACTTCGCGATATTCCTCTTCGCTCATGCCCTTCGCGCGGGCGTTCGCCGTGTGCGAATGGATGCAATAGGGACAGGCATGGGCGATGGAGACGGCGATGTAGATCATCTCCTTGACCTTCGGCTCCAAGACGCCCGGACCCATCACCTGCTTCACGCTCTCCCAGGTGCGTTTCAGCGTCGCCGGATCATGCGCGAGCGCGCGCCAGAAATTATTCACGAAGTCGCTTTTGCGCGTCGCGCGAATGTCGGCGAAGACGGCTTTCGCCTCCGCCGAGAGCTCTTCGTCGGTAAGCAGTCGAACCGTCGCCATGATCTCTCCCGTCGATGCGCGATTTACTTGTTGGGCGCGCTCGGCGCGGCAGGCCAGGAGCGTGGGCCCGGATTGACATGATAGTTCACGCCGCAGCCTGAGAGCGCCATGGCGATCGCAAAGAGCAACATCGTGACGCGTCGCGTTCGCATCATTCCCCTCTTTGGTTGACGTTCGCTTTTGTCAGAAAAACCCCACACGCGCCCTTTGAATCGCTTGGATTTCCGCTCCTGACAATGGCGCATGTTTTGCGTGCATGGCCGCGATGCGCGCGCGCATCATATGGAGAGGAACGCCCGGACGTTCGCGACGAGACCGGCGCGGCGGGCTTTTCTGCCTAGATTCAAAGCGGTGCGCCATTTTGACCGAACGCCGGCCAGTTGACGCGCAATATGCTGCAGCGCACAATGTTCGCCACATGGCTGCGCTACACGATTCGACCGGCGGGGCGCGCGCCCGTTGAATTGTCCGCGCGGCGAGGAGGTCAAAATGGAATCGGTCAAACAATGGTTTCAGGACTGGTCGGACGCTTGCGAATACGCAAAGGAATGCGCGCCCGACTTTTCCTTCCTCAAGTCTTTCGCCTTTGGCGAACCCTATACGGCGCTCATCAGCATCGCCGGCGTCTGCTGGCTGCTCTGGGCGGTGAATGAGCGCGCGAACAAGCGGAAAGCGGCCCGCCTGCAAGCGATGGCCGCAGCGACCGGAGTCGAGGCGCATGGCGCCGCGCTGCAAGACATGAAACGCGCGCCGGGCGCGGACGACAAGCATGAAAAGCTCGCCGCGTGATCCCGCGAAGCGCCGCGAATTGAACGCGCCCCGCGGCGCCCTATCCTTGCCAATAGCGCGCCACCGCATAGGGGCGCGTAACGGCCGTCGGGCTTGGACCAAACCCCGCGAGGATACGCCGCGTGCATGAGGCGGCTGCGCGCCGGCGCAGTCGCGCGTCCCGCTGACGGCGAATGTTGAGCACGACGTTCGAAGGCGAGGATCACCATGAGTGAATTTTCCGTCGGCAATGGCGCCTGGGTCCTGGTGGGAGACGGCCGCAGGGCGCTGTTTTTCCAAAATCATGGCGACGCAGAGCTTCTCGACCTTCGCGTCGTCGAGACGCGCATCGACGACAATCCGCCGACGCATGAGCAGGGAACCGATCGTCCCGGCCGAAGCTTCGCCTCTTTCTCGCCGGGCCGAAGCGCCATGCAAAATACCGACTGGCATGAGCTGGAGGAGGAGCGGTTCGCCCGCGCCATGGCGGACCGCATCAATCAGGCGGCAGAATCGGGAGAACTGGAAGCCATCGCCATCGTCGCGCCGCCCCGCGCCTTGGGCGAAATCCGCAAGGAGCTGTCGGTCAAGGCGCAAAGCAAGGTTGTTGGGGAACTCGCCAAGGACCTGACCCGCCATCCGCTCAAGGATATCGAAAAGGCGCTGACTCGCGGCTGAAAGGCAGGGGAAAGTTTTGAGGCTTTCCCCTGCGCAGTCGGAGGCGATTCGTCCCAGCCCCGCCTCCGACGCTCGACTCTCGTGCGAGCGTCGCAATAATGCCGCATTGCTTTCAAGAAATCAGTGCGATTGCGCACAGTGCGCGGCGCGCGCCGCATTTGGGCCGCAAAGATGATGGACGGAATGTGGCTGGCTTCGCCTGAGCGGCGGCGGCGCGTATGAATAGTTGAGCACGGGCGGCGTATGGGGCGCGGGCGGATCATCTTGGCGGCGCTTCTGGCGCTCGCGTTCAGCGGTTGCGCCAGCCGGCCGCATGGCACCCTTGTCGCGACGCGACAGGTCGCGCCCGGAACCAGCGTCGTCGATCTTCTGGTCGTCACCACAAGACAGCCGGACGACTCCGAGCCCGGCGTGATGTTTTCGGGGGAACGCGGACACGGCGTACATTTCGCCGACATCGCCGTCTCCATCCCGCCCGACGCCTCCCGCGTGATCGGCGAAGTGCAATGGCCGGAAGCGCCGACTCCCAATCCCGCCACCCAATTCGTCACCGTTCGCGCCGACGTGCTGACCAGGGAAGCGGCGCTTGCCGATTTCAACGCCCGCATCCGCAAGACGCCTAAACGGCAGGTGCTTCTGTTCATCCACGGCTTCAACACGCGTTTCGAAGAAGCCGTCTATCGCTTCGCCCAGATCGTTCATGACTCGCGCGCCGACGTCACGCCGGTGCTGTTCACCTGGCCGTCGCGCGGCCGGCTGCTGCAATATGGCTATGATCACGAGAGCGCCAGCTATTCGCGCGACGCCCTGGAGCTCGTGCTGCAGGCGTTGCAGCGCGACCGGGACGTCGGCGAGATCTCGATCCTGGCGCATTCGATGGGCAATTGGGTGACCCTCGAAGCGCTGCGCCAGATGGCGATCCGTGACGGCCACGTCGGATCGAAAATCCGGAACGTCATGCTCGCCGCGCCTGACGTCGACTTCGACGTTTTCCGCCGCCAGATCGCCCAGATCGGCGTACGCCCCTCGGTGTTCACGCTGTTCGCCTCGCGTGACGACGACGCGCTTGCCGCCTCTCGCCGCTTCTGGGGCAATACGCGACTAGGCGCCGTCGATCCGCGCGCGCAGCCCTATCAGGAAATCCTCGACCGGGATCAGGTCAAAGTCGTCGATTTGACCGGCATCGCCTCCAGCGATCCTTTGGAGCACAGCAGGTTCGCCACCTCTCCGGAGGTCGTGCGCTCGATCGGCGCCAGGCTGGCGCAGGATCAGCCGCTGAGGGAGGGACACGCGGGCGTCGGCGATCAGCTCGGACTGGCGACGGCTGGCGCGGTTTCCGCGGTCGGCGGCGTGGCCGGGGCGGCGGTCGCCGCGCCCTTCGCCATCGTCGATCCGACGACGCGCGAGAATCTGGGCGAACATTTGGGCGCCGCCGGCCAAAAGCTTGATCCGCGATAATAATTTAACTCAGCTGTGCGTTCGATGCGCCGCTTGGCCCTATTTTGGAGGCCTGTTGCCGCAATGTCACAGCCAGCGCGGCTCAAGCCCTTTAGGTTGACGGCTCGCAAACGATCACCGCACGGGACGTCAATCGAAATGTCATACAAGCGTCAGCTTCTCGCCGTTCTGGCGGTCGCCCTCGCTGCATCTTCAGCGCGCGCCGCAGATCCGACTTGGTGGAAGCCTCCGCTCTCGGAAAACTCCGGTCCCAAGCGCGCCGTCGACGGCGTCAACGGCAAGCTCGAAGGTTTTGGCGGCGGCTCTGAATGGCTGGGCTTCGCGCGTTTGAACAACGCCTCGGCCGGCGGGATGGGGTCGATCACGGCCCCCGTCACGGACCGTTTCGGATTTCAGATCGACGCGATCGCGGCGGCGCATCGCGGCTTCTTCGTGAGCGGCGGCGCCGGACACGCCTTCTGGCGCGATCCGAGCGTCGGTCTCCTCGGCGGCTATGGAGCGATCGCTCACGACAAGCGTCTCGACGACACGCGTTTCCGCCTCGGCGCTGAAAGCGCCTATTACTATGGACCGTTCTCGGTCTCCAGCATCGCCGGTTATGAGGAGAGCTCGGGTCATTTCTTCACGCCGCTGGGCTATGGACCCGGATATCTCGCCTATCAGTGGCAACCGCGGCGCGGGCGCTTCTTCGACATGTTCGATATCAGCGTCTATCCGACCTACAACGTCAAAATCTCGGTCGGCCATCGTTACGTCGGGGGGCGGCATGCGGCCGCGCTCAGCAGCGAGGCGCTCATCTGGAACCTCGGCAATTCCGCGATCACCGGCTTCATCGAAAGTCGCGTGGGCGAGAATGATTACAAGGCGGTCTGGGGCGGCATTCGCATCTA
Organism: Methylocystis sp.; assembly: GCA_036560365.1. Classification (GTDB taxonomy): domain Bacteria; phylum Pseudomonadota; class Alphaproteobacteria; order Rhizobiales; family Beijerinckiaceae; genus Methylocystis. The sequence goes on from DATBRI010000064.1 coordinate 64,811, forward strand.
TCTCGGCGAGAGCGACAAGACTCTCATCAGCCGCCACCGCGAAGACGACCTGCCCAATTGGCTGAAGGACGACATGTTCGCATCGCAGAACAGCGTCCGCGTCGGCGCGACGCCGGTCTTTTTCCCGACCCTGCAGCAGCCTTGAAGCCGCCGCGCTGCGCCCGATATTCGGGACGCAGCGTGAGCAGGCGCGAGGATGCGCAATGAGCAGTTCGACGTCTTATCCGGAACGCCAGTCACGGCTCGCCGCCGGAATCGCGGCAGCGGCGCCTGTGCTCGCCGCCGCGGTGCTCGGCAGTTTCGCGACGACGCCGAACATCCCCTGGTACGATACGCTCGCCAAGCCGCCGCTGAATCCGCCGAACTGGGTGTTCGGCCCGGCGTGGACGCTCCTCTACATTCTGATGGGCTACGCCTTTTATCGCGTTCTTCGGCTTGAGCCGGCGACGCCGGGCCGTCGCGCCGCGATCCTCGTGTTTTTTGCACAGCTTGTTTTGAATACGGCCTGGTCTTTCGCCTTCTTCGCGGCGCGAAATCCCTTGCTCGGACTCGTCGTCATTCTGCCGATGGAGGCGCTCCTCATCGCGACGATCGTTTGGTTCTATCGGCTCGATCGCGTCGCCGGCCTTTCGCTGGCCCCGACCGCCTTCTGGGTGGCCTTCGCGACCTATCTCAACGTCGGCATATTCGTCCTCAATTCCTAGAACGGCGCTGACCGCGCAGCGGCCACATAGGCGTCGGCGTCCTGCTGCAACAGCAGCCGCTCCTTGACCAGCTTGTCGGCGATAACGCGCATGGTCGCGACGAAATAGGCGCGTGAACCGTAGCGCTCGACCAGCGAGGGGCGCGGATCTGCGTTCGTTTCGCGATCCGATTTCGTCGCCGCGAAGGGAATCGCGGCGCCCGCGGCGCAGGGCGGTCCTTTCTTGTCCTTTTGCGCATTGAAGCCGGTGAAGGCGGCGATCGGCAGCGCGAGGTCGGGAAGGCGCAGGCCGGCGATTTCATTGCCATCAGCGTCGATCTTGGGAACGCGTCGGGCGCCTTCAGGCGGCGCAGGCCAATCGTGAATTTTCGGCCATTTCAGATCCTGCGCCGGCGCCAGATCAGCATCAAGCGGCGCGCGTGAAGCGGGCGGCGCGACGCCCTTCGCCGTCCACTCGTCGAGCGCGGCGAACAGCGCCCGCTGCGCCGGCGCGGCTGCTCGCGCATTGATGGGCGCGCCGCAATTCGTCGCGGTGGTCGAAGAGGGGATTCCCGCAAGGTAAAAGCGCCGACCATTCGGCGGCGCGGCGCTCGCGAATTCGACGCGCGGCGTCTCGCGCCAATAGGCGTCGGCGCTCCAGGTCGCGATAAAGCGCGTCGGGGCGGCGGGCTCGCGGCTTGCGTCATGCAGCAACAGACCGTCGAATGCGGAGGACGCCCCAGACATTGCGTCGGCGTCGGCGGCCCGCGCGCGGCCGAGCACGCGCTTCATTTTGAGCGCGGCGCGAAGATGGCCGACGACATCGCGCAAGGCCGGCTCTCTGGCTTTGTCGGGGAGCTTGCCGAGATTGAGCTCGAGCACGGCGAACCCGCGCTCGAGCGCCAGCGGCTTCACGTCATCGCTTGGTTGCGTCTCGATCAGCAGCGCCTTCGCGCCGCTTGGCGGCTTCGCCGGCTTGGCGAGCGTTCCGGCGATGTCGTAAGACGTTCCGTCGAGCTTCACGGTCGCGGATACGGTTTCGCTCATACCGTCAGGAAGCGTCTCAAATTTCAGCAGTTCAGCATGCGCCGAGCCGACGAACGCCAACAACCCGACGAGCCCGGCGCCCCTAATTCGCGCGCGCGTCGTTTTCGATCCAGCGGGCGATCTTGCGTAGATCGGCGAGGAAGCCCCGCCAGGCTTGGCGCTTATCCGATTCATCCTTCAAACGTAGCAGAGAGGAGGGATGAACGGTGGCCAGGAATTGCGCGCCGTCCCCAAGGTCGATGATGTCGCCGCGCAGACGCGACACCGCCTCCGAACGGCCGAGCACGCCGCGGATCGCGGTGGCGCCGAGCGCCACGATCAGTCCGGGACGAAGCAAAGCGCGCTCGCGATCGAGCCACCAGCGGCAGGCGTCGATCTCGCCGGCGTCCGGCTTCTTATGCAGACGGCGCTTGCCGCGCGGCTCGAATTTGAAATGTTTGACGGCGTTGGTGACAAAGCATTTGTCGCGCGCAACGCCGGCGCGCTCGAGCGCCACATCGAGCAGCTTGCCGGAAGGCCCGACGAAGGGACGTCCGGCCAGATCTTCCACATCGCCCGGCTGCTCGCCGATCAGCAGCACGCGCGCCTGCACAGGTCCTTCTCCAGGCACGACCTGAGTGGCGTTTTTATAGAGTGGGCAGCGGGTGCAGCCGGCCTCTTGCTGGGCGAGCGCCGAAAGCGATCTGGCTTCGGTTAACAGGCTGACTGCCGGCGGAGGCGCCCGGAGAACGAATTCGGATTTCTCCACGTCCCTTCCTCCGCGTCGAGCGACGCCAAGAAGGTCGATATAGGCGCCGCCGTCGCGCCGAAAAGCAGATTTCGAAAAAAGGCGCCGCGTCGCTAGGAAGCGTCACGGGACATTGCGTCCCGAGCCGCCCCGATCACAGCGTCTTCAGATATTCGAGCAGCGCGCGCTTGTCCGGCTCGCTCAACGCCGTTCCGAAATCATGCCCGCAATGGCTGACGCCGGAGCCTCTGTTGCAATCCGTTTGCATCAGAAAGGTCGACCTCGGCTGCTCACTGGCCAAGCCGACGGCGGAAACGTCATAGGCCGGGCCGACTTTGAAATTGGTGACGCGCGCCTGCGGGGGTTTCAAGAGCTCGGCGAGCGAGGGCACCGAGGCGTTGTGCAGATAAGGCGCCGCGGCCCACACGCCTTCGAGGACGCGGGCTTCAAATTTGAGTTTGCCCGGCGTCTCGGGCGCGCGTCGGCACGCCCAGCGCCCGGCGCCCGGCGTGCCCGGAATTTTGTAGACGCCCTTCAGCTCTTCGATCAAAGGCTGCAGAAGGGACAGCGCCACGTCGGCTCTCTTTCGCTCCATCCCGTTCACCGTCACGGGAATGAAGTGCTGCAGGATTGCGCCGCGCGCCGCGGTCGCCAGCACCGAGACGGGCGCGTCGGTTCTGCCGAGGGGCTCGGACACGAAAGGAATGAAGGCGCCGGTCAGCGCGCCGGTGTCGACCTTCCACTCCGGCGCGAAATATTGATATTCGCGCGCGTCGGTGCCGACGTCCTGCACGGGCGTGCACCAGGTGTCCGGATTGAGCAGGCGCGGCTGCCCTCGATCGATGCCGTGGCAATCGGCGCATCCGCCGTCTTCATAGGGGCGCTCAAAGATGAGTCTGCCCTGCGCGACGAGCATCGTGTCCAGGGGCCAGGGCCATTTCGGCGGACCGATCCGCTCGACGAGCCGCTCCAATTCGATCAACCCTTTGAAGTCGACCGAATTGGCCTTGACGTAATTGAAGCCGAGCAGATGGCTGGCGTCTTTCTCAGGGAAGAATTCGCCGAAGACGCCATAGACCTGTCCGACGTTTCTCGCCATGGCCAGAATGCGGTCGCCATTGTCGGCGAAGCCCGGCCACTGCGTATGATCCTGCCGCGGCGCGTTCCAGAGGAAGGGCGGGCGCACCGGCGCATCCGCCTTCCGCATATTTCCCGCAATGATATGCGTCGGGCCGGGTCCGATATCGAGGCCGGTGACGCGATTGAGGATCATGCCGACCGCGTCGATGCGTCCGGCGCCCCAGGGCTTGTCTTTGGGCAGGCCCGCCTCGGTGATGGCGTGGTGGCGCGCATACCAGAGATCGACTTCGGCGCGCAGCTTGGTTTCCTTCTGCGGATCGTAGCCGCTTCCCAGAACGGCCTTGGCGAATTCTGAGAAGGACGTCGCATCCGCGAGAACCTTCCCGACCACTGTGTCGAGATCGGCCCAGAGCGCGCCCATGTCGGCGAGCGCCGGCCCGCCGTCGATGCGATAGGCCTTGCCCTCGACGTCGATCTGCCGCGTATGGCATGCGGCGCAGCTGGGTCCCAGGACGCCGTCCGATACGACGAAGCCGACCGGCAGCCCCGGCGTCGCGCTTGCAGGATTGGCCAGATAGCCGTAGCGGGCGAGGCCTTCCGCAAGGAAGGGCTGGCCGTCGACCTGCTTGAGCGCTTTGATCCAGTCCCAGGGGACAAGGCGCGAGCCCTGGCTCGTATTGTAAAAGTCGTTCCAGGCCTTTTCGTCCCAAGGGCCGGCGCCCGGAATGGAAGAGGGCTGTTCGACGCGTTCGAGCGCCACTGAAGCCGGCGCGCTTGCGGCGAAAATGACAAGGGAAAGCGCGGCGGCGAAGCGGAAAGACTTTGTGATGCTCATCTCAAATCTTCTCAATGAAGGGCGTTACAAAATCGCGTCGACGCCGATGCCGGAAAGCCGAAGCGGCGCGTGCGGCAAGGTCGACGATCGCCTATAGCGTGTCAATACTCCGAACTGATGACGCGCGTTAGAGTTTCGCCATGAAATTGGCGAAGGCGAGCGACCCTTCCGGCCAGGGTCCATGGCCGCTGTCGACATTGATATGGCCGCTCGCGCCAGCGTCGATGAACTGCGCGCCGATGTCCTGCGCGAGATGGCGCGTGAAAAGCAGATCGGCGTAGGGATCGTCGCTGCTGCCGACCAGCGCCGCAGGGAATGGGAGCTTCGCGCGTGGTATCGGCAGAAACGCCGAATCGACTGACGGCAATTCCCGGATCACCGCTTCCGAGGGCGGCGCGACGAGAAATACGCCGGCGATCTTGTCGCCGACGCGCTGCGCCGCATGCAAGGTGGCGACGACGCCGAGCGAATGCGCGACGATCACGACAGGTCGCGCGCTTTCGAGGACGCGCCGCGCGATCGTCTCTTCCCATTCGGCGCGGATCGGCTTCTCGAAGTCGCGCTGGGTCACGCGTCTGGCTGTCGACAGTTTCGCCTGCCAGCGCGTCTGCCAATGTTCGGGGCCGGAGTCGCTCCAGCCCGGGACGATGAGAATGTCTGCGTCGGCTGCGCGCATCAGGCGGGTTCGCGCGCGAAGGCGCCGTCGAGCGCATCCTCAATAAGCTTGCGCGTCTCCGCGACGCCGTAAAGCGCGATGAAGGAGCCAAAGCGCGGGCCCTTCTTCTCGCCGAGCAGCACTTCATAGAGCATGTTGAAGAAATCATTGGAGACGCCGGGGCGCTCCGGCGTCGCGCCCTTGGCGGCTAAATCCTGATAGCGTGGCACGGCGCGGGCGACATCGTACAGCGACGACTGAATCGCTTCGGCGCTGGCGCTGCTCATGTCGCGTAGCGTCTCGTTGATTTTTAGCAGCACCTCGCGTTCGACCTCGTCGGCGGCGCGATAGGTTTTCGCCGGCTTCACGAAATCGCGGAAATAAGCGACGGCGTAGCCCACGAGCTTGTCGAGGCGCGGATGATTTTCGGGCGTCGCCGAGGGCGCATAGCGGCGCAGAAAGCCCCAAAGCACGGCCGGGTCTTCGGCGTTGGCGACGGCGGCGAGGTTGAGCAGCATCGAGAAGGAGACGCTCACGCCCTTGGCGTCGCCTTCATGCGCCAGCGTTTCGACTTCCGGCGGGTCGCCGGCGTGGATGTGCCAGACCGGATTGCCGAGGCGGTTCTTCCAGTCCTGGCGCGGATAGGCGTCGAGGAAATTCAGATAGTCGTCGACCGCGCGCGGAATCACGTCGAAATAGAGCCGCTTCGCCGCCGTCGGTTTTTGAAACATGAATTGCGCCAGGCTCTCGGGACTGGCGTAGGTCAGCCATTCCTCGATCGTCAGGCCATTGCCCTTCGACTTCGAAATCTTCTGGCCCTTTTCGTCCAGAAACAGTTCGTAGTTGAAGCCTTCCGGCGGGCGCCCGCCGAGCGCCCGCACGATCGCGCCCGAGAGCTTCACCGAGTCGATGAGGTCCTTGCCGGCCATCTCGTAATCGACGTTAAGCGCATACCAGCGCATCGCCCAGTCGGGCTTCCACTGCAGCTTGCAATGGCCGCCGGTGACGGGCGTCGTGAAAGCCTCGCCCGTGTCGGGATCGGTCCAGGAGATCGTGCCGGCTTCTGCGTCGTAACTGTCGAGCGCGACCTGCATGACGATGCCGGTCGTCGGGTGGATCGGCAGGAAGGGCGAATAGGTCGCCGCGCGCTCTTCGCGAAAGCTCGGCAGCATGATCTTCATCACCGCGTCGTAGCGCGCGAGCATATGCTTCAAGGCGGCGTCGAAGCGGCCGCTCTTATAATATTGCGTCGACGAGGCGAATTCGTAGTCGAAGCCGAAGGCGTCGAGAAAGGCGCGCAGCCGCGCATTGTTATGCGCGCCGAAACTGTCATGCGTGCCGAAAGGGTCCGGCACCTGCGTCAAGGGCTTGCCGAGATGGGCGGCGACGAGTTCCTTGTTCGGGATGTTGTCGGGGACCTTGCGCAGCCCGTCGAGGTCGTCGGAGAAGGCGAGGAGACGCGTCGCGATCCTGCCCTCGGTCATGATTTCGAAGGCGCGGCGCACCATGCTGGTGCGGGCGACCTCGCCGAAGGTGCCGATATGCGGCAGGCCGGAGGGGCCGTAGCCGGTCTCGAACAGCACGCTCTTCTGACCGCTCGCCTCGACCCGTTTGACGAGCTTTCGCGCCTCTTCGAACGGCCAGGCGGGCGAGACGCGCGCGGCTTCGACGAGTTCGGGCGACAATAGGAGCGGTGCGGACATGGGCTTTCTGTGCGGTGCAATCTGTGTGGGAAGCGCGGCACAGTAGGGAGAGGGGCTCGGGGCGTCAACGAAGAAGGAGCAGTGTCAAAACAATCCGATGGAGCGAGGAGGCGCGACTCCCTCCCCTTGACGGGGAGGTGGTTCGCGAAGCGAACCGGGTGGGGTGATTTCTCGAAGCTCAGCAAGAGGCTTTGGCTTGGATAGACAAGCGCGGCGATGCGGCTAAGCTCGCCAGCGCATGTGATTCACCGATCTGGCTTACGGGAAGGCCGAAGCGATGTGGCGGCGGAGGAACTGGAGCGGGCCGGCCTCCCCGAAAAGGCGACGCGTGCGCGCGCTCAGCCTCATCGCCGCGGCGGTCGCCAGCCTCCCAGTCCTTGTCGCGACGATGGGCGCGCCGGCCCTCGCCGAAGACGATGCCGTCTCCCTCGCCAAGCAGAAGTCGCTGACCGACACGCCGGACGGCCCCAAGGAGCAATTGCGCAAATTCGGGATCGACGTCGACGTCTGGATCACGCAGTTCGAGCAGGGCATCACTTCCGGCGCGATCAATCGGACGGCGCGCTACGGCGGCGTCATGGACACATTTCTGCGCGTCGACGGCGAGAAGCTTGGGTTCTGGAAGGGACTGAAATTCAACGCCCAATATGAGCATTACTTCGGCCGCAACATAAACCGGCAGGATCTGGCGCTGCTGCCGGTCAATGTCGCCCAGGCGTTTATTGAGCGCGACGGCTATCACTCGGCCCTGTCGATGACGCTGACGCAGGAATTCAGCGAGCAATTCTCGGTCACGATCGGCAAGTTCAACATGCTGACGCTCGCCGCGCAGACGCCGCTGGTCGGCGGCGGCGGCATCGAGACCTTCATGAACCGCTCCTTCGCCCTGCCTTCGACCGGCATTGGCGTCAATTCGCCGGAGAGCGTCGCCGACCGGCTGATTATCGCGCCGCCTTATCTCTTGGGCGGCGTCGCCGCGCTCAAGACCAGATTTTTCGATCTCAAACTGATGGTCGCCGACCCGCGCAACGCTCTGCAGCCCCGCGTCATCCAACGCCCATTCGAGCGCGGAATCGGCGCCGGACTGATGCTGACCGTGCCCGTCGAAATCGGCGGACTCAATGGCTTCCATACGTTTCGCGTCGCCTACAGCAACGCCAGGGGGTTCGACCTCGAAGACGTCGGCGAGACCACGAGGATCGCGCAGCTCAGGGGAATCACCAAGAAGGGCTATCGCTTCGTTTCATACGCTATTCAGCAATATCTGATGCAGAGCGAAACGAACCCCAAGGTTGGCTGGGGGGTGTTTACCCTCGCGACTCTGTCGGACGGCAATCCCAATCCGGTCAGGTGGAGCGTGGTCGCGGGCCTCGCCGGCCATAATTTGTTGACGGGACGCGAAGACGATCGCTGGGGCGTCGGCTATTATCATTATCGACTGAGCTCGCTGCTTCTCTCGGGACTGGAAGCGCGGCGGATCAATCGTCGCAGCGAAGGCGGCGTCGAGGCCTTCTATAATTTCGCCGTGACCCGATGGCTGCGGCTCTCGGGCGACGTCCAGATCATCGATCCGTGGAATCCGCTGCGGGCGCGGGCGAGCTATCTCGGCCTTCGTCTGCAGACGATATTTTAGTGGATAAAATCTGACGATTTGAGTAAAACTATCGTCCCCGCCAGGCGCAGGCGTCAGTTTTTAATTCGACCCATTAGATTGCCAACTTAGTTGTATCGAAGGTGAGGTAAAATGTATTACGTTTGGCCAATCAATTCTATCCATACCTTTTCAGCGAAGCCTTAGTGTATGACCGACATCGACCAAAGCAAAAAAAGCATTTCGGAAATACGAAACGCCATTTCCGAAATCGGCGCTAAAGTTCTTCCTGCTCGCATCGATATGAGGGCGGTTTCGGCTGTTGTTGAAATTGACCTTTCATATTTCGTGTTTGCGCTCCGACACTTCCGCCCTCGAACGCTCTATGTCGTGCGGAAGCCCTTCGATCCTGCGAGTTGCCTGCGATCAAGGGTCGACGGTGATGGGGACGAGGCGGATGGTGGCCTGGCCCAATCCCGCGCGGTCGAAGCAGAAGCGCTGAACGAATCCACCTCTCACATTTTGTTCGTTTCGGACGGCTTGGTTCATTTTTGCCGATACGACGAACGCGACGAGGCTTTTTCGACTCCTCAAGCAACAGTCGAAACGCATACGACGCCTCGAATCGAGCTTTTGAGCGTCGGGCAAACGCTTCCATTGGGAGTCCGCGTCAATTTCGATATGACGAAATATTCATTGGGCTCCGAGCATTACGTCATAACTGGACCCGACCCACAATTGATTTTGGTCGAGATGAGCGTCGAGCGCGAACTCTCGCTGTCCAAAGGGAGGTATTGTCTGGCTTTCCTCCCGCGAATGATCGAAGGGAGATTGCGCCGTCCGATTTTGTTTCTCGACATGGGCAGCGGCTTTTGCGACGCGCCTGGAGAAATGTTTCTTCTGGACGAAGCGGGCGAGGGTGAATGGCGCGTCGAATTCGAGATTCAGTCGGAAGCCTTCAGGCTCAGGTTGGATCCAAGCGACGCTCCCACCGGCATGTTCGAGATCCTCGAAATCTCAATCACGGTCCTTCCTTCCAAGTTCAACGAGGAACACAAGCAAAACCTAGACAATGCAAGCCGGCTTCTAGGGAAGTCATCGACCTTTTGCGTATCCCCTTTTCTTCAAGGGGAAATCATGACGACCGGGATCATGAAGCCCTGCTGCATGTTTAATGGTCCAATATCCCAAAATGGCAACGTCATGTCAGTATATTCTGAAACCTTCGACGACATATGGAATTCAGCAAATATGCGGGAGGTTCGTCGAAAGCTTATACACGGGGAAACAGCCGACCAATGCCGGAACTGTGCGGCGATCGAGGACCAGGGCGAAAAGAGTGCGCGGATCGACTCGAATACGGCCTGGGGATCACTCAAATGGGCGAACCCGCATAACGAGACATTCGAAGATTTGATCGTAACCGCGCTATCGAACGATTTCCGCATGCCAGAAGGGCCATCGTGGATAGACCTCGATCTCGGAAATCTCTGCAATTTGAAATGTAGAATGTGTAGTCCCGCTTCGAGTTCGAGCATCGCCAGCGATCCGGTGCATGCACGCTGGGCGCATTTCGAAGAAGGAGCACCCGCGCGTTGGCGAGGGCGCGAGATGGTGCTCGCGCCCTCGCGCGCGCAGGGCATACATTACGAAGGATTTTCCTTGATCGACCGTAGCGAACATGTCGCGGTTTGTTGGATTGTTGGGGGAACGGCGGCCATTCGGGTTGCGCAATCTGTGGGCTCCGTATCCGCGTTCCGGATCAGGTTCGGCGAACAAGGCTGTCTGGGCGAGCGGATACAGATTTTTGCCAACGAAACGCCTCTGCTCGATTGCGAATTAACACCCGAAAACCTGTCGCACACACTGCCACTTTCAGATTCAGATTCCCAAGGCGATTTAGCTATTCGGATTGACTGTTCAGGACGAATTGCCGTTGAGGACATTTCCCTGATCCGAAGCGAAGCCGGTTCCAATAATATTGGGATCAATCGTTTCCCTGACGGCAAACAGTGGCACCAGAATATCAGCTTTATTCGTGACGAGGTTTTGCGAAATAAAAGTCGCATCACGAAAATTCAGCTTGTCGGAGGCGAACCATTTTTGATCAGGGAGTCTCTGCAGACGATGCAGGCCCTAGTGGCTGAGGGGATCGCAGCAAAGATAAATCTAGTATTGATTACCAATGGAACGGTGATCAGTGAAAAAATATTAACTCTGCTATCCATGTTCAAGGAAGTATCGCTGCTTTTGAGTTTGGACGGGGTTGGCGCCATTAATGATTACATCAGACATGGGTCGAAGTGGCACGAGATCGACGCGAATATCCGACAGCTTGCGCGCGTTCCAAATCTGAGCATTAGCGTGAATTGCACGCTCCAGGCATACAACATGCTGAACGTCTCGGAGTTGGCAGAATATGTGGAGCAATTGGATTTGGGCTTTCAGTGCCAGCTCTTGACCGGCCCACTACATCTGAGCTGCGCGGCGATGCCCCCGACTGTCAGAAACAAGGCGGCAGTCAGAATGCGGCGCTACGCGCTCGGGGGATTGTCACCGGATGCCGCGCGCACCTGTAGGAGTGACATTTCAGCAACCTTTTTGAGGCTAGCCGCGGCGCTGGAGGCGTCCGCGCCGCACGATGGCGGTCTTCTTCAAGAATTTATGTCGTTTACGAACGACCTAGATTTTAGCCGTGGACAAAGCATATCGACTTTCAACCGGGAGCTGTTCGATTGCATCGAAGCAAGCGGAATAGAATGGGCAACGAACCTTCGCTTCGCTAAGCGGTCTCTCACTCCAGCGGACCGAATCTAAGACCTGATGCCCGCGATTTGATGCCCGCGTCTTGGCGCAGGTTCTCATCGAAATCGTCTTCAACTTTTCGGAGCCTGCTCTGGGACAAGGCGGCTCAAAAAAGAAAAAGGCGAAGACGTCCGTTTCCGAACGATCCTCGCCTAAGGCCAGCCCCTTGGCCTAATCCGGGTGCGCGACTCTCGGCGTCAATTGGCGCAGGAGACGCTACGCATGTAACGGACGCGACCCCGCTCGTCAGCTTTCGGCGTGATGACGAGCGTGCAATCTTCATCCTCCGCGCCGAAGGCGCGCCCCACTCGGATCGCCGGTCCGCGCGCAAGCGGTCGCATGCCGTCGTCGCTCAGGCTCACGGCGGCTTGGACGCCAGTGGCGAGGGAATGGCTCTTCAGATCGGACGTCGCAGAAGGTGCGGCCGCGACAGCAGCAACCGCAGAGATGGCGACAGTCAATCCGAGAACAATCCGCGACGTGCGGCTTGCGAAAGGGCTTTCGCGCGAAACGGCCATTTAGGGCTCCCACAGGGTGATTGGGAATTCTGCCCCAGATCGCTACTCGAACGATGCGAACCCGGACGCTTCCTCTTTTTGCCGGGGAGAAACGCAGCGGCCCCGCTAATGGTTCCGTCGCAGTCAGAAAATTTTAACATTTGCCCTAATTCGGCCTCATCGCTCGAGTCGGGCGATGAGGCTCGACGTGTCCCAGCGCCGCCCGCCCATTTTCTCCACGTCGGCGTAGAACTGGTCGACGAGCGCCGCGACCGGCAGCCGGGCGCCGTTGCGCCGCGCCTCGCTCAGGCAGATCGAAAGGTCCTTGCGCATCCATTCGACGGCGAAGCCGAAGTCGAAATCCATCGACACCATTGTTTTCGTGCGATTTTCCATCTGCCAAGACTGCGCCGCGCCGTTTTTCAGGAGATCGACGACATTCTCAGCGTCGAGCCCTGCGGCGCCGGCGAAATGCAGCGCTTCCGCCAGGCTCTGGATCAGCCCGGCGATGGCGATCTGGTTGACCATCTTGGTCAGCTGCCCGGCGCCGGGCGGCCCCATCAGCCGGCAGGCGCGCGCGTAGCAGGCGATCACCGGCTCCGCCTTGGCGAAGCTCGACGGATCGCCGCCGCACATGACGGTCAGCGCGCCCTTTTCGGCTCCGGCCTGCCCACCGGAAATGGGCGCGTCGATAAAGCCGAACCCGCGCGCCGCGGCGGCGGCGTGGAGCTCTCGCGCCACCTGCGCCGAGGCCGTCGTATGGTCGACGAAGATCGCGCCCGCCGACATGCCGGCGAAGGCGCCGCCGTCGCCGATCGTCACCGCGCGCAGATCGTCGTCATTGCCGACGCAGGAGAAGACGAATTCGGCGCCGTTCGCCGCTTCGGCCGGCGTCGAGAACCATGCCGCGCCGGGGAACTCGGCGGCGAATTTCTCGGCCTTGGCGGCGGTGCGGTTATAGACGCGCACCTGTTGGCCGGCGCGATGAAGATGGCCGGCCATGGGATAGCCTATGACGCCGAGGCCGATGAAAGCGACGGTAGCTTTGTCCATCACTCAGCCGCCCGTCATGCTCATGTGGCGGGAGACGGCAGGGGCCGGCACGGTTCGATCGATCACAAAATCGTGGCCCTTGGGCTTGCGCAGGATCGCGACCTCGATCGCCTGATGCAGCAGCGCGTCGTCGGCGCTTTCGCGCAACGGCGCGCGCAGGTCCGCCGCGTCCTCCTGGCCGAGGCACATATAAAGCGTCCCGGTGCAGGTGACGCGCACGCGATTGCAGCTCTCGCAGAAATTATGGGTGAGCGGCGTGATGAAGCCGATGCGCCCGCCGGTTTCGCGCGCCCGCATGTAGCGCGCGGGGCCGCCGGTGCGATAGTCGATCTCGTCGAGCGTGAAGGCTTCGCTCAGCCGATCGCGCACCTCCTGCATCGGCAGATATTGATCGGCGCGTTCCGGCCCATCGAGTTCGCCGAGCGGCATCACTTCGATGAAGGTCATGTCCATCCCGTTTTCGTGCGCAAAGCGCACGAGCGGCGTGAATTCGTCCTCATTGACGCCTTTCAGCGCCACCGCGTTGAGCTTCACCTTCAGGCCGGCGGCGCGGGCGGCGGCGATTCCCGCCAGAACCTGCGCATGCGCGCCGGCGCGGGTCAGCGCCTTGAAGCGATCAGGGTCGAGCGTGTCGAGTGAGACATTGACGCGACGGACGCCGCAGTCGGCGAGTTCGGCGGCGAAGCGGGCAAGCTGCGAGCCGTTGGTGGTCAGCGTCAGCTCCTCCAGCGCGCCCGTGTCGAGATGGCGCGATAGAGCGCGAAACAGCTTCATCACGTCGTGGCGCACCAGCGGCTCGCCGCCGGTGATGCGCAGTCTTTTGGTTCCGCGCGAGACGAAAGCGGCGCACAGCCTGTCGAGCTCCTCGAGCGTCAGCAGGTCGCGTCGCGGCAGGAACTGCATATGTTCCGACATGCAATAGACGCAGCGAAAATCGCAGCGGTCGGTGACGGAGACGCGCAGATAGGAGATCGTCCGGCCGTATGGGTCGATAAGCGGCGCCGGCGCGGCGAGCGCGGGCGTCGCAATTGCAGGCCCTCTGGCGTGGGCGTTCATCCTTTTCCTCGAACCGGCGGAATTTCAGAGTCATCCATATATTGCCGGAACGCGGGCGCGTGAAGCCCACCCGCAAGGGTCGGCCGGAATCGGATCGAGGAGGGTTCGCCGGGGCGTGGCTCTATTTCGCGCCGCCCCAGCCGAAATCCTTATCAAGCAGCGCGTAGAGCTCGTCATTGTAGGGCCGGAAGAACTCGGCCAAATTCCCCCGAACGCTGTCGTCAAGCTTTCCGGGGGGACCGGAATTTTGCTCTTCGATCGCCAGCGGCTCGACGCAGGGAAGGCCGAGAAAGGCGTAAATCCGCTTCGCCGTCGATTGGGGATCTTGAAAAAATTCGGCCGCATCGACGATGAAAACGCGCTCTCTCCCAAAATGCTCAAAGAGCAGGCGCATAAAGGGCGCGTAGATGCTGTGGCGCAGATAGCCGGCGCGCGCGCCCGAAAACGCATGCGGCTCCATGCCGCCGCCGCGTATCGTCGCCTTTTCGGCTTCGATCAAGGTTTCGAGGTCCGGAAAGCCCTTCCAGTGCGGGTCCAGCGACTTGCAGCTGATGAAACGCTTTTGATCCCAGCGCCAATGCGAAAACGTGCGCTCCACCGGATCGCGCAGAACGCAGATGATCCGCATGTCTGGAAACATCGACTGCGCCAAAAAAATCCAGAGGGGATTGGGCATGACAGGCGTGCAATATCCGGTGATCGCGCCGCCGTTGCGCCGCTCCGCCGCCTTTTGCGCCGCGCCCGTCGGGAAATGCGCCATGAGTTCGCGCATCGTCTCCGTGAAGGAGATTTCCTTCGACAGCGGCAGCACGACGTGGGGATGCTGAAAAATATAGGAGGAGAGGAAAGACGTGCCGGAGCGCACCGCGCCGATCGATGCGAAGGACGGCGCCATGCGTTCGCCGGAGCCGAGCGAACGCGCCCAGACCCGCCATTTTGGCGGATTGAAAAAATAATAGGAGCGGAATTGACGCTTGGCCTTCAGGGGTAAGGCCTCAAAGACGCCGCTGGCCCGCGACAGACGGTTGAAGTCTTGGTAGGGGGCCTGGATCGTTTCGAGCCGCTTCGGATCGACCGCCAGGATCGGTTCTGACCGGAAAGGCGCGTGGAGTTGCGGCGACAGCAGGGACATTCGACCACTCTCCTTTGCGAAGATTTTTGGAGCAGGCTGAGGCGGCTGCGCTAGCTTGCCTCGACGAGCGTCGCCGCGCGATCGCCGCTGGATTGGCGCGTATCGACGCCGCGCACGCGCGCAAAACTCGCTTCGAGCGTTGCGAACGGATCGGGGTTTCCGCCACGCGAGCGCCAAGCGATGTAGCCGTCGGGACGCACGAGGAGCCCGCCTTCAGGCGAAACGCCGAGACTCCTCAGAAAACGCCCTTCCGGATCGTCAACGTCGACGCCGAGGCGGCAGACGCCAAGCGGCGCTTTCGAACGCAAGCCGATGCGCCGCGCCGCTTCAATCCAGTCGCTTCCCTGCGATCCGACGAACAGCATGAAATCGCGTCCGATCAGATCGTGAGAGGAGATCGTCTCATCGCCGCGCCGCAACCAGACATGCGTGAGGCGCGTTCCCGGCGCGCCGCTCGGGTGAAGAGGATCTTCGACGCATGCGCCGTCGTCGAATTCATCAGCGATGATCACATCGGAGCGGTAGCGGTAGCCGATCGCGGTTTCGAGCAGACCGTATTCGTCTTCCCGAATGCGGATGTCCTGACGATCGGGCAGGAGGCGCTCGACATAATTGGCGATCGATCGCGCGATCGCGATCTGCGCCACGGGCCTCCGCTCGATCGCATAGCTGTCGAGCAGCGTGGGCGCGGCTTCGCCCTTGACGACCAGCGCGAGTTTCCACGCAAGGTCTGCGGCGTCCTGGATCGCGGTCTGCCCGCCGAGCCCGCCGACGGGCGGCGTGATGTGCGCGCAGTCGCCAGCAAGAAAAACGCGCCCGAATGACATGCGATCGGCGAGGAGAGCGGCCATCTGCCAGGGGCGAATATCGAGAACTTTGACCGGCAGGTCAGAGACGCCGAGCGATTGTCGAACCAGCTCTTGGCATCGTTCTTCGTCAAAATCAGACGCCTGATCGCGCGTGGAATCATATTCGATGTTGATCTGGCCGTGGTTGGGTTCGTCGCAGGTGACGAAGGCGCCGCTGAACGCCGGATTACGTAGATAATAGAGCGCAAAACCGTCGCTCGGCAGGACCGCGCCCAGATCGGCCTCGAATAGCACCGACATCGTGTCGGCGAGAAGGCCGGGGCCTTCCATCTTGACGCCCCCGATATCGCGAATCGTGCCGCCGGCCCCGTCCGCGGCGATCATGTAGTCGGCAAAAACCGTCGTCTCTTGGCCCGTCGCTTCATCGCGCAGGGTCGCTTCGACGCCGTCGTCTCGTTGCGAGAAGCGCTCCAGCGTCGTCGAAAATCTGATATCGGCGCCATTCTCGCGGGCGAAGCGCAGCAGCACGGGTTCGACGCGATCCTGGCCGGCGGTGCATATCTTGCTGGCCGACACGGCGGTCGCGTCGAGCGATGTCTTGGTGACGAGCGTTTCAATCGGCGGGCCCGTGACCGACTCCGCGATGATGAGCGTGGACTCATTGGCGCCGGCGCGGCTTGCTGCGAACAGCGCATCCTCCAAGCCGGGGACGACGCGCAGAACTTCCATGCTGCGGCGGTTGATCCCATGCGCTTTCGGCAGTCGCGACGTTGAAGCGCGTCGCTCGACAAGACGGCAAGGGACGCCGCGCCATGCAAGCAGCGTCGCCGCGGACAGACCGGCATAGCCGGCGCCGACAATAAGAACCGGGACTCGCTCCACGCTCATTGCATATGTCCTTTGGAAGGCCACGAGACGCCAAGAGTCTCCTCGGGCGCGGATCGAAGGCCGAGCCAAATCAGGAAAACGCCGATGGCTTCAGGCCAGATCAGCGATTGATAGGCGATCTCCGGACTGTTCACGGAGAGACCGAACAGAATGAACAGCGGCGCAATGAGCCACTGCGCCAGCGCATCCACTAAGGTCAGTTTGGCGAAGGATTGTCGGGCGAGCGCCCAGCCTCGCACGATGCTGCCGACGAATCGGATAGGGACGGAAAGCGCCAACGCGGCGAGGAAGACTGACCACCAGTCCCCATGCTGCCTGTACAAAGTTGCGCCGATCCAGTCGCGCCCCAAAAGCAGCAAGAGCGCGGCCGTCAGCGCGATTGGCGCGCCGACGCGCATCACCGGCGCAAGGGCAGGCATCCAATCCTCGGGAGATTGCTTGGGAAGGTAAATGGCGAGATAGCGCATCAGCGTAATGAGCGGACCAAGAATGAACAGCATGAAGGTCTGCGCGGCCGCGTAGGAATCGAGGCGCGGACCGTTCGCGGCGTAATGCCAGGGGAGTGAGAAGAGCGTCAGCGAGAAGAGCATCGCCGCCTGCGGCGACAGCACCCGCAGCGCTTCCCAGAAGGTTCCGCTCAGAAAGGCGCGCGCGAAGGCGAGTTGGGGGACTCGAAACTTGTGCGCGCCATGCGCGTGCAGCCGAGTCCACAACCAAAAGGAGGAGGCCGCCGCGACGACGCAGCCCGCAAGAAAACAGCCGGCGAAACCGAATCCGAGGGTTTGCATGAACAGGATGTTGGCCCCAGCTTTCGCTGGAATTTCCGCGAGCTTCCATGTGAGAACCGAACCGCCGCGTCCAAGGGCGTGCAACAGAAAGCCTTGCGTGTTCGACAGAACGCGGAACGGCGCGCCGGCGACCAGCCAAAGGATCGGGGCGCCGACATAGGGAGCGGCGGCGGCGTCGCCCATCAGGGCGTCAAGGAAGATCGGATAGGCGAAGTAGCCGAAAATCGCTGTCGCGACGCCAAGCGCGAGGGAGAGCGCGCAGGTTTTTTCGATCGCCTCGGCCGTCTCGCCCTTCTTTTGCGCATGGCCGAGCGCGATCGCGGCGACGGCGGCGGAAGCGATGGTGACGGCGACATCGAGCAGCGTGATGCGCATCAGAATCGCATAGGCCCCCGAGGCGCGGCCGCCCAATCGCGCGACCATGGCGAGATCGATCTGCATGATGAAGGCGGCTGCGGACGTGCTGGCGAACAGGAACCAGTATCCGCGCCACAATGGCGCGCTTGTCATCGCGCGAGGCTCTGCCACCCCGGAAATATGTCGAGTTCAAAGCTCGGCAGCGTAAAGTAGCCGAAGAGGTCTGGCGGCGTCGGCAATGGCTCCTCGGGTTCGATCAGCTCGATCTCGCGTCCGAGGCGAACGTTGCGGCATTTCCAGCCGATGACGAGATCCGCCGTATCAGCGCATCCGATCACGATCCCGCGGCTGCGACCGCGATCGAGGATCGCCCACCGCGCGGCGGACGCCGCCATGATCGATCGCAGATATTTTTCGTCCGCCAGCAGGCGTTCCTTAAAGGGCGATTGGCGCAGCCAAACATAGACCCAAAGATAATAGGACCAGTCGAAGGCGAGCTTCTTCTCTTCAGCCCAGGCCATGAAAGGCCGGAAAATTGACATGCCGTCGGGGCCGGAAAGCTCCAAGAGCTCTGGGCAGATGTCGAACAGCGTGTGCCAATAGATGCGCAGACTAACGTCGATCCGCACGAACGCCTTGTGGTCCGCAGGATATTTTGCGTTCATCTGCGGCGACATCAGCGCAGGGTAGAGGTCGCGATCAGTCCGACTAGGCAGTGAGAGCAAGGTCATGACGCCTTTCTTCCGGTTGTCCGAATAGATCGCGCAGCGCCTTCAGATCGGCGACGATAGCGTCAAACTCGATCTGATCGTCGCGCTCATAGGTCATCGTCGCGCCAGGCTTGTCGAAGACCGATCGAAAATTCTCAAGGAAAGCGAGCGTGTCCGGCGCCAGCGCCTCGGCGTGGGTGTCGAGCGAAATGAAAGGCTCGATCAAGGATTGCCGGTAGCCGGCGACGTGAAAATGTTGGGCCTTGGCGATGACGTTGCGCCAAGCCTCGAACGGCGTCCCGCAATTGCGATGGGCGCAGACGGCGTTGGAGGCGTCGAACAGCACGCCCGCGCCTGTTTCCTTCATGAGGCGTTCGAAGAAAGCGGGCGCTTCCAACCCGCCGTCCATGATGGACGGGTAATTCTCAAAATGAATGCGCTGTCCGACGATCTCTTGCCATTCGACGACCTTGTCGCGCACCAATCCATATTCGGCGGCATAGTCGATTTCGCCCAAGTGAAAGAAGGCGCGCCCTTCATGGGAAAAGCGCAGAATATGGTCGGAGACGTAAATCGGATTTAAAGCGTCGATATAATCTTTTAGCCGAGCGGCGAACTCGACGAGCGTCGACCGATCGGCTTCGAGAAATTTCGAATACATAATGTGCAGGCCGATCGGACAATCGAACGCCTTGGCGAGTTCGTCCGGATCGACGCAGAAAAAATTGTCGATGAGAAATTCGCAATAGTCGATGCGCCCTTCGGCGAGCAGCCGCTGGACCGTGTCATAGGTGTCGCCGAGCGTGAAATTGAAGCCAAGCCGCATCTCTTTTCGCCTTCGTTTTGACCGCGCAATGTCGCTTGCGCCGCTGGCCGGAAGCCAACGGCGCAAGCCGACCGTCCTTAGCCGTTGGTGGCGGCGCAGGTCGACGCGCAGCGGGCGCTGGCGCGGCCAATGACATTGAGGGTGATGCGCTTGGCGATACGAATGGTCATAGCGGCCTCATGTTTTGAGTTCGTCTGGAGAGACCAGACGGGCTCCGCAGAACGCGGGACCCGAATGGTATGACGAGCGAGGCCGCAAAAATCGGACAGCTTCGGCCGAGAATTTTTTCGAGCTGTCGATATTTTGATGTTTGGCGCATGTCGAAGGCGCGGCGCCGCCATCGGAACGCTCGAAGGCGCGATCTCGAAGGCGCGATCGAAATGCTCGAGCGCGCGACCCAGGCTGCGATTGACCGTTCTCAAGGAAACGCCGATTTCCTGTGCGATCTCGGAATGGCTGAAGCCCAGTATCCGGCTCATAAAGAATATCTGACGACAACATCGCGGCAATTGCATCAGGGCTGCCTGAACGTCTCGCGCCAGGCCGAATGCGTCGAGGGCCGAGGTGATTCGCGTGTCTGCGGCGGGCGACTGGAACCATGCGCCGTCTTCGGCGAGCGCTCTGGCGTGCGTTCTTTGCCGGCGAAGATTGTCGATCGCGAGGGTGCACGTCATTTTCGACACATAGCCGCGCGCATTCGAAATCAGTTCGCCGCGGTCGCTTTCCAGCATTTTGAGATAGGCTTCCTGGACTAGGTCTTCGGCGTCTCCCGAGCCGATCACGCGGCGCGCCCGCGTAATCAGATCGCGATGATGGCTTCTAAACAGTCGGTCGATGGTCTCATGAGACTTTTGCATCAGCGCCTCCCCGCTTGTCTCCAAGCGCGCCGATTATCCAAAACGCATCACGCCGAGCGGCCCCAGGGGCATCGGCGATGCGTGGTTCGATCCGCGGACGTCATTGCTGCCGAACGCGCGGATGTACGGCCGTGTCTTTAGACGGGGGAGGCGCGCGCCGGCGGCGTTTCCGACTGCGTTGGGGAAACGAGAAGGATTGGAAGCGCGAGAACGCTGAACCGCGCCGTTGGAAAGGACAGGCGCGCAACCTGATCATAGACGCATAAGATCTGCGGCTGAGCGTCGCAGCACGCGATACAGTCAGCGCAAGAGCCGTCGTGTTCGCCTGGCGCGTAAGGCGCCAAGGGGCTCGCATCGCTTTTGCAGATGACGGCGCGGAACGCCAAAGAGTGAGATTGCGCGCGCGCGGCGACAGTCGAAACGCCAGCGACTTGCAGCAATATCGCAATGAAAAGAATCAGCCGAACGAGCATGGATTGCCGCCAACCATTGCCTACGGTGCGCGGATCATAGGCACGAAAAATGGCGGGCCGCAATACGGAAACGCCTTATACAACGTGCGTATGGAGGAACCACAAGGGTCCCGTGGGGCGAGGTCGAGTTGACAAAAAGCAAGGATCGGCAAGCCTGCTTCGCTATCTCAAGCCGCCAAAGCATACGGACGAAAGACTTCGCGCGTGAGACTCTGCGTGCAAGACTCTGTGTGAAAGACTTTGCGCGGCGGTCGGCGCCGCCATTTGGATAGACGTCGGGCGCACGCGCACCAAATTGAAAGACAAAGCGAAATTGCAAAGACCAAGTGTGGCTGCCGCGCAACAATTCAAATTATTGCAAAAGTTGGGCGCTGACCGTCGTTGACAAGTTAATCGTTGTGCACTCAGAATTCCTTATGCGGCAAGACAAGACAAAAATGCGGCGGTACATGCGTCCGATCGTGGCGGCCGCCGTCGCTTGTCTGCTGTTTCAGCAAGCCTTGGGCCTTATTATTTCTCACGGTCGCCACGGCGGCGAATTCGGCGCGTTCCTAAGCTCTCCCGTCGCGATGGCGAACGAGCTTTGCGCCGATCAAGCCAATGGCGACGGCAAGGCCTCGCATGTTCAGCACATGCATTGCATGGCTTGCTTTCTAAGCGACCGAAGCGACGACATCGGCGCAAAGGTTCTCTTATCCGCCGTCATTCTCGTTCTGGCGCCCTTGTCCGAGGCTCCTCCTCTTTGGCCGGAAGAGCGCGATCTCGCGCCGCCGACCACACAGTGGCCCAGAAACAGGCTCTCTCGCGCACCCCCGTCGCTGCTCTCTTAAGAGCGCGCGTTAGCGGTCGGCTGCCGGGTCTTCGACCCCTCACTCGCCATTTCCCTCGCGTTTGATTTTCGCGTGCGTCTCTGACGCGCGCCGCCGACACGCGTCGCGAACGCGTGCAGCCAACACACATCTCAAAAAAATCGTGCTGACAGGAGAGGAATCATGCGCGCATTCACTCGATTTACGGCCGTCGTGGCCGGGCTCGCGGCCGTTGGCGGCGCGCAGGCCGCTAAGGTCGACGCGACTGAAAGGCAGCAGGTCGCGATACGCTTTGCGCTGACGGCGGGCGATCAGCCGGTCGAATGCGGCCGCGACATCGCCGGGCTCGGAACCGGCGGACAGCCGGCGCAGCTCCACGACGCGAGGTTCTACATCGCCGCGCCGGCGCTGATCGACGCCGCCGGCCATGAAGTTCCGATCGAACTGGATCAGAACGACTCGCAATACGCCAATCTCGCTTTGCTCGATTTCGAAAACAAGACCGGCAAATGCGTCGGCAGCGCCGACATCAACGACACGATCAAGGGATCCGCGCCGCGCGGCCGCTACAAAGGGTTCAGCTTCGTCATTGGCGTGCCAAGCGTCGTCCAGGATAAGGACGGCAAGGACGTCATTCTCAACCACTCGAATTTCGCCACCGCTCCCGCGCCGCTCGATCTTCAGTCGATGACGTGGAACTGGCAGGCCGGCCGCAAATTCATAAAGATCGAAGTTGATCCCGAGGGCGGCGTGACCCGACCGCCGCTCAAGCCGAAAAGCCCGGCGGACGCAACGAATGGCGCCGGCGCGCAAGGCGACAAGTCCGGCGACAAGACTGACGGTCCGCCGCCGATGGCGGACGCGCCCAAGGCGGCGCCGCTGCGCGTCAACTCGGACGGGACGATCACCGTCTCGACTTGGATGCTGCACCTCGGTTCGACGGGCTGTCGCGGCGACGCCACGAAAGGCGAAATCACCTCCTGCGCCAATCCAAATCGCATTCCCGTGAAACTCGCGTCCTTCGACGCCGCGCGACAGCGCGTCGTGCTCGATTTGAAATCGCTCTTCGCCGGCATCGATCTGGGGAAAGACCAGGGATTCTCCACCGGCTGCATGAGCGGTCCGGCCGATCCCGAATGCGCGCCGATGTTCGAAAATCTCGGGCTGCGGCTCAAGGAAACCGCGCCCGACGCCAATGACGCCGGCCAGTCCTCCGGCGCGTCGACGAAGATTTTCCGCGCGGAGGTGGCGAAATGAAGCGCGAAACGCTCGTCCTCCTCTTCGCCGCAACTCTGTTCGCGGGCGGCGCGCAAGGCGATACGGCCCCGAGCGCGGAATCCTGGCGCTGGACCTTGCCCGAGTTCATGCCGCCGCCACGCGTTCCAGCTGACAATGGAATGTCGGAGGCGCGCTTTCAGCTCGGGCGCAAGCTCTTCTACGACCCGCGTCTGTCGGGAAATGGCAAGGAGAGCTGCGCCTCCTGCCATGAGCAGCGCCTGGCGTTCACCGATGGTCGCCCGGTCGCCGTCGGCGCCACGGGCCAGCATACGCCCCGCAATTCGCCCAGCATCGCCAACGCCGCCTGGCGCGCCACCCTGACCTGGGCGAACCCGGCGATGGTGACGCTCGAAAGGCAGATGGAAGGTCCGCTCTTCGGCAAAGAGCCGATCGAAATGGGCGTCAACGACAACAACCGCAAAGAGATCCTCGCGCGTTTCGGCAATGACGCAGATTATCGCCGCGACTTTGCGGCGGCTTTTCCCGGCGAGGGGGATCCAATCAGCTTCGGCAACGTCATTAAGGCGATCTCCGCCTTTGAGCGGGGCGTCGTCTCGGCGTCCTCGAAATACGATCTCTATCTCGAAGGCAAAGCGACGCTCTCTCCTGAAGAGACGCGCGGCAAGGATCTCTTCTTCGGCGAGAAGGCGGAGTGCCATCACTGCCACGGCAGCGTGAATTTCGACGATCAGTTCTATCACGCCAAAACGCGCGAGATCGAGACGCCGTTTCACAACACGGGCCTCTATGATCTCGATGGCAAGGGCGCCTATCCGGAGCCCAATCGCGGCGTTTTCGAGAACACGCATAATCCCGCTGAGATGGGCGCGTTTCGCGCGCCGAGTCTGCGCAATATCGCTGTCACCGCGCCCTATATGCACGACGGCAGCGCCGCGACGCTCGAGGACGTGATCGACATTTACGCGGCCGGCGGCCGCAATGTGACGAGCGGTCCATTCAAGGGCGACGGTCGATACAACGCGAACAAAAGCGCGTTGATCGTGCCCATTGATCTGTCGCCGCAGGAAAAGAGCGATCTGATCGCCTTTCTGAAAACGCTCACCGACGACTCCCTGCTGACATCTCCCCGCTTCGCCGACCCCTGGAAACCGGCGTCGACGGCAAGCGGATCATCGCGTGCGCCTGCTCAATGAGTTTCAACCCGAATTAGGAAAGAAAAGAAGATGCGCTCTCGGTCGAAATTGATGCATGGCGTGGCGCTTGGCGCTCTCGCCCTCTTGTCCTCCTTGTCCGTTGCGCATGCGCAGCAGGCGCTGCCGCAAATCACGATCGGCGCGGCGCCGGCGCCGGTCAGGCCTCCGGCCGTAAGAGAATCGACGGCGGGCGAAGCAGGATATGCGCCGGGATTTAATCCGATCCGCGCGAAGCTGCCGATTTACCGTGATCCGCCTGGCCAGACGGTCACAATCGTCAACACCAAGTTTCTCAAGCCGACGCCGCTCATGGATGTTCGAAGGGTGCTGGAATACAGCCCCGGCGTGGCCGTACAGCAAGGCAATAACGCGCGGGATCTATTTATTTCGATTCGCGGTTCCGGCAATCGGCTTGGCGTCGGGTTCCCGACCGGCGTCCGCAACATCATGATGTTCGAAGACGGCTTCCCGATCACGACCGCCGACGGCAATGGCCGCACCGACGTGCTTGATCCGCACTCTTACGCCGCCGTCGACGTCTATCGCGGACCGTCGTCGGCGCTTTTCGGTAACTACGCCTATGCGGGCGCGCTCAATTTCCGCACCTTTTCCGGCGCCGAAATCGACGGCGTCCACACGGGTTCGGAATTTGGCAGCTTCGGCTATGTCAACAATTATGTGCGCGTCGGCAAGGCGGTGAAGGACAGCACGCTCGGCGCCTTCGATCTGGCGTTTTTCGCCTCCGACCTCAATGGCAACGGCTATGTAGACCACGGCGCCTTCTCAGGCAAACAAGCCAAGGTAATCGGTAGATGGGATATGACCCCTACTGATCGCGTCATCGTGAAATATATCGCCAACGATTTAAGATCTCAGTTCATCAACCGAGAAAACATCAATGTGTTTTACCTCAATCCTTTTCAACAAGGCTGCGCTATCCCGACGCCTCTGAACCTCAACTTGTGCAACAACCTGAACGTGCCCGCGAATGGCATCTCCGGCGCGCTCACTCGCCAAAGCGTCTCGACGCTTGGCACGCACCAAAACTCTCTCAGACAGATCGCCGGCGTTCAGTTCGAGCATGACTTCGACAGCGCGACCACTTGGCGATCGCAATTTACGTATGACTATCTCGATAACATCAGCGGCGCTTGGCCGCCGCCGATCGTCGGCCCGGGCGGCCAGGGCGGCCCGGTGGCCTTGAGGGGGCCGACGGTGGGCATCACCGCGCAGACCGACATCACCAGCCACGCCGAGCTGTTTGGCTTCCCGGCGACGCATTTTCTGCAGTTCTTCTATAGCAACGCCAAAACCGCCAATCCGCTCTTCAATCAGATCGCCAACACCTGGTACAGCGGCGCAATTGGCGCGCAGGTCGGCAAGCTCGATTCCTACACGTCAAACATTGGTTTGCGCGCACGGGAAGAAATCGCGCTTGCTCCCGGTCTGACTGGCGTCATCGGATTCAGCGCCAATTGGAATCGCGTTTGGGGCGTTAGCACCGCCTATAACTACCCCGCCAATCTGGCGCCCAGATTTCCGACTCAGGTCGCCGTCGACAATGATTATTGGAACACGGCGCCGGAAGCGTCGCTCACTTATCGCTATAATCCCGAGTGGCAAGTGCGGGCGCGCTATGCGACGGGCTACAGCACCCCGACATTCGTGTTTCTCACCAGCACGCGAAATGGTGTCGGAAGCAACCCGCTGAAGGCCCAAACCAATATGGGCGTCGATCTCGGCGTCGATTGGACGCCGCGCCCCGATCTTACCGTCAGCGTAACCGGCTTCAACGAATGGCATCGCAACGAGATTCTGACGTTGAGCAATGGACTCGTCGGCTATTCGCAAAATATTCCTTCGTCTCTCCACCGCGGCGTCGAGCTCAACGCCGATTGGCGGCCCTATGATGGGTGGCGGCTGATCGCCGCCTATACGTTCAACAATCAGTTCTTCACCAATTACTGGGACGATCTCGGGACCGTCGCGGGGCGAGCCGTCTTATATAATCGCGCCGGCAACCAGATTCCCAATGTGCCGCCGCATACTGTGACGATGCGTCTTGGTTATGATCAGCCCTACGGCGATCTCTCGGGTCTCGGCGCTTACGCCGAATATATTTTCAAGAGCAATTATACGATCGACAATGCCAATTTCACCAATATACCGAGCTACAGCGTTTTTAACCTGAACACTCACTATAATCACGACTTGGACAACTTCTACGTCAAAAATATCGAGCTCTTCTTCGAGGTCTCGAATATCTTCAATCGAACCTATGTCTCCGGCGCATTCGTGGTGGCCAACTCGCTCCTTGCCGGTCCCATACAAACGCCGCTGGTCTGGCCGACAGGCGGCCTGGTGACGGCGCAAGGCGCCGGCATCCTCGCCGGCCAACCGCGCGCTTTCACGGGCGGCGTCAAGCTCAAATTCTGACGCGATCGCGCGCCGCCCCCTTCTTTGGGGCGGCGCCCGCCAGACGAGCGCCTTTTCGGCGAAACTTCGAGCACGCTTTCCGACGGCATTCTCTCTGAACCGATCATGCGCGGCGCGAGACGGTAAGAGCGATCAGCAGTTTTTCGAATTGGAGATTGCCCAGGCCGAATAGTTTTAAGTCCGCCAATCTGGCGAAGGAGGCGATGCAATGCTTCGCGCTGGTCCCACAATCGCACGCATGATCGCCGCCGCGCGCCTCGCGGCGTTGATCCATGCCTTCGCGGTCCTGCCGTCGGTCTCGGCGCTTGGCGATAAGCCTTCGAGCGCTCCGGTCACGCATGGTCTCGCGCTCTATGGCGAACCTGCGTTGCCGAAGGGTTTCACTCATTTTCCTTACGCCTATCCCCATGCGCCGAAAGGCGGGAGGCTGCGGCTCGGCCAGCGCGGCGGATATGCGAGTCTCAATCCGTTCAACGCAAGATTCGGCGACGCCCCGCAACTCATCATCGGCAATGTGCTGCAAAGCCTGATGACGCGGTCGCAGGACGAACCCTATTCGCTTTATCCGCTGATCGCGGAGTCCGTCGATATCGACGATGCGCGCCAACACGTCACCTTTCACATCGACCCTCGGGCGCGCTTCTCGGATAAGACGCCCATCCTTGCGTCAGACGCGCTTTTTTCCTTCGACTTGCTGAAGTCAAAAGGTCGGCCGAACCATCGCGCGATTTTCGCTCTCGTGAAATCCGCCGTCGCCCTCGACGATCATACGGTGCGTTTCGACCTGACCGGCGTCAAGGATCGCGAGGCGCCGCTCATTCTCGCCGCCATGCCGGTCCTGTCGAAGAAGGCGACCAATGTGGCGCGCTTCGACGATCTGGACATGACGATTCCGCTCGGCTCAGGCCCGTATGTGATTTCAGAAGCGAAAGCCGGCGCGCGTCTGGTTCTGCGCCGTGATCTCGACTATTGGGGCCGTGACCTACCAAGCCAAAGAGGACTCTATAATTTCGACGAGATCGACGTCGATTACTATCGCGACGGGGCGGCGCTGTTCGAGGCGCTGAAGGCGGGACTGCTCGACTATCGCGAGGAGACGAGCGCCGCGCGTTGGGCGAGCGGCTATGATTTCCCCGCGGTTCGCAATGGCGCCGTGGTGAGGGAGGTTTTGCGCCCCGGCCGTCCGACAGGAATGGAAGGCTTCGTCTTCAATCTGCGCAAAGGGATCTTTCGCGACGTGCGGCTACGCGAAGCGATCGCCATGATGTATGACTTCGAATGGATCAACGCGAATTTTTACAGCGGATTATATAACCGTACGGAAAGCTACTTCGGAGAGTCGGATTATTCTTCGGTCGGACGTCCCGCAAGCGCGGCGGAGCGCACTTTGCTTGCAACGTTTCCCGGCGTCGTGCGCGACGACGTTCTCGAAGGTCGCTGGAGGCCTGTTCAACACGACGGCTCCGGGCGCGATCGCACCGTGGCCAGGCGCGCGCAGATGCTCCTGGCCGACGCCGGCTATGTCGTCGTCAATGGGCGTCTCGAGAAGAATGGCGTGCCTCTCGTCTTCGAGATCATGATTCGCGATCGCGACGAAGAGCGGCTTGCGCTGAATTTCGCCGCTGCGTTGAAGCGGATCGGAATCGAAGCCAATCCGCGCGTCTACGACGAAGTCCAATACCAGCGCCGGCGGCAGCGCTTCGAATATGACATGATGATCGGGCAATGGTTGCCGGCCGCCGTTCCGGGTGAGGAGCAGATGAATCGGTGGAGCGCCGCAAGTCTCGACCGGGAAGACTCACTTAATCTCGCAGGGGCGACGTCGCCGGCCCTCGACGCCGCTCTCGACAGTCTGATCGCGTCGCGCACGCAGGAAGACAGCTTCGCGGCGGCGCGCGCGCTCGATCGCATACTGCTCTCTGGATTCTATTTCGTGCCTCTGCAGCACGTGAACGCCATCTGGTGCGCGTACAGCGCCGCGCTCCGCCATCCTGCACACATGCCGCTTTTTCCGATGTTTCCCTTCGGCCTCAGCTTGGAGAACTGGTGGAGCGAGAAAGCTCGCCCTCAGTGAGGATCATGTTGGCGCTCTTCGCGCGAAGGCGATAGAAATCTTTGGAGACGGCCAGAGTTCGGCCACCGCAAATTTCCTCGCACCAACAAAAGTCCTGGAGACGCACATGGGGCAGGAGCCCTGGCCAACTGAACTGCGGCTCTCGGAAGACGGCAGGATGCTGAACGTCTCCTTCGACGATGGCGCGCAATTCGCGCTCAGCGCCGAGCTGTTGCGCACGCAAAGTCCGAGCGCGGAAGTGCAGGGCCATTCCGCGGCGGAGCGCAAGACTGTCGGCGGCAAGCGCGACGTCGCGATCCTCGCGGTCGCGCCAGTCGGCAATTACGCCGTGCGGCTCGACTTCGACGACATGCACCGCACCGGGATCTACACGTGGCGGTATCTGCGCGAGCTGGGCGAGACGGCATCGGCGCGGTTCTCGTTCTATCTGGCGGAGCTTGCGGCGAAGGGGCTGGATCGCGACCGGCCTGGAGAAAAGTAATCCTTCAAAAAAAGGTCCTGCAGAATGAAACGGCCGGCGCAAGCGCCGGCCGTTCAAAATGCTTGCTAGAAAAATCTTACCGCGTCACGACCACGCGGGTGCCGACCTTGACGCGGTTGTAGAGGTCGACCACGTCGTCATTGGTCATCCGGATGCAGCCCGACGACACCGCCTGCCCGATGGTCCACGGCTCGTTTGAGCCATGGATGCGGTACAGCGTGCCGGAGAGATACATGGCGCGCGCGCCGAGCGGGTTGTTGACGCCGCCCTCCATGTGCCGCGGCAGGTCGGGGCGGCGACGGAGCATTTGCGCCGGCGGCGTCCAGTCGGGCCATTCACGCTTATGGGCGACAAAGCGGGTGCCGGCCCATTCGAAGCCGGGGCGGCCGACGCCGACGCCGTAGCGGATCGCCTGGCCATTGCCGAGCGCATAATAGAGCCGACGCTCATTGGTGGCGATGATCACCGTGCCGGGCGCATATCTGGCGTCGAAGGCGACGATCTCGCGCGGAACGGCGACCGCCTGCGGACGGCCGTCGCTGGTTTGCGGGGCGAAGGAGCCGCCGCCGAATAGCGCGGTGAAAGGGTCGACGACCGGCGCCGGCGCCGGCGCTGGCTGCGGCGCAGGGCTGCGCGCGGATGCCGGAGACGAAAGGGCGCCGAGCGCGCCGACTGCGCAAATCAGTGCAAAAGCGAGACGCCGCATGATTTTCCCTTGTCCAAGTGTGGCTGACGTCGCGCCGACCCGAATTTGCGACGCAGACGTGCTGATGATTAGTCCCGCAGGCCGCTCGCGCAAGCAAGCGGGCCGACGCGCGAAACGTGCGACAAGCGGCGTTTCTTTCGGCATAGTGGCAGACTTGCAACACTACCGCCGCGCGCCGACGGATATCGACAAAGAGCGTTACTCAGAATTTAAGCGTCGTCGCCTGTTTGACGCCGGGCAGGCTTTTCAGGCCCGCGAGCGCCTGAGCCGGCAGTTCGCCGTCGATGGCGACGAGCGCGACAGCGCCGCCGCCGGGCCGGTCGCGGCCTAGCGCGAACGTGGCTATATTCACCTCGGCTTCGCCGAGCACGCCGGCGAATCTGCCGATGAAGCCGGGCCTGTCTTCATTCGTCACATAGATCATCGAGGGCGCGAATTCGGCGTCGACGCCAGTGTCGCCGATGCCGACGATACGCGGTTTGCCGTCGTGGAAGACCGTGCCCGAAACCCAAATTTCGCCCTGCGCCGTGTGCGCCCTAAGGGTGACGAGCGATTCATAGTCGCCTTGCGCTTCTCGCGTGATTTCCTCGATGGTCAGGCCGCGCTCCTTGGCGAGGATCGGCGCCGACACCGGATTGACGTCTTCGAGAATGGGTCGAAGCAGCCCCGAGATCGCGGCCGCCGTGATTGGCCGCGTCTTCTGCAACGCGACGGCGCCTTCATAGACGATCGACAATGTGTCGACGCCGGCGACGGCGACCTGTCCCACGAAGAGACCGAGTTTTTCGGCGAGTTCGACGAAGGGCTTCAGCCGCGGCGCCTCTTCGGCGCTGATCGAGGGGAAGTTCACGGCGTTGGCGATCGCGCCGCGCGTCAGATAATCCGCCATCTGCTCGGCGATCTGCAGCGCGACTTTTTCTTGGGCCTCGCTTGTCGACGCGCCGAGATGCGGCGTGCAGACGACATGCGGATGCCCGAATAATGGGTTTTCGGTCGCCGGCTCCTGCGCGAACACGTCGAAGGCGGCGCCGGCGACATGGCCGTCGTCGAGGGCCTTGCGCAACGCGTCTTCGTCGACCAGCCCGCCGCGCGCGCAATTGATGATGCGAACGCCCTTGCATGTCTTGGCGAGGTTTTCCGCCGAGAGGATATGCTTCGTCTGCGGCGTGAGCGGCGTATGCAGCGTGATGAAGTCGGCTCTCGCCAAAAGCTCGTCGAGATCCACTTTTTCAAGGCCAAGCTCATTGGCGCGTTCTTCGGTGAGATAAGGATCGAAGGCGATGACGCGCATCTTGAGGCCAAGCGCGCGTTCAGCGACATTCGCGCCGACATTGCCGCAGCCGATGACGCCAAGCGTCTTGCCGGTGATCTCAACGCCCATGAAGCGGTTCTTTTCCCATTTGCCCGCCTGGGTGGAGGCGTCGGCGGCGGGAATTTCACGAGCCAGGGCGAACATCAGCGCGATGGCGTGTTCGGCGGTGGTGATGGAATTGCCGAAGGGCGTGTTCATGACGATGACGCCGCGCGCGGTGGCGGCGGCGACGTCGACATTGTCGACGCCGATGCCGGCGCGGCCGACGACCTTGAGCCGCGGCGCCCGCGCGAAAATGTCGGCGCTCACCTTCGTCGCCGAACGGATCGCGAGTCCGTCATAGTCGCCGATGGCGGCGGCAAGCTTGTCCTTGTCCTTGCCGAGCGTTGGTTCGAAATCGACGTCGAGGCCGCGCAGGCGAAAAATCTGTGCGGCGGCGGGCGAAAGAGAATCGGAGATGAGAACGCGCGGCGGCATGGAAATACTCCCAGTAAGGGGATGCATCTCAGGAGCAGATCGCACTTGGGAATTAGCCTGCGTTGGTCCAATCCTGGATTTTTAACCCGTCGACGCGACAAAACTCCTTAACATTGGCCGTAACGAGGACTAATCCGCGTCCGAGCGCCTGGGCAGCATTCAAGAGATCGTAGGAACCGATCGGAACGCCCTCGGCGCGCAGTTTTGCACGAATCTCCCCAGCGACGACTGAATCTTCGAGGTCGAAGGGCAAAACCTCGAACCGCAGCGCACGCAAACGAGCGAGATTGGCTTCAACCCGCCCGCTCTTATATGCGCCAAAGTACAGTTCATGTGTGACGACCGACGAGAGGCATATGTCCGCTGGCCGATGTTGGCGCAGGCGCAACGCCAAGGACGAGTTGTCGCCCTTTAGAATTGCGATCACCGCATTGGTAGCGAGGAGAAAACGCACGCTTAGAAAAGTTTATCGAGTAGCGGACGCTCCTGCATCGGCGGCTGCTCGCGACCCTCTTCCATGAAGTCCTCGGACATGTTTCCGGCGATCGCATCGAGCCAGGACCAATCTTTCGGAATCGGTTCGAGGATAATTGAGTCCCCGCGCCGACTGATCCGCACCTCATCGGCTTCTATGCGATAGTCTTTAGGCAAACGGACAGCTTGCGAGCGCCCCGACCAAAAAACCTTGGCTTTGTCCACGCGCCCCTCCTGATATATCTCAAACGAATATATCACGCCAAGGGCCGTAATCAACTCAACCCGCTTGCGCGGCCTCGGCGCAAGCCTCCCCATAGGCCCAGTCGAGCCATTGGGTCAGCAGCGCCACGTCGCCGGTTTCCACCGTTGCGCCGCACCAGATGCGAAAGCCAGGCGGCGCGTCGCGATAGGCGCCAAAATCATAGCCCGCGCACTCTTTCTCGATCATTGCGATCATCTTTTTGGCGAGCGCCGCCTGCGTCTCGACGTTCTTCGCAGCGCTCTCATCGGGAAAGACGAGACAGACGCTGGTGTTCGAGCGGGTCGCGGGATTCTTGGCGAGGAAATCGATCCATGGCGTCCTTGCGACCCAATCGCCGACCGCCTGCGCATTGGCGTTCGAGCGCGCAAACAGCGCCTCAAGCCCGCCGATCGATTGCGCCCAGGACAGCGCGTCGAGATAATCTTCGACCGCGAGAAGCGAGGGCGTGTTGATCGTTTCGCCCTGAAAAATCCCCTCGTTGAGCTTCCCCTTTTTGGTCAGCCGGAAAATTTTGGGCATTGGCCAGGGCGGCGCATAGCTCTCGAGCCGCTCGACGGCGCGCGGTGAAAGAATCAGCATGCCATGCGCGGCCTCGCCGCCGAGAACCTTCTGCCAGCTGTAGGTCGTCACATCGAGCTTGGCGAAGTCGAGCGGTTGCGCGAAGGCCGCCGACGTCGCGTCGCAAATCGTCAGGCCTTTGCGATCGGCCGGAATGAAATCGGCGTTCGGCGCGCGAACGCCCGACGTCGTGCCGTTCCACGCGAAGACGACGTCATTGTCGAAGTCGATTTGCGACAGATCAGGCAATTCGCCAAAGGGCGCGGCGAGGCTTCGCGCCTTTTCGATCTTCAACTGGTTCAGGACATCATTGACCCAGTCTTTGGAGAAGCTCTCCCAAGCGACGACATCCACGCCCCTGGGGCCGAGAAGCGACCAGAGCGCGATCTCCACGGCGCCGGTGTCGGACGCCGGCACGATGCCGATGCGGTAATCGGCAGGAACGCGCAGCGTCTCGCGCGTCGCCGCGATGGCCCTCGCCAGTTTCTCTTTGCCTGGCTTCGATCGGTGGGAGCGGCCGAGCGCGGCCCCGGCGAGATTTGCCAGCGCCCATCCCGGGCGCTTGGCGCAAGGGCCGGAAGAAAAGCAGGGATTGGCCGGCTTGGCGCCGGGTTTCGCCACTTTATTGGCGGCGGCCATGGTGCAGCCCTCTCAATCGCGGCGCAGCGCCGCCGCCGCCCGCGCTACGCGCCGCCCGTGCGGCCGTCAAGGGCGCCGGCTTCAACCGCGCGCGGCGCGCCCATGAGGTTGGCGCGATTTTCTCGTACCAGCTTGCGCGGCGTCGCTTGAAGAAACGCCGGAGACGAGGGGAGAGCGGGGATGTCGGAGATTAACGAAGCGCGTAATCAAGAAGAATGCCGGTATTTTCTTTCCTATTCCGGGATTCGCTTGCCATTGAAGCTCCTGGGGCCGCTCGAGCCGAGCGAACTCAAGAACCGCAACACGTATTTTCGTGCGACTTATGACGCCGAGGGCAGGATCGTCAGCTGCGAGAAGCTCGTCTATGGCGAAGTGGAGCTGCGCCACGATTATTCCTATGGCGTCGACGGCGCGCTGGCGCGCGCCCGCATCGCCATGGGCGAGGACGTTTCGGAGATCGACTGCGGCGCTGGCGGCGCCCCGCTGCGCAGTTGATCGCCTTAAACGGGCGCGGCTTCGTGCGGGGTTTTGGCGCTGATCGCCAGAGCGTGAACGCGGTCGGCCAACTCCTCGGACAGAAGCGCATTGACGAGACGATGCCGCTCGATCAAGCTCTTGCCCTCGAAAGCCGCGCTCACCACCTCCACTCTAAAGTGGGTTTCGCCGTCGGGATGGTGATGCCCATGCCCGGCGTGGTGATGCGATTCGTCGATCACGTTGAGCGCCGCTGGCGCGAGGCCCTCAGTGAGTTTCTGCGCGATACGCGTCTTGACGACGCCTTTACCCTGATCCGTCATTGTTTATCTCCCGGTCGACGCCGATTTAGCACATTGGCGCTCGGTTGCGCTTGCGGGGCTCGCTGCGGCGCCATCATAATGGAATGAAATGGACCTGAATTCGCCCCTCTTCGACCGCATCCGAACCAAGCGCCAGCCGCGCGAAACTCCGCGCGAGACCGTGACGCGCTGCGATTCTCCCGGCTGTGAGGCGGAGGGCGCCCACCGCGCGCCGATGGGCCGGCTGCGCGAAGGGCAGTATTTGTGCTTCTGCCTCGAACATGTTCGGGAATACAACGCCACATACAATTATTTCAACGGCATGGATGACGCTTCAGTCGCGCGTTACATCAAGGACGCGACCGTCGGACACCGCCCGACCTGGTCGATGGGGACAAAACGCGGACAGGCGGGCTTTCGCGAGGACACGATGTCGGCGGCCGATCCGCTCGGCGTCTATCGCCAGCGCTTCCGCCGTCCGCAGCCCGCCGCCGCCCGCGCTCCGCATCATTCGCCTGTGACGATAAGGGCGTTCGTCGCCATGGGGCTTGAGGAGACGGCGGACTCAACGGCGATCCGCGCGCGCTACAAGGAGCTCGTCAAGCGCCATCATCCCGACGCCAATGGCGGCGACCGCTCCCGCGAGGAAAAATTGCGGGAAATCATCCATGCCTATAAGACGCTGAGGGCCGCCCGGCTGGTCTGAGCGCTCGTCGCGCGCAGAACCTTTCCGCCGCGGCACAGAACTATTGGCGCAATCATGCGGGGACCAAACGGTCCGCGCAGGGAGGACGCATTTTGGTCGCCGCAGAATACGCCTCAACGGGCCTTGACAGCACGCCGGACATGAAGATTTCGGTGCGCCAGGTGTTCGGAATCGACTCCGATTTGGAGGTTCCCGCCTTTTCCGAACGCAACGAACATGTGCCGGACCTTGACCCGGACTACCTCTTCGATCGGCAGACGACGCTCGCCATTCTGGCCGGCTTCGCCAGGAATCGCCGCGTCATGGTGACCGGGTATCACGGCACCGGAAAGTCGACGCATATCGAGCAGGTCGCGGCGCGGCTCAATTGGCCTTTCGTCCGTGTCAATCTCGACAGCCACATCTCGCGCATCGACCTTGTCGGCAAGGACGCCATCGTCCTAAAGGACGGCAAGCAGGTCACCGAGTTTCGCGACGGCATCCTGCCCTGGGCGGTGCAGCACTGCGTGGCTTTATGTTTCGACGAATATGACGCCGGACGGCCCGACGTGATGTTCGTCATCCAGCGTGTGCTCGAAGTCTCCGGCCGCCTGACGCTGCTCGATCAGAACCGCGTCATCCGGCCGCATCCGGGTTTCCGTCTGTTCGCAACGGCCAATACGGTGGGGCTCGGCGACACGTCGGGCCTCTACCACGGCACGCAGCAAATCAACCAGGCGCAGATGGACCGCTGGTCGATCGTCGCGACGCTGAACTACCTGCCTCATGACGCGGAGACCAACATCGTGCTCGCCAAGGCGAAATCCTATGGCGCCACGAAGGAAGGCCGCGACGTCGCCAATAAAATGGTGCGGGTCGCCGACCTCACCCGCAACGCCTTCATGGCTGGCGACCTTTCGACGGTGATGAGTCCGCGCACGGTCATCACCTGGGCGGAGAACGCCGAGATTTTCGGCGACATCGGCTTCGCCTTCCGCATGACGTTTTTGAACAAATGCGACGAGCTCGAGCGCCCGCTGGTCGCCGAATTCTATCAACGCTGCTTCGGCAAGGAACTGCCGGAAAGCGCCGTGAATGTGGTGATGACGTAAGCGCTGGGGCATTACGCCCGCGAATATGACCCGCGAAAGGAATGCGGCGGAACGAAAATTGCCTCCGACGGCGGAAACGCTAAGTGAGCGAGGCTCCAATGCCCCTTTACGCCTATGTCTGCGACGCCTGTGCCGCCGAATCCGAGCTGCTGGTGCGCGCGTCGGAAACCCCGGTCTGTCCAGCCTGCGGAAGCGAGAAGCTGCAGCAGCAGGTTTCGCGCATCTCCAGAGAGATCAAATATCCGGCCATCGCCAAATCCTGGCGCCGGCGGGCCGCGGCGGAAGGCGATCTTTCGAATTTCAGCAAGTCTGAACGCAAATTGTAAGTTTGCCGACAAGGCCGCCAATTCGTCCCGACGCGGCTCGCGGGTCAATTGCAATCGATCAGCGTCGGATTGCCATAGGCGGTACGGATGCGCTGAACGGTGTCCCGGGCGTCATTGACATTATCGCCCGCCGCCGAAATCACGACGCTCAGTCCATCCGTGTTGCAGGGGCCCGAGCGCTGCCGGCGCACGCAAACCGCATGGGCGCGCACGCCGCCCTTGCTGCCGCCGACCCCCACCGCGTCCCCGCCGATGTCGGTCATGCCGTTGTTGCGCAGGATTCGATCCATGTCCCGCACGCAGCTGTTGAAGGGCAGGCGGGATTCGAAGCTGACGACCCAGAGCGCCGCGGCGCGCGCCTCGGTTGAGGCCAGGAGTCCCAACAGCGTGACGGTTGTCAGCGTGGCTCCGCGAAAAAAAAGCAATGTCATAGAAAATCTCCTCAATATTGAATGGCGACAAGATTGATTTTATCGATCCCGCAGGCGCGCGCGTCGCGCATTTGAACGAGGCGAAGCCGGGCTAACGCCCAAGGCTGACGCCGGCGCATTTCGCTTGCGGCTTCGCCCGGCGGCGCGCATATATTTCGACATGCCGCCAGCGCCGACAAACCGACGGCCTGCCTCGCCCAAGGAGGCCCCGCAGGAGCCGTTCAAGCGCGCCGTCGCCGGCGCGATGCGCGCCATGGCGCGTTCGCCAGCGCTCGAGGTGACTTTCGCCGCGGAGCGGCCCTCGCTCATCGCCGGCGCGGAGGGGGCGAAGGCGCGGCTGACGGAGCCGCCGCGAAAACTGAACGTCAAGGACGCCGCGATTCTGCGCGGCCAGGCGGATTCTCTCGCGCTGCGCCTCGCCTGTCACGATGACGCGCTGCATCGCCGCTATTCGCCGGAGCCGACGCCGGCCAAGGCCGCCTTTGACGCCTTGGAGCAGGCGCGCTGCGAGTCGATCGGCGCGATGCGGATGCCCGGCGTCGCGGCGAATATCAGCGCAATGCTCGACGACCGCTATCAGCGCAGCCACGCCGATGAAATCTCGGGCCGTGAAGACGCGCCGCTCGAAGACGCGCTGGCGCTGCTCGCGCGCCAACGTCTGACGGGACTGAATCCGCCGCCGCACGCGCAAAAAATCGTCGAGCTGTGGCGTGACACGATTGAAGATCACGCCGGCGCGGATCTCGACCGGCTGTCCAGCGCAGTGGAAGACCAGAAGCTTTTCGCCCAGATCGTGCGTGAGCTGCTTTCGCATCTCGATATGGCGAGCGGCGAAGCGCCGGACGAGACGACGTCAGACGAGGAAAGCGAGGAGGCGCCACAAAATCCCGACCAGAGCGAGGGCGACGATCAGGACGACGACGAGTCCAAAAGCGCCGCCGAGATGGATTCGGCGCTGGCCGCCGAAGACGCCGAGCAGGAAGGCGAAAGCGACTCCGCCGAAGCGCCCTATGGCGAGACCGAGCGAGAGGCCGACGCCGGAGACGCCGAAGAGGCGGCCGAAGCGCGTCATCCGGCGACCAACGCCGCCGAGCGCACGGGCGCCGATTATCACGCCTACACCACCCGTTTCGACGAGATCATTCGCGCCGAGGAGCTCTGCGACGTCGAGGAGCTGGATCGGCTACGGGCCTATCTGGACAAGCAGCTGCAGCATCTCTCCTCGGTCGTCGGACGGCTGGCGAATCGGCTGCAGCGCCGGCTGATGGCGCAGCAGAGCCGGTCCTGGGAGTTCGATCTCGAGGAGGGCATGCTCGACCCCGCGCGACTGCCGCGGATCATTATCGACCCCCAGCAGCCGCTCTCCTTCAAGCGCGAAAAGGACATGGATTTTCGCGACACGGTGGTGACGCTGATTTTGGACAACTCCGGCTCGATGCGCGGGCGCCCGATTACGGTCGCCGCCACCTGCGCCGACATTTTGGCGCGCACGCTGGAGCGCTGCGGCGTCAAGGTCGAGATCCTGGGCTTCACCACCCGGGCCTGGAAAGGCGGCCAGTCTCGCGAGGCCTGGATCGCCGAGGGGAAGAGGGCCAATCCCGGCCGCCTCAACGACATTCGCCACATCATTTACAAGGCTGCCGACGCGCCGTGGCGGCGCGCCCGACGCAACCTCGGCCTGATGATGCGGGAAGGGCTATTGAAGGAGAACATCGACGGCGAGGCCTTGGATTGGGCGCATCGCCGCTTGCTCGCGCGCACCGAGCAGCGGCGCATCCTGATGATGATCTCGGATGGCGCGCCGGTCGACGACTCGACTCTGTCGGTTAACCCCGGCAACTATCTTGAACGGCACCTGCGCCATGTCATTCACGAGATCGAGACCATGTCGCCGGTCGAACTCATCGCGATCGGCATCGGCCATGACGTCACGCGCTACTACCGGCGCGCGGTGACGATCGTCGACGCCGAGGAGCTGGGCGGCGCCATGACGGAAAAACTCGCCGAACTGTTCAGCGAAAGCGCCGCGCCGACGCCGGCCCCGAGCCAATATCGCTCCCGCCCGGCGCTCGCCGCGGGACGTCGGTAGCGCAGCCGGCGCTTTATTTCTTAACGACCTGCAACGATTCGCCGGCTCGCGCGTTTCTATCGCGTGAGTTGATTTGTGAGGGGATCGTGATGACGTTCATTCACTGGCAGGACAAGGCGGCTCCGAGAGGGGTGAGCGAAGCCGAGCGGCTTTTGTGCGTCACGGCTGTTCTGGCGCTTGCGACGCTGCCGTTCGCGCTCTGCGCCGCGCTGACGATCTGGGGTTCCTGACGGCCTAGCCGCGCAGTCGCTGCCAGAGCACTGCCGAGCGGCGTGAATGATGCCCCGAGCCACGAGCAGGCGATCATTTCTGCGAGGCGGAAGCCTTGGCCTCGCAGCGCTCTCCACATTCGATGGACGGCGGGCGTTTTCGGCGGAAAGCGCGCGACTGGGATTCGCCAATGGCGAGCGGCCTCTGGTTCGCTACCCCGGGAAGCGCGCGCTCATCGAGCAGACCGTCCGGCCGCCTCAGCTCGAAACCCCTTTCTCCGTCTATGATGAAGGCGTGTTGACGCCGAACGACGCCTTTTTCGTGCGCTATCACCTTGCCGGCGTCCCGCTCAGCATCGATCCGGAAGCCTTTCGCCTTGAGGTGCGGGGCCATGTCGAGACGCCGCTGTCGCTCTCGCTCGAAGCGCTCAAACGCGACTTCGAGCCGGTCGAAATCGTCGCCGTGAACCAATGTTCCGGCAACAGCCGCGGCTTCGTCGAGCCGCGCGTCGGCGGCGGACAGTTCGGCCATGGCGCGATGGGCAACGCCCGCTGGCGCGGGGTCGCGCTCAAAACGCTGCTCGAAAAGGCGGGGCCGAAGCCGGGGGCTCAGTCCATCGCCTTCAACGGGCTCGACTCGCCCGTGGCGCCCGAGACGCCGGATTTCATGAAGGCGCTCGACCTTGGCCACGCCGGCGACGGCGAAGTGATGCTCGCTTACGCCATGAATGGCGAAGACCTGCCATGGCTCAACGGCTACCCGTTGCGGCTGGTGGTTCCTGGCTGTTACGGGACTTACTGGGTGAAGCACCTCAACGACATCGAGGTGCTCGACAGCGGTTTTAGCGGCTTCTGGATGTCGACCGCCTACCGTATTCCCGACAATGACTGCGTCTGCGTTGCGCCCGGCGCGCCAAAGACGACGACGCGGCCGATCAAGCGGCTCAATGTCCGCAGTTTCATGACGCGGCCGGCCGAAGACGCGAAGGTCGCGGCGCATGTCGCCTTCGAGGTCAGGGGGATCGCCTTCGACGGCGGTCATGGCATTGAAGCCGTGCTGCTCTCGGCCGATGACGGCGCGAGTTGGGCGGCGGCTCGGCTTGGCGACGATCTCGGCCGGTATTCCTTTCGGGAATGGCGGACCGAATTGTCGCTGCGGCCCGGCGTGCATCATTTGAAATGCCGCGCCGCTAATCGCGTCGGCCAATCGCAGCCCTTGGCGGCCTTATGGAACCACGCCGGCTATATGCGAAATGTCGTGGAGACGGTTCGGATAGAGGCGGTCTAACGAAAGATGCAGCGCATTCGCAAAAGACTGATCGCGGCGGCGGCGACGGCGCTTCTCACAAGCCCGTCGCTCTGCGCCGCCGAGACGCTGACCTATTCACTGCCTGAAGAGACCGCGACGGCGCTGCGCGCCGGACCGGGACAGGAAACCGCGCAGAACAATTGCGCCGCCTGCCACTCCGTCGACTATATCGAGCGCCAGCCGCCCAAGATGGGCCACGCGTTCTGGGAGGGCGTCGTGAAAAAGATGATCGCGTCCTATCACGCGCAGATCGACGAAACCGACGCCGCCGCGATCGTCGATTATCTCGCCGCGACTTATTGAGCGCGGCTTTGAGCAGGTTCCGAAAATGAGAACCTGCTCCAATGATTGTGAGCGATTCCTTGTCGATCACATTGTTCGATGTGATCGGGAAGCGCTCTATGACGCTTCGCCGATCGGCCATTCGCGCTTGTAGATTCCGCCCTTGTTGTCATGGGCTTCGACGCGGATCGTCTTCGCGCCGTTCGGCGCATAGGTGAAGCGGAAGGTCGGATCCTCAGAGAGCGAGATGCCGCCTTCCATCTTGAAGATCGGCGCGTCGCCCTGGAAGACTTCGACCTGGTCGATGAAATGCGCCGGCAGATAGGCGCGCGAGACCGGGTCCATCTGCATGCCCGAGGCGTTCGGGTGGCGGATCATGATCTGCGCCTCGCGCTTTCCCGGATCGGCGCTCTTGAACTCGCGATATTTCATCTTGCCGATGTTGGCGACCGCCTCGTCCTGATCCTTGCCCGCCGGCGCCGAACAGCCGCCCGAGGCTTTGACGAATTTGGCGTCGCCGCGCAGTCTGCCGTCGCTTGTCTCGGCCACCGCATGAACGTTGCTGTAGGAATTGACCCGCACGCGGGTTTCGATGAAGCCGACGCCGGATGTGTCGCCGAACGAAAAGGCCGCCGCCATCGGCATCGGGTTCTGGTCGATGACGAGCGTCGCGACCTTGATCTGCGTCGGATCGGCGAAGCGCATGGTCATCGGCACGATCGCCGCATCCTCCGCCCGCGCCGGCGCCTCGAGCGCGATGACGCCGTCGGCGGCCGCGATCGGGCGGCTGTGGAAAATGTCGACGACGAGCCCGGGCCAGGGGTCGGGGGCGGTTTGGGCGATCGCGGCGGTCGCAACGAGCGCGAAGAGGGCTCCGGCGGCGCGAATGGCTGTTGTGTTCATATCCGGCGTTCTCCGAACAAGTCATTGCGAGCGAAGCGCTGATCCGGGGGCAAGCATAGGCGGCGACTCTGGTCGCCGTCACGTGACAAAGTCATCCTCACGGTCCTTCCCACTCAAGTTCCGCGAATCCCGCGGTGGCGTTGCGGGCGTTGTAATCGTCAAAAAGCTTCCATTTCTCGCGCTCTTCGCCGCCGGCGGTCTTGGCGGCGGCGGCGACGCCCTCGCCCTTTTTGATCGCGGCGCGAAGATCTGCGGTCAGCCGGGTCAAGTATGCACGCTGATCTTCCAGCGCCTTGGGCCAGGGCGCGGGCAGGGAGCCATGGCCGGCGACGACCTGCGTCGCCTTGATCGCCGCGAGCCTGTCGGCGACGTCGAGGAAGCCCAGGAGACTCCCATCGACGACCGGCACATGCTGTAAAAAGAGCAGATCGCCGGAAAACAGCACGCCGCTTTTCGGATCGAGAATGGTGAGGTCGCATTCGCTATGCGCCGTGCGCCACGCCTGCAGGACGATCTCGCGATGGCCGAGATCGAGCGTCATCGTCTCGTCGACGGTCATCGTCGGGGGCACGATTGTGACGCCGTCGAGCGCGTCGCCCATCTGGGCGCGGAAGGCCGCAAGATAATGCGGCCCGCGCGCGGCCAGCGCGCGCGGCAGGTTTTTGTGCCCGACGAAGGTCGCGCCGGTCTCGACAAAGGCGCCATTGCCGAAGGTGTGGTCGGGATGGGCGTGGGTGTTGATGACGTAGCGGATGGGCTTTTGCGTCTTTTCGCGCAACGCGGCGAGAAAGGCGCGGCCCTCGATCAGGCTGCCGCCCGTGTCGATCACCGCGACCGCGTCGTCCCCCACGATGGCGCCGAGATTGGCGATGTCGCCCGCATTTTCCCGGGTCATGAGGGAAGTTTCGCCCTGATGCGCGTAAACGCCGGGGGCGATTTCGTTTAGGGAGAAGGCGCGGGCCGGGGTCCCGGCGACAAACGGCGCGAGCGCCGCGACGAACGCCAGCATGCGACGCAACATGTTGTTCGCCTTGGCTGTTTTACGGGCTGGCCGATACGCTGCGTCGCACGGCCGCGCCCTTGTTTTTTGCGATTGCGATTCAAGAGCTAGCGACATATTATCCCGCCGTTTCCGAGTTAAAAGATGTCTTCCGGACGGGAACCGGGAGCTTCTCGCCGCTGGCGGACGTTTTGTCCCGCCGGCTTGAGACATAAACGGAAATCGCCTTCCCAATGTCGAGGCGCCAAGGAGGCACGACGTCGGCGGCGGCGCATAAAAATGCGCGCCGGACGTCGTCAGGAGGAAAAGCTCATGCATAAACTGTTGTTGTCGACTTCGGTGGCCGTACTCGCGCTCGCCGGCGCGGCGAAGGCCGACGATTTGCAGACCCTGCAGAAAGATTCCAAGCAGTGGGTGATGCCGACGGGCGATTACGCCAACCTGCGCCATTCCGCTCTTAAGCAGATCACCACCGAGAACGTCGGCAAGCTCGCGCCGGCGTGGCAGTTCTCCACCGGCGTTCTGCGCGGCCATGAAGGCGCGCCGCTCGTCATCGGCGACGTCATGTATCTGCATACGCCGTTCCCCAACAATGTTTATGCGCTCGACCTGAAGGATCCAGACCACAAGATCCTCTGGAAATATGAGCCCAAGCAAGATCCGTCGGTCGTGCCAGTGATGTGCTGCGATACGGTCTATCGCGGCCTCGCCTATGGCGACGGCAAGATTTTCCTGGCGCAGGCCGACACCACGCTCGTCGCGCTCGACGCCAAGAGCGGCAAGCTCCTCTGGTCGGTCAAGAATGGCGATCCCTCCAAGGGCCAGACCTCGACCGCGGCGCCGCATGTCTTCAAGGACAAGGTGTTCGTGGGCATCGCCGGCGGCGAATTCGGCGTGCGCGGCCACATCACGGCCTATGACGTGAAGACCGGCCAGCAGGTGTGGCGCGGCTATTCGATGGGCCCCGACGCCGACACGCTCATTGAGCCGGGCAAGACCACCCATCTCGGCAAGCCGGTCGAGAAGGACTCGGGCGTCACGACCTGGGAAGGCGATCAGTGGAAGATCGGCGGCGGCACCACCTGGGGCTGGTACAGCTATGATCCGGACCTGAATCTCGTCTTCTACGGCTCGGGCAACCCCTCGACCTGGAA
Organism: Methylocystis sp.; assembly: GCA_036560365.1. Lineage (GTDB taxonomy): Bacteria > Pseudomonadota > Alphaproteobacteria > Rhizobiales > Beijerinckiaceae > Methylocystis. The sequence continues at coordinate 108,321 of DATBRI010000064.1, forward strand.
CCCGTCGCAGCGTCCGGGCGACAACCGCTGGTCGATGACCATCTGGGCGCGCGATCTTGACACCGGCAAGGCGAAGTGGGTTTACCAGATGACGCCCCACGACGAGTGGGACTATGACGGCATCAACGAGATGATTCTCGCCGACCAGGACATGGGCGGCCAGAAGCGCAAGACTCTCGTCCACTTCGACCGCAACGGCTTTGGCTATACGCTTGACCGCGTCACTGGCGAACTGCTCGTCGCCGAGAAGTTCGATCCGGCGGTGAACTGGGCGACCAAGGTCGATATGGACAAGAGCTCCAAGACCTACGGCCGTCCGCTGGTCGTCGACAAATATTCGACCCAGCACAACGGCGAAGACGCCAACACGCAATATGTCTGCCCGGCGGCGCTTGGCTCCAAGGACCAGCAGCCGGCGACCTATGATGCGACGACGGGCCTGTTCCTGGTTCCGACCAACCACGTCTGCATGGACTATGAGCCGTTCCGCGTGAGCTATACGGCGGGCCAGCCCTATGTCGGCGCGACGCTGGAAATGTTCCCGGCGGGCAAGGACAAGGGCGAGACCCATACCGGCAACTTCATCGCCTGGGACGCCAAGGTCGGCAAGATCGTCTGGTCCAACAAGGAGCAGTTCTCGGTGTGGGGCGGCGCGACGTCGACTGACGGCGGCATCACCTTCTATGGCACGCTCGAGGGCTATCTGAAGGCTGTCGACACGAAGACCGGCAAGGAGCTCTATAAGTACAAGACTCCGTCGGGAATCATCGGCAACGTCACCACCTATGAGTCCGGCGGCAAGCAATATGTCGCGGTGCTCTCGGGCGTTGGCGGCTGGGCCGGCATCGGCTTGGCGGCTGGCCTCTCGAAGAGCAACGAGGGTCTTGGCGCCGTGGGCAACTATGCGTCGCTGGCCAATTACACGGCTCTCGGCGGCGTGTTGACTGTCTTCGCTCTGCCAAACTAAGCAAGACGCGAAGCAACCAAAATCCGGCGCTCGGCGCACCGTTAAGGTGCCGCCGAGCGTCGGCGTTTACAGTGTGTGGGAAGAGAGACCAAGGAGAGAGGTAATGAGATTGTCGCTGGCCGGAGCGTTAGCTCTGGGCGTCATCATGTGCGTGGGAACCTCCGCCATGGCTGAGGCGCCGGGAGATCCCAAGGCCGTCAAATCGACCGACGGCAAATATTTCGACGCCAAAGGCGACCCAACTTACAACGTCGGCCCTGACGGCAAGGTCGACTGGTACACCTTCTCCGGCTATCGCCGCTATCACGCGGAATGCCACGTCTGCCACGGCCCTAATGGCGGCGGCTCGACCTATGCGCCGGCGCTCAAGGATTCGGTGAAGCGGTTCGACTACGCGGAGTTCGCCGGCATCGTCATCGGCGGCCGCCAGAACGGCAACAGCGTCATGCCGGCCTTCGCCGACAACAAGAACGCCTCCTGCTATATCGACGATCTCTATGTCTATCTGCGCGCGCTCTCGACCGGCGCCATCGAGCCCGGCCGTCCGGGGAAGAAGGAAGACCGCCCGGAGGCCTTCGCCAAGGCCGAGACCGAGTGCATGAATCAGAAATAAGAGCGTCAATACGATCGCATGATCCGCTTCACTCATCGGCGCGGTTTTTCCGCGCTGCTGTCGACGGGCTGGGCCGCCGCAATCCTCTTTGTGGCGGCCTCCGCCTCGGCGCAGCATATGGGGCCCGACTCCGGCGCCAAGGGCGATGACAATCAGGGTTCGATCGAACTCGTCGATCCCAAGACGCTGCGCGTTTGCGCCGATCCGAACAATCTTCCCTTTTCAAACGACAAGGGCGAAGGCTTCGAGAACAAGATCGCCGAATTCCTCGCCAAGAAGCTCGGCAAGGCTCTCGCCTATACCTATTATCCGGGCGCCACCGGCTTCGTGCGCAACACGCTCAACGCGCATCTTTGCGACGTGGTCCTCGGCATGCCGCAGGGCAATGACGCCGTGCAGACCACCAATCCTTATTACCGGACGACCTACGCCATCGTGACCGGCGTGGGCTCGGCGCTCGACGGGATCAAGACGCTCGACGATCCTCGCTTGAAGCAAAAGCCGTATCGCATCGGCCTTGTCGCCAACACGCCGCCCGGCAATGTGCTGGCGATGAATGGTCTGATGGCGTCGGTGAAGCCCTATCCGCTGATGGTGGACACGCGCATTGAATCTTCCGGCGCGGCGATGATGCATGATCTCGAAAAGGGAGAGATCGACATCGCGCTGCTGTGGGGACCGATCGCCGGCTACTACGCCAAACATTCGAGCGTGAAGCTGAATGTGACGCCGCTGCCGGAGACGCCCGGCGCCCGCATGGCCTTCCGCATCGGCTTCGGGGTTCGCCATTCCGATCAGAACTGGAAGCGCGAACTCAATACGATCATCGCCCAAAACAAAATCGAGCTTCAGCGCATCCTTCTCGATTATGGCGTCCCTTTGCTCGATGAGTCGGGACATGCGATTACGGTTCCGTGATGAGTCTAGCGAAACATTTGACTCGCGGCCTTCTCGCGCTTTGCGCGGCGGGTGCGCTTTGCGCCTTGCCGGCGTTCGCTCAAGCGCCGCCGGAGCCGGAAACCTATCGCCTGGATAGTTATCATGCGCCGACGCCCGCGACCCTCAAGGGCGCGACGGTGCTCGACACGCCGCAGGCCTTTGAAATGTGGAGCGGCAAGAAGGCGGTCTTCATCGACGCGCTTTCGCATCCGCCAAAGCCGGAAGGCCTGCCCAAGAACGCCGTGTGGCGCGATCCGAAGCGCTTCGACATTCCCGGCAGCATCTGGCTTCCCGACACCGGTTTTGGAGAATTGTCCGAGCCGATGGCGCGCTATTTCGAGCAGGGCTTGGCGCGCGCGAGCGGCGGCGACAAGTCGAAGCCGCTCGTGTTCTATTGCCGCACCAATTGCTGGGCGTCATGGAACGCGGGGAAACGCGCGCTCACGCTCGGCTATACGCATGTGCTGTGGTATCCGCCCGGCGCCGACGGCTGGGAGCAGGCCGGCCATCCGCTCGAGGAGCGCCAGCCCGAGCCGCGCGAGTAGGACGCTCGCAGCCGTCATTGCGAGCGCCGCGAAGCATTCCAGACTGGCGCGGATTTTTTGGATTGCTTTGTCGCTACGCTCCTCGCAATGACGAGGGAGCTTCACTCCATCGCCTGTTCGATTGCGCGCGCGAGCGCGCCGAAACGCTGCTCGATCAGCGCCGGACTTTCGCACACATAGTTGACCATGCGCCGCTGCTCCTCGAAGAGCCGCAGCCGCCACTGCAACGCTTCGCTCGCCTTTTTGATCGCGTCGGGGTCCGGCGGCTTTCGATCCTGCAGGTCGCGCAGCGTCTGCGTCTCTTCGCGCGCCGTCTCCGCCATGGCTTTCAGGCGCCGGCCAAACCGATCGAGCCCGTTGATCAGATCGCGCCGCTCGTCGTTCATCCGCTCATAGACGCCGGCGAACAGCGTCGTCAGGCGCGCCTTGCGCTGGTCGCCCGCCGACTTGGCGAATTGCGCGACAAGCCGCTCGGCTTCGTCCATTGGCGTGCGCCGCTGCGCGAGGCGCGTGACGAGTTCGGCGATCGACGCGTCATCGCGCCACTGTTTCACAGCGTCGGCGAGCGGCGGACCGCTCCAGACCCCGGCGACCGAGAGCTCGGGCACGCGCACCTGTCGGCACGGCCAATCTGGCTGGCTTTGCTGGGGCGGGGCCTGCGCCATCGCAGCGTCGGCGCAGACGAGCAAAACAAGCCCGAGAAGTAGATTGCGATGTATCATGAGGTGCGCCGGGCCGCAGGATCGCGACGCGCTATAATGCCCCATGCAGGTCATCCCCGTCATCGATATTCGCAGCGGCGCGGTCATGCGCGCCCGCGCCGGAGACCGCGACAGCTATCGGCCGATCGCTTCGCCGCTTGCCGCGACGAGCGCCCCCGCCGCCGTCGTCGCCGGCTTTCTGACGCTGCATCCCTTCGAGAAGATCTATATCGCCGATCTCGACGCGATCGAGGGACGCGGCGACAATCGCCGCGAGATCGGCGCGCTGACAGAGCGATTTCCATCGCTGCGCTTCCTGGTCGACGCCGGCGCCAGGTCCCGCGGCTGGCGCGGCGCGGCGCGCGTCGATTGTGTGATCGGCAGCGAATCCTTGCGCGACAGCGACTCCTTGCATGCTGCGAAGGATGCGCCCGATGTCGTTCTCTCGCTTGATTTTCGCGACGAGGTTTTTTTGGGTCCGGATGCGCTGCACGAATGCGCCAAGCTGTGGCCGCGTCAGCTCATTGTCATGACGCTCACGCGCGTCGGCGTCGGCAGGGGACCCGATTTTGCGCAGGTTTCGCAAATCGTCGAGCGTGCGGGCGATCGGCGCGTCTTCGCCGCCGGCGGCGTTCGCGATGCGCGTGATCTCGAACAGCTTGAGAAAATCGGCGCGGCGGGCGCGCTCGTCGCGACGGCGCTGCACGACGGCGCTCTGACCAGCGCCGACCTCGATCGCTTCACGACCGCGCATAAAAAAAGGGAGCCCTGAGGCTCCCTTAAAAAGCGAACCGCCAAAACTCAGTTGGCGGCGAAAGGATGCTTTGCGGTGACGCGGGCCGACAACACGCTGCGCGCGCTCGGATCGCCTTTCATCGCGCGGGCGATGGCTTCCTTCGTCGCAGAGTAATTGAAGTCCTGAATCTTCTGATCGTCGTTGGCTTCCCAGTGGATGAACACGCCGACGCAGATGAACAGGTCGTCCGCCTGGCTCATTGGAATGACGCCTTCGGCGACGCTGTCGGCGACCGCCTTGGCGACGCCATATTGCGCCGGGCCAAACATCTGAACGGCCTGCTTGGCGTTTTTGATCGTCACCTTGTTGAACATCATCGTATAGGGCTTCACCAACAGGTTCGGCGCGACGACCGCGAGCAGCGTCGTAAAGCCGTCCTTGTTGTTGACGAGGCCATTGGCGAAGGCCTTCTCGGCGGCGGAGCCGCGCGGACCCATGATCAGGTCGATATGCGCGACCTCATTGCCGTCGCCGACGAGCGATTCGCCGACGCTGGTCTTGCCGCTGCTCGACGTGAAGCCGGACGGCGGCTTCGGAAAAAGCGCGCCCAGTATTTTCTCAAAGAACGAAGCCATAATTCCATCCCTTCCGGTGCGTTCGCGTCCCTGCGGCGTCTTTAGACTTTGCGCGCGCGGAATGCCCCTATTGCTCGTTGCGCCTTCCTCAGGGAAGACGAAATTTCTGCTGGCGGCCGCCCCCGCGCGCCAGACTTAAATCTCCGCCGACGTCATCGTTTTGCAGAGTCGATGCTTGGCCGCTTGAGCGGCGTCGGTCGGCTGCGAGCGCGGCGGCGGGGAGCGTTCGGCTCCCCGCTGCGCAGGTTCCTGCGTGGTTCAGTTCGGCGCGAAGGGGTGCTTGGCTTCGTTGCGCTTGGCGACGACTTCCGAGGCCTTCGGCTCGCCCTTGATGGCGCGCGCGATCGCTTCCTTGGTCGCGGTGTAATTATAGTCCTGGATCTTCTTGTCGTCCGAAGCGTCCCAGTGAATGAAAACGCCGACCGCAATGAAGATGTCGTCGGCTTCGTCGACCGGGATCACGCCCTCGGCGACCGAATCCGCAACCGCCTTGGCGACGCCATGCTGCGCCGGGCCGAACATCTGCACCGCCTGCTTGGCGCCCTTGATCGTCACC
>DATBRI010000065.1:0-111430 GCA_036560365.1 Methylocystis sp.
GTTGACTTGCTGCTGCTGCTGCTGCTGTGCGGCGGCGATCAGCCGGAAATAGTGCTCCGCGTGCTGCAACAGGCTCTCGGCCATGATCGTGTCGCCGGAGGACTGCGCGTCTCGCGCGAGCTGAAGATATTTTTCGGCGACATGCTGAGCCGTGCCGCGGATCTTCACGTCGGGGCCATTCGACTCATAGGACCGCGTCAGCGGATTGGGCCCTTTGCGGTTGTTGCTCCGACCGCGCATTCTCTTGTTGTTCTGCCCTGGTCTCATCAAACTCCCCGAAATCTCGCTGCGCGCGGCCCCGCCTGCGCGGCCTTCCAAACAACGTCGCCGCTAAATTCCTTCGCTCGGCGCATGGCGCCAACGGCAGGCGACAGCAATCCGTTTCGGACCTCGAGCTTCGATAACGCTGTGCGCGAGTCGATTTCCTCAAGTCGGCCGCAATCGGCGGCCCCACGTCGCTCTGCGCCAACTCCCCTCAGCGCAACTGCTTGATGTCCAACGCGACTGCATGCCGGCTCGTCGGATCGCAACGCCCCCGACAACGAAGCGCCTTCACTCCGGCGCTTTCAATTCGATTTCGACGTTGCTCCTGGCCGGTCGTTTCGGGCTTCCGTTCGCGAAGCGGAGCCAAAGCGTTCGAGGTTCTCTCTCGAAGTCGGCGATCGGCTGGACCTGGGATCACTATAGTGGAGGGGGTGGCCGCCAACAAGGCCGAGCGCGGGGCGACGAGCCAAAAAAGGGGTTACTGTCGCCAATATGTCACGGCCTTGGCGGGCCAAGCCGCGCCGCGACGACCCTCTCGTGGCCGCCCACGTCACGGGCCACACGCTCGATTTTGAAGCCCTTCGCGTCCAACAGCGCCGCGACGCTCCCAGCTTGATCGAAGCCGACCTCGAACGCCACGACGGTGTGCTCGTCAATGAGCCGCGGCAAGTCGCCGATGATCTCCCGATAGCATTCAAGCCCGTCGGCGCCGCCATCGAGCGCCAGCGCCGGATCATGAAGCCGCACCTCGGGATCGAGCCCTGCGATGTCGCCGGTGCGCACGTAGGGGGGATTGGACACGATGAGGTCGAAGCGCGCCTGGAGCCCCGCCGCCCAGCGGCCCCGCACGACCGCCGCGCGGTCTGACAGGCCGCAACGGGCGAGATTTGCGGCGGTGGCCGCGCAGGCGTCCTCCGAGAGATCGACGGCGACCGCGCGCGCGGCGGGAAGCTCGCTGAGCAGCGCGCAGGCGATAGCGCCCGAGCCCGCGCCAAGATCGAGAATCGACAGTGGCGTGTCGCGTCTGTCCGCTACGAAGCGCAGCGCCGTCTCCACCAGCGTTTCCGTGTCGGGCCGAGGATCGAGCACCGACGGCGCGACGGCGAGGTCCAGCGTCCAGAATCCGCGTTCTCCAAGAATGCGCGACACCGGCTCACGGGCGGCCCGCCGCGCCGCATAGCGGGAGAGGGCGCGCGCCTCCTCGTTCGAAAGCGGCGCGCGCGGCGTCATGGCGAGTTCGAGCCGCGTCAGCCCTGTGGCGGCGCGCAGCAGCGCGCGCGCGTCCTCCTGCGCGTCGCCGATCCCTCGGGCGACGAGATAGTCGGCAACTGTCGAGACCGCCTGAGCGCGCGTCAGCGGATCGCTGTTCGTTGCGGCATTCCTCGCGCCCAGACTCATCCTTACCCCCGGCTGGCGAGAAGCGCGGCCAGTCTTTTGGCGAAAGCCGCCGCGTCGATTGGATGCTCGCCGTCGGCGACGCGGGCGAGATCGAGCAGAAGGAGCTGGTCGTCGCGCGTCGCTTCACGTCCCTTTGCGCGCAACCCCGTCGCCAGCGCGACGATCGCTTCATGCCTCGGGTTGATCTCCAAAACCGGCTTTCCGAAGGCCGCCTGTTGTCCATGTTCGGCCAGAAGCCGGGACAATTGGCGATCGAGCCCGCTGTCCGGCGCGACAAGGCAGACGGCGCTGTCGGTCAGCCGCGTCGAGGCGCGCACGTCGTCCACATAGTCGGCAAGCGTCTCCTTGAGGGCCGCCAGCAGGTCGGCGACGTCGGCCGGCGGCGTCGCCTCCGGCTTAGCTTCGTCGACGAGCGCGATCGAATCGATGTCCGCTTGTCCCTGCGTGACGGATTTGAACGGCTTTCCTTCATAGCCGAGCGCGCTCGTCACCCAGAACGCGTCGACGGCGTCATCGAGAAGCAGCACCTCGACGCCTCTGGCGCGGAACCCTTCAAGCTGCGGGCTGGCGCGCAGCCGCTTCATGTCGTCGCCGACGAGATAATAGATCGCGGTCTGATTTTCCCTCAGATCGGCGACGTAATCCTTGAGCGTGCGGGTTTTTTCGGCGGAAGTCGTCGAGGCGAAACGGGCAATTTCAAAGAGAATGTCACGTCGGCTCGGATCTTCATGCAGACCTTCCTTGAGCACGGCGCCGAAGTTTTTCCACACTTCGGCGAATTTTTCGGGCTCGGCCTCGGCGAGCTTTTTGAGCTCCTGCAGAATGCGCGTCGCGATGGCCTTGCCGATCGCGCCGACGACCGGGCTTTTCTGCACCATCTCGCGCGAGACATTGAGCGGAATGTCGGCGCTGTCGACGACGATGCGCATGAACCGCAGCCACGCGGGCAGCAGCTCCATGTCGCGCGAGATCAGCACGCGCCGCACATAGAGCTTGGATTTGCTCGTTCGCGCCGGGTCGAAAAGATCGAACGGCCGCGCGCCGGGGACAAAGGCGAGCACCGTATATTCGGTGCGTCCTTCGGCGCGCCAGTGGGCGATCAGCGCCGGCTCGTCCAATTGCCCGGACAATTGCCGGTAGAAGTCGACATATTGCTCATGCGTGACGTCAGACTTCGGCTTCGTCCACAGGGCGACGCCTTCGGCGATCCGCCGGGGCTCTTCGCCCGGCGCCGCGATGAGATCAATCGGCGCGGCGATCGCGCCCGAGTGCTCGCGCACGACGCTTTCGACGCGCCAGCCGTCGAGAAATTCATCGCTCTCGGCATTGAGATGCAGCGTGACCCGGGCGCCGACGGCGGGCGCCTCTTTGAGCGGCAGAGCCGCAATCTGATAGGAGCCCTTGCCCTCTGAGCGCCACAGCCAGGCCTGATCCTGGCCGGCGCGCCGCGTCGCGACCTCGACGCGGTCCGCGACCATGAAGGCGGCGTAGAAGCCGACGCCGAACTGGCCGATGAAGCCGGCGTCCTTCTCCTTCCCGAGCTTGTCGAGAAAGGCGCGCGTTCCCGAATTGGCGATGGTGCCAAGGGCGCTGATCAGCTCCTCGCGCGACATGCCGACGCCATTGTCTTCGACGGTCAGCGTGCGTTTTTCCTTGTCGAGCGAGATCGTGACGAGCGGCGCGGCGGCTTGCGCGGCGAGTTTTTCGTCGGAAAGCGCCTCGTAACGCAGCTTTTCGCAGGCGTCCGCGGCGTTCGAGACGAGTTCGCGCAGAAAGACGTCGCGCTCCGAATAGACGGAGTGCGTCATCAGCTCCAGGAGGCGCGCGACGTCGGCCTCAAAACCGAAATTGGCGGCGGTTTGCGGATCGGCGGCGGGAGCCGCCGCGTCGGCGGATGCGGCGTCGTCGGTCATGTTCTCTCCAATGAAAACAAAAACAGAAGGGCGTCGCGGGCGACGCGACTGCGGCTTCTGAATTCGTCATTGAGGAGGAATTTGCAAGAGCCTCGGCGGCGGCCCGTCGCTGCGGGACCGCTAAAGCTAGACGAGCCGGCGCGGGAGCGAAACTCCCGGCCGGCCCGACCATCGCCACGACCTCTATTCTCTGAACCGCACGCTTCGGGGGGCTGGGGGGCTGACGAAACCGAAAACGCGTGGCCCCGAGCTGTCGAGGCAATGAACTTCATTTTGGGCGGCGCGTTTGGCTGGCAAGGGGCGCCATGCCGGCGAAAGTATGATTCTTCCCAGCCAAATCTTATCAGCGCGCAAGGTCGCGAAGATTCTCGTCGTCAACCAGTCATTAAGTCTTGCCCGGCGCATCCTTGCGGGCCAACATGGTTAAAGAGAGATTAAGGAGAGCGGACGCATGGCGGAGTCGGAGACGACGGAGCCCAGCCGGGCGCGACCCGCGCTCGTCGTCGTAAACGGCGCTTCGCCGGATGCGGCGTCGGGAGTTCGGGGAGACAAACGCAGCGCGGCGGTCTCGTTCAGCCGCCCTGAACTCAACGTCATCTTCAATCTTTATGGATCGAAAGTCGCGCAGGGAGAATGGCGCGATTATGCGATCGACTTCACGCCGGCGAAGGCCGTGTTCTCGATCTTCCGGCGCGCCAGCGAGGCGCCGCTGTATCGAATCGAGAAAAATCCGGCGCTGGCGCGACGGCAGGGCGCCTATGCCGTGATCGCCGCGACGGGGCTCGTGCTCCGGCGCGGACATGATCTCTCGCGCGTCGTGCGGGTTTTGGACCGCGCGCTAAAACTCGTCGGCGCCGAATAGGGGCGCGAGCGACTCGCAAAACCCTGCTCGCAAGATCAGAATCGATTGGCGCGATAGGGCGCGGGATCGATGAAGGGCTCTTCGCCAATCATCATATCTGCGAGGAGTCGGCCGGAAACCGGCCCAAGCGTCAGCCCATGATGCGCATGGCCGAAATCGAACCATAGGCCCGGGTGACGGGGCGCAGGACCGATGATCGGCAGCATGTCCGGCAGGCAGGGCCGCGCGCCGCGCCAGGGTTCGGGGTCGAGGCGTTCGCCGAGCGGAAACAATCGGCGCGCGGCAGGTTCGCAGATCTCGATCTGCATCGGCGTGGCGGGCGCGTCGCGGCGGGCGAATTCGGCCCCGCTCGTCAGCCGGACGCCGCGGCGCATCGGCGCCAGGAGATAGCCCACGTCGGCGTCGAGGATCGGATGATTGAGCTTTGCGCCCCCCTTCGCGGCGTAATGCATGTGGTAGCCGCGCTTCCAGCCCAGCGGAATGCGATAGCCGAGCGGCCCGTAGACGGCGTCCGACCAGGGGCCGAGCGCCACCACCGCCGCCCCGGCGACGAGCGGCCCGTCTTCGGTCGAGATGCGCCAGCGCCCGTCAGCCTCTTGCGAGAGGCTGCGCGCGTCGCCGGATAGAAACTGGCCGCCTTGTGAGACGAACAGATCCGCGTAGGCTTTCGAGAGGGCGGCGGGATCGATGATCGCGGCGGTGTCGCGGTAATGGATACCGCCCATGATCGGCGCGAGATCGGGCTCCAGCGACGCGACTCCGGCGGCGTCGAGCGTATCGATATGCAGGCCGTAGGCGCGCAGCCGCTCCGCGTCGGCGACGCCATGCGCCAGAGTCGCCTCCCCGCGATGGAGCTTGATCCAGCCGGTCCTGCGCAGAAGCTCGCCGGCGCCGGCCTGCTGGATCAGCGACTCATGCTCGCTGAGGCTGTTCTCGATCAGCGGGCGCCGCGCTTCAATATTTCGCAGCACGCGCTCAGGCGCGCTGGCCCGCCAATAGCGCAGGAGCCACGGCCCCACGGCGGGCAGGGCGGAGAAATGGTAATGCGCCTCGGGCAGAAGGTTCAGCGCATATTTGATGAGCTTTGCCGGGTCGCGCGGAAAAAGATAGGGGATCAGCGAAGAACGTTCGATCAGTCCGGCGTTGCCGAAGCTCGTCTCCTGTCCCGCAGCGCCGGCGCGATCGATGAGCGCAACTTGGCGGCCGCGCGCCTGCAGATGAAGCGCGGCGCTAACGCCGACGATCCCCGCCCCCAGAACGACGACATCGGTGGACTGCTGCATCAATGCTCTCCGGAAAACCGCATATCGTCGCTCTGGCGAGCGAACCCAGCGCGGCGGTCATTCATCCGCAGCAATATTTCGGCCAAGGCGATGGGGTGCGCGAACAGACCTCGCGTTCCTGGTGTCTAGTTCAGCGCGATCTTACGGAGTCATTGCCGGGCGAATTGCTACGACGACCGGTAGGCCCCACATGTCACCGCCCGGAACGAGGGGCTGCAACAGCCGAATGTCGCCGTCCTTGGCCTGCAGTTCCATAGATCCACAATGACGGCGGCGAAAATCCCCGAGCGCGATCGCCTGACAGGAGACCGGGCCGCCGTCGAGATTGAGCGCGAGCTTGAGATCGAGCGGCGCCGCGCGCAGCAGCGCCGCGAGCTTTTCCAGTGGGAGCAGCGCATCCTCGCTGGTGCCGATGATGATGCGGTTGGCGTGGTCCTCGCCGAGGAAGGTGCGGCTCGCGAGCCATTGCGAGGGCGTGGCGCGGCTCGCCCCGGTCTCGTCGAGCAGCAGCGGATAGGAGACGAGCGCATTGTCAGCGCCGGCGAATGCGCTGCGCCAATCCTTTTCCTTGAGATCGAGCAGTCGGGCGGCGCCGGGCGCGGCGACGAAAGCGCCGTGGACGCCGACATAATCGGCGGGGCCGAGATCGACGCCTTCGCTGCGGAAGGGCGTGTCCGGCTCGCCCTTCTGGCCGAAGTAGCTGCCGTTGATAACGAGCGTCGCGTGAAGATCGCGCATCCAATCGTCGAGGTGGCGATTGCCGCTAGGATCGCTGTGAACGGAGAAACGCCAAAGCTTCGGATCGACGCGGGCGAGAAGGAGCCTGTCCGCTTCTTTTCCCTCGACGAGAACCGGCATTTCCGCGGTCTCGAAGCCCGGAGCGCGCGCCGTCCAGCGAATTTCGCCCGGCTCCGGCTTAAAGTCATGCGCCAGGGCGTAGCGCACGCTCTGGGTGAGGCGGGAATCGAGAGCGTCGATCGAGACCCAGATCGAGGCTCCCCGACGCAGAATGGCGTTGAGACCGTAGCTGCCGTTCCGAAAATAGACGACGCCGAGTCCGGCGGCGATGGTGAAAACAAGGACAAGAATAGCTGCAAATATCTTGCGCATGTGCGCCTCCTAGCGTCGCTTCATGTTCGAGCTTTGCGGCTTTTTCGGCGCGTAATTTCCTGCGCTCATGTCTTTGCGACTCATTCACCAAAAAAGACGGGAAGGACACGAAAAAATCCCGTCCCTTCACTCCGCTCGTGGAAGGGCCTAAACGATCCTCTTCCCGCAGACTTTGCTGCGCCGAGACTTTTCCAAAAGGACGCTTGAGCCCATGATCCCCCGCTATTCCAGACCCGAGATGACCGTGATTTGGGAGCCGCAGACGCGGTTCCGCATCTGGTTCGAGATCGAGGCCTACGCCTGCGACGCGCTCGCCGAGATCGGGGTCATCCCCAGGGAGAGCGCTAAGGCGATCTGGGACAAAGCCGACTTCGTCACCTTCGACGTCGCGCGGATCGATGAGATCGAGCGGGTGACGAAGCATGACGTAATCGCTTTTTTGACCCATCTCGCCGAATTCATCGGCGCCGAGTCGCGCTTCGTGCATCAGGGCATGACGTCTTCCGACGTGCTCGACACCTGCCTTGCCGTGCAATTGTCGCGCGCCGCGGATCTGCTCATCGCCGACGTCGACGCGCTGCTGTCGGCGCTCAAGACGCGCGCCTATGAGCATAAATATACCCCGACGATCGGACGCTCGCACGGCATTCATGCCGAGCCGACGACCTTCGGGCTGAAACTCGCCCAGGCTTACGCCGAATTCACCCGCGCGCGGGAGCGACTCCTCCAAGCGCGCCGGGAGATTTCGACCTGCGCGATTTCCGGCGCCGTCGGCACGTTCGCCAACATCGATCCGCGCGTCGAAGAATTTGTCGCGCATAAAATGGGACTGACCGTCGAGCCGATCTCGACGCAGGTCATTCCACGCGACCGCCACGCGGCGTATTTTGCGACGCTCGCCGTCGTGGCGTCGTCCGTCGAACGCCTCGCCATCGAAGTCCGTCATTTACAGCGCACCGAGGTGCTTGAGGCGGAGGAATATTTCTCGGCGGGGCAGAAGGGCTCGTCCGCCATGCCGCATAAGCGCAATCCGGTGCTGACGGAGAATCTGACCGGACTCGCGCGGCTGGTGCGCGGCATGGCGATTCCGGCGATGGAGAACGTCGCGCTGTGGCACGAGCGCGATATTTCGCATTCTTCCGTCGAGCGCATGATCGGACCTGACGCGACGGTGACTCTCGACTTTGCGCTGGCGCGCTTGACGAACGTCATCGACAATCTCGTCGTCTATCCGGAAAATATGCGCAAGAATTTGGAGAAGCTTGGCGGACTCATTCATTCGCAGCGCGTGCTTCTCGCGCTGACGCAAAAAGGCGTCTCGCGCGAAGACGCCTATGCGATGGTTCAGCGCAACGCCATGCCGGTATGGCGCGGCGAAGGGGATTTCCGCACGCTGCTTGGGCAGGACAAGGACGTAAGCGCGAAATTGTCACCGTCAGAGTTGGACGCGCTGTTCGACCTCTCGTACCACTTCAAGCATGTGGACGCGATTTTCGCGCGGGTCTTTGGGGAGGCATAGCGCCGCCGCTAATCTCAATATATCCGAGCTGCAATTCTCTCGCGAAGGCGACCAGCGCGGCAGTGAAGAGCGCCATCGCCAGGGCGAACAGCAATCCCGCGCCATACTCGTGGCGCACATGAAGGTAAGCCGCCCCGAAGCTGACGATGACGAGAACGCTCGTCACGATGCAGCTCGCCACGCCCCAGTACATCGCGTAATGCATCAGCAAGCCGCGCTTTCTCAGGATCCGCAGTTCAGATTTCACGTCGGCGTATTCCGGGCTGTCACTGTCCGTTCGTTCGATGCTTCTCGAACGATCGACGATGCGCTCCAACCGTGAAACGAGCACCGACAAGAGCTGCGCCTCGGCTGCAAGCAGGAAGGCGGGGCCAGTGACCTGCGAGATCACACTGGAAAGCTGTTCGATCGAAGGCGCGTTTATGGGCATGAGGGTCTCTGAGCATGAGGTCTCGCACGACGGGATCCCGCGCAGTTCCGATTAGGCGGGCCTGTCAGTCAAGCCTTACCGTGACGGCCAGCGCCATTTTGGCGACTCGTGTTCGGGCGCGAGCGTCTCGCCCAACTGCTTCTCCAGCGCGATTTCGACGCAGCAGTCGTCTTTTCTCAGTTCGGAGACCAGCTGCGCCGAGTGCGACACGACGAAAAGCTGGGTCTCCTTCGAAACCTTGCGCATCAGTCGCGCCAGCGCGCGGAGGAGATTGGGATGGAGGCTCGATTCCGGTTCGTTGAACACCATCAGCGGCGGCGGACGCGGCGTCAGCAGCGCGGCGACGAGGAGCAGATAACGCAGCGCGCCTTCCGAGAGTTCCGTGGCGCGCAGCGGTCGTAGTAGGCCGTGCTGGCGCATTAGCGTTTCAAAATAGCCGTCTGAGGTCGAAATTTCGACCCTGCTCGAGGGAAAAGCGTCATCGATCGCCGCCTCAAACGCATCCGCGTCGCCGATCTCCTTGATCGTCGCGAGCGCTCCCGCGAGGTCGGCGCCGTCGTCGGCGAGCGCCGGGGTGAAAGTGCCGATCTTTCGCCGTCGCGCCGGGGCCTCAGCGTCGGCGCGCAAATTGTCATAAAAGCGCCAGCTCCGCACCGTCTCACGCAGGATGGAGAGATCATAGGCTTCGCGTAGGTCGGCGCAATGCGTCATCATGCTGTCGACGCTGGGAAGCGAAGTCGCGGCCTGCCGCCATTCGCCATTTTCCCCGCGAATGCGCACGCCCGGTCCACGTCGCTCGGCGAAGAGATTCGTGCGGCTGAGATGATCGCCGGTCCATTGCGCCTCGAGCTTGATCTGCGGATCGAGCGGGAAGGCCGCCGTAGCACTGAAAGATGGGCCGAGGTCGATCGTGTAGCCATAGGTCTTCGAAGCGAAGCCGAGCTTCACCGCCTTTTGCGACCGGCGCGCCAACGGCTCTATCGGAGTCTCGCCTGCTTTCATGGCGCGGGAGAATCGCTCGGGCCCAGCCCAAAGCGTCGAATTCAGTCCGCCCTCTCGGGCGAGGGACTGGATGATGCGCCCCTGCGCAACATCGGCAAGAAGGCGTAGCGCGCGATAGAGGCTGGACTTGCCGGCGCCGTTGGCGCCAGTCACGACGGTGAGCGGCCCCGGCGCAAGGACCAGATCGCGAATCGATCGATAGCCGGAAACGGCGAGCCGCGTGATCACAATGCCTCTCTGCCGGCAATATCGACGGATGGGCTTGGACGGGCAATGGCCGCCCTTCCAATAGGGAGCGCAAAGCCTTAAAGAGCGGGCATGATCTGGCTTATATTCGCCTTGCTGACCGGCGCCGCAGTGATGGCGGTGCTGGGGCCGCTCGCCATGCGGAATGGGGCGCGGGATGAAAGCGCCGCCGACGTCGCCTTTTTCGAGGAGCAGATCGCCGAAATCGCGCGCGAGCGCGAGGAAGGCCGCCTCGACGCAACGGACGCTGAGGCCGCGAAGACCGAGGCGGCGCGCCGTCTATTGCGCGCCGAAGCCGCGCCAAAGGCGAAGATCGTCGCTTCGCGCAAACTCACGCTCGCCGCGGCGCTCGCGGCCATCGTGATCATACCGACCGTCGCGCTGACGCTTTATGCGCGGCTCGGCCATTCCGACATGCCCGACATGCCGCTGACGGCGCGTCTCGACTCCGCGCCAGACCACAACGACCTCTCCGGCGCCGTCGCGCGCATCGAACAGCATTTGCGCGAGCATCCCGAGGACGGACGCGGCTTCGAAGTCATCGCGCCATATCTGCTACGCACGGGGCGCGGCGAAGACGCCGTCCACGCCTATTCGGAAGCGCTGCGACTCTTGGGCGCAACCGCGGCGCGACATGCGGCGCTTGGAGAAGCGCGCGTCGTCGCCGCTCAAGGCGTGGTGACGCCGCAAGCCAAGAAGGATTTCGAGGCGGCGCTGGCGCTCGATGCGGCGGCGCCCGAGGCGCAGTATTATCTCGGGCTCGCCGCGGCGCAGGCCGGCGAGAAGGACAAGGCGATCGAGATCTTTTCCAAGATGGCTGCTGACGCGCCGGCCGACGCCGCTTATCTGAAGGCTGTCAACGCCCAGATCGCCATTCTACGGGGCGAAGCAAGCGCGCCGGTCGTCGCGCGCGGGCCGTCGAGCGAGCAAGGCAAAGCGATTGCGGCGATGCCTGCCGATCAGCGTCAGGCGATGATCCGCAACATGGTCGATCGACTGGCCTCGCGGCTCGAGTCCAAGGGAGACGACATCGAGGGATGGCTAAAGCTCATTCGCGCCTATAGCGTCCTCGCTGAGACCGAAAAGGCCAAAAAGGCCGTGACCGACGCGCGCAAGGCGCTCGCCAGCAAACAAGATGATGTCGCCCGCATCGAGGCGCTGGCGAAGGAGCTGAATATCGGAGGCTAAGGCGAAGTCTCGCCCGCGTGGCCGCTAGGGAAAGTTCTGATAACGATGACGCGTAAGGGAAAGCGGCTGACGTTGATTGGCGGAGCCATGGCGGTTCTTGGCCTCGCCGCCGGGCTTATGCTGTTCGCGCTGCGCGACAATATCGTATTCTTCTATACGCCCTCGGAGCTTGCGAAAAAGCAGGTCGCCTCGGGCGCGCGGTTGCGTATCGGCGGCCTGGTGAAGG
The DNA here is from genome assembly GCA_036560365.1 of Methylocystis sp. Taxonomy (GTDB): domain Bacteria; phylum Pseudomonadota; class Alphaproteobacteria; order Rhizobiales; family Beijerinckiaceae; genus Methylocystis. The sequence goes on from DATBRI010000065.1 coordinate 11,442, forward strand.
AAGGCACGGTGGTGAAGAACGGCCAGGACGTGCGCTTCACCGTCACCGACAAGACGAGCGATCTCACGGTGTCCTACACCGGCCTGCTGCCGGACCTTTTTCGCGAAGGGCAGGGCGTCGTCGTCGATGGCGTGCTGCAGCAGGGCGGCGGCTTTCGGGCCGACAGCGTGCTGGCCAAGCACGACGAACGCTACATGCCGCGCGACGTCGCCGACGCTTTGAAGAAGCAGGGCGTCTGGCAGGGAGAAGCGAAGTGATGGGCGACGTCGATACAGGTCGTGTAAACGACCCGGCACGAGGTTTCCTCATGAGCGAGCAAAGCTCGCGTCTCGAAGGACGAAGAAACCGCTCTTACCAGATGGCGCTACGCCCTGCGCTTCGAGACGCGCCTGCGGGCGCTCCTCAACATGAGGGAGAGTTTATCGCTGCGCCGCCGCCGAGGAACGCATGATCGTTGAAACCGGACATTACGCGCTCGTCCTGGCCCTCGCCTTGGCGCTGGCGCAATTCGCCATCCCCTTCATTGGCGCGCGCTTGAATGACGCCGCGCTGATGCGCGTCGCACGCCCGGCGGCGATCACGCAGTTCCTATTCGTCGCGCTCTCCTATGGCGCGCTGACCTACGCGCATGTCGTTTCCGACTTCTCGCTCGTCAACGTGATCGAGAATTCCCATTCGCTGAAGCCCTTCATCTATAAAATCTCCGGCGTCTGGGGGAACCACGAAGGTTCGATGCTTTTGTGGGTGCTCGTTCTCTCGCTGTGCGGCGCGCTGATCGCGGTTTTCTCGACGTCGATGGCCGACAGGCTGCGCGCCGACGCGCTCGCCGTGCAGGGGCTTCTCGGCGCAGCCTTTCTGCTTTTCATTCTGCTCACCTCAAATCCGTTCGCGCGCGTCGCGCCGGCGCCATGGGAAGGCCGCGATCTCAACCCGATCCTGCAGGACCCGGGCCTCGCGATTCATCCGCCGCTGCTCTATCTCGGCTATGTCGGCTTTTCGATCGTGTTCTCTTTCGCCGCCGCCGCGCTGATCGGCGGACGCATCGACGCCGGCTGGGCGCGGATCATTCGCCCCTGGACTCTCTTCGCCTGGATCGCGCTGACGCTCGGCATCGCGATGGGGTCGTACTGGGCCTATTACACGCTCGGCTGGGGCGGCTTCTGGTTCTGGGATCCGGTCGAAAACGCCTCGCTGATGCCCTGGATCGCCGGCACCGCGCTCGTGCACAGCGCCGCCGTGATGGAGAAGCGCGAGGCGCTCAAGGTCTGGACGATCTTTCTTGCGATCCTCGCCTTTTCACTCTCCCTGCTCGGCACCTTCCTGGTGCGCTCCGGCGTGTTGACGTCAGTGCATGCCTTCGCGAGCGATCCCGACCGCGGCGTGTTCATTCTCGCCATTCTGGTCTTCTTCATCGGCGGCGCGCTTGCGCTCTTCGCGCTGCGGGCCGGGGCGCTGCCTATTGGCGGGCTGTTTTCGCCGATCTCGCGGGAAGGGGCGCTCGTTCTCAACAATCTGTTGCTCTCGGCCTGCTGCGCCACTGTCGTCGTCGGCACGCTTTATCCGCTGGCGCTGGAAGCGCTCACCGGCGAGAAGATCTCCGTCGGCGCGCCGTTCTTCAACACCGTGCTGGTCCCGATCGCGCTGCCGCTGGCCTTGCTGATGCCGATCGGCCAGATGCTGTCCTGGAAGCGCGGCGATCTCGTCGCCGCCCTGCAGCGGCTGCGCGTCGCCTTCGTCGTCGGCGTGCTCGCGGCGGCTGCTTTCGGCGCCTGGTACGGAACGCCCTTCCTCTCCATCGTTACCGCCGGCATCGCGATCTATCTCGTCGTCGGCGCCTTGAGCGATCTTGCGCTGCGCGCGCGGGGGGGCTCGGGACGCCCGAGCTTGAAGCGACTCGCCGGCCTGCCGCTTTCCGCCTTCGGCACGTCGATCGCTCATGCCGGCATGGGGCTGACGCTGCTTGGCCTCGCCGCGACCGGCTGGGGCGTCGAAACCATCGTGGCGATGAAGCCGGCGAGTTTCTACGATGTCGGCCCTTATCAGATCGGCATCGACTCCGTTTCGCCGCGCCAGGGGCCGAATTATTCCGAAGTCTATGCGGTGATGGCGGTGCGCAAGGACGGCGCGACGCTCGCGACGATCGAGCCGGCCAAGCGCTTCTATCAGGCGCGGCGCATGTCGCGCTCGGAGGCCGGAATCGTCACGCTGCGCCTTGGCCAGGTCTATGCGGCGATCGGAGAGTCGCATGAGGACGGAACGATCGACGCGCGGCTGTACTGGAAGCCGCTCGTGACGCTGATCTGGATCGGCGCGCTGGTCATGGCTTTGGGCGGCGCGCTGTCGCTCGCCGACCGGCGCCTGCGCATCGGCGTCGCCCGCCGCGCCGCCGCGACAGCTATGGAGCCGGCGGAATGAGCGTCGATCTTTGCTTCGGCCAATCCCTCAAGCCTGTCACCTTATCTCTCCCCGTTTTCACGGGGAGAGGGGTCATCAGCGCATCGCGTATGCGATCGGCCTTGCGGCGCGGCGCCGACCGCCTCTTCTCCGCGCTCGCGGGGAGAGGTGAGGTGAGGGGCAGGGGGTTTTGCCTTCGACTCGCGTCGTTACTCTTCCTTCTCCTCCCCCTCGCCGCCCACGCCGTCACGCCGGGCGAAATGCTCGCCGATCCGGCGCTCGAAGCGCGGGCGCGGGCGATCGCCACGGAACTGCGCTGCCTCGTCTGCCAGAACCAGTCGATCGACGATTCCGACGCTTCGCTCGCCAAGGATTTGCGCGTGCTGGTGCGCGAGAAGCTCAAGGAGGGGATGAGCGACGCCGAAGTGCGCGAATTCGTCCATTCCCGCTATGGCGATTTCGTGCTGCTGCGCCCGCCGATGAAGTCAGGCACGCTGCTCCTCTGGGCCGCGCCGCTGATTGCGCTGCTCGCGGGCGCCGCCGCCGTCTGGATGGCCGCCAGGCGGCGAGCGAGCATCGTCGCCACGCCCGCCAAGGCGCTGAGCGACGAGGAGCGCGCGCGACTGAAAACCTTGGGCGTCTCGGACTTGGAAAGGCCCAAGAACGAAGCCCCCAAGAGCTAACCCCTATCCAATTCACTCCCGCTGGACTATAGGGGCGGGACAGTTCCCGCCTCCCCGGCGCCTCTCAAGGAGCGGATCATGGCCCAGCATTACACGCCCCATTTCCACAATCAGCCCGGCGTCGCGCAGATCAGGATTGGGTCTAAGGAATTCATGTGCATCGGGGCGCTCCCGCCCTTCGACCATCCGCATGTCTATCTCGATATGGGGACCGGCTCTGAGGCGATCTGCCCCTATTGCTCGACGCATTACGTCTACGACGCGTCGCTGCGCGGCGGCGCTGACCCGGCCGAATGCGTCTATCGCATCTCTGAAGACACCGTCGCCTGATAGACGGCGGGTGAACGCGCCGATCGTCATCGCCGGCGCAGGCATTGGCGGCCTCTCCGCGGCCCTGTCGCTGGCGCGCGCCGGCAAGCGCACGCTGGTGCTCGAGCGCGCTACTCGGATCGAAGAGGTCGGCGCGGGATTGCAGATCGCGCCGAACGCCGGGCGCATTCTCGCCAGGCTCGGGCTCGAGCCGGCGCTCGCCGCCGTCGCCCTGGAGCCGCAAGCCATCAACATCCGCCGCGGGCGTGACGGCGCGGTTCTGGCGCGCCTCGATCTGTCCGCTTCGAGGACCCGCTGGGGCGCGCCATTCCGGCTTTTCCACCGCGCCGATCTTCAGGGCGCGCTGCTGCAGGCGGCGCTGGACAATCCGCAGAATCACGTCCGCGCCGGCGCCCGCGTCGGCGATTTCGAAGCGACCGCCCGAGGCGTTCGCATTCGCGTGCACGCCCAGGACGGCGTCGAGGAAATCGAAGCGGCCGGTCTGATCGGCGCCGACGGCGTGCGCTCGAGCGTGCGCGGCCATCTCGTCCCGTCGGAACGCGACGCGCCCGCCTATTCCGGCTGCGTCGCCTGGCGCGCGACGCTGCCCGCCGACCGCGCTCCGGCGGCGCTGCGCGTGCGCGAATCCAATCTTTGGCTGCTGCCGGGCGCTCACGTCGTGCACTATCCGCTGCGGGACGCATCGCTGATCAACGTCGTCGTCATCATCGAAGAGCCGCCGGAGGCGGAGGACGCCGCCTCAAGTCTGTCGCTTGGCGGCGTGGCGCTCGCGCGCCGACTCGCGCCGCGTAAAATCGCCGCGGAACTGCGCGACTTGATCGAAGCGGGCGACTCCTGGCGACATTGGCCGCTGTTCACACGGCCAGCCCTGAAACAATGGACGCAGGGACCGGTGACGCTCCTCGGCGACGCCGCGCATCCGATGGTCCCGTTTCTGGCGCAGGGCGCCGCGCAGGCGATCGAAGACGCCGACGCCTTGGGGATATCCTTCATGCGACTGGGCGCGACGGTCGAGACCGCCTTCGCCGCTTATGAGGACGCAAGGCTTCCCCGCGCTGAGCGGGTCGTGTGCGCCTCCCGTCGCCAGGGCGGCTATTTCCATATGGGCGGACTGCCGGCCGCCGCGCGCAATCTCGCGATCCGCGCGCTCGGCGGAGGCGGCATGCTGGCGCGCAACGCCTGGCTTTACCGTTAGCCCTCGCCTCGTTGCTTCTCGGAAAGCACGCGCTCAATTCTCGGATCGGGCGCGAACCACATCAGCGCCACCAGCACGTAAATCGCGAGCGAAATACGCGGATCGATGAACGTCAGCCCGATCGCGAGAAGATAAAACAGCACCGAAACCTTGCCTTTGACGTCGCCGCCGATGGCGCGCGCCAGCGTCGACTCTGGTCCATGCGTCTTCAAAAGCATGCGGCTGAGGATGAAATAGGCGATGGCGGGCGCCAGCAGCGCTGCGCCATAGACCGCGACCGTCGCTCTAGCAAAATGGTTCTCCGCCATCCATGCGCTGGCGAAGGGAATGAGAGACAGCCAAAACAGCAAATGGACGTTGGCCCACAGCACCCGGCCGGTCACATGCGACGACGCCTGCAGCAAATGATGGTGATTGTTCCAGTAGATGGCGATATAGGCGAAGCTCAAAACATAGCCGAAAAAGACCGGGACGAGCTGCGCGAGCGCCGCGAAGCTCGCATCATGCGGCGGCTTCAGTTCGAGCACCATGATCGTGATGATGATGGCGATGACGCCGTCGCTGAAGGCTTCGAGCCGCTGCTTCTCCAACGATCCGCTCCAAGGCCTGTTGTTCTTTCCGACGCTAGACGCATTCGCGAGGAAATGCGCTCGCTCGCTTCCTGCTTGCCAACTGGCGTCGGTCGATCTCGCGACGGTCCCATTCCTCGGCCCGCGCGTAAACCTCTGTGACGAATTTGCGCTTCCACGAAGGCGCGCCATCACACTCGCTAAAAAAATTTGCGCGCCGAGCGGGCGCGTTAACCTCCGCAGCCGCCGAAAGTTAACCAGCGTCGCTCGAAGCTTAAGTCGGGGCAGGGCGTTTGCGTGGAAGCCAAGGCGCGTGCAAGCCAAACATCGTTTTATTTCAGTATGATACGAGATAACATCAAATTTTATGCGTTTCGCTAGCGCAAAATTATACTTACTGAAGACCTGAGCGAATCTGAACGCATTCGCGTAAAATCCGACAGGAATACTTTCACGGACAGCAAAACAAGAAAACTAACTTGGCCTCATGTCACGGAGGCGGGTTATGTTGGGCATTGTTAGCAAGGCGGTTGTGGCTCTCGGGATGGCTGGCGCGGCGCTTATCGCCGTCAACGCGAAAAGTTTCGCCGGACCCGAAACCGCGAGTTTCGCGACGCTCGGCCCGGAAACCAGCGTGCCATACGGCTGGGTGGACTTCTGCCAGCGCTACAAGGGCGAATGCCAGGCCGAGGAAACCGCGCCGCAGGAGGTCGAACTCACCGCCGCCGTCTATCGCAAGATCGCCCGCATCAACGCCTGGGTGAATGAGAACATCGACCCGATCGCGGACCCCGATCACTGGGGCGCGGTGGATCAGTGGGATTATCCGAGCGACGGGAAGGGCGACTGCGAGGATTTCGCGCTTCTGAAGCGCCGCATGCTGATCGAGGAAGGATTTCCGCGGCAGGCGCTGCTGCTGACCGTGGTGAAGGAGAAGAACGGCGAAGGCCATTCGGTTCTGACGGTCAAGACCAACCGCGGCGAATTCGTTCTCGACAATCTTTCCAACGAGATGCGGCCCTGGACGCGCGCTCCCTATCGCTTCGTCAAGCGGCAGTCGCAGCAAAATCAGAACGCCTGGGTGGCGATCAGCCCGGCGACCAGCGCCCCGCTGTATGTGTCGCGGTAGGTCTAGGTCACCCGATCAGCGTCAGTCCGCTCGCGTAGCGTTGGCCGTTCTCCACATAATGTTTCGCCGAGTCGAGGTGGCGGGCCCGCGCCGCTTCGTCGAGCGTGCGGATCGCCTTCGCGGGCGAGCCGACGATCAGAGAAAAGTCGGGGAATTCCTTGCCCTCGGTGACCAGCGCATTGGCGCCGACGAGGCAGTTGGCGCCAATCTTCGCCCCATTGAGAATCGTCGCGCCCATGCCGATCAACGTCGCTTCGCCGATGATGCAGCTGTGCAGAATGACGCCATGGCCGATCGTGCAGTCCGGACCAATGACGAGCGGAAAGCCCATGTCGGTGTGGAGAACGCTGTTTTCCTGGATATTCGTGCGGGCGCCGACCGTGATCCACTCATTGTCGCCCCTTAGAACGCAGCCGAACCAGACGTTGGCGTCCTCCTCCAGCGCGACGCGGCCGATGACATGCGCGCCTGGAGCCACGAAGAACCGGCCGGGGGCGGGCAGGCGCGGCGCGATTCCGTCGATCGTGTAAAGCGGCATGGGCGAAGCCTCCTAAAAAACAGGCGCGACATTGCCATTTCCACCCTTTCGCATGCAATGGCGTAGAGCCGAAGCCGGCGCGATCTCATTCGGAAGTCACGGAAATTTGGACTATAAGCGGACGGCGGGGTTTGCTATCGCTTGGTTGGCCCGCCGCCGGCGGGGCATTTATTGCGCGAGAGCCGCTGTCGGAGGACGCCCACTGAGCGCCATCATGTTGCGGGATCGGGTTCGGCTGGCGAGCGTTTCCGCGGCGCGGGCGGCGGGCGCCTTCGCGCGAGGCGCCGCCGCGCCCTATCATCTCATGAAGTCGATGGCGATCGCGCCGCCGGAGCGGCTGCGCATCGCGCCACCCGACATCAGAACCACCGATTCGACCGTCGCCGACCAGATCTACGCCGGCTATTTCTCCTTCGACGGCAAAACCGTGCAGGCGCGGGGCGCTTCGCCTTTTCTGGTCGCCGCGCCTTCCGAATGCTGGCGGCGCTCTCTTGCCGGCTTTTCCTGGCTGCGGCATTTGCAGGCCTCCGACAAGAGGGTGGCGCTGGCCGCTGCGCAGGAGCTCGTCGCGGATTTTCTCGCGCTTCCGAAACTTCCCGCCGACGATCCGGCGATGGAGCCTGCCGTCGTCGCGCGGCGCCTCCTCTCCTTTCTCTCGCAGTCGCCGACGCTTCTCGACGGCGCCGACGCCGATTTTTATGACGCTTTCATGCTGGCGCTCGCGCGCAACGCCAGGCTTTTGTGGCGGGCGCTGGCCGGCGACGGCGCGCGCGGCGCCGATCGCGCCTTCTGCGCCATCGCTCTTGCCGAATTCGCCGTTTGCGCGGACACCGGCCGCAAGATCGCCCCCTATGTGTCGCGCGCGCTCAGCGCGGAGCTCGACCGCCAGATCCTCATCGACGGCGGCCATGTGAGCCGCAATCCGCAGGTCGCGGTCGACCTGCTGCTCGATCTGTTGCCGCTGCGGCAGGTGATCGCGGCGCGCGGCCTGCAGACGCCGTCCGCCGTCCTGCGCGCCATCGACCGAATGATGCCGATGCTGCGGATGCTGCAGCATGGCGACGGCTCCCTTGCGCTGTTCAACGGCATGGGCGCGACGGCGCTGGACCGGCTCGCCAGCGCGCTCGCCCATGAGGACACGCGCGGCGCGCCGCCCGTCAACGCGCCCTACGCCGGCTATCAGCGCATGGAGGCCGGCGACGCGCTCGTCCTCGTCGACGCCGGCGGGCCGCCGCCTTTCGAATTTTCCCTCGCCGCGCACGCGGGCTGCCTGTCTTTCGAATATTCGCTGGGAATCGAACGGGTCGTCGTCAATTGCGGCGCCCCCTCGGCGCCGCATCTGGACGCCCGTGAACTGGCGCGCGCCACCGCCGCGCATTCGACGCTCGTCGTCGGCGACCGCTCCAGCGCCCGCATCGCGCCACAGAGCGCGCCGCGCCGGCGCGCCGGGCGCGTCCTCGGCGGCCCGCGCAATACGCAGTTCGAGCGCCGCCGTCTCGAAGGCGAGACGACGCTCATATTGTCGCATGACGGCTATGCGCGCGATTTCGGCCTTGTCCATCAGCGCGAACTCACGCTCCCGCCCGATGGCGCCGCACTCCTGGGCGTCGATCGGCTCATCGCTGCGGAGCGCGGCGGAAGACATGCGCATGCGAGCGATTTCGCGCTTCGCTTCCACATTCATCCGCGCGTGCGCGTCGCCCTGAACGCCGACGACGCGATTGAACTCACGCTCGCCGATGGCGAAATCCTCATCTTTGAAGCGCAAGACCTGACGCCAGAAATCGAAGACAGCATTTTTTTCGCCGCGCCCGGCGGCGCGCGCAAATGTGCGCAAATCGTTTTGCGAGGGGCGGCGGCTCCCGGCGCCGAGATCGCTTGGAGCTTCCGGCGGCGCGCAGGCGCCCAGGTTCCTCCCGGCGGCAAGGTATGATAAGCGCGGCGCCAGTCAGGAGTATGCAATGCCCGTCGATTTGCGCCACGTCGCGCGCGCGCTGATTTCCGTTTCCGACAAAACAGGCCTTGTCGAGTTCGCGCGCGTTCTGGCGACGCATGGCGTGGAGCTTGTCTCCACCGGCGGCACGCGCAAGGCGCTCGCCGACGCGGGTCTCCCGGTTCGCGACGTGGCCGATCTCACACAGTTTCCGGAGATGATGGACGGAAGGCTGAAGACTCTGCATCCCAAGGTGCATGGCGGCCTTCTGGCGATCCGCGAGAATCCCGAACATGAAGCGGCGATGCTCGCGCATGACATCCGGCCGATCGATCTGCTCGTCGTCAATCTCTACCCCTTCGAGGCGGCGCTAGCGAAAGGCGCGCCGTTCGAAGAATGCGTCGAAAACATCGACATCGGCGGGCCGGCGATGATCCGCGCGGCGTCGAAGAATCACGACGACGTCGCTGTCGTCGTCGATTCCGATGATTACGCGATGCTCATTGAGGAACTCGCCGCGACAAAGGGCGCAACGCGGCTCGCGACGCGCAGGCGGCTGGCGCAGAAGGCGTTCGCGCGCACCGCCGCCTATGACGCCGCGATCTCCAATTGGCTCGCGCAGGAGCTTGGCGAAGCCGCGCCGCCGCTACGCGCCTTCGGCGGACGACTCGCCGAGCCGATGCGCTATGGCGAAAACCCGCACCAATCTGCGGGCTTCTATCTTACCGGCGAGAAGCGGCCGGGCGTCGCCACGGCGCGCCAGATTCAGGGCAAGCAACTCTCCTACAACAATGTCAACGATACGGACGCCGCCTTCGAATGCGTGGCGGAATTCGACCCGGCGCGGACGGCGGCCGTCGTCATCGTCAAACACGCCAATCCTTGCGGCGTCGCCGAAGGCGCGACTCTTGTCGAAGCCTACGCCAAGGCGTTGCGGTGCGATCCGGTCTCCGCCTTCGGCGGCATTGTCGCCCTCAATCGCAAGCTCGACGCCGAAGCGGCGCGCGAGATCGTCAAGATCTTCACTGAGGTGATCATCGCGCCTGACGCCGACGAAGAATCGATCGCCATTATCGGCGCCAAGAAGAACCTGCGTCTGTTGCTGACCGGCGGCGTTCCAGATGCGCGCGCGGCGGGGTCGACCTATCGCTCGGTCTCCGGCGGTTTTCTTGCGCAATCGCGCGACAGCGCCGTCGTCGACGAGATGAGCCTGCAGGTTGTGACGCAGCGCGTGCCGACAGCCGAGGAGCTCGCGGATCTCAAATTCGCTTTTCGCGTGGTGAAGCACGTCAAGTCGAACGCCATCGTCTACGCCAAGGACGCCGCGACGGTGGGCATTGGCGCCGGCCAGATGTCCCGCGTCGATTCATCGCGCATCGCCGCGCATAAGGCGCAGGAAGCCGCGCGCGCGGCGGGCCTGACGGAAAGTCTCGCGAAAGGCGCCGTCGTCGCCTCCGACGCTTTCTTCCCCTTCGCCGACGGTTTGCTGGCTGCGGCGGACGCCGGCGCAACGGCCATCATTCAGCCCGGCGGCTCGATTAATGATAAGGACGTGATCGCCGCGGCGGACGCGCAGGGCCTCGCCATGGTTTTCACCGGCGTGCGCCACTTCCGGCACTAGAAATACACCGCGATCCGGCTAGATTGGCCACTCGACGCGAAACGGAGTTCAAGAAATGCGTAAGTCTTTGAAACTGGCGTTGGGCCTCGCGTTGGTTGGCGCGCTTGCTTCGAGCGACGCGCTGGCGAAAGCGAAACAACGCGCGCCGGTCGCGACAGGGCGGGTCACCGCCACGCAGGGCGACGATTTTTCAGTTCCGCTGCCGCATAATTTGACGACCGGCAAGGACTGGCTCGACGACGGCGCGGCGCCGGACGCGGCGAAGGGCAATCTGCAGCCCAATCGTTACGCCAATGACAATTACTTCCTGGAGCAGCAGGATTTCTCGCTGCAAGATCCGCAGCGCTACAATGAAATCGGCCAGTATTTCGATTACGGCTGGTGAACGGCGCTTGCCTGACGCGAAAAGGCCGGCGTTGGCCGGCCTTTCTGACGACTGGCTCTTGGCTGCGTTAGCACGTCGGCACGGCGCGGTAGCCGATCACATAGCCATGGCGGCTGTAGATCGGCTCGCGCACGTAACCGCAGTCCGGCTCGCTCGCGGCGGCCGCCGCCACAGCGCCTAATGCGAGCGCGCCGCCCACGGCGTAAGGCGCCCAGCCATAGCCTTGATGGTGCCACTTAGACCAAGCCAATGCCGGCGTGGCGCTCGCTACCGCCGCCAACATGACGCTGGCGGCAAGACTCGTAGAGACGATTTTTTTCAACGTGGACATGATGTTCTCCTCGGCGTTTTCACTCGTCGCTTGGCGAGTAGCCGCACTCTAGCGAGAGCCTTCCCCGACGTTCGTGCGTCGGCGCACAGGACGCATCTGTGATGTCATGCCCGAAGGCCGAAGGCTGAATCGGGCATCCAGAGCGCCGTCACAAATGACCTGCTATTTCGGATTCCCAGTCGTGCGCTTCGCGCCGGTCGGGAATGACATTCGCCGCGCGCCTATGCCTCGCCTTGCGAGAGGAGTTTTTGCTGATGATCGGTCGTCAGCGCGTCGATGATCTCGTCGAACTCGCCTTCCATCACGCGATCGAGCTTATAGAGCGTGAGATTGATGCGATGATCGGTGACGCGTCCCTGCGGAAAATTATAGGTTCGGATACGCTCGGAGCGATCGCCTGAACCGACCTGCTGCTTGCGATCCTCGGAACGCTCCTTGTCGAGGCGGTGGCGTTCGGAATCATAGAGACGCGAGCGAAGAACGTTCATCGCCTTGGCTCTATTGCGATGCTGGGAGCGCTCCTCTTGCATCATCACCACGATGCCGGATGGGATGTGGGTGATGCGGATGGCCGACTCGGTCTTGTTGACGTGCTGGCCGCCGGCGCCTTGCGCGCGCATCGTATCGATCTGCAGATCCTTCTCGTCGATGGCGACGTCGACGTCCTCGGCCTGCGGCAGCACGGCGACTGTCGCGGCCGATGTGTGGATGCGACCCTGCGTCTCGGTTTCCGGGACGCGCTGAACGCGATGCACGCCCGATTCGAATTTCAGCCGGCCATAGATTCCGCGACCGATGATCTCGGCGACGATTTCCTTGAATCCGCCAAGCGGGCCAGGGCTTTCAGACAGGATCTCAACGCGCCAGCCTTTCAGCGCCGCATATCTCTGATAGGCGCGGAAGAGATCGCCGCCGAAAAGCGCCGCCTCGTCGCCGCCCGTGCCGGCGCGCACTTCGAGAATGACGCCCTTTTCGTCCGCCTCGTCCTTCGGCAGAAGCGCCAGTTTCAGCGCGCTTTCCGCCGCAGCGAGTCGTTCGTGCGCGGCCTCCGTCTCACCTTCAGCAAGCCCGCGCATTTCAGCATCGAGCGAAGCGTCGGCGAGCATGGCGGAAAGCTCGGCGGATTCCTTCTGCGCCGCGCGATAGACGCGAATCCTGTCGACGACCTCGTCGAGCGCCGCGCGTTCGCGCGAGAGCGCGACGAACGCCTGCCCGTCGGCGCCGACGGCGAGCTTGTCGCCGATCTCGTCGTAGCGGCGCAAAATGAGGTCGAGCTTGTCTTGAGCGAACATGGCGAGGAGGTTTCTCGAGAAAGGGTGATGGCGAACGGCGTGGAGAAAGAGAGGCCCGCTACAAGGGCACGCCCCGCGCTATCGCATAATCGCGCAATTGCTCGCGCATCGACGCGCTGCCGTCGTCGTCGGCGAGCAGCGAGGCGATATACGCCTGCGCCTCTTCGAGATTGAGATTGAGGATCATTGACTTGACCGGACCGATCGCGGAGGCCGCCATCGATAGCGAGCGGTAGCCGATGGCGAGCAACGCCAGCGCCTCGAGCGGGCGGCCGCCCATCTCGCCGCAGAGCGTCACCGGCGCGCTGTGCCGCGCGCCGGCCGTGACGATGCGCTCGAGCGCGCGCAGCACCGGCCGTGAGAGATTGTCGTAGCGCTTCGCGACGCGCGTGTTGTCGCGGTCGGCCGCATACATGTATTGCACCAGATCATTCGATCCAACCGACAGAAAATCCGCGCGCTCGGCGATAAGATCAATTTCCCACAGGAGCGACGGCACCTCCACCATCGCGCCGAGCTCGAGGCGCGTTGGCAGGGGATGGTTGTGATGCGTGATGTGGTCGAGCTCCCGCAGCGCGATCGCTTTCGCCGCGTCAAATTCGGCGACATTGGCGATCATCGGAAACATGATGCGCAGATCGCGATGGGCGCCGGCTTTCAGCATTGCGCGCAGCTGCATGCGCAACAGCCCCGGCCTGTCGAGACCTATGCGGATGGCGCGCCAACCGAGCGCCGGGTTCTCCTCTTCGATCTTCGCCATATAGGGAAGAATCTTGTCGGAGCCGATGTCGAGGGTGCGGAATGTAATCGGCTTCTTCGGCGCCGCGTCGAGCACTGCTTTGTAGAAGCGATATTGCTCGTCCATGCGCGGAAAGCGCGGGGCGAGCATGAATTGCAGCTCCGTGCGGAAGAGTCCGATCGAGTTTGCGCCGGTTTCATCCAGATGCGGCATGTCAATCGCCAGGCCGGCGTTCATGTGCAGCGCGATTTCGACGCCGTCCTTGGTGACCGCCGGCACATCGCGCAGCTTGGCGTATTGCTCTTGACGCCGCGCCCGCAGCCGCGCCTTTTCAGCATAAGCGCTCTGCACGTCGGGCTGCGGCCGGACATGCACTTCGCCGGTCGTGCCGTCGACGATGATGGAATCGCCGGTTTCGACGATGTCGATCAGGCCGGAAACGAGCCCCACGGTGGCGACGCCGAGCGCTCGCGCCACAATCGCGACGTGGCTCGTCGGCCCGCCTTCCTCCAGCACGAGACCGCGCAGCCGCTTGCGGTCATAGTCGAGAAGCGCCGCCGGCCCCATGGTGCGCGCCACGATGATGGCGTTTTCCGGCACGCTGTCGCGATCGGCGACGTAGCTCTGACCCGTCAACTGATGCAGCAGCCGGTTGGCGATATCGTCGAGATCGTGCAGGCGGTCGCGCAGATAGGGGTCGGTCTGACGCTGCATGCGGGCGCGCGCGTCGTTCTGGACGCGCTCGACCGCCGCCTCCGCCGTCAGCCCGGTCATCACGGCTTCGCGCAGGCGGCGCACCCAGCCCCGGTCATAGGCGACCATGCGCACGGTTTCGAGCACGTCGCGCGACTCGCCGGCGGCGATGCGGTCGCTATGCGCGACGAGCTCGTCGATCGACTGGCGCATCGCGTCGATCGCATGTTCGAGCCTCGCGAGTTCAGCGGGCATGTCTTCGGCGACGAGCTGCTTGATGACGACGCGCGGCTCGTGCAGCAGCACATGGCCGAGGCCGACGCCTTCCGCCATCGGCGCGCCTTTCAGCGACGCCGGGCGATAAAGCGCGAGATCGCGCGGGTCTTCGATCGCCTGCAATTCGCCCGAGGCGATCAGCTCCGCAAGCAGCATCGCCGTCGTCTGCAGCGCCTCGATCTCTTCTTCCGAATAAACGCGGCGCACCTTGTTCTGCACGACGAGCACGCCGAGCGTGTTGCCGCCGCGCAGGATCGGCACGCCAAGGAAGGAGTGATAGGCGTCTTCGCCCGTCTCAGGCTTGTAGGAGAACGAGGGGTGCTCCTGCGCCTCTGAAAGGGCGAGAGGCTCGGCGCTCTTGGCGATAAGGCCGACAAGGCCTTCGCCCGAGTGCATGGTGGTTAAATGCACGGCCTCGCGGTTAAGGCCCTCTGTGGCGTAAAGCTCCAAACGCTGGTCGGCGCGCAGCACATAAACGGAACAAACCTCGGCGACCATGTTCGCGGCGATCTGCACCACGATCTTGTCGAGCCGCGCCTGCGCGCTGACCGGTTCCGCGCTGATTTCGCGGAGGCGGCGCAGCAGAAGGCGGGGGCCGCCGAGAGCGCTTCGCATCCAATCCGTTCCCGTTTTCCCAGCATTTCGCGGGTGGGCACACCGCAAAAAAACCGCCATACGTCCGCAGATTGCGACGGTGGCCCTCAAGCAGCGTATATTGGGGCCGTCCGCGCTCCGCAAGCGCGGCCAAGAAGCGCAGCGACGCAAGGAACATACCGATATTGCAAAGCTTGGCGAATCGGCTTGCGAGCAGGGCTCGAAGCCTCTACCACTTTCCAATCAAAGTCTGGCGATGACAGCCCGCCCGCGCGCTTGGCGTCCGCCATTGGCCGCGCCAGACGCGTTCTCCGAGCCTGCAGCGTCGAGAAGAGAGTTCGTGCGTCTGAAAAAATACCTGGTTGCGCTCTTTTTATTGATCCTATCCGCTCAGGCCGTCGCCATGGAGTCGGTGCGGGTGCCGCAAGGCGCGCGGGCGATCGACCTCACCAACGTCGTCGAGAAACATTCCTCGCAGGGCGACCGCCTGCAGGTTTCGACCGCGCCCGGCTCGGACGGCATCGTCCGCCGTATCGAGGTCGGCGCCAAGGAAGCAGGCAGCCAGCCCAACTGGATCGTTTTCGCGCTCACCAACGACACGGATGAGCAGATCGAGCGCCTGATTGTCGCCCCGCATTACCGCCTGCAGGGCTCGGGCGTCATCTGGCCCGATCTCGGCTCGACGCGCATTACCGCGATCACCGCGAGCCAGGGCTTTCCGCCCGAGGCCGAAGACGCCTCGGACGCCGATGTTTTCCGGCTGACGCTCGACCCCGGAACGACGGTCACCTATGTCGCGGAGCTGCGCACGCCGAACCTGCCGCAGCTCTATTTGTGGGAGCCCGCCGCCTATAAGGACAAGGTGACGAGCCTGACGCTCTACAAGGGCATCGTCATCGGCATCGCCGGCCTGCTCGCGCTGTTTCTGACCATCGTCTTCGTGGTGAAAGGCGCCGTCATCTTCCCGGCGGCGGCGGCGCTCGCCTGGGCGGTGCTGGCCTATGTGTGTATCGATTTCGGCTTTTGGGACAAGATTTTCGGCTTTGACGCCAACGCCAACCGGATCTGGCGCGCCGGCGCCGAGACGGTTCTCTCGGCGACGCTCGTCGTCTTCCTTTTCGCCTATCTGAACCTCAACCGCTGGCATGTGCGCGCCTGGCACGTCGCCGCCCTGTGGCTGCTGATCCTGTTGGACCTCGTCGGCCTGGCGGTGTTCGACGCGCCCGTCGCCGCTGGCGTCGCGCGCATCTCGCTGGCGACGGCCGCCGTCGTCGGCTTCGTGCTGATTCTCTATCTCGCGACGCATGGCTTCGATCGGGCGATCATGCTGATCCCGACGTGGTTCCTGCTGGCCGTATGGGTGGCGACGGCCGGATTTGCGGTCGCCGGCTGGATCACCAACGATCTGGTGTCTCCGGCGCTCGTTGGGGGTCTCGTGCTCATCGTGATGCTGATCGGATTCACGGTGATGCAAAACGCCTTCGCCGCCGGCGGGCTGTCGCACGGCGCCATCAGCGACGTCGAGCGCAAGGCGCTCGCGCTCACCGGCGCGAACGAGATCGTGTTCGACTGGGACGTTCCCTCCGACCACATCTATGTCAGCCCCGAGGCGGAAGCAGCCCTCGGGCTCGACCGCGGCGGACTCGAGGGCGCCGCCTCCTCCTGGCTCGATCTGCTGCATCCCTTCGAGCAGGACCGCTATCGCGCCTGCCTCGACGCGATTCTCGAGCAGCGGCGCGGCCGCATCAATCAGGACTTCCGCCTGCGCGCCGCGGACGGCCACTATCTCTGCTACCGGCTGCGGGCGCGGCCCGTGGTCGGCCCCGACGGCGAGGTGATCCGCGTCGTCGGCACGCTCAACGACGTGACCGACGAGCGCAACGCCCAGGAACGGCTGCTGCACGACGCCGTGCACGACAATCTCACGGGCCTGCCGAACCGCGAATTGTTCTTCGACCGGCTGGAGGCCGCGCTGATTCTCGCGCGCATGGAAAAGGACGTGCGCCCGACGATCATCGTCATCGACATCGACCGCTTCAAACAGATCAATGAGCAGGTCGGCATGGCCATGGGCGACAGCATTCTGCTCACCGTCGCGCATCGCCTGACGCGGCTGCTGCAGCCTCAAGACACGCTTGCGCGGCTTTCCGGCGACAAATTCGCGATCATCCTGGTCTCGGAGTCGCACGCCGACCGCGTCATCTCCATCGCCGATTCGGTGCGCCGCGCCCTGTCTATTCCGGTGCGCTTCACCGACCGCGAGATCGCGCTGTTCGCCTCGATCGGCATCGCGCTCTATGACCAGCAGACTCATCCCGGCGCCGGCGACATGCTGGAGGACGCCGAAATCTCCATGCGTTACGCCAAGCGCGCGGGCGGCAACCGCATCGAGGTCTTTCGTCCGGCCATGCGGACGCAGCGCTCCGACCGCCTCACGCTCGAAGCCGATCTGCGGCGGGCGTTGGAGCGCAGCGAGATCAAAGTGTTCTTCCAGCCGATCGTTCGGCTCGAGGATCGCACCATCGCCGGGTTCGAGGCCTTGCTGCGCTGGGACCATCTGCGCCTGGGTCGGCTCGAGCCTTCCGAATTCATTCCCATCGCCGAGCAGACGGGGCTCATCGTCGACCTTGGGCTTCTGGCGCTGGAGCGCACGGCGCGCGAACTCGCGGCCTGGCAACGCGCGCTTGCCGTCGATCCGCCGATCTTCGCTTTCGTCAACGTCTCGTCGCGACAGCTCTTACGCCACGACCTCCTGCGCGACGTCAAAAGCGTGTTGATGCGCAATGATATCGCCAAGGGCAGCCTGAAACTCGAACTGACCGAGAGTCTGGTGATGGAGAATCCCGAATATGCGGCGCAGATGCTGGCGCGCATCAGGGAGCTCGGCGCGGGCCTGTCGCTCGACGATTTCGGCGCCGGCTATTCGTCGCTCGCCTATTTGCAGCGCTTCCCCTTCGACACGATTAAGATCGACCGTTCCTTCATCAAACAGTCCGGCAAGGGCGCGCGTCCGATCGTTCTGCGCTCGATCATTGCGCTGGCGCAGGATCTCGGCATGGACGTCGTCGCCGAGGGCGCGGAGACCGAGCAAGACGCCATCGAGCTGTATCAGCTCGGCTGCGGCTATGCGCAGGGCTACGCTTTTGGACGGCCGATCAGCGCCCGCGATGCAAGGCGTCTAGTGGGCGCCGCGCCGGAAGCGGCTTAAATTCTCTCGCCGCAGCGCAGCGAAACGATTAGGTTGGGTCGGGAGCGCGCTTCGTCTTAGACCGTCATTGTGAGCGAAGCGAAGCAATTCCAGGAGTTGTTGGAAACTTTTGGAACGCTGCTTGAGTGACGCATCGAACCGTTTCGCTTCATGATCAAGAAGTCTTTTCCTTCACATCCTGCGTCCGTCGAGGAATCAACGCCGCTCCAAGCGCGCGCCGAACATGCGTGGCTGCATGAGGAGATCGCCGCGCATGACCGGCGCTATTACCAGGACGACGCGCCGGCCGTCTCGGACGCCGAATATGACGCGCTGCGCCGACGTTATGAGGAATTGGAGAAGGCGTTCCCCGAACTCGCCACGGCGCAGTCGCTGACGAAGACGGTCGGGGCCAAGCCGTCCGAAAAATTCGCCAAGGTGAAGCACGCCGTGCCGATGCTCTCGCTCGGCAATGTTTTCTCCGATGAAGAGGTCGAGGAGTTCGTCGCGCGCGTGCGCCGTTTTCTCAACCTGCACGACGGCGCGCTGCGCTTCACCTTTGAGCCGAAGATCGACGGGCTGTCCTGTTCTTTGCGCTACGCGAAGGGCCATTTCGTGCGCGCGGCGACGCGCGGCGACGGTTTTGAGGGCGAAGACGTCACCGCCAATGTGCGAACAATCGACGAGATTCCGCAGAGGCTGCACGGAGATCATTCCGATGTCCTCGAAGTGCGCGGCGAAGTCTATATGACGCACGAGGATTTCACTGCGCTCAACCTGCGGCAACAGGAGTCCGGCAAGACTGTCTTCGCCAATCCGCGCAACGCCGCCGCGGGCTCTCTGCGGCAGCTCGATCCAAAGATCACCGCATCGCGGCCGCTACATTTTTTTGCCTATGGGTGGGGCGAGTCCTCGGCGCTTCCCGCGCACACGCAACTGGGCGTGCTTGAGGCGTTGCGCGGTTACGGGCTGCCGGTCAATCCTTTGACGACGCTCTGCGCGAGCGCGGAAGACATGCTGGCGCATTACCGGGCGATTGAAGCCCAGCGCGCGACGCTCGGCTATGACATCGACGGCGTCGTCTACAAGGTGGACGAGATCGCGCTGCAGGAGCGGCTTGGGTTCGTTTCGCGCGCGCCGCGCTGGGCGGTTGCGCGCAAGTTCCCCGCCGAACGCGCCACGACGATTTTGCGCGACATCGAGATCCAGGTCGGGCGCACCGGCGCGCTGACGCCCGTCGCGAGGCTGGAGCCGGTGACCGTCGGCGGCGTCGTCGTGCAGAACGCCACGCTGCACAATGAAGACTATATCAAGGATAAGGACATCCGCATCGGCGACACGGTGGTCGTGCAGCGCGCGGGCGACGTCATTCCGCAGATTGTTGAAGTGGTGCCGGAGAAGCGGCCGAAGGAGGGACTCAAGGAATACAAGTTTCCCGATGTCTGCCCGCGCTGCGGCTCAGTCGCGCTACGTGAGATCGACGAAAAGACCGGCGAGGCGGATGTCGTGCGCCGTTGCACGGGGTCGCTCGTCTGTCCGGCGCAGGCGATCGAGCGCCTGAAGCATTTCGCCTCGCGCAACGCCATGGACATCGAAGGGCTCGGCGACAAGCAGATCGAACTTTTCTTTCAGGAGGGCCTCATCCGCACGCCCTCTGACATCTTCACGCTGGAAGAGCGCGACCGCGCGAGCCTCACGAAGATCAAGAATCGCGAGGGCTTCGGCGAAACCTCGGTGCGCAATCTCTTTGCGGCGATCGAGGCGCGCCGAAGGGTGCCGATCAATCGCTTCATCTATGCGCTTGGCGTGCGCCATGTCGGCGAGACCAATGCGCGCCGGCTGGCGCGTCATTTCGGCGATTTCGCATCGCTGCGCGAGACGGGGCGCGAGGCGGCGCTCGGCAGCGAGGCGCGCGCGCGCATCGATTCGATCGACGGCGTCGGTCCCGTGGTCGCCGAAGCGCTACATGACTTCTTCGCCGAGCCGCACAACGAGCGGGAACTGGACGAACTCTTAGGCCAAATCACGTTGGAGCCGATGCCGGCGGTGGCGTCGACCTCGCCCGTCGCCGGCAAGACCGTGGTGTTCACTGGCGCGCTCGAACGCCTCACGCGCGACGAAGCCAAGGCGCAGGCCGAGCGTTTCGGCGCGCATGTCGCGGCGTCGGTGTCGAAGAAGACCGATCTCGTGGTCGCTGGTCCCGGCGCGGGCTCGAAGCTCAAGAAGGCCGCGGAGCTGGGGATCGAAGTGATCAGCGAAGACGAGTGGTTTACGCGGACGGGGCAGGGGCGACAGCCCGGCTGATCATTAGCCCGTCATGGCCGGGCTTGTCCCGGCCATCCACGGATGGCTCAGCGCTTGCTCGTCGATTATTGCGATGTCGCGGCGTGGATGCCCGGCACAAGGCCGGGCATGACGGCTGAAAGTCGCGCTCTAAACCGCCCGCGTGCCCGGCGTGTCGTCTTTCCGATAGGCGGTCCCGAACACATAGTCCCACCAGATGGCGTGGACGCCGAAGCCTTTCTCGGCGTCGCGGAAATGGTGCAGCATGTGGAGGCGCTTCACGAGGCGGCCGAACTCGGATTTCGGCTGTCCGTGATGCGTCCAGTAATGCACGCAATCATAGATGACATAGCCCGTGATGAAGCCGGCGAGCGCCGGCCAGGCGAAGGTCGCGCCGAAAATCAGTCGCGCGCAGACAAGTGCGATCAGCATGATCGGCGCCGAAAGCAGCGGCGGCATGACGAGTCGCAGCGGGTCGCTGGGATAGATGTGATGCACGCCGTGGATGAGAAACTGAAAACGCGGGCCGAGACCGAAGGGCAGCGCGAACACGGTGTGAAACAGATAGCGATGGCCGAAATATTCGGTGAGCGTCCAGCCCAGATAGCCGACGACAAGACCGAGTAAGACGAGAGTCAGACTGTTGAACGTGAGCGAATAGATCACCAGGCCGAGAATGATCGGGCAATAGACGATCACCGGCGTCAGGTGGTGCACGCGCGACAGCTTGTCGAGGAGATCGCTCTCAAAGAGGCGCGGCGAGGCGTCGAGCGTCTGAGTTTTTGCATCTTGCATCATGTGGCCTACTCCGCCGGCGCGACGATGGAGGCCTCGCGCCCCGCCGCCTGCGTCACATTTTCCGACCGCGTTCCCAGCGAATAGGTCGGATCGACGATGAATGTGACGAGCAGCGCCACCCAGGAGCGATGGCAACGCAGATCGTCATAGAATTCCGGCGCCATCGCCTTCAGCTGAGGCAAACGGTTCCACGGAATCTCGTGAAAATCGTGATGTTCGTTGTGATAGCCGATGTTGAGCGCGAGCGTATTGAGCGGCCCGTAATAGTCGAACGTCCCCTGGTCGGGGCCGAAGGCGAAATGCTCCTGCAGCCAGCGCGCGCTTAGCGGGTGCAGCCCGCCAACCGAAAACCAGAAGGAGAAAAACAGATAGAGCAGAGCGTTTGGCCCGAACGCCCACAGCACGAAAAGATCGAAGACGGCGATGACGGCGATATTGATATAGGTCCAAGCTCCCATGATCGGCACCGTGCCCTTCAGGCGCGATAGGCGCGCAAGCTGAATGACCGGGAAGAAGAAGAGCCAGACCGCCTTGCGCCAGCCGCTATTGCCGACCCATTCGACCTCCCATCGGCTCGGAATGTCAGCGTCATAGTCGTAGGCCGAGAGATGCGAATGATGCTTGATGTGGTAGCAGCGAAAGCCCATCGCCGTGGGAAAGGCGTTGGAAAGATCGGCGAGGATCGCCGTCCACTTGTTGGCGAGCGGGCTCTCGAAGACGCAATTGTGGATCGCGTCGTGGATGATGACGAAATTGGCGTGATTGGCGAAGGCGCCGACGCAGATCGCCGCGAGCAGCGACAGCCACCAATAGGAGAGGCTGAGCGACCCCAAGATCGCGGCGATGAGGAGCTGGCCGACGAAGATCGCCGCCGTGATCTTGAACGTCACGGGGTCCTTGCCGAAGAGCTCTCGCACTTGCGGATATCTTTCGAGGATCAGCTTGCGCCGCTCGACATGCGAGCGGTCGGCGCCATTGGCGGTGACGGATATGCCATTCATGACGTTGCATCCTGTAGCTGAGTTGCCCTGACGCCGTCGCGCATACGCATCGCCTCGCCGCCATCGCCGACGGTGAGGCGCTTTTCATAGATGCGATGAATCTTATCGACCTTGCCGCCGAACATTTCGATCGGCCGGCGCATGTCGGCGTTGCTCTCCAACACCCATCCCGCTTCGAGATGCGGAATGCGGATTTTCGCGTGGCGCCGCCGCATCTCTTCGACCAGCGACAGAAAGATCGCGCCGCCGGTCGCGCTTCTTTGCAGCGTCTTTCGCGTGCCAAGCAGCAACAGCCGCGCCGACTTGAACTGATGCGAGCGGAACCGCTTGATCGCGCGCGCCCAGCCGAAGGGGAACAGACGGCCGTTGAGATCGGCCAGAATTTCGTTGAGATTGGGAAGCGCGATCGCGAAGGACTGCGGAACGCCGTCAAGCTCGACGACGATGCCGAAATCCGCCGGCACGAGAAATTGCAGGGCGTCGGCGTCGGAGTCGAATTCTTCCTTGGTGAAGGGCACGAAGCCCCAATTTCCGCTCCAGCCGTCGTTGAACAGTTCGGCCATCAGCGCGGTCTCGCCTTGCTTCAAGGCTTTCATGTTCAGCGGTCTAAGCTTCAGTCGATCGCGCCATTCGCGCCGCGTTGAAATGCGCGCGGGCTTGTCGCTCTCGTCGCTTGAGATTTCGAAGCGATAGGACAGGAGATCCTGCGCCTTCTCATATCCCAGCGCCTCAAGATGCCGCGAGAGATAGGGCGGATGCCAGGGCATGAAAAACATCGGCGTCGCATCGAATCCATCGACGAGAAGCCCGCACTCTTTGTTGACCGAGGGCGAGAACGGTCCGTTGATCCGCTCCGCGCCCTTGGCGCGCAGCCAGTCCTCGGCGGCCTGGGTCAGCGCGCGCACGACCTCGATGTCGTCGATGGCGTCGAGCGCCCCGAACTGCGCATTGGAGGCGCCGACCGGCGTGACGCCGGGCTTGTAAATCTGCGCCATGACCCGCCCGACCCATTCGCCGTCGCGTCGGGCGAGAAATTTCTGCTCTTCGACGAGCTTGTAATGCGGGTTGAGCTTATGCGCGAAGACGCTCCAGCGCTCGATGTCGAGCGGCGGCGCGAAGCCAGCCGCGCCGGCATAAAGCAGCCGCGGCAACCGGCAAAAGGTCGCAAAGCGCAAAGGGCCGTCGACCGGAAGAATCTCGATCCGCGCCATATGCAAGTCCTAGCGGCCGCTGGCCTTAATCGAAAGCGTCAAAGTGACGCGGGACGCGCGCCGAGCTCAAATATGGCGCGAATTCTTTCCGATCAGACGATCCCGTCTGATCGGAAAGCGCGCTAACCGCCCGCCATCGCGGCGGCGACGATCTGATGCGCCTCTTCCGTCACCGGCGGCATGTCGCGCAGCGTCTGGATGACGCCGCGGATCTCCGCTTCGGTGTGATTCGCGGAGAAAAAGAAACGCAGCCGCGGCCCGTCCTTCGGCACGCCGATGCGCACCACCGGCGGCACGTAATAGCCGTTCTCCAGCAGATGCTGCGACGCCCACATGGTCTCGACGTCGCTCGAGAACAGGATCGGCACGACGCCGCGGCCGATCGCCGGCCCGGTGGAGAAGCCCGCTTCATGCGCGACCGTCCGGAACAGCTCGGCGTTGTCCGCGAGTTTGGCGATGCGCCAGGTCTCTTCCTGCATCAGCCGTAGGGCGGTGCGCGCGGCGGCGAGAATGACGGGCGACAGGCCAACGCTGTAGACGAAGCCCGGCAGCGTGTAACGTAACCACTCGATGACCTGCTTCTTCGCGCAGACATAGCCGCCGCAGGACGCGAGCGTCTTCGACATGGTGCCGACGATGAGGTCGATGCGCGCCGGGTCGACGCCCTGATGTTCGGCGAGGCCGCGGCCCGTATCGCCCAACACGCCCAGCGAATGCGCCTCGTCGACAAGCAGCCAGACCTGATATTTCTCTTTGATCGCCAGCAACCGCGGCAGGTCGGCGGTGTCGCCGTCCATGCTGTAGACGCCTTCCACCACGACCAGCACGTTGCGATACTCCTCGCGGTGGCGCGCGAGCAGATGGTCGAGATGGTCGAAGTCGTTGTGGCGGAATTTGACGACATGCGCCGGCGCCCCGTCGGCGCCCGCGACGATGCTGTTATGCGCGAGTTCGTCGATGAAGATCGCGTCGCGCTTGCCGCTCATCAGCCAGGCGATCGTCGTGACATTGGAAAGATAGCCGGAGACGAGCGTCAGCGCGCTCTCCATGCCCAGAAACTCGGCGATCTCCGCTTCGAACGGCTTATGGGTCGTGCGCTCGCCGCCCACAAGCCTCGAAGCCAGCGCGCCGATGCCGAGGCCGTCGATCTCGCGCTTTGCCTCCTCGCGGATCCGCGGGTGATTCGCGAGGCCGAGATAATCGTAGTTGGCGAAGCTGACGAAACGCTTGCCCTGCGCTTCGAATTCGGTCCGCAGCCGGTCGATCTGAGCGAAAAACGGATCGCTGAACTCCAGCAAGGCGTTGCCGGCAAAACGGAATCGCCTCGCGGCGTAATCCTCTAAACTCTTGTGCTTCGTCACTTACTGGGCAATCCCTGAATAACGGGCGCGCCGCGCGCTCTTGGCGAGAACTCGGGCCGCTGAGCGCCCAAGAAGGGGTTCGCGCTGCTTAGCATTCCCGCCCCGTCTGCGCCAGCGGGCGGCCGGGGCAGGGCGGAGCGCTTGAGGCGCGAGCGGGGGCCATATCGCTCGGGACGCCATGCGCCCCGGCTGGCGAATTCGATCGCAAAGCTCTATGCGGAGCGCATGTCGATCGATGTCTCACAGCCCGTTCAGCCGCCCGTCGATGGCGCTTTACGTCTTTGCGTCGACAATCTCGGCGTTTTGCGCGGGGGCAGGCGTGTCCTCGATCGCGTGAGCTTTTCGCTCGCCGCCGGGCAGGCGCTGATCGTGACGGGCCCCAACGGCGCCGGGAAATCGACGCTGCTGCGGGCCTTGGCGGGACTCCTGCCGCGCGCGGGCGGCTCGATCGCGCTCGAAGGCGGGCCGCCCGACGTCGAACTGCCGCAGCAGGCGCATTATCTTGCGCATAATGATGGCTTGAAGTCGGCGCTGACGGTTGAGGAGAACCTCGATTTCTGGTCGCGCTATCTCGCTCAAAAGCCCGACGCGCGTAGCCGTAAGGTCGACGCCGCCCTCGCGATCGTCGGGCTTGGCCATGTCGCTGGCGCGCCATTCGGCGTGCTGTCCGCCGGCCAGAAGCGGCGGGCGGCCCTGGCGCGTCTTCTCGTCGCCTTCCGGCCGCTCTGGCTCCTCGATGAGCCGCTGACGGCGCTCGACCGCGCCTCCCGCGAGAGATTCGCCGTGGCCATGCGCGACCATCGCGGTCAAGGAGGATTGATCGTCGCCGCGACGCATGAGCCGCTGGGGCTCGAAGAAGCAGCCTCGCTTGCCTTGGGCGGCGCCTCGTGAGCGCGCCGCTCGCCGCCCTTTTCCTGCGCGAATGGCGCGTGGCGCGCCGCATCGGCGGCTCGGGCGCGATGGGCGTGGTCTTCTTCCTGACGCTCGTCGCGATCGTTCCTTTCGCCGTTGGGCCCGACCCCAATCTTCTCGCCCGCATCGGACCGGCGATCCTCTGGATCGCGGCGCTGCTGGCGACGCTGCTCTGTCTTGACCGCCTGTTTCAGGCCGACGCCGAGGACGGCTCGCTCGATCTCTTCCATCTTTCCGAGACCCCGCTCGAATTGGCGGTGCTGGTCAAATGCGCGGCGCATTGGGCGGCGACGGGCCTGCCGCTCGTTCTCGCCGCGCCGTTTTTGGGGTTGATGCTGCAACAGGAGTCCATGGCGCTTCTCGGCGTCGTCGCGACGCTTCTCGTCGGCACGCCGGCGCTGACTTTGATCGGCGCCATCGGCGCGGCGGCGACGGTGACCGTGCGGCGCGGCGGCCTTTTGCTGGCGCTGCTCGTCCTGCCGCTGACGATCCCGGTGCTGATCTTCGGCGTCTCCGCCGCGGAAGCCGCGGGCGGCGGCGCCGTGCCCTTCTACGCGCCCTTCGCAATTCTCTGCGCGATCACGCTCGCCGCGCTCGCGCTCTGCCCCTTCGCCGCCGCCGCGGCGCTGCGCTACCTCGGCGAGTAGCTGCGCTCAATCAATGCAGACGCGTCCGCTGCTCGAGCGGCCGGTGAGGCTCTGCGTATGGTTGCCGCTGCCGCTCGTCACATGGACGAAGTTCTTCATCTGGCCGCGCCGTCCCAACACGCAGCGCTTGGCGTCGCCGATCTTGAACGCGCCCGGCGTCGTGCAGAAATTCGAGTCGCCGCTCCATTCTCTGCCGCCGCCGTGCGCATAGAAGAAGTAGTTATGCGGATCGGACGTTTCGCTGCGCAAACCGACTCTTTCGCAGCCGCCGCAGGCGCGAAGCTTCCACCACCCCTCCGAGGAGAATCCGCAGCTTGGACTGACCCAGGCCGCCGCCACGGTGAGTTGATCGGGCGTTCTGTTGCAGACGGTGAAATCCGCCATCGCGGGCGGCGCAAACGCACAGGACACGAGGGCGAACGCAGTCGAAAAGCGCACGGACTTCATGTCAGCCTCCCAAAAAAATCACTGTCAAAAAATGCACGAAAGTTTGGAGCGCCTGCATTGAGCATTTGACGCGTTCGTCACGCCAGCATCTGCCTCGTCAGCTCGCGCGCGCTGGAAAGGCGGCGAGGGTGAAAGCGATGGCGAGCGCCAGGAGCAGCGCCAGATGGAGGGCGCGATTGCGCAATCTGGACATTTCTCGACTCCTTTAACTGCGCGTTCAAAAAAAAGCGCGATAACGTGATTATGCGTAAATTAGCGTCGGGCGCTTCGTCCGGTTAGCTGAGAGAGGCCCAAAGGAAGATCACCGTCGCAGCGCGGCCGGGAGCGGCGCGCTCAGCATGCAGCGCTGCCCGGCTCTTTTATCAGCTTGCGGCTTTCCGACTCCGCTTTGGCCGGTTCACTTTTCCGACCAGGTCGGCGCACGCTTCTCCAGAAAGGCTGCGACGCCTTCTTTCGCGTCTTCCGCCAGCATGTTCTCGACCATCACGGCGCTCGCCAGCTCATAGGCCTCAGTGAGCGGCTTCTCGCGCTGTGCATAGAACGCTCTTTTTCCGTAGCGGATCGCTTGCGGAGATTTTTCAGCGATCAGTCGCGCCAGCGCCAGCGCGCCGGCCCGCGCGCCATCGGCCGAGAGGCGGTTGACGAGGCCGATGCGCAGCGCCTCCGTGGCGCTGATCGGAACGCCGGTGAGCAGCATGTCCATCGCGTGCTTTGGCGCGACGTTGCGCGAGAGCGCGACGGCCGGCGTCGAGCAGAAAAGGCCGATATCAACGCCCGGCGTGCAGAAGCGGGCGCGCGGGCCCGCGACGGCGAGGTCGCAGCTCGCGACGAGCTGGCAGCCGGCGGCCGTGGCCATCTCGTCGACAGCCGCGACGACCGGCTGAGGCAACCCCACGATGTGCTGCATCAGCGCCGAGCAGGCGCGCATCGTTTTGTCGAAGAAGGCGCGGCCGCGATCGGGATCGTTGCGATGCGCCGTCAGCTCCTTGAGGTCATGCCCGGCGCAGAAGGCGGGGCCTTCCGCCTGCAGCACGACGACGCGAACATCATCGCGGCTGGCGAGCGCCTCGAGCCGGGCGGAGACGGCCTCGATCATCGCGAGAGACAAGGCGTTGCGCGAGGCGGGGCTGTTCAGCGTCAGAATCGCGACGCCAGTTGCGGTCTCCAGCGTCACGCGCGCGGTGGTTTCGGCGTCCAGGGTCATCGCTCGCAGCATATAAGTCCGCGGCGGGAAACCAAAGGTCTCCGGCCGCGGTGCGCGATTTAGTAGAGGCCGCCGGTGCCGCTGCCGACCTGCTGATCCACGTCATGCGGCGTATCGAGCTGACGCGGGCCTCCGCCGCCGGAGTAGGAGTCGGGCGGCGCGGTTCCCGGCTTGAAGGCTTCCAGGATCGTGCCTGGTCCCGACGAACGCAGCCCGGAATGCACGTCGATGGAAATGAGCTTGATGCCCGGAGGGACGCGGAACGGCGTATCCGGCTTGTCCTTCAGCGCGACCGTCATGAAGTCGCGGAAGATCGGCGCGGCGAACTGCGCGGCCTGGGCGTGGCTGCCGAGCGAGCGCGGCCGATCGTAGCCGATGAAGACGCCGACCGCGAGGTCGGGAGAGAAGCCGACGAACCAAAGATCTTTGGCGTCGTTTGTCGTGCCGGTCTTACCGGCAAGGTGCTTGCCGACCGATTTGATCGAGACGCCGGTGCCGCGCTGGATCACGCCTTCCATGATCGAGGTGATCTGATAGGCGGTGAGCGGATCGAGCACCTGTTCGCGCTTGTCGATGAGCTTGGGCTCCAGCTGGTTTTCGAACTTGGCCGCATCGCAGCCGATGCATTGCCGCTCATCGTGACGGTAGAGCGTCTTGCCCCAGCGATCCTGAATGCGATCGATCAGCGTGGGCTTGATGCGCTTGCCGCCATTCGCCAGCATCGAATAGCCGGTGACCATGCGCAGAAGCGTCGTTTCGCCGGCGCCCAGCGCCATGGAGAGATAGGGCGTCATTTCGTCGTAGACGCCAAAGCGCTTGGCGTATTCGGCGATGAGCGGCATGCCGACGTCCTTCGCCAGACGCACCGTCATCATGTTCTTAGAGTGCTCGATCCCGTAGCGCAGCGGATGCGCGCCGGTGCCGTGTCCACCTTCGAAATTCTCCGGCGTCCAATAGGTGCCGTCCGCCTGCTGGATCGAAATCGGCTCGTCGAGGATCGACGAAGACGGAGTGTAGCCGTTGTCGAGCGCCGTCGCATAGACGAACGGCTTGAACGAGGAGCCGGGCTGGCGCAACGCCTGCGTCGCGCGATTGAAGGAAGACTGGTCGAAGGAAAAGCCGCCGACCATGGAGAACACGCGGCCCGTGTGCGGGTCCATGGCCACCATCGCGCCGGAGATATCCGGAATCTGGCGCAGACGATATTGACCCGCGCGCCCGGCGAGCGGCTCGACATAGACCACGTCGCCGGCGCTTAAGGCGGATCGCGGACTGCGGCCGGACCACCGCATGCCCTCGGCGGTGAGGACGCCGGTCTCGCGTTCGCGCGCCACTTCGCCGGATTTCTCGCGTCCGGGCTGGAGGCCGATGCGCGCCGCATCGCCGGTCATATCGAGCACGACGGCGAGGCGCCACGGCTTGACGTCGCCGAGCGCCGGAATCGCGGCGAGCGTCACGCCCCAGTCCGAGGAAATGTCGATATGGTTCATTGGGCCGCGGAAGCCATGCGCTTCGTCGAAGCGCACGAGGCCGTCGGCCAGGGCCTTTCGTGTCCAGGCCTGCATTTTCGGATCGAGCGTGGTGCGAACCGAAAGGCCGCCCTCGTAGAGCTTCTTCTCGCTCTGTTGCTCCAGCAGCTGACGCCGCACTTCCTCGGCGAAATAGCCGGCGACATAGGTGTTGGGCGAGAGAACGCGCGGATTGACGCCGAGCGGCTCCGCCTTCGCATTCGCGCCTTCTTCGGCCGTCACATAGCCGTCGGCGATGAGGCGATCGATGACGTAGTTGCGGCGTTCGATGGCCCGCTCGCGGTTTTGAAACGGATTGTAATTGCTCGGCGCCTTTGGAAGCGCCGCCAGATAGGCCGCTTCCGCCAGCGTGAGTTCATTGACCGATTTGTTGAAATAGTTGAGCGCCGCGGCGGCGACGCCATAGTTTCCAAGGCCGAGATAGATCTCGTTGAGATAAAGTTCGAGAATCTTGTCCTTGGGATAGGCCGCTTCGATGCGGAAGGCGACGAGAGCTTCGCGAACTTTGCGTTCGATCGAGCGCTCGTTGCCGACGAGGAAGTTCTTGGCCACCTGCTGCGTGATGGTTGAGGCGCCTTGCACATGGCGGCCGCCCTGAGCGAGCACCGTCACGGCGCGCATCACGCCTTCCGGGTCGACGCCGATGTGATTGTAAAAATTCTTGTCCTCGGCGGAGATGAAGGCCTGCTTCACCAGTTGCGGAATGGCGGAGCTCGGCAGGAACAGACGGCGTTCATGGGAATATTCGGCGAGGATCGACCCGTCGCCCGCGTGCAGCCGCGTCGTCACCGGCGGCTCGTAGTCGCGCAGCTGGGCCGTGTCTGGCAGGTCCTTGGAGAAATAATAGACGAGGCCAGAGGCGGCGATCGCGCCGATAAGGAACACGATCGTCGCGGTCGCGAAGACGAAGCCCAGAAATCTTGCGAGCATTCGCATGAAATATCACCCTTAGAGCGGCCGGCGGCTGGCGCCGGCGATTGTTTCTAAACGCCAAGTCGGTTTCGCGACGGCGGGCGCCTAAGTCTGGCCCTCGCGCGAAACCGAGTCGCTTGGCTCAGATATCGAGTCGTTCTGCTCAGATATAGTGAGCGATCGCACGTCTGGGGCCGCTTTCTTTAACAACGCCCGTTTGGTTCATTCCACCGTTCGGCGAAGCCCGGCGCCGGCTCGCGGCGCGTTGACGGCGAACGCCGCCGGTCACGAATTGCCGCGACGCGAGAAGCGTTTATCCGCCAGTATGTGACGCCGCGTCTGAATTTCTCTTTGTTCGGCGGCTGCGGCGCGCGGGCGAGCGAGCGTCGCGACTGTCTTCATGTGCCGTGATTTTGTGTTTTATTGTGGGCGCGCCGCGCCCGAGCGCGTCTCGGCGGGCGCCCGCGCTTCCTGGCTGCGCGCGCTGATAAAGGCGTCGACAGCTTCGGCGGTCTTTTGCGCCGCGCGTGCGCGCCAATCCTCGGACGTGAGCCGGGACAGATCCTTGTCGCTCGAGAGATATCCGAGTTCGAGCAGCACGGAGGGGACGTCAAAGGCTTTGAGTACGACGAATCCCGCCGATCGGCTCGGGTTCTTGTTGAGCGCCCCGACTTCCTTCCAAAATGAGATCAGCGAATGCGAAAACTGGCGACTATAGGCGTGGGTCTCGCGCCGCGTGAGTTCGAACAATATGTCGCCGACCTCTTCCGCGTCCGCCTTGCTTTCAAGTCCGGCGGCCTGATCCGCGAGATTTTCCTTCTCCGCCATCCGCGCCGCCTCCGCGTCCGAGGCGCGCTCGGAGACGGTGTAAACGGTCGCGCCCTCGACCCGGGACGCGGCGAGCGTGTCGGCGTGAATTGAGACAAACAGCGAAGCGTTGTTTTCGCGAGCGATTCGCACCCGCTCGGCCAGGGGAAGAAATATGTCGTGGTCGCGGGTCAAAAGCACGCGCGCTCTGCCGCTTTCTTCGATCTTTGTCCGCAGCGCCCGCGCGAACTCGAGCACGACGTCCTTTTCCATTTCGCCGTGCTTGCCGGTCGCGCCCATGTCGAGCCCGCCATGGCCAGGATCGATCACCACCATGGGCTTATCCGTCGGGGCTCTGGCCGCCGTGGCCGGCAGTTTCGGCGGGTCCGCCGGCTGAAGGCGGGCCTGTTCGGCGACCGTCGCGGCGAAATGTCCGGCGCTGGTCGGGGCGAGCTCGATGACAAGCCGCGGTCCGCCCGCCGCCACCTCGCTGTCCGCCTTGAGAATTTTGACGGGCGTCATGAGGTCGATCACAACGCGCGAGCGTCCCGGCGCGAATGTGCCATAACGATATGATTTTATAAGCTTGTCGCCGGGCGACAGGCCGGCGTTCGCCTCCATGCGGAAGAGCACTTCCGGCAAATCGACGATGATGCGCGGCGGGTTCGCGACGGGGTGGGCGGTCACCGGCGGCAGGCCGGTCAGATCGAACAGGAGGCGAGACCGATCGGGGAGCGCCTCGATGCGGGCGGTCAGCGCGGAGATCTCCTTCTGCTGCTCATTGGCCGCCGCTGGCGGCGCGAGCGTGCTCAGCGCCGCGAGAAGCCCAGCCGCCCTCGCGGTTAACAGGAATGGCGCCGCTGCGCGCAATGCTGTCCTCCTCACGTTCATCCTTAGTTCGCGTGGCAAATTAATCCGGCAACTGGCGATTTTGGACGAGCGCCGTTAACGCATCGTTAGCTTATCTGAAAGCCGTCAGCTTCGGGGCCTTTCTCCACAAATTTTTTGGGGAATAGCCGAGGCGGCGCTTGCGCCGATCCACTTCGACCGATATGTAATAAGGCAGCTGCGGAATTCTGCGGCGCGATATTTGCCGCACGATGCGGCCGTTAGATCGAGCCAACGGAATTCCGGACAGTTTGACATCTTTCCGTTGCGCCGCCCCGCGCCGGTGACGTTTGGGTCGCCATCTTCGGGCGTCGTGAAAGGTTTTTTGACGAACCTCATGGCCAGGACTGTAATAGGCCCGAGAGCAAGCGTTTCCTCCGTGCGGCTCATCCGCGCGGTCGGGATCGACTTCGCCGAAAACATGTCCTCTTGGCTCGTTCGTCATCTCACGGGGACGAGACGCCTTGCGCTTCGTCGTCCCGCCGGCCGCCGCGCCGGGCAACGTATCGCAGGCCACAAGCCTGCACTCCTTATCCTCACAACAAGCGTTCGCGCCTCCAGGCTGCGCCAAAGAGCGGTCGCCGAGTCTCCTTCTGGACTCAGGCTTGCCCCGTCGGCGTCATTGCGCGCGACGCCGCAAAAGAGTCCCCCATGGCCAACAAGATGCTCATCGACGCCTCCCACCCGGAGGAGACCCGCGTAGTCGTTCTACGTGGAAGCCGCGTTCAGGAATTCGATTTCGAGGCTGCCGACAAAAAACCGCTACGCGGCAACATTTATCTCGCGAAGGTCACGCGAGTAGAGCCGTCGCTTCAGGCCGCCTTCGTCGACTACGGCGGAAACCGTCACGGCTTTCTGGCCTTCGCCGAAATTCACCCTGACTATTATCAAATTCCAGTCGCCGATCGGCAGGCGCTGCTCGACGAAGAGAGCCGCGCCCATCAACAGGCCGACGAGGAAGAGCGCGTTCCGCACGGTCGCGGGCGTCGTTCGCGCCGCCGCCAGTATGAGGGCGCCGAGAAGCGTGCGAGCGCCGACGAGGCTGTGACGAGCGAACCTCTCGAGGACGCGGGCGCTACGCCGGTCGTCATTGAGGATCAAGCAGAAACAGGCTTCGCCGAATCGGATGAGGGGCGATCCGAGGCTCCGCGCGATTTCGCGCCGGAAGCTGAAGCGAAAGACCTTCTTGAAGCTCCGCCCGCGACCGTCGCGATCGAAGCGAGGGCTGAAGAAGTCGAGGCGGGCGCTCTTGACGCGGGCAAGGCGGAAAATACTGAGGCTCAGTCAGAGACCGCGGACCGCGAGTCCGAAGCGGGCGTTCGGGCGCAGCATGAGCAGATTTCCATCGATCCGGCCGGTTTCGGCTCGGTCGAGACCGGTGAAGCCGAGGAGTTTGCCCTTCAGGCGCCGGAGCCTGACCATGAATGGAAAGCGCGCCAGCAGGACGAGCGCGACGAGGCGCGTGAACGCGCCCGCGAAGATTCTGAAGGTGAGACGGCTGAGGTCAGCGCCCGCGTCCACGCTCCGGTTGAGGAGCATGACGAGGAAGAGCATGACGACGAGGACGATCACGTCGAGCACATCGGCGGGGACGCGATGGACGAAGCGCCCTATCGCGCGCCGCGCTCCCGCCGCCAGTACAAGATTCAAGAGGTCATCAAGCGGCGCCAGGTGCTGCTCGTTCAGGTCGTCAAGGAAGAGCGCGGCAACAAGGGCGCCGCGCTCACGACCTATCTTTCGCTCGCCGGCCGTTATTCCGTGCTCATGCCCAACACCGCGCGTGGCGGGGGCATTTCGCGCAAGATCACGGACGGCGCGGACCGCAAGCGGCTGAAAGAGATCGTGCATGATCTCGAAGTGCCGGAGGGAATGGGCGTCATTCTGCGAACGGCTGGCGCGACGCGGACCAAGCAGGAGGTCAAGCGCGATTTCGAATATCTGCTGCGGCTGTGGGAGAGCGTGCGCGAATTGACCCTGCGCTCCGCCGCGCCGACGCTCGTTTATGAGGAAGGCTCGCTGATCAAGCGCGCGATACGCGACCTCTATGGGCGCGACGTCGAGGAAGTCGTCGTTTCCGGCGAAGACGCCTATCGCGAGGCCAAAGACTTCATGCGCATGCTGATGCCGAGCCACGCCAAAAACGTGCGCCTGCATCGCGAGCCATTTCCGATCTTCGCCGAAAGCGGCGTCGAGGCCCAACTCGATGCGATGTTCTCCAACCATGTCACGCTGAAATCGGGCGGCTATCTGGTTATCAACCAGACCGAGGCGCTGGTCGCGATCGACGTGAACTCGGGGCGATCGACGCGCGAGCACAATATCGAGGACACGGCGCTTCGCACCAATCTCGAAGCCTCGGACGAAGTCGCGCGGCAGTTGCGACTGCGGGATCTCGCCGGGCTGATCGTCGTCGACTTTATCGACATGGAGGAGAGCCGCAACAATCGCGCGGTGGAGCGGCGCCTCAAGGACGCGCTGAAAAATGACCGCGCCCGCATTCAGGTCGGCCGCATCTCGCATTTCGGCTTGCTCGAAATGTCGCGCCAGCGCATCCGCGCCGGCGTCGTCGAGGGCTCGACGGTGCCATGTCCGCACTGCGCTGGCGCCGGTCATGTGCGCTCCACCGCCTCCGTTGCGCTGCACGTTCTGCGCGTGCTGGAAGAGGCGCTGGTCAAGAGCGCCGCGCATGACGTGACGCTGCGCACCCGCGCGGTGGTGGCGCTTTACATCCTCAACCAGAAGCGCGCCCATTTGCAGGAGCTGGAGCGCCGCTTCGGCGTCCACATCACGGTGGCCGCGGACGATACGCTGACGGGCGCGACCTATCATGCGCTTGAGCGCGGAGAACTCGCGACCGGGCCGCGCGTTTCGCAGCGCGACGCGCCTTTGCGCGTCGATTCGATTCGCGCCGAACCTCTTGAGGAAGAGGAGCCGGAAGATGTCATCGCTGGCGAAATCGTCGAGGCGGAAGAGGAAGCCGTCGAATCGAACGGCGACCAGCGTGACGAGAACGGCGAACGATCGTCACGCTTCGGCGCGGAAGACGACGCCTCGCGCGGCCGTCGCCGTCGCCGTCGCAGAGGCCGTGGGGGCGGCGCACAGAGCGGCGAACTCTTGGCGCCTGGCGCCGAGCAGCCGTCCGACGAAGGCCTTGCGATCATGGCGGCGATTGAGGGCGCGCCGGCGCCCGCCGAGGAACGGCCTGACCGCCGCGGCGGCAGACGCGGCAATCGCAGTGGTTCAGATCGCGGTCAAGATCGCGGTCAAGATCGCGGTCCTGGCCGTTGGCGGCGATCCGCGCCCTTGCCCGAGGAATTCAAAGATCCGTCCGCGGTTTTCGCTCTCGATGAGGGTGGGGACGCTCAGGCCCTGAGCCCTCCCTCTGTGAAGCAGACGCCGGAGTTTCCAGCGCCGTTGCCGGCTCCGCCGCCCGTTAACGGGGCTGAGATTGCGCGCCCCTCAGAGGAGCGCGCAAGCGAGAGGGTCGCCCAGATCGCTCAGCCAGTGACGCCCGAGCCCGAGCCAGCGCCTCGGCCGGCCCCGCGCGAGCCCACGGAAGTGGTGATCACGGAAGCGGACCCCGAACGCCCGAAGAAGGGCGGCTGGTGGCAGCGCGTGCGCACGCCTTTCGGCAGCTGAGCGCTTACCGATCACAACTCATGTGATCGATAAGGAATGGCTCAAAATCATCGCAGCCAGGCCTCCAGGCGGGCGACGCCTTCGCGCACGTCCGCCTCTGGCCCGGCGTAGGAAAATCGCAGAGTTGTCGCGCCGCGGCGCGGATCAAAATCGAGGCCGGGCGTCGTCGCGACGCCGGCTTCGTGCAACATCCGCCGACAGAACCCGATTGAATCGTCGGTGAAACGCGAGATATCGGCGTAGACGTAAAACGCGCCGTCGGGCGGCGCGAAATTGTCCAATCCCAATTTGGGGAGGCGGTCGAGCAGAAGCGCCCGGTTTCGCGCATAGGCGGCGCGGTTCGCCTCCAATTCGTCGCCGGCGTCGAAAGCGGCGAGGGCCGCGCGCTGCGACAAGGTCGGAGCGCAGATTGCGAGCGACTGCTGCAAGCGCTCGAGCGGACGCATCAATTCCGGCGGCGCGACGAGCCAGCCGAGCCGCCAGCCGGTCATCGCGTAATATTTCGAGAAGGAATTGACGACGAGGGCGCGTTGCGAGAAACGCAGCGCGGTCTCGGCGCGCATCTCATATTCGAGTCCGTGATAAATTTCGTCCGAGACGAAGACGATTTCAGCTTCTTCGCAGAAGGCGCAAATTCGCGCCAACTCCTCGCCTGGGATCATCGCGCCCGTCGGATTGGCCGGGCTCATGAAGAGCGCGCCGTGAAGCTTCCTCTCGCGATGGGCCGCTTCGAGCATTACTGCGGTCGGCGCAAAGCGGGTCGCCTCGCCGAGGTCGAGCAATACCGGCTCAAGGCCGAGGGCGGAAAGGATGTTCGCATAGGCCGGATAGCCGGGCGCGGTGACGGCGATCCTCGCTCCCGGATCGAACGCGGCGAGAAAGGCGAGCAGAAAGCCGCCCGATGAGCCTGTCGTGGCGATGACGCGGTCGGGCGTTACCTCGACGCCATAGCGCTCGCGATAGTGGCGCGCGATGCGGGCGCGCAGCTCAGCCTCGCCAAGCGCCTCGCCATAGCCGATCGCGCCGTGGCGCAGCGACTCCGTGGCGGCCTCCCGCACCCGTTGCGGCGCGGCGACGCCGGGTTCGCCAAGCTCCAAATGAATGATGCTACGGCCGGCGCGCTCCAACGCTTTCGCGTCACGCAGCACGTCCATCGCCATGAAGGGCGCGATATGGGCGCGGCGGGACGGGGGTAGGGGCGAGTTCATTCGCCTGTTCTATTGCCAATCTCCGTCAGGCGCACGCTTTCGCCGCCGCGCGCGATATAATCTAGAGCGGCGCGCCTCGCGTCGGGTCTTAAGGGAATCGTCGTGGCCGCCAGCCGTGATTTCAGGCGCATCGCAATGTCGCTCGAGGGAACGCGCGAAGCGCCGCATTTCGACAGATCCGCATTTAAAGTCGGGCGCATCTACGCCACTCTGGCGGCCGACGGACTGACGGCGAACGTGAAATTCGCGCCAGAAGAGCAGGCGTTCAAATCCATGATGGCGCCGCAGGCGTTTGCGCCTGTCCCCAACGCCTGGGGGCGGCAAGGATGGACGACGATTCTGCTCGCAGCCATAGATGTCGCGGAGCTGCGCGACGCGCTTGAAACGGCTTGGCGCCACGCCGCAAAGAAAAAGACGGCAAAGTGATTTCGCTGGCTGTGGGGCGCGAAGCGGCGCAAGCGTTAAAACGATCAGGCAAAAGACAGCGAGGAATTCATACAGTCTGCGCATCTGCGCAGCTCCCGAGGTTTGATGGCTCGAGAGCGCGCCTGTTGCGATGCGCCGCCGCTGGGCGCGACGGCAAGAAATCGTTCAAACGGCCGCAGCGATCCACCGCGACAATTCGCCCTTGGGCGCGGCGCCGACCTTTTGCGCGGCCGCCTTGCCGTCCTTGAACAGAATCAGCGTCGGAATCGATCGGATGCCGAGTTTGCTCGCTACGGCGGGGTTTTCGTCGATGTTGAGCTTGACGACCCTGATCTTGCCCTTCATCTCGGCGGCGATTTCCTCGAGCGCCGGAGCGATCATGCGGCAGGGACCGCACCATTCCGCCCAAAAATCGACAACAACCGGCTCGGCGGATTTCAGCACTTCCTGTTCGAAAGTGGCGTCGGTGATTTTCTGCGTGGACATGGCCGGCCTTCCATTGGGCTTTCGTTAAACGTGCGCGGAACGTAGGAAGCGCGCCATCTGCCGTCAAGGCGATGTCCCAAGCAGCTTCGGTTCAGACTGAACGGAATATTCTTCGAGGCTTAGCGATTCATTGAAGGCATGCGTCGCGCGTCGATAAAAACACAAAGAGCGGGAATGGCGTCCCGCCGCTCCCCGCTCTTTGGCACCCCGTCCTTTACCAAACTGAAACGCCAAGCTCCGAAGTCTTAAGTCGCTCCAATAGCCCGTTCGCACGCCGGCTCATCTTTCGAGCCTCGGCGAACTGCGTTCTGTTTGGCGTCCTCCCCGACTTGGACCGTAGTTGGGCCTAAATTCCTGCGACGCATTCGTCGCTTAGGCTTTTTGCCCCAACCAACCTGGCGAGCGGACACTAGGACAAAACGGGCAGACTGTCACTTCAAAAATGTGCAGTCTGGCGAATTTTGTGGTCGGGCGCCGCTGAATTAGGCTGATCGCGCGGACCCCAACCTCAATGCGGCGATTCCATCCCGCCAGCGCCGGCGCCGCGCTCGCGATTGCGCCGCGTCACAAGGGAATATTGTCGTGCTTCTTCCAAGGATTCTCCAGTTCCTTGTGGCGAAGCAGCGCAAGCGCGCGAGCGATTCGCTTGCGGGTCGAACGCGGCGTAATCACTTCGTCAATGTAGCCGCGCTCCGCGGCGACGAAGGGCGACAGGAATCGGTCTTCATATTCCTTGGTGCGCAGGGCGATCTTTTCCGGATCGCCAATGTCGGCGCGGAAGATGATCTCAACGGCGCCCTTCGCGCCCATCACGGCGATCTGCGCCGATGGCCAGGCGTAGTTGACGTCGCCGCGCAGATGTTTTGACGCCATAACGTCATAGGCGCCGCCGAACGCCTTGCGCGTGATGAGGGTCACTTTCGGCACCGTCGCTTCCGCATACGCAAACAGCAGCTTCGCGCCATGCTTGATCAGCCCGCCATATTCCTGCGCCGTGCCGGGCAGAAAACCCGGCACGTCGACAAAGGTGACGATCGGAATGTTGAAGCAGTCGCAAAAGCGCACGAAACGCGCCGCCTTCTTTGAGGCGTCGATGTCGAGCACGCCGGCGAGCACGAGCGGCTGATTGGCGACGAAGCCGACCGTGCGCCCTTCGATGCGGCCGAAGCCGACCACGATATTGCGGGCGTGCGCATCCTGGATTTCGAAAAAGTCCGCTTCGTCGACGACCTTATGGATGAGCTCCTTGACGTCGTAGGGCTTGTTGGGATTGTCCGGAACGATCGTGTCGAGCGAATAGTCGAAGCGGCCGGCCTCGTCGAAAGCGGGCCATTCGGGCGGCTCCTCCTGATTGGAGGAGGGAAGGAAATCAATCAGCCTGCGCATCTGCAGGAGCGTTTCGACGTCGTTGTCGTATGCGCGATCGGCGATCGAGCTTTTGGTCGTATGCACCGATGCGCCGCCGAGCTCTTCCGCCGTGACCGTCTCGTTCGTCACCGTCTTCACGACGTCGGGTCCGGTCACGAACATATAGCTCGTGTCGCGCACCATGAAGATGAAGTCCGTCATCGCCGGCGAGTAGACGTCGCCGCCCGCGCATGGGCCCATGATGACCGAGATTTGCGGAATGACGCCGGAGGCCAGCACATTGCGCTGGAAGACTTCGCCATAGCCGCC
The DNA here is from genome assembly GCA_036560365.1 of Methylocystis sp. Lineage (GTDB taxonomy): Bacteria > Pseudomonadota > Alphaproteobacteria > Rhizobiales > Beijerinckiaceae > Methylocystis. The sequence continues at coordinate 50,767 of DATBRI010000065.1, forward strand.
GAGCGCCGCGACGCCTTCTTGGATGCGCGCGCCGCCGGCGTCGAAGAGGCCGATGATCGGGGCGCGATTCTTCAGCGCCATATCTTGCAGCTTGGTGATCTTCTGCGCGTGAGTCTCTGACAGCGAGCCGCCAAAGACGGTGAAATCCTTGGCGAAGACGAAGACAGCGCGGCCGTTGACGGTGCCCCATCCGGTGACGACGCCGTCGCCTGAAATTTTCTCGCCCTGATCCATGCCGAAATCGGTGCAGCGATGGGCGACGAACATGTCGAATTCTTCGAACGAGCCGTGATCGAGCAGCAGTTCGATTCTCTCTCGCGCCGTGAGCTTGCCGCGCGCGTGTTGCGCTTCGATGCGCTTTTGTCCGCCGCCGAGCCGGGCGGACGCGCGCCGCTGTTCGAGCCCCTCGAGAATGTGTTTCATGTGCTGCCCTGGTTGCTGATTATGCGTTTAAGCCGGCGCGGCTATAGCTTGCGCGTCCCAAGTCGCCAACGGGCGATGTCGGCGCCGGTCAGGATGTAAAGCTTATCTGGCGACGTCCGCTCGGCGAGCTTCACGAGTTCGGTGCTCACGCCCATCATCGCCGCGTAGCGAGAGAGCGTCTGGAGCATGCCGCCATCGTCATAATTGCGTTCGCGCACCAGTCCGCCCTCGGCGACGTCAAAGCTCGTCGAATAATTGAACATGCGGTGGACGCCGACGCTGCTCTGCGCCGGGATCACCCGCCGCCTGCCGCCCATCAACGCATAGACGCACGCCGAATAGCAGCGGCCCGACACGAGCGCCATTGTGCGAGATTGATCCGACGCGGGACGGGCGACGATCACCGCCATCCCGAGCTTGCGGATGGCCTGGCCGAGCTCCATCGACGCGACGACCTTTCCGCCAGGCGAGTCGAGCAGCACAATGCCGTGCAGATTGCCGCCGCGCGCATTTTCGCGCACGAAGGCGACGAAGGCGTCGGGCGTCTCTGCGCCGATTTCGCCTTGCGCCGCGATCACCTGCGGGCATTGGGCCCCGCAGCCGCCGGAATTCACGCCGACGACGCGAAAGCTCATGTCTTCAGCGTGCGCCAAGTTGGGGGCCAAAGCGGCGACGCAGAGTGCAAAAAGGACGGTTTTGATCAATCTCATTGGGGCGGCCTTCTTTGTCCCAGCAAGCTAAAACGAAATCCTGGGTCTTGGAACACCAAATCCCCCGGCGCGCCTCGCGCCGCCTCAAGCGCGCCAGTGGTGGGCGGTGACGGTCTCGAACCGCCGACCCACTCGGTGTAAACGAGATGCTCTACCAACTGAGCTAACCGCCCCGACATGATGCGCGCCCGCCGGGTTTTAAGGGCGGGTGCGGCGCGAGGCAAGCCGGCTCAAAACTACGGCCGCCGGAACTCCGACGGCCGTGGTGCGAAGTTTCGGAGAACGCCTGCGACGCCAGCGCCCTCCCGCGCCACGCTACTTGGCTTTGTTGAGCGCGGTCTTCAGCGTCGCGCCGGGCTTGAAACGGGCGTTCTTCGATGCGGGAATCTTGATTTCTTCGCCGGTCGCGGGATTGCGGCCTTTGCCGGCGGCGCGCTTCTTGACCGAAAAGGTGCCGAAGCCGACGAGGCGAACTTCGTCGCCTTTCTTGAGGGCCTTCGTGATGCCGTCGAGGACGGCGTCGATGGCTGCGGCGGCCGCCGCTTTCGAGCTGTCCGTCTCGCTCGCGACGTGCTCGACGAGTTCCAGTTTGTTCATGGCTTTTCCTTCTCCTTCACTGCGAGCCGCACGGCGTAAGAATGCGCGACCTCGAATCGGCGTTGCGCAGCGATGGGAGTGTTGGTCGCGAATCGCAGGAAAGGCAAGGGTTACCGGCCGCCATAGGCGTAGAATCGCCGGGTTTCCGGGGGAAATTGCGGTTAGGCCACGAAATACTCATGCAATCTGGGGGCTGCAGCGCGCATCTGAGCCGCCCGAAAGCAAAAGAACCCCGCTCTGGAGGAGCGGGGTTCTTGATTTGTTAACGATCTGCGATCAGTGCGCGCGGACGCCGGTGCCGTCATCGTCGATGACGGCCGCCCCATGTTTGGCGATGGCGTCGGCGTCTTCCTGCCATTTGATCGGCGTCGGTTGGGAGATCAGCGCGTGCTGCAGGACCTCTTCCATGCGCGCGACGGGCACGATTTCCAGGCGGTTCTTCACCGCGTCCGGAATTTCCGCCAAATCCTTGGCGTTCTCCTCTGGGATCAGCACTTTCTTCAAGCCGCCACGCAGCGCCGCCAGCAGCTTTTCCTTCAAGCCGCCGATCGGCAACACGCGGCCGCGCAGCGTGATCTCGCCGGTCATGGCGATCTCGCGCCGAACGGGAATGCCAGTGATGATCGAGACGATGGCGGTCGCCATCGCCACGCCCGCCGACGGTCCATCCTTGGGCGTCGCGCCTTCCGGCACGTGCACATGGAAATCGCGTCGGTCGAAGACCGGCGGTTCGACGCCGAAGTCGACCGCGCGCGAGCGCACATAAGACGCCGCCGCGGAGATCGACTCTTTCATCACGTCGCGCAGATTGCCCGTCACGGTCATCTTGCCCTTGCCGGGCATCATGACGCCTTCGATCGTCAGCAATTCGCCGCCGACCTCGGTCCAGGCGAGTCCGGTCACGACGCCGACCTGATCTTCCAGTTCGGCCTCGCCATAGCGGAACTTCGGCACGCCGAGATAATCGGCGATGTTCTCGCTCGTAACGAGGATCTTCTCCTTCTTCTTGAGAAGGATTTCCTTCACCGCCTTGCGCGCGAGATTGGAGAGTTCGCGCTCCAGATTGCGAACGCCCGCTTCGCGCGTATAGCGGCGAATGATGGTGAGCAGCCCGTCGTCGGCGACCATCCATTCGTCAGGCGAAAGACCGTGCTTATGCACCGCGCTGGGAAGGAGGTGCCTGCGCGCGATCTCGACCTTCTCATCTTCCGTGTAGCCGGCGATGCGAATGATCTCCATGCGGTCCATCAGCGGCGCCGGAATATTGAGCGTGTTCGCCGTCGTCACGAACATCACATTCGAAAGGTCGTAGTCGACTTCGAGGTAATGGTCGTTGAACGTCGCGTTCTGCTCGGGGTCCAGCACTTCGAGCAAGGCCGACGACGGATCGCCGCGGAAGTCCATGCCCATCTTGTCGATCTCGTCCAAGAGAAAGAGCGGGTTGGACGTCTTCGCCTTGCGCATCGACTGGATGATCTTGCCGGGCATCGAGCCGATGTAAGTGCGGCGATGGCCGCGGATTTCCGCTTCGTCACGCACGCCGCCAAGCGACATGCGCACGAAGTCGCGGCCGGTGGCCTTGGCGATGGATTTGCCGAGCGAGGTCTTGCCGACGCCGGGGGGGCCGACGAGGCAGAGGATCGGTCCCGTCAGCTTGTTGGCGCGGCTCTGCACGGCGAGATATTCAAGGATGCGCTCCTTGACCTTCTCGAGGCCGAAATGCTCGGCGTCGAGCACGGCCTCGGCCTGTCCGAGATCGCGCTTCACCTTGGAGCGCTTGCCCCACGGGATCGACAGAATCCAGTCGAGATAATTCCTCACCACGGTGGCTTCGGCGGACATCGGCGACATCTGCCGCAGCTTCTTGAACTCGGCGAAGGCCTTGTCGCGCGCTTCCTTGGAGAGCTTGGTGTTCTTGATGCGCTCCTCGAGCTCGGCGAGATCGTCCTTGCCGTCCTCGTCGCCCAGCTCCTTCTGGATCGCCTTCATCTGCTCGTTCAGATAGTATTCGCGCTGCGTCTTCTCCATCTGGCGCTTGACGCGCGTGCGAATGCGCTTCTCGACCTGCAGGACCGAGATCTCGCTCTCCATCAGCGACAGACATTTTTCGAGGCGGCGCGCAACGCTGATCGTCTCAAGCACGTCCTGCTTCTCGGCGATCTTCACCGAAAGGTGAGACGCGACCGTGTCGGCGAGCTTCGAATAGTCGTCGATTTGCGTCACCGCGCCGACGACCTCGGAAGAGACCCGCTTGTTGAGCTTCACATAGCTTTCGAATTCGGCGATGACCGACCGGCCGAGCGCTTCGACCTCGACCGGCGAGGCGAGATCGTCGGCGAGAACTTCGGCGTCCGCTTCGTAATAGTCGTCGGCGCGGGTGTAGTTGCGAACGCTAGCGCGCGCCACGCCTTCGACCAGCACCTTCACCGTGCCGTCAGGCAGCTTCAGAAGCTGCAAGACCGACGCGAGCGTGCCGATCGGATAAATGGCGTCGGCCGACGGATCGTCGTCGCCGGCGTTCTTCTGCGTCGCCAGCAGAATGAGCCGGTCGGATTTCGTCACCTCTTCGAGCGCGCGGATGGATTTCTCGCGCGCGACGAACAGTGGAACAATCATGTGCGGGAAGACGACAATGTCGCGCAGCGGCAGCACCGGATAGCTTTCGATGGTTCCGGGAGTGACGGCGTCTCGCTTTTCGTTCGACATTCTTTTTGTCCTGTCCTTGACGCGTCCCGCTAAAGCGGCGGCGCGAGACCGCAGGCGATTTTGGGTTCAGGCCGCGATACGGTCGCCCGCCGATTCCGCGCCAATAAAAGACCGCCGGCGATCGCGCCCGACGGCCCCGTTAACGCAAATGGTATACGCGAACAATCGATTCAAGCGCTGCGGCGCCTAAGCTTATTCTAGCTTGCGGCGTCGCCGCCGCCTGGTCGTTTCGTGGCGCCTCAGGCGCTCGCACCGCTCTTTTCGCTGCGTTCGGCGTAGATATAGAGCGGCCGGGCTTTGCCCTCGACGACTTCCGGTCCAATCACAACTTGTTCGACGCCCTCCAGTCCTGGCAGGTCGAACATCGTGTCTAGCAAGATTCCTTCCATGATCGAGCGCAGGCCGCGCGCGCCGGTATGGCGATCGATCGCCTTGCGCGCGACGGACGAAAGAGCGTCGTCCTGGAAGGTGAGCTCGACGTTTTCCATCTCGAAGAGCCGCTGATACTGCTTGACCAGCGCGTTCTTGGGCTCGGTGAGGATCCGCTTGAGCGCATCCTCGTCAAGGTCCTCGAGCGTCGCAATGACCGGCAGACGGCCGACGAATTCGGGGATGAGACCGAATTTCAGCAGGTCTTCCGGCTGCACTTGCCTAAAAATGTCGCCGGTGCGCCGTTCATCGGGCGATTGCACGGTGGCGCCAAACCCGATCGACGTGTTGCGCCCGCGGGCGGAGATGATCTTTTCAAGCCCCGCGAACGCGCCGCCGCAGATGAACAGGATGTTCGTCGTGTCGACCTGCAGGAACTCCTGCTGCGGATGCTTGCGGCCGCCTTGCGGCGGCACGGAGGCGACAGTGCCCTCCATGATCTTCAAAAGCGCCTGCTGCACGCCTTCGCCCGAAACGTCGCGGGTGATCGAAGGATTGTCGGACTTGCGCGAAATCTTGTCGATCTCGTCCACGTAAACGATGCCGCGCTGGGCGCGCTCGACGTTGTAGTCCGACGCCTGCAGAAGCTTGAGGATGATGTTTTCGACATCCTCGCCGACATAGCCCGCCTCGGTCAGGGTCGTGGCGTCGGCCATGGTGAACGGAACATCCAGGATGCGCGCCAGAGTCTGCGCCAGCATGGTCTTGCCGACGCCAGTCGGTCCGATCAGCAGAATATTGGACTTCGCCAGCTCCACGTCGCCATGCTTGGTCGCATGGTTGAGGCGCTTGTAATGGTTGTGGACCGCGACCGAGAGCACGCGCTTGGCCTGGGCCTGGCCGATGACATAGTCGTCCAGAACCTTACAAATCTCTCGCGGGGTCGGAATGCCGTCGCGCTGCTTGACCAGCGAGGATTTGTTCTCCTCGCGAATGATGTCCATGCACAATTCGACGCATTCATCGCAGATGAACACCGTCGGTCCGGCGATGAGCTTACGTACCTCGTGCTGGCTCTTGCCGCAAAAGGAACAGTAAAGCGTGTTCTTGGAATCGCCGCCGCCGACCTTGCTCATATTGCTCTCCTATCGGGCCGGACTGCCGGGCGAATCGGCCCGAACATTTGTGTTACCGGCGCCTGACTAACAAAAGGTGGAAGCGGTTGGCGTCCCAGTTCCCCCATCCAGTTCCGGTCGTCAGCGACGAGCGCCCGAGAACCATGACTGGTTAGTGTATTTTAGACGACGGTCAAATTGCAACCTTCGCCGGAAACTCTATTGAAGCAAGAACGGCGCCCTGGCCAAAGGGCTCAGGCGGTAAGGATCTTGGGCACCCGATTGAGCCGCAAGCGATAGGCGTCCGGCATGCCGCTTCCAAGCAACGGGCGGAGATACATCCGGAAGGCGTCGGTGACGTCCGTGCCGCAGGGGCTAATGAATTCGTCCGGCATGACTTTTGTCTTGGCGGCGATCTCTTCAAGTGGGGTCAACTGATAATCGACCGAATAAAAGCCGGTCCGGTGGATCGTCACCGAGCCGTCGCGGTCGCCCCAAATGGCATATTGCACGGCCTTTTCACCGACTTCGCGCGCCTCGCGCTGGTCGACGTCGGAAACGCAGCCGACGAAGCTTCTTTGCACATAGCCGAATGTGTCGGCCCGCACCCGCTTGAATCCGAGCCGGTCTTTCACGAGGCGGGTGAGTTCGTCGGCCAGCGCGCCGCCGCCGAGATGGACATTGCCGTGATCGTCGCGCTCCACCGCCTGGGCGAGCTTTTCGGCGATGGGGGTATGGTTTTCGTCGCAGACGCCTTCCGACACCGCCACCACGCAGCGGCCGTATTTCGCCATCGTCGCCTTAACGTCGGCGAGGAACTTGTCGATGATGAAGGCGCGCTCAGGGACGTAGATGAGATGCGGGCCGTCGTCGGGGAATTTCTTGCCGAGCGCCGAGGCCGCGGTCAGAAAGCCAGCGTGCCGGCCCATGACGATGGCGATATACACGCCGGGGAGAGCCCAATTGTCGAGATTGGCGCCAGCGAAAGCCTGCGCCACCCAGCGCGCCGCCGAGGGAAAGCCCGGCGTGTGATCATTGATCACCAGATCGTTGTCGATGGTTTTTGGAATGTGAATCGTCCGCAACGGATAGCCGGCGCTTTGGGCCTCCTGCGAGACGATGCGCACCGTGTCCGACGAATCATTGCCGCCGATATAGAAAAAACAGCCGACCCCATGCGCGCGCAGGACTCGGAAGATTTCCTGACAATATTTGAGATCCGGCTTGTCGCGCGTCGAGCCGAGCGCCGAAGACGGGGTGCAGGCGACGAGCTCGAGATTATGGGTCGTCTCCTGCGTGAGGTCGACGAAATCTTCATTGACGATGCCGCGAACGCCGTGGAACGCGCCATAGACCCGCTCGACCTCGCGAAATTTGCGGGACTCCAGCACGGCGCCGACGAGCGACTGATTGATGACGGCGGTGGGGCCGCCGCCCTGAGCGACGAGCACTTTGGAAAAATCAATGGCGGTCACGACAAGCTCCTGGAAACCCGCGGCGGCCGCCTTCCCACGAACGTGGAACGGCGACGCATCAACCGCGCTGCGCTTATATTCTCAGGCGCGAGGCGGTTCAAATCGATTTGACGGCTATTCCGAGGACTTGCGCGCGCAGACCTTGGCGAAGAGTCCGTCGTAATAGGGCGGCACCGGCGACCAGACGTCTTTCGGCGGATACGGCTTGGTGATCTTTCCTTCACCCATCTGGCCCTGCCGCCAGCCGCCGCCCTCAGACCTGTATTTCCGATTGAGGCAATCGAGCGAGACTTTCTCGATTTCCGACAGTCCCTTTTCGGCAAGGCCGAATGCGGCGGCTTTTGGCGAGGCGGCGTTGTAATCCGTCAGCGCGTCGACCGTGACGATTCCGCCAGACGACGCCCGACGTGAGCCCGCGTCCATATAGACGGTCGAGAAATCGTCCTTGGAGACCTGCACCCACTCGACGCGGGCCGATGCGGGAGACGCCAGCGTCGACAGGAGAGCCGAGACGCTGATCTTCCACATCGCTGTCCGCATCCTCGGCTTAGACAAGAGCGCCGTGGCAATGCTTGTATTTCTTGCCCGAGCCGCAAGGGCAGGGCTCGTTACGGCCCACCTTGCCCCAAGTGGTCGGATTGGCCGCGTCGCGCGCAACGGGCGCCTCGCTGACCGCGAGCCCGCGCGCCGAGAAATCCGTCCCCGCCAGACGCGTATTGAGATCGTCGAGCGCAAGCTGCTGTCCGCCGCCGATCAGCGCCTCGGGATTTGGATGCGACATCTCCATTGGCGGCAATTCCGGCGGTGCGGAAGGCGGGGCCTCGAAGGACACTTCGACGCGCATCAATTGCGCGGTCACCGTTTCGTCCCACCGCGTCATCAGGCTCTTGAAGAGTTCGAGCGCCTCGGACTTGTACTCATTGAGCGGATCGCGCTGCGCCATGCCGCGCCAGCCGATCACCTGCCGAAGGTGGTCGAGCGCGACCAGATGTTCGCGCCACAGCGTATCGAGAGACTGCAGGACGACCTGCTTCTCGATCATGCGCATCAGCGGCTCGGTGTTCTTTTCCACGCGCTCGGCGTAAGCGGCGTCGGCCGCCTCCAGCAGGCGTTCTTTGATCTCCTCGTCGGCGATGCCTTCTTCCTTCGCCCAGTCGGCGACCGGCAGATCGAGATTGAGCTTGGCTTTGACGTCTTCCTCAAGCCCGTTGACGTCCCAGGCCTCGGAGTAGGCGTCGTGCGGAATATGCTGCGACACCATCGCATCGATCACATCGGCGCGCATGTCGTCGGCCTGCTCCTCGACGCTTTCCTCATCCATGATTTCGCGCCGGCGCTCGAAGATCACCTTGCGCTGGTCGTTCATGACGTTGTCGAACTTGAGAATGTTCTTGCGGATGTCGAAGTTGCGCGCCTCGACCTTATGCTGCGCCTTCTCGATCGCCTTGTTGATCCACGGATGGACGATGGCTTCGCCCTCCTGCAAGCCGAGCTTCACCAGCATCGAATCCATGCGCTCGGAGCCGAAGATGCGCATGAGATCGTCCTGCAGCGACAGGAAGAATTTCGAGCGGCCAGGGTCGCCCTGACGTCCGGAACGGCCGCGCAGCTGATTATCGATGCGGCGGCTCTCGTGGCGTTCGGTGCCGATGATGTAGAGGCCGCCGGCGGCGATGGCCTTCTCCTTGAAGTCCGCGACCTCCTCGCGGATCTCCGCTTCCTTCTTGGCGCGCGCGTCGCCTTCGAGGCCGGCGCATTCCTGCGTCACGCGCATCTCGACGTTGCCGCCGAGCTGAATGTCGGTGCCGCGGCCAGCCATATTGGTGGCGATGGTGATCGCGCCGGGCACGCCGGCTTCCGCGACGATGTAGGCTTCCTGCTCGTGGAAGCGCGCATTGAGCACCGCGAAAAGCTTCGACGGCTTGCCGGACCGCGCCGCCTCATAGAGCTTGGTCAGTCCCTTGGAATCGACGAAGTCGATCATCGTATAGCCCTGCGCGAGCAGGAACTCCGCCAGCTGCTCGGACTTCTCGATGGATGTGGTGCCGACGAGAAGCGGCTGCATGCGCCCGTTTGCGTCCTGGATTTCAGCGGCGATCGCGCCGAGCTTTTCCTTGGCGCTGCGATAGACCTCGTCATCTTCGTCGAGCCGGCAGACCTCGCGGTTCGTCGGAATTTCGACGACGTCCAGCTTGTAGATTTCGGCGAATTCATTCGCCTCCGTGGCCGCCGTGCCGGTCATGCCGGCGAGCTTGCCATAGAGACGAAAGTAATTTTGGAAGGTGATCGACGCGAGGGTGACGTTTTCAGGCTGAACCTGAACGCGCTCCTTCGCTTCGAGCGCCTGATGCAGACCTTCCGAATAGCGTCGGCCCGGCATCATGCGGCCGGTGAATTCGTCGATGATGACCACCTCGCCCTTGCGGACGATGTAATCCTTGTCCTTCTGGAAGAGCTTGTGCGCGCGCAACGCCTGATTGATGTGGTGCACGAGCGTGACGTTGTGCGCTTCGTACAGCGCGCCTTCCGTCAACGCGCCGGACTCGGTCAGCAGCTCTTCCATATGCTCATTGCCGGCGTCGGTGAGGTGAACCGTGCGCTGCTTCTCGTCGAGTTCGAAGTCGTCGGCGTTGAGCTTGGGGATCAGCTTGTCGATCGTATTGTAGAGATCGGACTTGTCGTCGATGGCGCCCGAGATGATGAGCGGCGTGCGCGCCTCGTCGATCAGGATCGAGTCCACTTCGTCGACGATCGCATAATTATGTCCGCGCTGAACCATCTGCGAAAACTCATATTTCATATTGTCGCGCAGATAGTCGAAGCCGAATTCGTTGTTGGTGCCGTAGGTGATGTCGCAGGCGTAGGCGGCGCCGCGCTCCTCGTCCATGAGGTCATGCACCACGACGCCGACGCTCATGCCGAGGAATTTATATATTTGCCCCATCCATTCGGAGTCGCGCTTGGCCAGATAGTCGTTCACCGTGACGACATGGACGCCTTTGCCGGCGAGCGCGTTGAGATAGACGGCGAGCGTGGCGACGAGCGTCTTGCCTTCGCCCGTGCGCATCTCCGAGATCGCGCCTTCATGCAGCACCATGCCGCCGATGAGCTGGACGTCAAAATGGCGTTGGCCGAGGGTGCGCTTGGCCGCCTCGCGCACCGTGGCGAAAGCGGGAACGAGCAGATCGTCGAGCGCCTTGCCGGCGGCGAGCTCCTCGCGGAACTGGCGGGTGCGATCCCGCAACTCTTCATCCGTCAGCGCTTCGACGTCCGCTTCGAGGGCATTGATCGCGTTGACCTTCGGCGCGTAGGTCTTGAGACGGCGATCATTCGCCGAGCCGAAAATCTTCTTGGCGAGTGCGCCGATCATTCTTGCGAACCTTTCTCCCGCAGCGTCTGCCGCCTTCTCGGCGCGCCGGGAAAGGGCGGCCGGCGGAGCGTCGCATAATGCATGAATAACATCCCGCCTGCGATATCGCCCCATTTCGGGGCGCCAGGATCGACGCGGCATTTCCGCCGGAGAGATAAGAGCCGCCGGAAACCTTGTCAATGTAAGGGGTTCTGCGCAGCGCTCTTTGGAGCGATGTCATCTAACCGCCTTGGAGGGCAGGACTAAAGGCGTTGACGGCCGCCGTCGCGGGTCCTAGCCTTGCTCGACCGACCCTTTTTTAAAGTCATTCGCGTTCAGATTTCAGGAGGTCCCATTGGCACGTTGTCATTATTCACTTATCGCCGCTCTTGGCGCTGCGATTTTCCTCAGCGCCGCGCCGGCGGCGGCGCAGCGCCGAACGCCGTCGGTGGACGCCGTCAGTCCGACAGAGCACTTCGGAGAAAAATCTCCTCCCAAGGAGGAGCCCGCGCCTCCGATCAAGAAGCCCATCTCCGGCGCGGAGGACGCGCGGCCGGGGGTTGAAGAAGTTTCCAAAGAGCCCCTCGTTTCCACCAGGGCGCGGTCCATTCGCCGCGATCCGGCAGCCCAGCCTACGCCCAAGCCTTAATTTTCATCTTGTCCTGCGCATTTCGCAGGGGAGGGGACCATGCGCAGATTTTTGATCTTATTAGCGATGCTCAGCCTTGTCTGCGGACCGACCGCCGCTCAGGCCTGGTTCAAGTTCCGCAACAACACCAAGGCCACAGTGTGGGTTTCATTTCTTTGGTATTCGCCGGGCTGCTCGGACGGCGGCGACTGGACGAAAAAGGGCTGGTGGAAATTGGAGCCTGGCCAGACGAAAACCGTCTTTGGCAAAGACCTGCAGAGCGTCAACACCTACTATTATTGGTACGCCGAGTCGAACGACGGCGCCGTGTGGAGCGGCCCTTTCAACACATGCGTGCCGCAGAGCGCCTATGAGTGGTGCATCAACACCTGTTGCTCGCCGACGTGCCGGACGGTCGGCTTCCGCGAGAAATATATCGGCGGCTACAACAATTACACGATTAATCTCGTCAAATAACGCGACTACGGCGCCTCATTGATCGGCCGCAGGGGCGATGGCATCGCGCCTGTCTGCATCAGTCGCAAAAACAGCTTTATGCCGACCGGCTCATTGCCGTTCGGGTGCACGAGCACGATCGAGCCCGGGCGGGGCCTTAAGCCGAGCGCCAGCCAAGAGTCGGCGCCGAGCGCGATGAGATGCCGGCTGCGGATATTCTCCAGAAGCGCGGCGTCGGCGACGAGCCCCGGAAAGCGAAAAAATACCGATGGGGTTTCGCCTTGGGCGATGATGAGCTTTTCCGTCTCGAAAACCTCGCGATCGACGTCCACGCCCGGCCGCAGGAAGTAATTCCGCCCGTCCGGAAGGCGGCGAACATAGGGATGGCTGTAGGAATGATTGGCCCAGGCGATGTCGAGCGCGCCGCTGCGCGCCTTCTCGCGTAGCCAGGCGAAGTCGGCGCCGTGGCGGGCGATCCAGGCACCGGAGACGGCGAGCATCACGGGCGTGCGCGGCCCCCGCGCGGCGAGTTGTTCGAAAAAGGCGCGGTCCAGCGACTTGCGGCTCGGGCAGAGGTCGCCGGTCACAAAGGCGCCGTCGCCGGCGCCGTGAATGAGGCCGGCGTTGACGAGGGCCGGCGGACGCGACGGATCATCTGGCGGATGCAACGCCTTGAGATAGCGCGTCTCGGCCTGCGCCGCATCGCTCGTCTCTTCGCAGCGCCAGCAAGCGGCGTGCTCGAGAGACGTCTGCAGCGACTGCGGATCGACGGTGAGGAGCAGAGGCGTCCCGTCGACGTTCATCCGTCGGATGGCGAGCCTCGTCGCCCCCTCTTTGGCGCAGAGTTCGAAAATAGGCGCATAGGCGCGCACCCGCTCGTGGGTGGCGGCCGGCCCGGGGGCGATCTCGACGGGCGCACAAGCGTCTTCGCCGTGCGCCGTTGCGGCGCCGGCGACGCACGTCCACAATAGCAAAACGAAGACTCGTCTCACGGCGCGATCATGGGCAAAAACGAAGAGGTTGAGAAGATCGCGCTCTTGGTCGAGTCGGAAGAGTCGGGCGAGCTTGCGGCCAGGCTCGGCGACGAAATTGCCCGCCAGTTCGGCCCGCGGGATGAGGCGCCCCTCTGCATTCTGGCGCGCGACGCGCGGGGGACGCTCGTCGCCGGGCTGAACGGCGTATCGCACTGGCGCTGGCTTTACGTTCGTCATCTTTGGGTCGAGGGTTCTCAGCGCGGGAGCGGCTTGGGGCGCCGGCTGATGGCGGAAGCCGAGCAGCTGGCCAAGGACCGCGGCTGCGTTGGCGTCTATGTAGACACATTCGACCCGCGAGCGGCCGCCTTCTATGAGAATAGCGGATTTACGCGCATCGGCGAGATCGAGGGCTTTCCTCCCGGACATCATCGGCTGTTCTTCAGAAAGTCGCTGCGATGACCGACGTGATGACGGCCATGGTCTTGCGGCGACCGAATACGCCGCTGATCATGGAGACGCGACCCCTTCCGTCCCCAGAAACTGGAGACGTGCGACTCAAGGTCGAGGCGTGCGGCGTGTGCCGCACCGATCTCCATGTTGTCGACGGCGAACTGATCGAGCCGAAGCTTCCGATCGTTCCGGGCCACGAAATCGTCGGGCGGGTGGACGCAATTGGACCTAGCGTGACCGGTTTCTCGCTTGGACAGCGGGTCGGCGTTCCCTGGCTTGGCCATACCTGCGGGCATTGTCCCTACTGCAGGAGCGCGCGGGAAAACCTGTGCGACGATCCCCTGTTCACTGGCTATACGCGCGACGGCGGCTACGCGTCGCACGCCGTCGCCGACGCGTCGTACTGCTTCCCGCTGCCTGAGACCGCCGATCCGGCGATGCTCGCGCCATTGCTCTGCGCGGGTCTCATCGGCTGGCGCACGCTGAAAATGGCGGGGCCGGCGGAAGCGATCGGCATTTACGGCTTCGGCGCCGCCGCCCATATCATCGCCCAGGTCGCGATCTTCCAAGGCAAGCGCGTTCACGCATTCGTGCGGCCGGGGGATCAGGCGGCGGCCGACTTTGCGCTGTCGCTCGGCGCCGCCTCTGCGCAAAACTCCGACGCGCCCTCGCCAGAGCCGCTCGACGCCGCGCTGATCTTCGCGCCTGTCGGCGGGCTTATCCCGCGCGCGCTCGCCGCGACAAGGAAAGGCGGCGCTGTCGTCTGCGGCGGCATTCACATGAGCGACATTCCGAGCTTTCCCTATGGGCTGCTCTGGGAGGAGCGTCGACTGCTGTCGGTGGCGAATCTCACGCGCGAAGACGCCCGCGAGTTCCTTGCGCTGGCGCCGACGATTCCGCTGAAAATGCATGCGACGCGCTATCCTCTGGCGCAGGCGAATGAGGCGCTCGCCGATCTTCGCGAGGGTCGGCTGCAAGGCGCGGCGGTGCTGATTCCATAGCCGTTGCGTCGTGTCATTCTCGGCAGGCCGAGGGCCAGACCGGGGCTCCAGGAGCAACGTCACGGATGGTTTTGCCCTTATTCCCCGATCGCGCGCTTAGCGTGCGTGAGTGACAGAAGCATGAGGCGCCAACAGGTTTTCGATCTCAGCAGCGATGGCCGCCGCATTTTTTGAGGCGTCGATTTTGAACCATTCGATTTCGCCGGTCGACTTTTCCATTTGCGCCTCTAGCACGCCGCGCGTGGCGTCCGACACGTCATTGACGCGCGCATCGACGCGCGCCGCGCGCTGGTCGAGATCGAGATCGAGCCAGACGCCGAGGAACGGCGCCCCCGCGCGCTCGGCCGCGGCTCTTATCGCTTCGCGATCTGGAGGGCGGTCGAAGACGGCGTCGACGATGACGGGCCAGCCGCGCGCGGCCGTTCGCGCCGCGACGTCGAACATCTCGCCATAGACCTGCGCCGAAACGGCGCTCGCATACGCCTCCTGAGGTAGACGCGCGGTCGGCGCGACGCCAAAGAGCCGCTTGCGGATGCGGTCGCTGTTGACGACGCGCGCGCCGGGCGGACATCCGACGCGCGGCGCGAGCGCCGCGGCGACGCTCGATTTTCCTGAGCCGCTGAGACCGCCGATCGCAATGACCGCGCCTTTCGCCGGCGCGAGCAGCGCCTCCGCGAGATCGAAATAAAGGCGCGCGCGTTTGGCGTTTTGTTGCGACGCTTCGACATGCGCGCGGATGGCGGCGCGCAACGACATGAAGAAGGGAAGAAGCGGCAGGCCGTCGCTCTCGTCGCGCGCGTCGAGATAGCGGTTGAACGCCAGATTGGCGCAGCCGAACGCGCCGACGCGCCAGAGATCCATCAGCAGAAAACTGACGTCATAAAGCACGTCGATCGTCGCGATGTCGTCGTTAAACTCGAGACAGTCGAAGAGCGTCGGCGCTCCCTCGAACAGACAGATGTTGCGTAGCGTCAGATCGCCGTGGCAGCGGCGTACCTTGCCCTGCGTCTTGCGTGCGTCGAGAAGCGCGCCTTGCGCGTCGAGGGCGTCGTTGAGGCGCGCGACAAGGGCGTCGATTTGCTCCGCGCTTGCAGTCGCCGCATTGTGCAAGCTCAACGCCGTATCGTCCAGGGTTCGGCGCATCGCCGCCGCGCCGCTCCTTTCCTCGTCGGGCGCCGCCGCGTCATGGGTCTGCGCGACTCGACGCGCGAGGGCCTCCACCATCCCGGGCGTCAGGCGTCGGTCTTTGGCAATCTGCTCAAAGAGATCTTCGTCGGCGAAGCGCCGCATGACGACCACGGCGTCTACCATCTCGCCCGCGCCGTCGAGCGCCAGCCGCCCGTCCGTCTCGCGGGTCACCCGATGCGCGCCGAGATAAATTTCGGGCGCGAAGCCTTTGTTGAGCGTCGCTTCGCGCGCGCACATCTCCCATCGGCGGCTCGGCGTCGAGAAGTCGAGATAGGGGAAACGTACTGCCTTCTTCAGCTTGTAGGCGCGGCTCCTGCAGAGCGCGACGACGGAAATGTGAGTCGTGACGATTCGCTCCGCGCCGCCGTCGAGCGAAGCGAGAAAGCGCACGACCTCATCCTGCGCGCCAAAATCCATGTAGGGTCTCAAACTCGCGCCACCGATCCCGCGTGAGGCGGAGCCCCAGCTGCCAGATCTCTTTGCGGTTGACTGAGCCTATTCCATGCCGAGCGCGGAAAGATAGAGGTCGAGGATTTCCTCCTCCTCCTCCCGCTTGTGCTTATCCAGACGGCGCAGCGATACGATCTTGCGCATCACCTTGGGGTCGAACCCGGTCCCTTTCGCTTCCGCGTAGACATCCTTGATGTCGTCGCTGATCGCGCGCTTCTCCTCCTCGAGCTTTTCGATCCGCTCGATGAAGGCGCGCAAATGTCCGCCGTCGACGGCGTTGCTGGTCATGTGCAATTCCCGAGGCTGTTCACGGGCGGGCAGGGCGCGCGCCGGCTGGGCGGGAGCCTTGCGACAAACCGGCGGCGCTCGTCAAGGCGGCGAAGCCACTAATCCCCGAAATCCGTACCCCGAGCGGCGCACTTGAAACCGGCCTTAAGGTCCCCGATCTTTGGCGAGCCACCAGAAAGGCTGTAAATTGATGACCGAGCGGGATCCCTTTTCCAGCCACGAGCGCCCCATGGCCCCCATTGGGGCGCGCGCCGCGCCTTACATTCCGCCGCAGGCGCTGGAGGGCGTGCGCACGCGCCGCATCGGCGCCGTCATGCTCGATTTGATCCTTGTCTCCGGCATGTCGGCGGCGCTGTTCGTCGCTTTATTCATCCTGAGCGCCGGATTGTCTGCATTCATCCTGCCGCCGCTGTTCCCGGTCGTCGCCTTTTTCTACAATGGCCTGACGGTGTCGGGGCGGAGAATGGCGACGCCCGGCATGGCGTTCATGGACTTAGAGATGCGCACCATGGACGGAGATCCCGTTCCGTTTCTGCAGGCGGCCGTCCATGCCGTGTTGTTTTATATCACGTGGTTGTTCCCGCCGCTGCTGCTCGTCTCGCTATTTACGGGCGACAAGCGCTGCCTGCACGACATGCTGGCGGACGTCATCGTCTTGCGGCGTTCGTCTTAAAATCCGCAACATCGACGCCGAATCTACCCTTGGCGCGCGCGGGGTGGGCGCTCTAGATAAATTTTGGGATTTGGGATTTTAGAGCGTGACGAAAGAGCCGCGCGACGCGCCGCAATTCTATCTGACCTCTCCGGCGCCGTGCCCGTATTTGCCGGGCCGCGAGGAGCGGAAGGTCTTTACCCATCTCATCGGGCTGCGCGCCCCGACGCTCAATGACACGCTGACGCAGTCCGGCTTCCGTCGCTCGCAGACCATCGCCTATCGCCCTGCCTGCGAGCAGTGCCGAGCCTGCGTCTCGGTGCGAGTCAAGATCGATGAGTTCACGCCATCGCGTGGCATGCGGCGCGTCCGCCGGCGAAACGCCGAACTCGTCGCCGAAACACGGCCGGCGCGCGCGACGCATGAGCAATACGCCTTGTTTCGCCGCTACGTCAGCGCCCGCCATTCCGACGGCGGCATGGCCGACATGAGCATGGTCGATTATCAGATGATGATCGAAGACAGCCACGTCGACACGCGGCTCGTCGAATACCGTCTCGCGCAGGCGAACGGAGAAATTGGCGCACTCGTCGCCTGCTGCCTGACAGATCGGCTGTCGGACGGGCTGTCGATGGTCTATTCCTTCTACGAGCCTGAACTCGAGTATCGTTCGCTCGGGGCGTTCATGATCCTCGATCATGCGGAGCGCGCCCACGGCTTCGGTCTGCCGCATGTCTACCTTGGCTATTGGGTCGAAGGTTCGCGCAAGATGGAATACAAGTCCCGCTTCCTGCCCCAAGAGCGTCTCGGCATGAGCGGATGGGTCCGCGTCGACTAGGCGCAGCACATAGAGCGAAGACTTGGCGGCGGCGGTGTCGCCGCTCCTCCGGCAGGCCACAAAATCGCCGGACTATTCGCGCCTTGTTAACGCCGAAGATGCACAACTCAATCCAAAGAGCCGGCGCGGTCCCTTCAGGCGGCGTCGTCTTTCGGCTTGACCGCCGGAGCACCTCCGGCGATGCGATTGGAGCGATCTGTGCGAGAATCCGCAATTTTCAAGTTTGCCTGCGCCGGCGCGTTCGTCCTTGGCGCGTTCGCCCTCACGCCCGCCTCGGCCGCCTGGGACCAGGATGGACAGGCCGAGTGGGCGCAACGTTATGACGCCGACGCCAGACTGACTGTATCGCGCTCGACCACCCCCATACTTTCGACCCAGACAGTGGCCGCCACGGAAGCGGCGATCGAGCGTTTGCGCGAAATCGCGGCCAATGGCGGCTGGCCGCAGGTGCCTGCCGGCCAACAGCTGCGGCTGGGGTCGAACAGCCCGGCGGTCTCGGCGTTACGCCGCCGCCTGATCGTCTCGGGCGACATTGGGGCTGAAACCGGCGCGAGTCCGGTGTTCGACTCCTATGTCGAAGCGGCGGTGCGCCGGTTTCAGGCGCGCCACGGCATCATCGCGACCGGCGTCGTCAATCAGCAGACAATTCAGGCGCTGAACGTGCCGGCCGAGATCCGGCTAAAGCAGCTCGAGACCAACCTAGTGCGTCTGCGCAGTTTTTCGCACGACCTCGGCAACCGCTACGTCACCGCCAACATCCCGGCCGCTTCGGTGGAGACAGTCGAGAACGGCGAGGTCGTCACCCATCACATGGCCGGCGTCGGCAAGATCGACCGCCAGTCGCCAGTGATGCAGACCAAGGCCATCCAGGTCAATTTCAACCCGTTCTGGACCGTGCCGGCCTCCGTCATTCGTAAAGATCTGATTCCAAAGATGCAGGCCGATCCAAACTATCTCAACGCCAATCACATTCGCGTCTACAGCAAGGACAATCAGGAGCTTCAGCCCGAGCAGATCAACTGGCGCTCGCTCGATGCGCTCAATTTCCGATTTCGCCAGGACATCGGCGGCGACTTCAACTCGCTGGGCGTCGTGCGCATCGACATCGCCAACCCTTACGGCGTCTACATGCACGATACGCCGGCCAAGGGCGTCTTTGGCGACGACTTCCGATTCGTCTCGTCGGGCTGCATCCGGCTTCAGAACGTTCGCGACTATGTCGCCTGGCTGCTGAAGGAGACGCCCGGCTGGGGCCGCGACCACATCGACGAAGTCATCGCGTCCGGCGAGCGGGTGGACGTCAAGATCACGCCGGCCGTGCCCGTCTATTGGGTCTATATCACCGCATGGGCGGCGCCGGACGGCGTCACCCAGTTCCGCGACGACATCTACCAGCGCGACGGGCTCGGCGTGCGCTCCGCCGGCGCCGATGCGCCCGCGCCGACGGTGGCGCAGGCGGCGCGTCCGGTGCGCGGCGAAGCGCAGTTCCCGAGCGACGATGACAACTACTTCGAGGAGCGCCCGCGGTGACTGGCGCTCTATTGCGCCGCCGCGTCGCTGCGTGACGCGCGCCAGGTTCCGCCGCAAAGGTCGGTCGACGATGACCAGGCGCCGGAGCCTCTGCCGCTGCGCAGCGTCCCCTGAAAGCGCGCGACGCGTTCTCCTTGGCCGGTGAACCGCGCCACGATCGTGCCTTCCCCATCGACATAGCCCCAGGACGAGACGGCCGACCCGGGCGAGGCCTTGATCTTATTGTCTGTGATTTCGACTGACGGCGGAATAAAAGTTGGGCACTCTCCAACGGTCGTCGTCGCTTCGATCTGCCATCTGCCGTTCGGATCGCCGACCGAGCCGGTCAGCGCTTGTTGACGGTCCGGCCTCGCCTTCTGGCGCGGCTGTTTGGCGGACGCTCCCTGGGCCGCCAAACAGACGACCGCAAGCGCCAACGCGAGAATCTTCATTTCGCCTCCAAAAGCGCGCGCCGCAGGGCGCTGTGCATATCGCAGCCTGCGTAGATAAACTCCGTCACGCCGGCATGGCGCAGACGCTCCTCAAGTTCGCCTGGCCGGCCGGCGAGGTAAAGCCGAGCGCCTGCGCCCTTTAGCGCCAGCGCCGCGGTTTGCGCCGAATCTCCGTAGATTCTGTCGGACGAACAGAGGCAAGCGAGTTTCGCGCCAGACCGCCGATAGGCGTCGACCAATTCGGTCGTGGACTCGGTTTCGGGTCCAAAAACCGCTTCGACGCCGCCCGCCTCGAAAAAATTCTTGGCGAAATTCGCCCGCGGGGTGAACGCCGCGACGGAGCCGAGATTTGCGAGGAAAATCTTCGGGCGATCGCCTGACTCGGCAAGGCGGGCGTCCGACTCTTCACGCAAAAGCTCGAAGGGCTCGGCCAGACGGCGCGGCGCGAGCGGAACGCTCTTTTGCGCGCCTGTTGGCGGCTCGACGATTTCAGCCGCGGCGTCATAGGGCGCGAGAACGTCGAGCGCGCCCTCGTGAATGTCGGGAAACTGGTTCGCGCCGATGAGCTTGTCCTTGGCGCGCGCGACGTTTTTCGCCCGCAACTCGGCCGCTTCGGCGACGCCCGCCTGAAAGGCGCCCGTCGCCAGCGCCTGGGGAAGGCCGCCTTCGGCCTCGATCCGCTGAAAGAGCCCCCACGCCCGCTCGCACAGTTCATCCGTCAGCGCCTCGAAGCCGCCGGCGCCGCTCGTCGGATCGTCGACGGCGTCAATATGGGATTCGTCCTGCAGCACGAGCTGAGTGTCTCGCGCCAGCCGCCGCGCGAATTCGTCGGGCGCGCCGAGCGCCTGGGTGAAGGGAAGGACGGAGACGGCGTCGGCCCCGCCGATCGCCGCCGAGAAGACGGCGAGCGTGCCGCGCAAAATATTGTTCCAGGGATCGCGCCGGGACATCATCCGCCAGGCGGTCTCGGCGAAGACCAGCGCCGGCTTGGGCGAGAGGCCGCAGGCCTCTTCTACGCGCGCCCAAAGGCGCCGCGCGGCGCGGAACTTCGCAACGCCCAGCAATTCGTCGGCGTCGGCGCAGAAACGAAACGCGATCAGCCCGCGCGCGGCGTCGAGGTCGACTCCGGCGTCCGCCAGCGCGCGCAAATAGGCGAGCGCCGACGAAAGCGCGAAGGCCAGCTCCTGCGACTCGGTCCCGCCTGCCGAATGCACGACGCGGGCGTCCGCGACCGCGGTTGCGTAGACGAAGCCTGCGTCGGCGGCCGCCTTCACCTCCCGCGCAAAGCTCTTGGAGCCATGCGTCCAGGGCTCCGCAGCGAATCCGTGCCGCGCCTGCGCGCCCAGCGGGTCGAAGCCCATCGAAACGCGGGTGAGCGACGGTTCAATATGCTGCCGATCGACGAAACGCATGAGCGCTTGCGCGGCGCCTGGCGCGCGCGGGGAATAGTCGAGCGTCAGCGGAATGCCGTAGTCGAGGCGAACATTGGCGAGCGCGTGAGCGATCGCGTCATCGTCGTCGCCAAGGAGACCCCCGCCGTAGGCGCCGATCGCGCCCGCGAAGACAAGATGCAGGCCGTCGGCGCCGCCGTCGAGATCCTGCAAAGCCAAGCGGTTGGCGGCGTCAACGTTGGGGACGTCGACACGCGCGAGGATCGCCCAGCGGCCGGGGTTTTTCCGCAGGACCGGGAAGGGCGAACCGGTGGCGCGGGCGTAAATGGGCGCGATGGACAGCCCCTCATAGGTCTTGGAGAGGAGCGTTTCGAATGACGCGCCTTTGAGCGCCCGCTCAACGCGGACGCGCCACTGCGCTTCAGTGGCCTGCGGAAAGACCCCCGCCAGCGCCGTCTCCTGTCCCGTCATTTTCGCTGTCGCCCTCCGTTGTTTCGGGCGGCCTTTTCGCATGAAGCGCTCCGCCGGGCCACTGCAAATCGGCCGGAAGCGCGGCGGGCTTTATTTTCGAGGCCAAACGCCTTAACCAGTGCCGACCGCACCCCAGGGCGGGAAACGGGCGCTGGAGCGAAGTGCCGGAGGCGGGCGGTTCTGGCGCGCGTCAGAATTTAAAGGCGTCGGATCGGCGCCGCCGCGTCAATGCGTCGCGCGCGAGCGCGAGGCGTCCCAGGCGGCGAAGAGCCTGAAACGGAGGGATTCGTGACGTATAATTCGCAGGACAAGAATCAGCTCGTGGACGAGATCATCGAAGTGATCGCGTCGGAAGGCATGGTCGACAAAAGCGAAATCACCCCCGACGCGTCAATCGAGAGCCTCGACCTCAAATCCGTCGACATCGTTATGATTCTCACGGCGCTCGAGGAAAAGTTCAACGTCTATATCCCCATGGACGGTTCGCTGCAGGAAGCCAAAGACGTCAAAAGTCTGATCGAGGCGATCGCGGACCATATCCAGAAAGAGCGCGAGAAGCAGTAAATGGCGTTCTCGCGAGCGCGGGCCGAGGGGCGCCGCGTCGTTATCTCAGGCATGGGCGCGGTCTGCGCCTCGGGCGTCGGGGCGCACAAGCTCTGGGAGGCGGCGCGTGACGGCGTCGACCAGATACGTCCGCTCAAGACAGAGCGCCCTTATGATGGGCGCATCAAGATCGCGGCGCAGGTGCCCGACTTCAATCCCGCCGACTTTATCGAACCCAACGTCCTTCCGTTCTGTGATCCCTTTACGCAGTTCTGCATCGTCGCCGCCGACGAAGCGGTCGCGCAGGCGGGTTTCGGACGCAAGGACGTGTCCGGGCCGAGAACGGCCGTCATCATCGGCTCCGGCATCGGCGGCATGACGACGATCGAGGACGGCATCTACCGCTATTACGTCGAAGGCACCCGGCCGGAGATGTTGAGCGTTCCCAAGCTCATCCCGAGCGCGGCGCCGGCGACGTTGGGGATGCGCTATTCTTGCCATGGCCCGACATTCGCGATCGGCAGCGCCTGCTCCTCGGCGACGCAGTCGATCGGACTCGGCATGCAGATGATCCGACAGGGCCTTGTGGACAAGGCCATCGTCGGCGGCGCCGAAGCCTGCGTCATCAACGCGACGATCCGCGCGTGGGAAGGCCTTCGCGTGCTGAGCCCGAATTTGTGTCGGCCCTTCTCCAAGGGCCGCAACGGCATGTCGCTTGGCGAAGGCGCGGCGGTTTTCGTCCTGGAAACGGAGGAGGCGGCCCGAGCGCGCGGCCACGCGCCGCTATGCGAACTCGCCGGCTACGGCACGACGAGCGACGCCAAAGACCCCGTGCGGCCGGATCTTGAAGGCGCGTCGAGCGCGATCGCCCTGGCGCTCGAAGATGCGGGAATGGCTCCGCAGGAGATTCATTACGTCAATGCGCACGGCACCGCGACCCACGCCAATGACATCACCGAAGCCGAAGCGATTCTGCGCGTGTTCGGCGATTATGGGCGGGTCGTGCCGGTGTCGTCGACGAAACCTATTCACGGCCACGCGCTCGGCGCGAGCGGCGGCTTGGAGCTCGCGATTACGATAAACGCGCTGCGCGAACAAATCGTCCCGCCGACCATCAACTTTCTGGAGCCCGATCCGAGGTGCCCGCTCGACGTCGTCCCGAACGCCGCGCGCAGGCACAAGATCGACGCCGCCATGTCGAACTCCTTCGCCTTTGGAGGGATCAACGCCGTGTTGATTGTGCGTCATGCCGCTTGAGCCGCCGCTCGCGCTTGGGCCCTTCCGGCTGCGCGTCGATCCGGCGCGCGCTGCGGCCTACGCGCATGAAACGGGGAGCGACGACGCCAGCGTTCCGCTGGCTTATCCGGCGATCTGGCTCGCCGAGCCTTCGCTTTTTTCGGTTGTGCGCGACGTCTGCGCCGGACGCGACGTCGTGCCGGTGCATGAATCGCAGAGCTTTTCCTATGACGCGCCGCTCGTCGCGGGCGAGAGTTACGACTTGATCGTCACCATGAGCAGCGAGGAAACGCCGCCGCGTCTGACGATGGTCGGGACCGTCGCAACGCCCCAAGGGGAGCCCTGCGCACGAATCGAAACCATCTTGCGGCTCGTCCCGCGCGCTGGATTCGGGAGCGCGTCATGAGCGATCCCATTAAGGTCGGCGACAAACTGCCGGAGACCGTCATTGGCCCGTTCGACGCCTCTTCGCTTGCGCGCTACGCCGAAGTCTCGGGCGACGCCAACCCGTTGCATCTCGACGACTCGGTGGCGGCGGCGATCGGGCTTGCCGCGCCGCCAGTGCATGGCATGAAGCTTCTGGCCGCGTTTGAACCGATGCTGAGGGCTTGGCGCGGCGACCTCGTCATCGCTTCGCTTGCCGGGAAGTTCGTGCAGCCGATCCTGCGCGGCGAGACCGTCAGGTTGTCGGGCCGCGTGCTGCGCGCGACCGAGAATGAAATTTTCGTCCGTCTGGTGGCTTATGGCGCCGCGCGGGCGCCCGGCATCGTCGGCGAAGCGACCTTGCGGCCGAGGTCGGCCCGATGAATATTCGGCTGCGCCGCGGGGCGGGGCGCGCGTATGGCTAAGAGCGCGGTTCGGATTCTTATCACCGGCGCCTCAAGCGGCATTGGGCGGGCCTTGGCGTTCGCCTATGCGCGTGAAGGCGCGAGCCTTGTTTTGCTCGGCCGCGACGCCGAGCGACTCGAGGGCGCCGCGCGCGCCTGTGTCGCGGCCGGCGCAGAGGCGGCGGAGACCCACCTCGCGGACGTGCGGGATCGCGAAGCCATGGCGCGCATCATTCGATCGGCGCACGAAAAGCGCCCCATCGACATTCTCGTCGCCAACGCCGGCGTCGCGACGGGCCTTTCGCCTGGCCAGCTTGTCGAGACGCCCGAGGCCGTCCGAGCAATGCTCAAGATCAATGTCGACGGCGTCTTCAACACCGTCGAGCCCGCAATTTTACCGATGTGCGCCCGAAAGAGCGGCAGGATCGCTATCGTCGGCTCGATGGCGGGCGTGCGCGCGCTCCCCCATTCGCCGGCCTATTGCGCGGCGAAGGCATGCGTCCACATGTGGGCGGACAGCCTGCGCGCCCAGCTCGCGCCTCATGGCGTGCATGTCGCGCTGATCGTGCCGGGTTATGTGAAGACGCCCATGTCGGCGCGCACCATCGTGAAGACGCCCTTTTCGGCGCGCGCCAAAGAAACGTCAACGTCGTCGGGCGTCGAATCCTGGCAACCCGGCGCCATGTCCGACGAGCGCGCCGCTCTGATCATCAAGAACGGGCTGGAACGCCGTCGCAACGTCATCGCCTTTCCCCGTCTTATGTATTGGGCGATGCGCCTCTTCTCCATGTTGCCGGCGGCGCTCGTCGACGGCGTCATGCGCCAGTTTCCCGCCGAAGTGCCGGAGACGCCGGAACGGGAGATCTCGTGACGGCCTACTCCGTCCTCGCTGGGGCCGCAGGCGCCTATTGGATGATCGCCGTCCTTTTGCTTGTCCTCTCTGTCGCGGCGACGATCGCGCAGCCCTGGCTCGCCGCGCGCCGCGCCACGCGCCGAGATCAGCCGCCGGTCTCCGTGGTTCTTCCCGTCAAGCTGTTCGAGGAGCAGTTCGACCGCACGCAAGAGTCCGCGCTGACTCAGCGCTACCGCGATTTCGACGTGACCGTCTCCGCCACCGGCAGCGATGGGCTGGCCGTCCAGCGCATGCGCGCCATTCTCGCGCGTCACCCGACAGTGCCGTCGCGCATTCTGCGTTCGACCGCTAAATTCGCGGTAAGTCCGAAGGTCGACAATCTTTATGCGCCGTTCATGCAGGCGACGCACGACGTCATACTGATGAAGGACGCCAATGTGCTGCTTGAGCCCGACGCGCTGGAGCAGCACGTCAGGCAGCTGACGGATGAGGTCGGGCTGGTCTGCGCGATTCCGTATTGTGCGCGCCTCGAAAATTTCGCCGCGCAAGTCGAGGCCGCGATCATTAACGGTCCGCACGCCCGCATGCTGTTTCTCGCCTCGGCGCTGGGACAGGGGCATGGCGTCGGCAAGATCATGCTGTTTCGGCGTTCGGACTTCCTGCGCGCGGGCGGATTTGACGCGATTTCGCATACGGTCGGCGAAGATAACGCTTTGGCCAAGGCGATGCGGCGGATCGGCAAACGGCCGGTCTTCTCTCACCGGCTTGTGCGCCAGGAGCTCGGCAAGCGCGCGTTCGATGATGTTTATCAGCGGCAATTGCGCTGGAGCGTCGTTCGCCGCAGCGACGAGCTCATCTCCTTCGTCGCCGAGCCAATATGCCAAGCGGTTCCAGCAGTTATCGCTTCAGCGCTCGCGGCGCCGCTCGTCGGGATCGCGCCGATAGCCGCCGCGTCGGGGACGCTTTTGCTGTGGTTTACGCTCGAGACATTGCTTTCCGTGGCCAAAGGATGGCAGTTATCATGGGCGGCGCCCGCGGTGTTTGTGGTCCGCGAGGCGACCATGCTGGCGGTCTGGTTGAACGCCTGGGTCACTGACCAAGTGGTTTGGGCGAAGGACAGCGTGAATGCGCGCGCCGGGGCGAAGCCCTCGCCGGTTCCGCACGAAGAAGGATAGGCCGTTTGCTGGGGCTTTTTCAATTCCTCGTCGACTCGGTCGCGATGGTCTGCGCTTCGATCCTGATGGCGATCGGAATCGGCTATCTGATCGTCATCGGCCGCTTCTGTTACGACCAGCTGCGCGGCGTGCGCGATCCGGAGGCGCCCGCAGCGCCTGACTCGGATCTGCCGCGAGTCCTGTTGCAGATCCCGGTTTTCAACGAGCCGCTCGTCACCGAGCAGTCGTTGCGCTGCGTCGCGCTCCTCGATTGGCCGAAGGACAGACTGCGCATTCAGCTTCTCGACGATTCGACGGACGAGACAAGCGCTAGAGCAGACGCAGTGGCGGCGGAGCTTCGCCTCGGCGGCGCCGTGATCGACCATGTGCGGCGCGCCGATCGCTCGGGCTTCAAGGCTGGCGCCTGCGCGCACGGCCTCACGCTCACGGACGAGCCCTTCGTCGCGATGTTGGATGCTGATTTCCGTCCGCCGCCCAATTGGCTCAAACGCACGGTTCCGCTTTTTCTGACGGACGACCGCGCCGGTTTCGTGCAGTCGCGCTGCGAGTTCCAGAATTTCGAGAAGAACTGGCTGACCCGCGCCCAGGGGCTCGTGCAGGACGGCCATTATCTCGTCGAACAGCGCTCGCGCGCGCATGCCGGCTGGCTCTTTCAATTCAACGGCACCGGCGGAATTTGGCGACGCGCGACGGTCGAGGACGCCGGCGGCTGGTCCGACTATTCGCTATGCGAGGACCTCGACCTCACCGTACGCGCGGCGCTCCAGGGATGGCATGGGCTGTTTGTCTCGGAGCCGCCGATTCCCGGTCAGGTGCCGGAGGGAATCCGCGATTTCCGCAGGCAGCAAAGGCGTTGGTCGAACGGATTCGTGCAGGTTGCGCAAAAGACCGTCCTGCCGATTTGGCGTTCACCCTGGAGCCTGACGCGCCGGGTGATGGCGATCTCGCTGATCGCCCATCAGATTTTCTTCCCCACAGCCGCCATCGGACTCATCGCCTTCGTCCTTGGCGTGATCCTTCACGGATCGCTCGCGCCCTTCGCGGGGATGTTAGAGACCATCGGAATCATGACGGTGCTGGTGGCGCTCGGCATCACGTTGCCGCCCTATCTGGCGCTCAAGCGCGGGACCGTCGCCGTTTATGTGAAAACGGTCGCGTCGATTCCGCCGCTGATGATCTATCTCGCTTTCGCCAATGGCGCGAAGATCCTCCAGACTTTGCGAGGGCGCAAATCGACCTTCAAGCGGACGCCCAAGCTCGACCACGAAGCTGCGACGCCCGTCGACGCTGAAGTGGAGTAGGGCGAAGGCTCACTCCAGCCGCGCCGGGGCCTCGAACGCGCCGGCGTCGGTGATGATCGTGAGCGTGGCGTCGGCGGCCTTGGCCGTCGCGCTGCCGTTAAAGAGCTTCAGCTCGAATCCCTGTCCCGCGCGCGCGCTTTCAATGAAGAGCGGCTCGTGCGCTTCGGCAAAGACGTCCTCGGCCTTGCCCGGTCCGAGGTAGCGCAGCCGCCACGACCCGTCCGCGCTATTGCGGGAAAGCGCAAACCGCTTTTTGGCCTCGGCGGCGGTGAGTTTGCTTGGCACCAGCCGTTCGGCTTCGGCGATCGCCGCCGCATGAGGCGAGGCGCCGTCGCGCGGCAGCAGCAAAGACAAATCGGCGCGCGCCGGCAGGCAGATCTTGCCGCAGGAGGCGTAGTCGAGCACGAGATTGAGCGTCACCGGCGCGTTGGGATCGCGCGGCGTCACCTTCAACGGCAGGATGACGCGCGCCTCATAGCCGGCGACGATGGTTCCAGCCTCGTCAATGTGTTTTGGCGCGGGAAAGGACGGTTCGACGTTCGCGACATTGATCGATTTCGAGAAATCGAACGCGGGCGCCGAGCCCGCCTCGCCAGGCTGGCGCCAATAGGTGATGGTTTCCGGAGCGAGCGCGATCTCGACGGCGGCGCGGTAGGCCCCGCCTTGCGGAGGGCCGGCGGACAAGAGCCGAGCGCTGGACGCCGCGCCCTTTACGACCGCCGAGGCGAAGGCTGGGGTCTCCGCGAGCGACGCCGCCGAAAAGCCCTGCGCCAGCGTGACGGCTAGCGGCGCGAACAGAAAGAATTTTAAGCGCATCGTGATCTTTCGGCGCCCCCGTCCCCCAGTCAAGGCAGTCAGTTACGTGATTTGTGCCGCTTGTCCTGAGGACGCGGCGGGCGTAGCATGACCCTATGAGGCCGAGCGGCAAGAAGCAAGATTTCGCGGAGCGGGTGAGCGAGCGCGGCAGCGGGCGCCCCGGCGAGCGGCGCTTTCTTGACGGCCAATTGCTGATCGCGATGCCGAGCATGTTGGATCAGCGCTTCGCGCGCTCGGTGATTTATCTGTGCGCCCATTCCGAAGAAGGGGCGATGGGCATCGTCGTCAACCAGCCGGCCCGTGTGCGCAATTTTCCCGATCTTCTCGTGCAGCTGCAAGTGATCGCGCCTCAGGAGCGCATCAGCCTGCCGAGCCGCGCCGAAGACATTCAGGTGCTGTCGGGCGGGCCGGTGCAGACCGACCGCGGGTTCGTGTTGCATACGCCGGATTTCTTCCTGGACAATTCGACCTTGCCGATCGACGACGGCGTCTCGCTCACGGCGACGATCGATATTCTACGCGCCATCGCCGCAGGGCGCGGCCCGGACCGCGCGCTGCTCGCGCTTGGCTATGCGGGCTGGGACCCAGGTCAGCTCGAAGAAGAGATTCAGCGCAATGGATGGCTGAATTGTCCGACCGATCCCGCTTTGCTGTTCGATCACGACCTCGAGACGAAATATGCGCGTGCGCTGCGCTCGATCGGCGTCGATCCACAACGGCTGTCAACGCACGCGGGACACGCCTGAGCGCGAGGGCAGGTTCCGAAAAAGTTGACAGACTTTTTCGATGAGAACTGCTCCAATATTCTGATTGCAAGCGATTCCTTATCGATCACATGAGTCCATGTGATCGGGAAGCGCTCTAGGCGCCGAGCCGACCGTTGGCTGGCGCATCGTCTACCGGTCCGGCGGAATGATCCTCCGGCGTCTCCACGCGAAGATTTGCGCGTCCGATCATGGCGCAGGATTGCTGTGCAGATGGTGGATGGCGTCGACGCGCCGCTCGATTTCGGGCGTGATGCTGAACTCCACCGACGCGAGGTCGGTTTTGAGCTGCGCCATCGTCGTCGCGCCAATGATGTTCGACGTCACGAAGGGCCGGGACGTGACGAAAGCGATGGCGAGCTGCGCCGGATCGACTCCCATATCTTGCGCGAGCGTCAGATAGACGGCGACCGCGTGTTCGACTTCCGGCTTCTCATAACGCTGCGCGCGCTCGAACAGCGTCGTGCGGGCGCCGGGCGGCCGCGCGCCGCCCTGATATTTTCCGGTGAGGTAACCTTGCGCAAGCGGCGAATAGGCGAGCAAGCCGACGTTTTCGCGCTCAGTGAACTCGGCGAGTCCGATCTCGAAGGTGCGATTGATGAGGTTATAGGCGTTTTGAATCGAGACGACGCGCGGTCCATGGCCGAATTCCGCGGCGCGCAGGAAGCGCGCCACGCCCCAGGGCGTTTCATTTGAAAGGCCGATGTGGCGAACCTTGCCGGCTTTGACCAAACCCGCCAGCGCGTCGAGCGTCTCTTCAATGGGAATTTCGTCGCGCTTCGTCGGGCGTCGGTACACCGTGCCGCCTGCGCCCCAAAGCGGCAGCGAACGATCCGGCCAATGCAATTGGTAGAGGTCGATGTAATCGGTTTGTAGCCGCTTGAGCGATCCCTCGATCGCGTGGTTGATGTTTTTCGCGTCGAGAACCGTGCCGACGCGCCCCGGACGCAACCAGTTGGCGTCGCCGCGGCCGGCGACTTTGGTGGCGATGATCGCCTTGTCGCGGTTTTTGCGTGCGGCGAGCCAAGTTCCGATGATGCGCTCGGAGGCGCCTTGAGTGTCCTGCCTCGGCGGAATGGAATAGATTTCCGCCGTGTCGATGAAATTGACGCCGCGATCGAACGCATAGTCCAGTTGCGCATGGCCCTCGGCTTCGCTGTTCTGCTGACCCCACATCATTGAGCCAAGACAGATCGCCGAGACGGAGAGATCGCTGTTTCCGAGTTTGCGGTAGTCCACAGGGCGCGTCCCTTAACGAAGCCATTCGCACGACTGCAGCTCAAGCCGCAGTTCGAAGCTTTGAAACTGAGTGAAGATTGGCAAGAGCCATGCCTCGAGCGCCGTGCGCGCCACCATCGACATTCCCGGCGGCGGCTCCCTCAGGAAGCGCGACAGCGATAGATCGACGTCGTCGAGCGTTCCCGCGATCGGCGCCTCAAGACGCGGGATCACGAATTTGCCGCTCGCTGGATAGCGCGCAAGCACCGCCATGGAGTCGCGGCCGAGCGGCGAGGCGCCGCGATTGTGAATGACGCTCATCGCGAGATCGGGCCATGTGGTCTGAAGGACGAGCGCGCTGTTCGCGGCGCTGTCCGTAAGGTCCGTCTGAAAGAGCACGATCGGCTCCACGCGGCGCCGCCGCGCTTCTTCGAGAAAGCCGATTTCGGCGATCGTCGTGAACAGGCGCTCATAGGAGCGATGCCAGACGTCGACGATCTTTGGCGTCTCGTCGGCGACGAGCAGGCGGTCGAAGAGCGAAATCTGTCCTTTGACCTCGCTGATGTCGACGATGCGGGTCGCTTCCGGAAAGAACAATGCATAAAGCGGCTCTCGGAAATCCGTGTCGAAGCCTTCCACGCCGACATTGCGGGATAAATAATAATCGGTCAGCAAACGCGCCGCTGTCGTCACGCCCGTTCGGGAGTGTGGCGAGCAAACGAAGAACGCAAGAGTGCGACGCGTCATGTGGTCTTCGCGAAGACGATGCGCGCCGCCGCGACCCTCTATCGCCTCTTCTCGCCAACAAGATCGAGAAGGCCAACCCTTTCGAACTCGTCGGCGACGCGCGCCAGCCACGTGCGGACATAGCCGCGCAAAACGAACGAATGCTCCGCCGGCCGGCCTTGCGCGTCCTGATTGCCGATGAATGTCGAGAAGGGCGTGCCCGACAGCTCGACCTGCTCGTAAGCAAGTTCGCTGAGCTTGGGGATCGTGATCTCGCCCGAGGTGACGACGTGCTCGAAATATTTCGCGTGCGTTTGTGGATCCCACTCGAAGAAGGTCGTGTCGTTGACGTGATTCTTCACCATGAAATAGTTCGCGTCCGTGACGTAGGGCGCGATTTCGGCGATTTCCTCCAGCGAAGCGATGGAGGGCCCGATCACATGCAGCAGCACGAACCGGAATTCTCCGCTTTTCACCGCATCGAAGAAGCCGATTTCGTCGAGCGCCTCGAGCGCCGGGCTCAAGCCGCCGGCGCGCACGTCGATGACGCTGACCTTGGCCCGCGAGGTATTCAGCGTGTCGATGATCTTCATCTGGTCCGAGGGTTCGGTCAGATCGACGATCATCGTCTCGTCAGGGTGGAAACGATGAAGCGTTCCCCGCGGCGTCTCGGTGTCGAACGCGCGCGTATGGATGTCATTGAGCGACAGAAAATCGAGGATGGCTCGGGCGATCGTGGTCTTGCCGACGCCGCCCTTGTCCGCGCCCACGACGATGACCGCCGGGCGCCCGGCGGCGTTCGAGCCGGCGGCCGGAGGCTCGGCCGTTCGCGTCCGGCTTTCCGGCTCCCGTTTCGCTGGCGCTTCCCTGGTGGTTTTTACCGGCTTCTTAGCCATGGGTGCTCCTATCGCAACTCGCGCTGGCGCCTGTTAAAGCGCTTAACAAACACGGTTCCCGGCGCTTGTCATGCCCTGTTTCAGCTAATGGCGGATGGCGCTCCAATTGTGACGAACCTAAAACAACACATAAAATATGTTAATAAGTCAAAGCACCATGATTATATCGTGAATTGACATTCGTGCGGTTTAGAGTTTTATGCGTTCGAAATACAGAACGTCCGTGGCTGCTCGCTGGCGCGGACTACGTCGGCGCGTCAGGACATGAGCAACATCCAGAATATCGTCGCGCGGCGGCCGACCGAATCGTCGCAGCAGAGTCTGCCGACGCTGCACGTCGAGGATCGCGACGGCGTTGTCCATGAACTCGAAGCCGTCGAAGGCTGGCGGCTGATGGAAATCCTGCGCGACCATGGCGTCGGCATGGTCAACACTTGTGGCGGCGCTCTTGCATGCGCGGAATGCCACGTCATCCTCGACGCGGAGTCGGCCTGCCGCGTGCCGCCGCCGCGTGAAGAGGAAATCGAAAAGCTCGACGAATTGCCGATGCTCTACGAAAATTCGCGTCTCTCCTGCCAGATCATTTGGTCCGATGAGATGAGCGGCCTTCGGCTGAAGTTGGCGCAGGAAACGTGATGCCCGTCTTCAAACATCCGCAGATCCTGATCGCCTCGAATTTGATCGACGGCGACGTGGTGTTTCTCGGCCCCTCGGGCTGGGAGCGCGACCACCGCCGCGCGCGTGTGGCGCAAAGTGCCGACGAGGCGGCCGCGCTCGAAGCCTCGGGCAAGCGCGACATTTCGGCCAATCGCGTGGTCGACGTCTATCTCGCCGATGTCGAGATCGGGCGCGACGGCGCGCCGACGCCGTTACATTATCGCGAAAGGATGCGCGTGAAGGGACCGAGCGTTCGCCTTGACCTCGGCAAGCAGGCGGAGAAGCCCGCGTTATGACCGCGATCGATTTGCATGTGGCGCAGCGGCAGAACGCGCCGATGACCACCTATCGCTACGACGCATATGATGCGGCGTTTGTCAGCGAACGGGTGGCGGAGTTTCGCGAGCAGGTGCGCCGGCGGCTTTCCGGCGCGCTGACCGAAGAGGAGTTCCGCCCGTTCCGGCTGATGAACGGGCTCTATCTCCAGCTTCACGCCTATATGCTGCGCGTCGCTATTCCCTATGGCACGCTGACGGCGCGGCAGATGCGTCGCCTCGCCGATATCGCGGATAAGTGGGACAAAGGCTACGGCCATTTCACGACCCGCCAGAATCTGCAGTACAATTGGCCGAAGCTGGTTGATACGCCCGACATTCTTGAATCGCTGGCCGAAGTCGAGATGCACGCCATCCAGACGTCGGGCAACTGCATTCGCAATGTGACGGCCGATCATTTCGCCGGCGTCGCGCCGGACGAAATCGAAGATCCTCGGCCGACGGCGGAGTTTCTCCGCCAATGGTCGAGCCTGCATTCGGAGTTCTCGTTTCTGCCACGAAAGTTCAAGATCGCGGTGACGGGCGCGGCGCACGATCGCGCCGCGATTATGGTGCATGACATCGGCCTGCGCATCGTCAGGAACGCTACGGGCGAGATCGGCTATCAGGTCGTCGTCGGCGGCGGACTCGGCCGCTCGCCCTTTATCGGCAAGGTCGTCGGCGACTTCGTGCCGCGCGAGGATCTGCTCGCCTTTCTCGAGGCGATCATGCGCGTCTACAACCGCTTCGGCAGGCGCGACAACAAATACAAGGCGCGAGTCAAAATTCTCGTCCACGAGAAGGGCATCGACGAAATCCGCGCCGCGGTCGAAGCCGAGTTCGCGGCGATGGACCGATCGGTTTTCTCCCACGACCCTGCGGAGTTTGAGCGCATCGCCGCCTTCTTCGCGCCGCCGCCTTTTGAGTCGCTGCCGGAGGCGTCCGCCTTGCTGCGCGCCGCGAAATTGGAGACGCCGGCTTTCGCCAATTTCGCCGACGTCAACGTCAGCGCGCACAAGCTGCCCGGCTACGCTATCGTCACGGTTTCATTGAAACCCATCGGCGGCGTCCCCGGCGACGCGACGTCCGAACAGATGCGCGTGCTTGCCGACGCCAGCGAGCGCTTCGGTTTCGGCGAATTGCGCGTCAGCCATGAGCAGAACATCATCCTGCCGCATGTGAAGCAGGACGATCTTTTCGCCCTGTGGCGCATGCTCGACGCCGCGGGGCTCGCGACCGCCAACGCCGGCCTCGTCTCCGACATCATCTCGTGCCCCGGTCTCGACTATTGCTCGCTCGCCACAGCGCGCTCGATTCCCATCGCGCAGGCGATCTCGAAGCGCTTCTCGGACATGTCGCGGCAGCGGCGCATCGGTAAGCTCGGCGTCAAGATATCAGGCTGCATCAACGCCTGCGGCCATCACCACGTCGGCGCGATCGGCATTCTCGGCCTGGAGAAGAAGGGCCAGGAATCCTATCAGATTACGCTTGGCGGCGATCCGACCTTCTCCGCGTCGATCGGCGAAATTCTGGGACCTGGGGTCACCGCCGAGCAGGTGCCCGACGTCGTCGAACATCTCGTCGATTACTATCTCGCGGAACGCGAGGAGGGCGAAGCCTTCATCGACACCTGGCGCCGCATCGGTCATGCGCGGTTTAAGGACGTGCTGCGTCGGGAGGGCGAAGATGGCGCTGATATCTGATGGCCGTTTCATCGAGGATGCTTGGCGCCGACTTGCCGACGAGGAAGCGCTGCCGAAGACCGGCAAGTTCATCGTGTCATTGCCGCGACTCGAACATGCCGTGGAGGTGCTTGGACCGACGGCCACGTTTGGCGTGATCGTTCCGAACACGACGGAACCGTCGGCGCTCATCGCGGCCTTGCCGCGGCTCGAACTCATCTCGATCACTTTCCCGGCTTTCGCTGACGGCCGCGGCTTCTCTTTGGCGCGCCTGTTGCGGCGGGCGGCGTTTAAAGGCGAGTTGCGCGCCAGCGGGCGTCTCGTCGCCGACCAATATCCTCACGCGATCGGCTGCGGCTTCGATACGATCGAAATTCCCGACGATCTCGCCGAACGCCAGGACGAAGAACAGTGGCGCGCCGCGCTCAACGCCTATTCAATGAGCTATCAGCGCGGTTATGCCGGGCGCGGTTCGATCCTCGAAGCGCGCCGGAAGGCGGTGCGTTCATGAAACCGTCGATCGTCGAAACGCTGGCGCCGCGACTGGCGCCGCTCGATCTCGATCATCGTTTGCTGCTCGTGCGCGAGTTCATTCCCGGCCGGATCGTCTTCACCACAAGTTTCGGCGTCGAGGATCAGCTGATCGCGCATTCGATCTTCACCCAGGGCCTCGATATCGACGTCGCGACGATCGACACCGGCCGGCTTTTTCCCGAAACCTATGAGCTGTGGGAGCGCACCGAAGCGCGCTATGCGCGGCGTATTCGCGCGGTCTACCCACAGGCCGCGCCGCTCGAAGCGCTCATCGAGGAGCAGGGGATCAACGGCTTTTACAAGTCCGTGGACGCGCGCAAGGCCTGCTGTCACGTTCGCAAGGTTGAACCGCTGTCGCGGTTGCTCGCAAGCGTTTCGGTCTGGGTGACCGGGCTTCGGGCGGACCAGTCGCAGGCGCGCGCCGACGCGCCGCTTATCGTTCTGGATGAGACGCACAGGCTGCTTAAGCTCAATCCGCTCGCAGATTACACGCGCGACGCGGTCGTCGCCGCGGTCGAGGAGTTTTCAGTGCCGATCAACGATCTCCACGCGAAGGGGTTTCTCTCGATCGGCTGCGCGCCGTGCACGCGCGGGGTGCTGCCCGGCGAGGACGAACGCGCCGGACGCTGGTGGTGGGAAGAGGACAATAAGAAAGAATGCGGCCTTCATGTCGGCGAAGACGGCGTGTTGCGTCGCGGCGCGCCGCAAGAGGCGAGCCTATGACGGCGCTCGCGACACGTCCGCTCGGCCATCTCGATCGGCTCGAAGCCGAGAGCATCCACATCATGCGCGAGACCGTCGCCGAGTGCGAACGGCCGGTGATGCTCTATTCGATCGGCAAAGATTCGGCGGCGATGCTGCACGTCGCCATGAAGGCCTTTTATCCATCCAAGCCGCCGTTTCCGCTGCTCCATGTCAACACGACCTGGAAATTTCGCGAGATGATCGAGTTTCGCGACCGTCGCATGAAGGAGCTGGGCCTCGAACTCATCGAATATATCAATCCCAAGGGGATTGAGATGAACATCAGCCCCTTCGTTCATGGCTCGAAGCTGCACACCGAGATCATGAAGACCGAGGCGCTGAAACAGGCGCTGGACAAGTATAAATTCGACGCCGCTTTTGGCGGCGCGCGCCGCGATGAGGAGAAGTCGCGCGCCAAGGAGCGCGTGTTGTCTTTCCGTACCGCGCAGCACCGCTGGGACCCGAAGAATCAGCGGCCCGAATTCTGGCGTCTCTACAATACGCGAAAGGCGCCTGGCGAGAGCTTGCGCGTCTTCCCGATGTCCAATTGGACCGAGGCTGATATCTGGGACTATGTCGCGCGCGAGAACATCCCCGTCGTGCCGCTGTATTTCGCCAAAAAGCGGCCGGTCGTGCGGCGCGGCGGCACGCTCATCATGGTCGACGACGCCCGCATGGAGCTCGCGCCCGGCGAATCGATTGAACATAAGATGGTGCGCTTCCGTACGCTCGGCTGCTATCCCCTGACCGGCGGCATCGAAAGCGATGCAGCCAGTCTCGAAGAGATCATCGCGGAGATGCGCGAAAGCCGCTCCTCGGAGCGCCAAGGACGGCTCATCGACCACGACGGCTCCAGCTCCATGGAGCAAAAGAAGCAAGAAGGATATTTCTGACATGCACGGCGCCGTCGCTGCCGCATCGCCGTCCCGCGCGCCTACGCGACTGGTCGGCGAAAAGCCGCTCTTGCGGTTCATCACCTGCGGCTCGGTCGACGACGGCAAATCGACGCTGATCGGTCGTCTGCTGTACGACGCCGATCTCGCGCCCGACGACATCATCGCAGCGCTGGAAAGCGACTCGAAAAAACATGGCACTCAGGGCGAAGAGCTGGATTTCGCCTTGCTTGTCGACGGCCTTGCAGCCGAGCGCGAACAGGGCATCACCATCGATGTCGCCTATCGCTATTTCGCAACCGACAGGCGCAAGTTCATCGTCGCCGATACGCCCGGCCACGAGCAATACACCCGCAACATGGCCGTCGGCGCCTCGACTGCGGAACTCGCGATTCTGCTCGTCGACGCGCGCAAGGGCATTCTGCCGCAAACGCGGCGTCACAGCGTCATCACCTCGATGTTCGGCGTCCGCCATGTCGTCGTCGCCGTCAACAAGATGGATCTTGTCGGCTACAGCGAAGAGACGTTCCGCAAGATCGAAGCGGATTTTCATGCCTTCGCCGACCATCTTCGCTTCGCCTCCATCCATGTCGTGCCGCTCGTCGCGAAGGATGGCGACAATCTTGTTCACCCCAGCGCCAAAATGCTTTGGCACGAAGGGCCGCCGCTGCTCTCCTATCTTGAGGGCGTCGCGGTGGAGGACGCCACGCGGATCGCGCCTTTCCGCATGCCCGTGCAATGGGTGAATCGGCCCAATCTCGACTTCCGCGGCTTTTCGGGCTTCATCAGCGGCGGCAATATTCGGCCGGGCGACATTGTGCGCGTTCTACCCTCGGGGCGCGACACGCGCGTCGCCAGGCTCGTGACCTTCGACGGCGATCTCGACAGCGCCGTTTCCGGCCAATCGGCGACCCTCACGCTGACCGAAGAGATAGACATTTCGCGCGGCGATCTCTTGTGTTCGCCGGTCTCGCCGGCGAAGACCGGCGACCGGCTCGACGCCAAGCTGTTATGGCTGGTGCGTGAGCCTCTTGTCGTCGGCAAGAGCTATCTCCTGAAGCTCGGGACGAAGACCGTGCCGGCCGCCGTAACCGCGGTCGACGCGCGCATCGACATCGAAACCGGCCTGCCGCAGCCGCTGCCGGAAGGATCGACGCTCGCCTTCAACGAGATCGGCGGCGCGCGCCTGTCGCTGGAGACCGTGATCGCCTGCGATCCCTATGGCGAGAACCGCGAAACCGGCGGATTCATTCTCATCGACCGCATCACCAATGAAACCGTCGCGGTCGGCATGGTCAAAACGGTCGCCGCATCGAATGGTCGCGCCGCGCCGCCGCTGACGGAGCTCAGCTACGCCTCTATGGAAGGCTTGCCGCTGGCGCGGGAGTCGTTTCGACCGACCCCGACGCGCAGCTTGGTGAAGGCGCTGTTCTGGCTCCTGCCGGCAAGCATTTCAACGTTCCTGATCGTTTACGCCTTCATCCAAAGCGCAGAACGCGCCGCTGAAATCACTGGCGTCGAAATGATCGCGATCTTCGCGCTCTATTACGTCCACGAACG
This sequence comes from Methylocystis sp., assembly GCA_036560365.1. Classification (GTDB taxonomy): domain Bacteria; phylum Pseudomonadota; class Alphaproteobacteria; order Rhizobiales; family Beijerinckiaceae; genus Methylocystis. Next base: position 88,998 of record DATBRI010000065.1, read on the forward strand.
GTTCTGGTCGCGATTGAACTTTGGACTCGCGACGGACGAGGCGCGCAGCGGAGACGATCAGGGCCTGTAATAAGGAATCTGGCTGAACCACTCGGATGTCGTTCCCGACGCGCGCGAGGCGCAATCCAAGCGAACGGGTCGGCCCGGATGCGCCGTCAGTGGGCTTCGTCCCAATTGGCGGCGGCGCGCGCATCGACTTTCAGCGGCACGGCGAGATGGACGGCGGGCGCGGGCGCCTGCTCCATGACGCAGCGCGCGACTTCAATCGTCGCTTCGGCTTCATCGTTCGGCGCTTCAAAGACAAGCTCGTCATGCACCTGCAAAAGCATCTGCGCCGAAAGTCCGGCGCGCGCGAGCGCGTCATCCATGCGTATCATCGCGCGCCTGATGATATCAGCGGCCGCGCCCTGGATCGGCGCGTTGATCGCGGCGCGCTCATAGAAGGCGCGATCTGACGCATTGGCCGAGGAGATGCCGGGGAAGTGGTAGATTCGGCCGAAAATCGTCGAGACTTCGCCTTTCTCGCGCACGGTCTTGCGCGTTGACTCCATATAGTCCCGAATGCCGGGAAAGCGTTCGAAATAGCGCTTGATGTAGGCGCTCGCCTCTTCGCGCGGAATGCTCAGCTGATTGGCGAGGCCGAAGGCGGAAATGCCGTAGATGATGCCGAAGTTGATCGCCTTGGCGCGGCGGCGCGTTTCGGGCGGCATGTCCTTGATGGGCACATTGAACATTTCGCTCGCCGTCATCGCGTGAATGTCGAGATCTTCGGCGAAGGCGCGTTTGAGCTGTGGAATGTCGGCGATGTGGGCGAGCAGCCGCAATTCGATCTGCGAATAATCCGCCGAGATCAGCACATGGCCAGGCGCCGAGACAAAGGCCTTGCGAATTTTGCGGCCAGCCTCGTTGCGCACGGGAATGTTCTGCAGATTGGGCTCGGATGACGAGAGGCGTCCCGTCGTCGTAGCGGCGAGCGCATAGCTCGTGTGCACGCGGCCGGTCTCGGCGTTGATATAGCCGGGCAGCGCGTCGGCGTAGGTGCTCTTGAGCTTAGAGAGCTGTCGCCAATCGAGAATGTGACGCGCGAAGTCATTGCCCTCGGTAGCCAGATCTTCAAGAACGCTTGCTGACGTCGACCAGGCGCCCGTCGCCGTTTTTTTCGCGCCGGGCAGCCCCATCTTGCCGAAGAGAATGTCGCCCAACTGCTTGGGCGAGCCGAGATTGAAACTCTCGCCGGCAAGCGCGAAAATCTCAGCCTCGAGCCGCGCCATATCCTGAGCGAATTCGCCGGCGAGACGCGACAAGGTGGCGCGCTCGACAGTGACGCCTCTTCGCTCCATGCGGGCGAGCGGGGCGATCAGCGGGCGCTCGAGAGTCTCGTATACCGTCGTCATGCGCTCGGCCAAGAGCCGCGGCTTCAGCACGCGCCAAAGGCGCAGGGACATATCCGCCTGTTCGGCGGCATATTCCGTCGCCGCCGTGAGCGCGGCGCGGGCAAAGCCAAGAAAATTGCGGCCCGCGCCGGCGACGGAGGCGAAGGTCTGAGCGTCATGGCCGCAATAGTTGCGCGCCAGCTCTTCGAGACGATGATCGCGACGTCCCGAGTCCAGCGCGTAGCACATGAGCATGGCGTCGTCGATCGGCGCGACGTCGATTCCATAGCGCGAAAGAACCAGCAGATCATGCTTCATGTTGTGCGCGATTTTGAGGATCGACGAGTCTTCGAACAACGGCTTCAATCGCGCGAGAGCCGCGTCGAGCGGGATCTGCCCCCCGACCAAATCGGTCCCGGAAAAAAGATCAGCCGAGTCGCCAGAGCGATGTTGCAGCGGGATATAGCAGGCGCGTCCCGGCGCGGTGGCCAGGGAGACGCCGATGAGTTCGCAACGCATCGGATCCGGCAGGGTCGTTTCGACATTGATGGCGACGAGGCCTGCGCCAGCGGCTTCCGTGATCCAGTCATCCAGACGCTCGGCCGAGATCACCGTCTCATAAGTGGAGCGGTCGATCTTGACCGCCTTCGCTTCGGCGAGACGGGCGGAGACGAGGCTCGCGGGGGTGAGGGCGTCGCTCGTCGGTTTTTCGGCGCGGTGCGGCGCTTCAGAAGCCGGCGGCGCGATCTCGGACACTTCGCCGTTGCGCCCGCGCCAGCCGGCGGCGCCCAGAAATCGCGGATCGGGCTCGATGTCCTGCGCCTGGACCCCATACATCTCGGCGACGCGGCGGGTGATCGTCGTGAACTCCATCGCCTGCAGAAAAGCGATCAGCTTCGCCGCGTCAGGCTGATGAAGGCCAAGGTCTTCCAGCGGCGTTGCGAGAGGCGCGTCGCGCACGAGTTCGCAGAGTTTCTTTGAAAGAAGGATGCGCGCGACAGCATCCGGCTCGGTCAGCGCCTCGCGTCGCTTCGGCTGCTTGATGCCCGACGCCTTAGCGAGCAGCGTTTCGAGATCGCCGTATTCGTTGATGAGCTGAGCGGCGGTCTTAACGCCGATGCCTTTTGCGCCTGGCACATTGTCAGTGGAATCGCCTGCGAGCGCCTGCACGTCGACGACCTTGTCCGGCGTCACGCCGAAATAATCGACGACCTCGGCGTCGCCGATGAGACGTTCTTCGCGCGCGCCTTTCGTTCCGGCTATTCCCGAGGCAGGGTCGTACATTCTGACGCCGGGGCCGACCAGCTGCATCAGATCCTTATCGGCTGAAACGATCAGCACGTCCGCGCCCTTGGCCTGCGCCTGCGTCGCATAGGTGGCGATGAGATCGTCGGCCTCGTAGACGTCCTGTTCGATCGGGGTGAGGCCGAAAGCGCGCACGACGGCGCGCATCAGCGGGAATTGCGGAATGAGATCGTCCGGGGGCTCGGTGCGGTGCGCCTTATAGTCGGGATAAAGGTCCTTTCGGAAGGAATGCTCGCTCTTGTCGAAAATGATGGCGAGGTGCGTCGGCTTCACGCCGGCCGCGCCTTCGCGCACGAACTGCAACAGCTTCGTGCAGAACAGCCGCACGGCGCCGGTCGGCAGCCGATCGGAGCGATAATTGTATTTCGCATCCTGTCGGATCGACTGGAAATAGGCGCGAAAGACGAAGGAGGAGCCATCAACGAGGAAGATGTGGCTCCCGGGGCCGACGGGCTTATGCGTGAGGGTCATGGCCTATCTTAGCGGGGCGCGCGCGCCGCGTCATGACGCGGGCGCCTGAAACCGCCGTTTGACCGTCGCCGGCGCCAAGCCTAGAAGATCGCATGTCTCACAACAGTTTCGGCCATCTCTTTCGCGTCACCACCTTCGGCGAGAGCCATGGGCCGGCGCTCGGCGCGATCGTTGACGGATGTCCGCCGAAAATTCCGCTCGAAGCGGAGGAGATCCAGGGCTTTCTGGACAAGCGCAAGCCGGGACAGTCGCGCTTCACCACGCAGCGGCGTGAGGCGGATGAGGTGAAGATTCTCTCCGGCGTTTTTTCGGACGGCGATGGCCGATTGGTGACGACCGGGGCGCCGATCGCGCTGCTCATCGAAAACACCGACCAGCGCTCCAAGGACTATGGGGAGATCGCCGACAAATATCGGCCTGGCCACGCCGATTACGTCTACGACGCGAAATATGGCGTGCGGGACTATCGGGGCGGCGGGCGCTCCTCAGCGCGGGAAACCGCGGCGCGAGTCGCCGCCGGGGCCGTCGCGCGCAAGGTGATCGCCGGCGTGACGATTCGCGGCGCGCTGGTGCAGGTGGGTCCGCATAAAATCGATCGCGCGCGTTTCGATTGGGCGGAGGTCGAGCGTAATCCGCTTTTCTGTCCCGACGCCCGCGCGGCGGAATTATGGGCTGATTATCTCGATGGCGTGCGCAAGGAAGGCTCATCCATCGGCGCGGTGATCGAGATTGTCGCGGAAGGCGTTCCGGTCGGTTGGGGCGCGCCGGTTTACGGCAAGCTCGACGCCGATCTCGCCGCGGCGATGATGTCGATCAATGCCGTGAAGGGCGTCGAGATCGGCGCCGGCTTCGCCGCCGCCGAATTGACCGGCGAGGACAACGCCGACGAGATGCGGGCCGGAAAAGGCGGACCGCAGTTTTTGTCCAATAACGCCGGCGGCGTGCTTGGCGGCATTTCGACGGGCCAGCCGATCGTCGTGCGCTTCGCGGTGAAGCCGACGTCGTCGATCCTGACGCCGCGCCGCACGATCGATCGCTTCGGCAATGAGACCGAGATCGTCACCAAGGGCCGTCACGATCCCTGCGTCGGCATTCGCGCGGTTCCCGTAGGCGAAGCGATGATGGCGTGCGTGCTCGCCGACCATTTCCTGCGCCATCGCGCCCAGGTGGGGTGACGCCTGAGGCGCGGTTGACTCGGCGAGAGTCCGACCAAATCGGATCAAGCGCGAGCGATTGTAACCAAGCGCGAAGCGGCGTCGCGCAGTGTTTTGTCTTGCATCAAAAATCGACGCGTCGCTTCGTCGCACAGGGTTTTCGTTGCCTCGCTTGACCGCGCGAAGGATTGAAACCTAAGTTCGCAGCTTGGAACCCGAGAGGCCACGGTGGATCCAATTTTCCAGCGGACACGTCAGCGCGCGCGCATTTTTGCCGCGCTCATCGCCTTCCTAATGCTCGTGCAGCCCATGATCGCGGGCGCAGGCAACGTTGCTCTAGGAGAAGGCGTCGCTTTCGGAACAGTCTGCGCGCCGCAGGATGCGGTGAACGGCGAACTGCCGCTTTTCCCAAATGAACGCCATCGCCATGGATTCTGTTGCGTTCTTCACAATGGCGCGTTGGACGCGCCTCCTTCCAAGCCAATTGTTTCGATCGCTCTGATTTTTCCCACTGAGGTTCATACGTCTCCGCAGGAGACTTCCCGTCACGCGCCGCGAATCGAGCCAAAGCGCGCCCCTCAATCGCCACGCGCTCCTCCCCGACTGGGCTGAGTTTTTAATCGCGCCGAATTCAACGCAGCCGCCATCATGACGATGGCCATGCGTCGAGCGCGCGCATTCGCGAATCTTTCAAACGGATCCTGCCGCCACGGCTGCGATAGCAGACGCGGCGACCGCCAAGCGCGCGCGCATCAAACCATTCGAAGGGGCGTGCAGCCCCGCATAACCAAGCCTTTTGGAGATGACTAATGAGTATGACAAAAGCCGAAGCCCGTTCCGCCCGAAGCGCCGAACGAATTATGGACACCCGGCCCGTCCTTATCGGCGTTTCGGCGCTGATGCTCTTCGTGGCCATCCTGCGCCTCTATGAACAACTTTTCGCCTGGAGCTTCGGTCTCGATTCCTTCTCGCCCGAGTTTCAGCTCTATTGGATGGGCCTGTTGCAGTTCGCCATTATGGCGTCGGCTTTCGGAGTGGTCAGCCTCGTCGGCTTTCTTTGGCGCACACGCGACCGCGATCTTGCGAGCCTCGGCGCTGCAGCCGAAACACGCCGACTCGTTTATCTGGTTCAGTGGCTGGTTGTTTTTTCGCTCGCGCTCTTTTGGGGCCTGAGCTTCTTTACCGAACAGACAGCCGTCTGGCACATGACCGCCGTGCGAGACACGGATTTCACGCCGAGCAATATCATCACGTTCTGTATTTCATATCCGCTCTTTACGATCATCGGGCTCGGCGCGTTCTTCTATGCGAAGGCGCGTATTCCCATGTTCGCCAAGGGCTATTCTCTCGCCTTCGCGGTTCTTGTCGTTGGCGTCTTCATGACGATCCCGAATGTGGGATTCAATGAATGGGGCCACACATTTTGGGCGATGGACGAAGGCTTTGCAGGTCCGCTGCACTGGGGCTTCGTTTTTTTCGGTTGGATGTCGCTTGCAATTTTTGGCGTCGTGCTTCTGATCCTGCGCCGTCTTCATGAACTCCTCGGCGCGGATGCGCTGGAGCAGCTCTATCGACGTTAAGTTCGCCCGCGCATCAGCCGCATATTGCGAAGCCGGCGCCGTCTCCTTGGAGCGGCGTCGGTCGCATTCTCAGGTTCGCCGCACGCGTAGACTGCGACGCTTCCTTGCGGTGGACATCGCCTCACGGCAGTGCGTGCCGCATCAGCACGGCCGGGAATGACACTTCCGAGCCGAGCGGGATATCTGCTGCCGCTACGCTTTTGAAGCCTAACGCCGCGTAGAAACTTTCGGCGGCGAACGTCGAGCAACAATGAAGTTCGCTTACGTATCGAGCTTTGACGTCAGTGCAGCACCGATTCATAATCGAACGCGCGACGCCCAAGCGAGTCCAGTCCGGATGGGTGGCGAAATGTCTTATATGCGCTTCCCCTCGGACGATCTTTGCAGTTCCTGGACGCTCAAGCGACCAGCCGCCGCACCCGATGAGTTCGCCGTGGCTGCTCTGCGCGACGTAAAAGGCGCCAGAGGCGAGAAGCGTTGGATTCGCCTTTGTCATGAAAGGCAAGGCTCGATCGAGCAGCCCCTTCTCATAATGCGAGGCCAACAGAGTTGCGTAGCTCGCCGCCAGAAGGGCGCTCACCGCGTCTGCGTCAGAGGGTGTGGAGAGCCTCACGATGTAGGTCACGGTCGCCGACCATCGCGCCAAGAGCTGCGGAGCGGCGCTACGCGGCGAGGTCTGCGACGACCGCGTCGAGCACCGGGAAGCCTTCCGAGCTCACGCGCAGCCTGTTCTCGCGGGTGAATTCGACCAGCCCGTCGCCAACAAGTTCGCTGATGCGCGACTGCGACAGCCGCTTGCCCGTCAGCAAGAAATAGCGCTGCGGATCGACGCCTTCTCGCAGCCGTAGCCCCATCAGCAGGAATTCATCGCCTTCCTGCTCGGAAGAGAGCAATTCGTCGTCGACCAGGCCGTGGCCTTCGGTCTCGACGCAGGTGAGCCACATCTCCGGGTGCCGCTCGGCGGCCTGGGCGCGCCGCCCGCGCGGCGTGACGACCCGCCCATGCGCGCCGGGACCGACGCCGACATATTCGCCGTAGCGCCAATAGACCAGATTGTGACGGCACTCGGCGCCTGGCCGCGCATGATTTGACACTTCGTAAGCGGGTAGGCCGGCGCGGGCGGTGACCTCCTGCGTGACGTCCCAGAGCGCCCTCTGGACGTCGGCGCCAGGCAACGCCATTTTGCCGGCGTTGACCATGCGCTCGAACATTGTGTCGGGCTCGATCGTCAGCTGATAGAGCGAGACATGTTCGGGCGCGCGGACGAGCGCCAATTCCAGCTCTTTTCGCCAGGCCGCGGGCGTCTGGCCGGAACGGCCGTAGATCAGATCGAAAGAGGTCCGCTCGAAGACCGAAGTGGCGACGTCATGCGCCATAAGCGCCTCCGCGACGGAATGCTGCCGGCCGAGCGCGCGGAGGTCGATGTCGTTCAGCGCCTGCACGCCGAGGGAGACGCGGTTTATGCCTGCCGCCTTGAAGCCCTTGAAACGCGAAGCCTCGACGCTCGTCGGATTGGCTTCAAGCGTGATTTCGCAGTCCTTGGCGAGAGTCCAGTGGGTCGAAATCTGGGTTAGAATCGCTTCAACGGTGGACGGCGACATCAAGGACGGCGTGCCGCCGCCAAAGAAGATCGAGCGAACTTCGCGCCCGGGCGTCAGTGCGGCGCGATGCGCAAGCTCCACGTTGAAGGCCTCGACGAAGCGGTCCTCGTCGACGTCGCCACGCCGGACGTGGCTGTTGAAATCGCAATAGGGGCATTTCGACAGGCAAAACGGCCAGTGGACATAAACGCCGAAGCCTGGATCGAATGCGTTGCGAATCGGTGTCGCCATGGTTCTTTATCGCACGGAATGGCGGGAAGGGCACGGCGATCGCTGGCGAGCGTTCCGCCCCTTTTTAGGAGACCGGATGGCGTTTTGGGCGGTCTTGCGGTTCTGGCGGAGGAAGCCGGCGGCTCAACCGCCCGACCCGGCGATGCTGGCGATCGGGGAGGCGATTTCCCGCAATCTCGCAGCCCTCGGCCTGTTCGTCGATTTCCAGCAATATGGGCGTAGCTTCTTTGAAATCAAAGCCTCGACCTCTGCGAGACTCATCACCACCCCAGACGGAACCGAGGCGTCGGGGATCGCGCTTCTGCTCGCCAGCGCCTATGAGCCGCCGTCGCTGGTTTTCGAACAGATCAACTCCTTGAAGCGCGGCTTAGGCCGCGCCATGGTCGAGGCGGTTCTCGACGGGGCGAAGGTGCAGCCGGACGCTTTCCGGCGGCTCAGGGTCAACGATCTTTCCCCGCGCTTGCCGGATGGCCGGCGATGGTGGGAGCATGTCGCCGCGGCGCATCCAGAGTTCGATTGGGTGATTACGCATGAAGAGCCTTTCGGAAGCGGACCCTCGTGAGCGGCGAGGGTTGAGGCTGCTGCGGCGCTGGCTCGGAGCCGCACGGCGCGCGCCCGAAGCTGCGCCGGCCCCGCGAACGATCGGCGACGTCGAAACCTCGGCGGAATTTTGGACCAAGCGGCGAACGCTCGCGGCGCTGGCGGCGGAGTTCGGCTACGACGTCAGCAAAGTGCTTCTTTGCCCAGAGACAAGAACCTTCGACTACCTCGGCCAAAGCTTTACCGCCGAAGGTCAGTCCTTCCCCGACGGCCGCATCGAAATTTTTTACGATCCGCAGATGAGCGACGCGCGCCTTGGCTGCTGCCTCGCGCATGAACTGCAGCATGGGCGCTATTTCGTCGTGCGCGACGCCTATCGCGCAGAGGCGGCGGACGGCCCCTTGCATCGACGCTTCGCCAAATACGCGCCGGAACTGCTCGCGGCGCAGCGCGGCGTCTCCAACTATTCAAATGAACATTGGGACGCCTGGAAAGGCGATGCGCCGCCGAAGCTCTTCTCCCTGGAAACGGAGGAGGGGGGAAGCGAACCCATCAATGAGACGATCGCGGAGGTCGCCAAGGCGCTCTACAATTGGGGGCCGGACGTGCGCGTCAATGCTCTGTGGAAAGAGCTGCACGACGCGATCAATGAAGAACATGAAGCGCTTCGACGCGCGTAGAGCGCCCGTTCACGGCTTGCGTTCACGTTCCAGCAGCTCGCGTTTGCGCGCCACTCCCCAATAGTAGCCGGAGAGCGCGCCGTCGCTGCGCACGACGCGATGGCAGGGAACCGCGAGCGACACCGGATTGGCCGCGCAGGCGCCCGCGACGGCGCGCGTGGCTTTCGGCGCGCCGATGCGTCGCGCGATCTCGGCGTAGCTTGCCGTCTCTCCCGCGGGAATTTCGCGTAGCGCGGCCCAGACGCGCTGCTGAAAGGCCGTGCCGCGCATGTCGAGCGGCAGATCGAAAGATGATTGTGGCCGCTCCACCATGCCCACCGCCACGGCGACATAGCGTTCGAAACTTTCATCGCCGCCGACCAGCGACGCGCGCGGAAATCGATCTTGCAGATCGCGCAGCAGCTCTTCTGGATCGTCGCCGAGCGAAATGGCGCAAACGCCTATCGCACTCGCCGCGATGAGCACCGCGCCCAGCGACGATTGGCCGATGGCGAAGCGAATGGTTTCGCGCGGCGCGCCCGCGCGATAAGCGCTTGGCGTCATGCCCAATGTGTCCTGCGCGCTTGCATAGAGGCGCGCGCTTGACTGATAGCCAGATCCATAGATCGCCTCGGTCACGGTGCGGCTTTCCTTCAGTTCTTTGTGCAGACGCGTGCGTCGGCGCGCCTGCGCATAGGCTTTGGGCGTGACGCCCGCTATGCGCGAAAACAGTCGGTGGAAATGATAGGGGCTGAGCCCGACGGCTCGCGCCAGCTGCGCAAGCGTGGGAGCTTCGTCCGCTTCGATCATTCGGCAGGCGCGGATGATCTTCTTTGCGTCCTGTTCCTGCTGCGACGGCGCATTCGGTCGACAGCGGCGGCAGGGACGAAAACCCTGAGCCTCGGCCTGCTCGGCCGTTGCGCAAAAGCGCACATTGGCGCGCTTCGCCGGCCGGGAGGGGCAGGAGGGGCGACAATAGACGCCGGTCGTTTGGACGCAATAGTAGAAATCGCCGTCATGGCGCGCATCGCGCGAGACAACCGCCGCCCAGCGCGTCTCGTCAAGGTCGAGCGCATTTACTTGCGGCGTGTCGTTCATCTGCATGCCGCGCATCATCCTACTTTGGCGACGCCCGCCGCAATGCGTTTCTTGCTGTCAAATCCAAATTGGCTGACATTCCTTTGGGCGGTCCTGAGAAACGAGCCGGACTGGAAATGGCGCGAAAACCTTACGACACAGCCTTTACGCGCCGAGCGGCAATCGCCGGCGCTGGCGTAAGCCTTGCCGGCTTTGGCGGGCGCGCTGCAACAGCCTCGACCCTGCTCGTCACGCACCTTGCGGCGCTGGCGCATGACATGGGACCGGCGCATGTCGAGCGGCCGGAGCGCCTTCGCGCCATTCTGGGCGCGCTTGACGACGCGCGCTTCACAGGCCTTTTGCGCGCTGAAGCGCCGTTGGCCCCGGGGGAGGCGCTGCTGCGCGCGCATGGCTCAGAATATCTGGCGCGTCTCGCGAAGGCGGCTCCTTCAGAGGGATATGCGCGCATGGGTCCGGACGTCGTCATGAACGGCGCCACGCATGAAGCCGTGTTGCGCGCGGCGGGCGGCGCTCTCGCTGCCGTTGATGCGGTGATGCGCGGCGACGCCAAGAACGCCTTCGTCGCCATGCGGCCGCCGGGCCATCATGCGACGCGCGATACGCCGATGGGCTTTTGCTTTTTCAATAACGCCGCCGTAGCGGCCTTGCATGCGCGCGCGGCGCATGGCGCGTCGCGCGTCGCCATCGTCGATTTTGACGTGCATCACGGCAATGGCGTGCAGGAGATTTTCTGGAGCAATCGAAACGTGCTTTACGCGTCGACGCATCAGATGCCGCTCTATCCCGGCACGGGCGCGGTCAGCGAAACCGGCGCGCATGAAAATATCGTCAACGCGCCGCTGGCGAAAGGCGACGACGGCGCGCAATTTCGCGCGGCGCTGGCGTCACGCATTCTGCCGCGTGTCGATGCGTTTTCGCCCGATCTCATCATTCTTTGCGCCGGCTTCGACGCTCATCTCCATGATCCGCTCGGCGGATTGAGATTCGTCGCCGAAGATTTCAGGGACGTCACGTTGCGCGTGATGGAGATCGCCGCGCGCCGCTGCAAGGGACGCGTCGTCTCGCTGCTCGAAGGCGGCTATCGCCCCGAAGATCTCGCGCGCAGCGCTGCGGCGCATGTCGGCGCATTGATGGAAGCGTGATCAAGCCGCTTCAGTTCGTCACCGCGAGGAGTTCAGCAACGAAGCAATCCAGAAGCCACGGGCGTGATTTCTGGGTTGCTTCGCCCCGCTCGCAATGACGAACATCTCACCCAAGCCGCGCCGCGAGCCTGCTCCACAGGGCGTTCTCGGCGTGGAAGATGTAATCGAGCCGGGCGCTGGTGACGCTCTTGGCGCCTCGGGCGATCAGCCAGTCGGCAAGCGCCGCGACCTTGTTCGCCGGACAGGAGAACATCGCGTTGTCGCGGTCCATGTCGCGCAATCGCGCGCCGAAATTCGCCTCCGCCTCGCTCAGGAGATGTTCGCTCGGCGCTGGCAGGCTTGCGCGCACGTCGCGCGTCGTGCGCGCTTCTTCTTCCGCGGCGATCCGCGAAAGAATGATGCGCGCCGCTTCGCGCGCCGCCTTGTCCCAAGGCGCCGTCAGCGATGCGACGAGATTGGCCTGCGAGCGCAGAATCACGCCGTCCTCGATGATTTTCAGCGCATTCGCCGCGAGCGTGGCGCCGGTCGTCGTGATGTCGACGATGAGTTCGGCCGAGCCTGCCGCCGGCGCGCCTTCAGTGGCGCCGGAACTCTCGACGATGCGATAGTCCGACACGCCGTGCGCGGCGAAGAAGCGCCGCGTCGTATTGACGTATTTCGTCGCGACGCGCAGCCCGCGGCCGTGGCGCGCGCGAAATCCATCGGCGACGTCGGCGAGATCGCTCATGTAGCGCACGTCAATCCAGGCCTGCGGCGCCGCGACGACGACATTTGCGGCGCCAAAGCCAAGCGGCGCGAGAAGCTCCACTTTCTTGTCGGCGTCGGCGATCTCCTCGCGCACCAGATCTTCCCCGGTGACGCCGAGATGCGCTTCGCCCAAGGCGAGACGGCGCGTAATCTCGGACGCCGAGAGATAGGCGACTTCCGCGCCTTCGACTCCGGCGACGGCGCCGCGATAATCCCTTGCGCCGCGGCCTTGGGTCAGCTCCAGGCCGGCGCGCGCGAAGAAGGCGGCGGCGTTCTCCTGCAGGCGGCCTTTTGATGGGGAGGCGATGATGAGTTTTTGCACGGGCGCCATCACGCTTCTCCCGCGCTTGTGGAAAGACGGTCGATCCAGATCGCGGCGCCGACAGCCGCTATGTCCGACGCTGCGCCGAGCGTCTTGAGCAGTCGGTCGTAGCGTCCGCCTCCGATCACCAGCGCCCCGTCGCTGGAGTGGCGGGCCTCGAAAACGAAGCCGGTGTAATAGTCGAGATGACGCGCAAAACTTGCCGAGAAGCGGATCTCGTGGACGGCGAGGCCGCGCGCGGCGATGGCGCGCGTGCGCACGTCAAACGCGTCCAGCGCGGCGGAGAGGTCAAGTTGCGCGTCGGCCGCCAGCCGGCGCATGGCTGCGGAAGCTGACTCGGGCGCGCCCTCGATGGCGAAAAAAGTTTCCGCCAGCGCGCGCGTCTCGTTGGAGACGCCCGCGCCTTCGGCGAGCGTCGCTTGATCGAGAAAGCGTTCGGCGATTTCAGCTGCGCTGCGGCCGCCGACGGCGGTGATGCCGGCGATCGACAGCAAGTCCTCGACGAGCCGGCGCGCATCGGCCGGGTCGACTTTCGTCAGCGCCGCCAATACCCCAGACTGTTCCGATCCGCCATTGCGTTCGGGCGAGGCAAAAATATCGGCGATCCTTTGGCCGCGCGCGTGCCCGGCGGCGAGGCGCCGGCGCCAGACCGGCGGCATCTCAAGCCGTTCGAGGAAGGCGGCGACGAGCCCGGCGTCGCCGATCAGAACTTTGAGCGCCGTGGCGCCGACCGCCGCCGCGGCTTCGAGGGAAGCAGCCAGAATCTCGGCGTCCGCGGCTTCGCGGTCCTGGCGGCCGAAGCTCTCCAGCCCCGCCTGAAGAAACTCGCCGTCCCCCGTCGCGCCGTGTTCAGGCGCGCGAAAGATGGAGCCGCCATAAGCATAGGCCGCCGGTTCGCCCGCCTGAGCGGAGGCGAGATAATCAAGGCAGACCGGAATCGTATATTCCGGCCGCAGGCAAAATTCAGCGCCTGAGCCATCGCTCGTCAGGTAAAGCCGGCCGCGGAAATCCTCTCCGGATCGATCCAGAAATACATTCGCCGGCTGTAGGAGGCGCGGCTCGCAGCGCGCGAACCCCTCGCGCGCGAAATGCGCGAGAATGGCCGCAAGGCTCGTAGCTTCGCGTTCTGCTGAAGTGGCGGTGACGGCGTTCAAGCGCAAATCCCTCGAAATTTGCGCCCTCTTTAGCAAGTGCGTGGGGCGGGCGCATCCCTGCTTCGGGCGAAAGGTGAACGCCCAAAGCAAAGGCCACGGACCAGAGCCTTGCATCCCTCGCGCTCGTCTGCCAAATAAGGGGCCGGGAGGTTGGCGGTGGACGCTTCACTCGCCAACCGGGTCAGGTCCGGAAGGAAGCAGCCCTAACGAGCTTGGGCGGGTCTTCGTTCAGCCTCCCACCTTTTCGGCGAGCAACGGATGGCGTGGCGCAACAATCGCGCTGTTCGTCGCTCGTCTGCCGCCGGATGGATGCCAGATGGACCACGAGCACGATCCGCCGAGGCCATCGCTGGCGCCCGACGACGGACTTTCGCTGTTTGGCGCCGATCAGGCGTCGCCGTCGGCCTATCGCGTGCTGGCGCGCAAATATCGACCGACCACTTTCGCAGACCTGATCGGCCAAGAGCCGATGGTGCGCACGCTCGGAAACGCCTTCGATCTCAACCGAATTCATCAGGCCTATCTGCTGACCGGCGTGCGCGGCGTCGGCAAGACGACGACCGCGCGCATTCTGGCGCGGGCTTTCAATTACGAGCTGCCGGCGCGAGATGGCCGGCCAGCGATCAATCAGCCGACGATGCATATGGAAGAGCTTGGCGTCCACTGTCAGGCGATCATCGACTCGCGCCACGTCGATGTGCTCGAGATGGACGCCGCTTCGCATACGGGCATCGACGACATCCGCGAGATCATCGACAATGCCCGGTATCGCCCGGTCATGGCGCGGACCAAAGTCTACATCATCGACGAAGTGCATATGCTCTCGAAGGCCGCGTTCAACGGTCTCTTAAAAACGCTCGAAGAGCCTCCAGAGCATGTGAAGTTCATCTTCGCGACGACGGAAATCGACAAGGTGCCGGTGACCGTGCGCTCGCGCTGCCAACGCTTCGATCTGCGCCGCATCGACGCCGGCCTCCTCGCCGACCATCTGCTCGGCGTCTGCAAGGCTGAAGGCGTCGCCATCGAGCCGGAAGCGCTCGCCATGATCGCGCGCGCGGCGGAAGGCTCGGCCCGCGATGCGCTGTCCTTGCTCGATCAGGCGATCGCCTATGGCGCTGCGCATTCAGCTGGCGGCGCGATCGCCGCCGAGGATTTGCGGCTGATGCTCGGCGTCGCCGACAAGGCGCGAATCATCGATCTTTTCGAAGCGGCGATGTCGGGCGATGTCGCCAAGGCGATCGGCATTCTCGAAGATCAGTATAATGGCGGCGCCGATCCGGCGCAGGTGCTGCTCGAACTTGCGGAATTCACGCATCTCGCGACGCGCCTGAAGCTTGCGCCTCAGACCGCCGACTCTGCGGCGCTGACGCCCGAAGAAAAACGCCGCGGCGAAGACGCGGCGACCCGCCTTGCCGTTCCCGCGCTCACCCGCGCCTGGCAGATCTTGATGAAGGGCGTCGATGAATTGCGCGGCTCGCAGCGACCGTTGGCGGCCGCCGACATGGTGCTGGTCAGGCTCGCTTACGCCGCCGACATGCCAACGCCGGCGGAGGCGCTGCGGCGTGTGGGGTTTGGGGAGAGCGCGTCGAGCGCCGACTCCGGAGCGCTCTCGACGCGAGGCGGAGGGCCTGCCGGAGCCGGCGCTGCGCCGCGGGCGGGCGGGGGCCAGGGACTCGCGCCGGCGCCGCGCGCCGCCGCTCCTCAGCCCTCTGCAGCGCCGGCGCCAAGATCTGTGGCGCCGGAACCAGGACTCATCATCGAGAGCTTCGACGCGCTTGTCGCGCTCGCCGCGCAGAAGCGCGACATGCGCCTCAAGATCGGGCTCGAAGCCGAAGTGCGGCTGGTGCGATTTGAGCATGGCCGGATCGAATTTGAACTTGCGCCGGGCGGCGCGCGCGAACTGGCTTCAACTCTGATGCAGAGGCTTCAGGCTTGGACCGGCGAGCGCTGGATGGTTTCGATCGTCGCCTCGGGCGGGACGCCGACGCTCAAGGAGCAGCGCGAAGCGGAAGAGCGCAAGCGCCGCTCCTCGCTGGAGGCGGATCCGCTCGTCGCGAGCGTGCTCGCGCGTTTTCCCGGCGCGCAGATCATCGCCGTTCGGGGCAGGGACGAGGGCGCGGCGTCAGTCGAAACGCTCTATGATGACGCGTCGCCAATCGAGGAAGACGACGGAGAAGCGCAATGATGGACTTCATGGGACTGATGAAGCAGGCGCAGCAGATGCAGGCCAAAATGGCCGAAGCGCAGTTGGAGCTTGAACAGACCGTCGTCGAAGGCGAGGCGGGGGGCGGCATGGTGCGAATCGCGCTCAACGCCAAAGGCGGGATGAAAAGCATCTCGATCGACCCCAGTCTGCTGACTCCCGACGAGAAGGAAATCCTTCAAGACCTGATCCTCACGGCGCACATGCAGGCGCGCGCCAAGGCCGAGGAGGCCATGGCCGAAAAAATGAAAGCGCTCACCGGCGGGCTGCCGCTGCCGCCGGGTTTCAAGTTGCCGTTTTGATGCGCATGCCTGCGGTTCTCGCATCGTGGCCGGCCTTGACCGGCCATACACTGATGACGTCGCCCAAAGCTTCCATTTATACGTAGCATCCTGACGTGGACGCCCGCACAAGCTCGGGCATGACGCGACCCTCATGAGGCGTTTGATCCGGCTATGGCTGAAAAGGTGGCCGGTCCTGAAATCGAAAAACTCGTGCAGCTCCTGGCCAAATTGCCGGGGCTCGGTCCGCGATCGGCGCGGCGTGCGGCGCTGCATCTCATCCGCAAACGCGAAGAACTGCTGGCGCCGCTCGCCGAAGCGATGCGCGTCGCGCAGGAGCGCATCGTCATTTGCTCGGTTTGCGGCAATATCGATACGCGCGATCCCTGCACGATCTGTCGTGACGCGCGCCGCGACGAGTCGATCCTCGTTGTCGTCGAGACGGTCGCCGATCTCTGGGCTCTGGAGCGGGCAGGGCTGCTCAATGCGCGCTATCATGTGCTCGGCGGGGTGTTGTCGCCGCTTGACGGCGTCGGGCCGGACGATCTCGCCATCGCAAGCCTCGTCGAGCGCGTGCGCCCCGGAGAGATTCGGGAGGTCGTGCTCGCGGTCAACGCCACCGTCGACGGCCAGACGACCGCGCATTACATCGCTGATATGCTGTCGCCGTCAGGCGTGAAGGTGACGCGGCTCGCCCATGGCGTGCCGGTCGGCGGCGAACTCGACTATCTCGATGAGGGAACGCTTGCGGCGGCGCTGGAGCGGCGGACAGCCTTTTAGAGCGCGGCTTGCGAAAAAGTGGGAACCGGTTTTTCGCGTAGAGCGCGCTCTATATATTGGGAATCGATTTATCTGCATTTTGCCGATTCCGCCCAAATGCAGCGTGATCTAGCAGCGCTTCCCGAATGGTCATGGCTGGCCATATACGGCCATCCAGCGAACGAAACGATCACTTCGATGCGGTTTTTTCTGTGATGATCTTGTCCCAGTCCTCGACGCCGATCTCGCCGGTGTATTTGTCGCCATTAACGAAGAACGTCGGCGTAGAGTTGACGCCAAATTTCTCCGCGGCGCGATTACGCACCTTGTTCACATTCTCGTAAAGCGCCTGATCCTTCAAGACGGCCTCGAACTTCTCCTGGCCGAGGCCGGCCTGTTTCAAGACATTGGCCAAGCCGTCGAGCGGCTTCTCGGAAAAGGCCCAGTTCTTTTGCTGCGAGAACAGAAGATCAACCGCCGCCTCGCGCTTGTCGCCGAGTTCGCGCGCCAGCATGAACGCGGCCGTCGCGAGCGGATCGAGCGGGAACTCGCGCAAAATGAATTTCGCCTTGCCGGTGTCGATATAATTCTTCTTCAGTTCCGGATACACGTCATGATGGAACGCCGCGCAGTGGCTGCACGTCATCGAAGCATATTCGACAATGGTCACGGGAGCGTTCGCCGCGCCTTCCACGACGTCGGGCAGGGCGTTCGGCGCCATCAGCTCGTCGACCGCGACTTTGCCCGAAGGCGACTTGTCGGCGAAGGCGGGCGATGCGGCGATGAGCGCGCAGGCGGCGCCGACAAGGAAACCACGACGGGGTATAAAAGCGAAGGGCATGTGCGGTCCGTGACTGTTGCGACGCCGAAGACCATAACGTCTTCGACAATTGTGGCAAATCAAATCCGGCGAGAAGCGGCGCCGCTAACCGGGCGCTACAGCCCGTGTTTCGGCCGAATGAACCAATAAAGCACGCCGATAAAAGCGAGCACGGCGCCGAACCAGAAAACGACGTCGCCGAGCATCATGTCCTTCATGGTGTAGCTGAGAACGCTGACCAGCAAGCCGCCGATCGCGATCCAGAGGGGACGCTGACCGCGTTCCTGCTCCGCCGGCCGCTTCTTCGATAGCCCGGACACGTGACTCTCCTTCTGCGTTCCCTTGGTTCGGCCGTCTTTCAGCTTGCCCGCAAGCGATGACGGCGCTTTTGTGCGCGAGCAGGCTCCGAAAATGTTGACAGACTTTTTCGACGAGAACCTGCTCCAACGTTTTGATTTTGAGCGATTCCTTATCGATCACTTAAGTCCATGTGATCGCGAAGAGCTCTAGCCTTTCCGATTGCGGTCCCGCAGTCAAGAATTCGGGCATAAAAAAACAGCCGCTCGAGGCGGCTGTCTTCTTCAGCTGCGCGTTGAATTTAACGCGAATAGAATTCGATGACGAGGTTCGGCTCCATCTGCACCGGATAGGGCACCTCCGTCGCATGCGGCACCCGGATGAGCTTCGCGACCATTTTGGTGTGGTCGACGTCGTAATATTCTGGGGCGTCACGCTCGGCGAGCTGAACCGCTTCGAGAACGGTCACCGCCTGTTTCGAGGATTCCTTCACCTCGATCACGTCGCCGACCTTCACCTGATAGGACGGAATGTTGACGCGCTTGCCGTTGACGCGGATATGGCCGTGATTGACGAACTGGCGCGCGGCGAAAACCGTCGGAACGAATTTCGCGCGATAGACGACGGCGTCGAGGCGCCGCTCCAAAAGGCCGATCAGATTATCGCCCGAGTCGCCCTTCAACCGAATGGCTTCCGCGTAATATTTACGAAACTGCTTTTCGGAAATATTGCCGTAATAGCCCTTGAGCTTCTGCTTGGCTTTGAGCTGCGTGCCATAGTCAGAGAGCTTGCCCTTGCGCCGCTGTCCGTGCTGGCCGGGGCCGTATTCCCGTCGGTTGACGGGGCTCTTCGGCCGGCCCCAGATATTCTGGCCCAGGCGGCGATCG
Organism: Methylocystis sp.; assembly: GCA_036560365.1. Classification (GTDB taxonomy): domain Bacteria; phylum Pseudomonadota; class Alphaproteobacteria; order Rhizobiales; family Beijerinckiaceae; genus Methylocystis. The sequence goes on from DATBRI010000065.1 coordinate 107,622, forward strand.
AGCTTGTATTTTGATTCTGCGCGTTTCGTCACTTTGACTTCGTCCTCTCATCATCGCGTTTGTTGCGTGCGAGAGGCGACAGACGAAAATCGCCCGGCGCCTTGCGCTCGGACGTCGTCCAGAATCGCGTCTCTCGCCGCCCCCGGCCAGCGCCGGGGCATCAAGAACGCGCCCTCCTCTGCCGTCATAACGGCCGACAGGCGTTTGCAGCAAACGCCACGGGTGCTAGCCTGGCGCGAACGGGCCGCGTCAGGCTCGTGGGGAGCTAAAGGAAAGCGCCCCTGAAGTCAAGATTCGTGGAAAATAGCCCGACTTACGGCCACCAGAACGGGAAACCCTCGTCGTAAGGCACGATCATGCTGGCGTTATAAGGCGGCCGCTGCGGAAGCGTCTCCTGCATGTACCAGCTACGCTGGTTGCGCTCGATGGGATCGTGATTGAGATAGGTCTGCTGGACCATGTAGCGGTTGGTGCTGCCGACCGGCACTTGGGTGCCGGGGTCGAGCCAGCTGCGACGCTGGATGTCGATCGGACCGCGGCCGCAACAAACATCGCCCGAGGCGACGCGATAGCGGGACTTCGCGAGCGCATCGCCCGCCGCGAACAACACCAGACAGGCGAGCCCCGCCGACAGCACTCTATTCTTGCGCATCACGATCCCCTTTGGACTGAACGCCTAGGATCATAATAGCGGATCGTTTCGCAAAAGCGAATTGGAGCGGGCTTTCGCGCCAATAATCCGCCGTCAGGGTGAATGCGGCCGTCCGGAAGGCTTAGCGCACGATCTGTGCGCCTGGGCGCGATGTTCTTGTCGCATGCGCGCGGCGCGCGCCCTGCGCCGGACGCCCCGCGTTCTTTTGCGCTGGAATGGTCGCTGTCAGGTCGTCGCGCGAAATGTTGCCGCAGCCAATGGCGCCCGTCGACGCCGCTTGCGCGAAGAAATCGTTCAGCGCCGGATTATCCGGACTCGCCCTGTAGTTGATGCGGTCGAGCATGCAGCCGAATGCGACGCGGTCGATCGGTCTCGCCGTTTCGCCGCAGGCCAGTCCGGTGATTTCGAGCGCGAGCTTCCCATCGATGAAGCGCGCCGCGAGGCAGCTGCGTTCGCTCGCCGCGACGCCCTCGGCTGCAGTTTGCGACAGCCGTATCTCGGCCGTCTCAAACGGCCCAAATTTGGTGTTGAGCGCGCTTGGCTGGCCGATCTTCGCCACGTTAAGGCCGGCCTGGGCGGCGTGTCGGGCCATGTCGAGGAAGAAATCGGACGTCTTTTCCTTGTCGACGATATCCTGATGGATATCGACGCGCATGAATGTCGCGCCCATCGCGAATTGCCCGACGGCGATCGTATCGATGCGGCCGGAGCCGTTCTCGCTATCGCGCACGGCGATGGTTTTTTTCTCCCGGTCGAATTCCGGCGCGGCGATGTCGAACGCGCTGAAGGGTTTCGCCATCAGCGCCGAGGCCTCGATAGCTTCGACGGAAACCTTAGTGGAAATCTTGCGCGACGGCGCGACAGTGGCGCGCGGTTGCTCGATATTCGCCGCGACTTTTGGTTCAGCGATCATGGGTCCGCGCGGAAGAAAGACGAGTGCGGCGAAGAGAATGAACGTCGCGCCGACGCCCATTCCGATCGCTGCGCGAACGCCCGCCGGGCGGGCGCGCAGCGGCTGCGCATAACGCCTGTAGTTGGGGTCGACTTCGGCAACGCTCATGGGACGCGACTCCGGCGGCCCGCGGTGGACGCGGGCGGAAAACGCGCCGAGTTTGCCCAGGAGTTTCAGAAGTTAGCGTTAACGGCCCCGCGCGAATTGAGGCATGGTGAATGAAAGATTTACGCAAGGCGCAAAGAAAGGCCCGCGCCTTGCGGCGCGGGCCTGAAACCGCCGGTCGAGGCGTCCTTACTCTTCGTCGTCCTTCTTGGCTTTCTTGGGCGTCTCTTCGCGGGCTTTGAGCGCCGCGCCGAGAATGTCGCCAAGCGACGCGCCAGAGTCGGCCGAGCCATATTGCGCGATGGCCTCCTTCTCTTCAGCGACCTCGAGCGCCTTGATCGAAACGGAGACCTTGCGGGCCTTGCGGTCGAACAGCGTCACGCGGGCGTCGACCTTTTCGCCGACGGCGAACCGTTCAGGGCGCTGGTCGGCGCGGTCGCGCGCGAGTTCGCTGCGCTTGATGAAGGTGGAGAGATCCGTGCCGGCGATCTTCACGTCGATGCCGGACTCCTTCACCTCGATCACTTCGCAGGTGACGACGAGGCCCTTTCTGAGCTCGCCGCCTTCTTCGGCGCTGACGGAAGCGAACGGATCGCCGGCGAGCTGCTTGACGCCCAGCGAGATGCGCTCCTTCTCCACGTCGACGTCGAGGACCTGGGCGTTGATCGTGTCGCCCTTCTTAAACTCCTCGATGACCTGCTCGCCGGCGCGGTTCCAGTCGAGATCCGACAGATGGACCATGCCGTCGACGTCGCCGTCGAGGCCGATGAAGAGCCCAAATTCGGTCTTGTTCTTCACTTCGCCAGAGACGGTCGAGCCGACCGGATGCTTTTCGGCGAAGGCCTCCCACGGATTCTGCAGGCACTGCTTGAGGCCCAGCGAGATCCGGCGTTTGACCGGATCGACCTCGAGCACCTGAACGTCGACTTCCTGGCTCGTCGAGACGATCTTGCCGGGATGGACGTTCTTTTTCGTCCAGCTCATTTCCGAGACGTGGACGAGGCCTTCGATGCCAGGCTCCAGTTCGACGAACGCGCCGTAGTCGGTGATGTTGGTCACGCGGCCGTGGAATCTGGCGCTGATCGGATATTTGGCCTCGATGCCCTGCCAAGGATCCTCGAGGAGCTGCTTCATGCCGAGCGAGATGCGGTGCGTCTCGTGATTGATCTTGATGATCTTCACCTTGACGGTCTGACCGATGGTCAGCACCTCGGACGGGTGATTGACGCGCCGCCAAGCGATGTCGGTGACATGCAGCAGGCCGTCGATGCCGCCAAGATCCACGAAGGCGCCGTAGTCGGTGATATTCTTCACGACGCCGTCGATCACCTGTCCCTCTTCGAGATTGGCGACGATCTCGTGGCGCTGCTCGGCGCGGCTCTCTTCGAGCACGGTGCGGCGCGAGACGACGATATTGCCGCGCCGGCGGTCCATCTTCAGGATGTGGAACGGCTGCGGCACGTTCATCAGCGGGCCGACGTCGCGGATCGGTCGGATGTCGACCTGGCTGCGCGGCAGAAAGGCCACGGCGCCGTCGAGGTCGACGGTGAAGCCGCCCTTGACCTGATTAAAGATGACGCCCTCGACCTTTTCATTGGTCTCGAAGGCTTTTTCGAGCTTGACCCAGCTCTCTTCGCGCCGCGCCTTGTCGCGCGAAATGACGGCTTCGCCGAGCGCGTTCTCGACGCGCTCCAGATAGACTTCGACCTCTTCGCCCACCTGGGGGGCGGGGTCCCGGCCATAGCCGGTGAATTCCTTGATGGCGACGCGGCCCTCGGTCTTGAGGCCGATGTCGATGACGGCGACATCCTTTTCGATGGCGACGACGCGGCCCTTGATGACGGAGCCTTCGAAGGCCTCGTTCTGGCCATAGCTCTCATCAAGCAGGGCGGCAAAATCTTCGCGCGTAGGCGCGCGATCGGTCGTGGCGGACATTTGTTCTCCCGAGAGCCCAGAGAGGGCGGCGCCGGCAAGGGTTAGCGTTGCAGATCGGCTTTCGGCGATCGGACGTCCCCCGCGGCTAAAACGCGAGGCTGGACGAAAAGTTCGCTAAGCGAACTGCCGGCGCGGCCCGATGTCGAAAACCAAAGCGAATGCCCC
>DATBRI010000066.1:0-5325 GCA_036560365.1 Methylocystis sp.
GACGCTCGGCTCCAAGGAGGGCTTCGCCAATATGGCGCAGGCGATCACCGCGCCTGGCGACGTGGTGTTGGTGCCAAACCCCTCCTACCCGATCCACGCCTTCGGCTTTCTGATGGCCGGCGGCGTCATCCGCTCCGTGCCCTCGGCGCCGACGCCCGACTATTTCGTGGCGCTGGAGCGCGCGATCGTCCACTCGATTCCCAAGCCGATCGCGGTCGTCGTCTGCTATCCGTCCAATCCGACGGCGGAAGTGGCCTCGCTCGACTTCTACAAGGACCTCGTCGCCTTCGCGAAGAAGCACGAGATATTCGTGCTCTCCGACCTCGCCTACGCCGAAGTCTATTTCGATGACAATCCGCCGCCCTCGATGCTGCAAGTGCCGGGCGCGATGGATGTGACGGTCGAATTCACCTCGATGTCGAAGACCTTCTCGATGGCCGGCTGGCGCATCGGCTTCGCCGTCGGCAACGAGCGGCTGCTGTCGGCGCTGGCGCGGGTGAAGAGCTATCTCGACTACGGCGCCTTCACGCCGGTGCAGGTCGCGGCGGTCGCTGCGCTCAACGGGCCCGACGACTGCGTCAAGGAGATGCGCGCGATCTACAAGCGGCGCCGCGACGTGATGGTCGAGAGCTTCGCGCAGGCGGGCTGGCCGATCCCGGCGCCGCGCGCCTCGATGTTCGCCTGGGCTCAGGCGCCCGAGCGTTTCCGTAATATCTCGACTCTGGAATTTTCGAAGCTTCTCATCGAGAAGGCCGATGTCGCCGTGGCGCCGGGCGAGGGCTTCGGCGAAAATGGCGAGGGGTTCGTGCGCCTCGCGCTTGTCGAGAACGAGCAGCGGATTCGTCAGGCGGCGCGTAATCTGCGCCGCTTCTTCGAGACGGCGGATACGCAGTTGCACAATGTCGTGCCGCTCGCCGCGCGGGGGTGACGACGTCCCATGAGACGCAACGCGTAAGCGAGACCGATGGCCGATCCCGCCGACATCTACAATTGGCTGCGTCTCGATAAGCGGACCACCACGTCCGGTCAGCCGACGCAAGCGCAGTTCGGCGAGATCGCCGCGCTTGGCGTGCGCGAAATCATCAATCTTGCGCCCGCGACCAGTGAGAAGGCGCTAAAGAACGAGGCGGAAATCTTGGCGGCGCTGGGCATGCGCTACACGCATATTCCGGTCGACTTTCAAAACCCCACAGAAGAGGACTTCGATCGCTTCTGCGAGGCTTTTGAAGGGACCAGCGAATCTGCGACGCATGTCCATTGCATCGCGAACTACCGGGTCTCGGCCTTCCTCTATCTCTTCCGGATCAGCGCAGGCATGGAAGAGGCGCGCGCCCGCGCCGACCTCGACAGAATATGGACACCCAACCCTGTTTGGGCCGCCTTCATCGAGCGGATGAGCCCTCGAAATAGCGCTCGATGATTCGCGCATAGACCGCGCAGAGCCCGTCGATGTCGGCGACGCGGGCGTTCTCGTCGACGGCGTGGATCGTCTCATTCGTGAGGCCGAACTCCAGCACCGGACAGTAGTGGGTGATAAAGCGCGCGTCGGAGGTGCCGCCGGTCGTCGAGAGTTCCGGCGTCAGGCCCGTCACATCCCGCACGGCGTCAACGACGAGTTCGGTGAAGGCGCCGGGCTTGGTGATGAAGGACTTGGCGTTCGACGGCGGAAATTCGACCTCGACATTGGCGCTCGGCGCCGCTTCCTTGATGACCTGCAGAATGCGCTCTTTCAGCGACTCATGCGTCCAGACGTCGTTGAAGCGGACATTGAACTGCGCGCGCGCCTCGCCGGGGATGACATTGACCGCAGGGTTGCCGATGTCGATCGTGGAAAATTCGAGATTGGAGCGCTCGAAATGCGTCGTGCCTTTGTCGAGCTCATGCCCCGAGAGCGCAGAGACGATGCGCGCGATGATCGGCGCCGGATTTTCCGCGCGCTGGGGATAGGCGACATGGCCCTGCTTGCCGATGACGCGAATGCGTCCGCTGAGCGAACCGCGCCGGCCGATCTTGATCATGTCGCCGAGCGTCGACGCATTGCTCGGCTCGCCGACGATGCAGTGATCGAAGCGCTCGCCGCGCGCGCACGCCCATTCGAGCAGCTTCACCGTGCCGTTGATCGACACGCCCTCCTCATCGCCGGTGATGAGCAGCGAAAGCGTTCCGTGCGGCGCGCCATGAGGCTCGACGTAAGCGAGCGACGCTGCAGCGAATGCGGCGATGGCGCCCTTCATGTCCGAGGCGCCGCGGCCGTAGACGCGGCCATCCGAGATTTCCGCGGCGAAGGGAGCGAAGCGCCAGCGCGCGGGATCGCCGGGCGGCACGACGTCGGTATGGCCGGCGAAGGCGAGATGTGGCGCTCCCGCGCCGATCTTGGCGAAGAGATTGTCGATGTCGGGCGTGCCCGGCGCGGAGAAGACGATTCGATGCGTCTCGAAGCCGACGGCTTTCAGCGCCGTCTCGACGACGTCGAGCGCGCCGGCGTCGGCCGGCGTCACGGACGGACAACGGATGAGTTCGCGGGTGAGCGCGACGGCGCGGGACTCTGACATTGTCAATTTGCTTTGTTCAGTTCGGGAGGTTTCGTGACTCTTCCCGCCAGCCCAGTTCATAGATGGTCCAGAGCGCAGCGGCGACAAAGAGCGCGTCCACGCCCCAGACATACGCGCGCGACATGTCTTCGGCGACGCGCGGCTGCAGAAAATGCGCGGCGCCGGCCAGCAGCGCCAGAAGCGGCGCGAGGCTCGCAAGGCCGAGCGGCGGCGTGAGGCCACGGTCGCGACAGCGCTTGGCCGAAAGATTGATGAAGCTCACGACGATCAGCATCACGGCGAAGGCGTAAAAGATGACATAGGCGTAGGCGAGAATCGTCATCGGCGCGAAGAACGGCGTCGTCGCCAGATCATGCGTCGAATAGGGCGCAAGCGCGAACCAGATCAGCGTCAGCGGCAAAAGAACCGCAATAAGCGCGCCTGCGCCGCGCCGCCAGGCGGCGCGATCGATGCGGCCCTGTTCGGTCTGATAGAGAAAGCGCAGGCGCTCGCGATCCATCAATCCCTCAAAAGCTCGTTGATGCCGGTCTTGCTGCGCGTCTGCGCATCGACCGTCTTGACGATCACCGCGCAATAGAGCGACGGGCCAGGCGTTCCGTCCGGCAAGGGCTTGCCCGGCAGACTGCCGGAGACGACCACCGAATAGGGCGGCACATAACCCATGTGGATCTTGCCGGTGGCGCGGTCGATGATCTTGGTCGAGGCGCCGATGAAGACGCCCATCGACAGCACCGAACCCTTGCCGACGACGACGCCTTCGACGACCTCCGAACGCGCGCCGATAAAGCAGTCGTCCTCGATAATGGTGGGGTTCGCCTGCAGCGGCTCCAGCACGCCGCCGACGCCGACGCCGCCAGACAGGTGAACATTCTTGCCGATCTGGGCGCACGAGCCGACGGTGACCCAGGTGTCGACCATCGTGCCGCTATCGACATAGGCGCCGAGATTGACGAAGGAGGGCATCAATATCGCGCCGGGCGCCACATAGGCCGAGTGGCGCACGATCGCCCCCGGCACCGAGCGAAAGCCCGACGCTGCGTGCTCGCGCGCGCCCCAGCCGACGAATTTTGAGGGGACCTTGTCCCACCAGGTCGCGCCGCCGGGACCCCCGGCGATCACCGCCATGTCGTTCAAGCGGAACGACAGCAGCACGGCTTTTTTCAGCCACTGGTGGACGTTCCAGCTTTCAGGACCTTCCTGGCCTTCGATCTTTTCCGCGACGCGCAGCTTGCCGGCATCGAGCAGACGCAGCGCGCTGTCGACGGCGCGGCGGATGTCGCCCTGCGTCTCGGCGGTGATATTGGCGCGATCCTCGAAAGCGGCGCTGATGAGCGTCTCAAGTCCCGTGTGCGACATGAAATTCCCGAAAATGATGGGTGAAGGCTGGCGCGGTTGTAAGGCCATGGCGAGGGGAGTTCAACAAGCGAGACGGAGCGCGCTTCTTCCTGACCCTCAGCTGAGGAGCCGCCGCAGTCGGGTGACGCGACTTGTGAAAAAAGAATGTCGCAACCTCTCCGCGTGATACCCGGGCTTGTGCCGGGCATCCACGGGTCGACGTGACGCGAGTCCCGCAGCTTGGCGCAACGTCCCGGCGTGGATGGCCGGGACAAGCCCGGCCATGACGCGGAAACCATTGGCAAGCGCTGCGGCGAAGAACTATCCATTCGAAGTCCCGCTTTATGACACGAAGCCGTCAGCAGCGCTCGCCGATCAAGTGAAAAGCCTCGACTGGCGCGCGTGCAAGGCGAGGAGAGAAGGCGGAAGTGGCGGAGGCTTTGGCGAAGGCGACCACGTTGCTGCGGTAAGTTTCCGGGAGGCAAGAAAATCACATGGCAAGTTCGACATTTGTGCAGACCATGGCGCGTTACAATCGCTGGCAAAACGCCAGCCTCTACGCCGCCGCCGACAGCCTGTCGGAGGAAGAGCGGCGCAAGGACCGCGGCGCTTTCTTCAAATCAATTCATGCGACTTTCAGCCATCTTCTGTGGGCGGACCATATGTGGCTGAGCCGCTTTTCGGACGCCCCGAGGCCTTCCACGCCGCTAAGCGAATCGGCTTCCTATCGCGACGATTGGGACAGCTTGAAACAGGATCGAACCGCATGCGACGAACGGCTGATCCTTTGGGCCGACGGCGTGACCGACGACTGGCTCGCCGGCGATCTCATCTGGCGTTCAGGCCTCATGCAATCGGACATGATCAAGCCGAAGTGGTTTGTCGTCAGCCATGTCTTCAATCACCAGACCCATCACCGGGGCCAGATTCATGCGATGCTGACCGCCGCCGGCGCTAAGCCACAGGACACCGATCTGATCTTGATGGAACAGCGCGCGACTTAATCCCCGATCAATCCCTCCAAAAACCCCACGAGATCGTCCGTCACGAAATCCACATGCGGCTCGTCGCCGGTGGCGATTTCCCAGGCTTCGCGCTCGGGGCCTTCGTCATGGGCCGGCAGCACCAGCACCGTCGTCATGCCGTGGGCATGCGGCACGACGAGATTGCGGTCGATGTCCTCGAAAATCGCCGCGCGCTTGGGCTCGATCTTCAGCTTCTCGAAAAAGCGCATATAGGCGCCTTCCTCGGGCTTATTGATGAAGTCCGCGGCGATGATGTCGAAGATGTCCTCGAAGCAATGGTCGATGCCGAGCTGCTTGGCGGTTTCGATCGCGTGATGGCGCGAGGCGTTGGTGAGGATGAGCTTGCGTCCGGGCAGCGCGGCGATCGCCTCGGCGAGCGAATGATTATGCGCCAGCGACGAGCGGTCGATGTC
>DATBRI010000067.1:0-37611 GCA_036560365.1 Methylocystis sp.
CGACATCATCCGCGCCATCGCGCGTCTCGCCTATTTCTATAAGCACGAGAGCTGCGGTCAGTGCACGCCCTGCCGCGAGGGCACCGGCTGGATGTGGCGCGTTTTGCAACGCATGGTCGAAGGCCGCGCGCACAGACGAGAAATCGACATGCTGTTCGACGTCTCAAAGCAGATCGAGGGCCACACGATCTGCGCGCTTGGCGACGCCGCGGCCTGGCCCGTCCAGGGACTCATTACGCACTTCCGCGACGTGATCGAGAAGCGCATCGATCAATATGCGGCCAATCCGCATCCCGATCCGATCCGCGTGGCGGCCGAGTGATGATCGAACCCATCGAGACTTCGGAGAGAGCGAAGTGACCAAGATTCTCGTCGATGGCGTCGAAGTGGACGTGCCTGGGGATTTCACCCTGCTGCAGGCCTGCGAGCAGGCCGGCGCCGAGATTCCGCGCTTTTGCTATCACGAGCGCCTGTCGATCGCCGGCAACTGCCGCATGTGCCTCGTCGAGGTGAAGGGCGGTCCGCCGAAGCCACAGGCGTCCTGCGCCATGTCGGTGAGGGATCTGCGGCCCGGTCCGAACGGCGCGCCGCCGGAAGTCCTCACCAAATCGCCGATGGTGAAGAAGGCGCGCGAAGGGGTGATGGAGTTTCTGCTCATCAACCATCCGCTGGATTGCCCGATCTGCGATCAGGGCGGCGAATGCGATCTGCAGGATCAGGCGCTGGTCTTTGGCGTCGACAGCTCGCGGTTTCATGAGAACAAGCGCGCGGTCGAGGACAAATATATCGGCGTCCTGGTCAAGACCGAGATGAACCGCTGCATCCATTGCACGCGTTGCGTCCGCTTCACGGCGGAGGTCGCCGGCACGGGAGACATGGGCGCGATCGGCCGCGGCGAAGATATGGAGATCACCACCTATCTCGAAAGCGCGATGACCTCCGAGCTGCAGGGCAATGTCGCGGATCTTTGTCCCGTGGGCGCGCTGCTGCCCAAGCCGCAAAGCTTCCGCGGCCGTCCCTGGGAATATCAGAAGACCGAGACGATCGACGTGATGGACGCGCTGGGCTCGGCGATCCGCGTCGATTCACGCGGCCGCGAAGTCATGCGCATTCTGCCGCGCGTCAACGACCTCGTGAATGAGGAGTGGATTTCCGACAAGACGCGCCAGATCGTCGACGGCCTCAAGACGCAGCGCCTCGATCGCCCCTATATTCGCGAGAATGGCCGGCTGCGTCCGGCCTCATGGCAGGAGGCGCTCGCCGCCGTCGCCGCCAAAACCAAGGCGACGCCCGCTTCGCGCATCGGCGCGCTCGTCGGCGATCTCGCCGCGGTCGAAGAGACCTATGCGCTAAAGCTGCTTGCCGAGCAGCTTGGAACCGCCAATCTGGATTGCCGCCAGGACGGCGCCAAACTCGACCCGAAATTCGGCCGGGCCTCTTATCTCTTCAATGCGACGGCCGCGGGGATCGAACAGGCGGGCGCCGCGCTCATTATCGGCGCCAATCCGCGCAAGGAATCGCCCGTTCTCAACGCGCGGCTCCGCAAGCGCTGGCTCAGAGGCGACTTCAAGATTTCGCTGATCGGCGAGCGCGCCGATCTCACCTACGACTACGACTATCTCGGGGCCGGGCCGGAATCGCTTTTGCAATTCATCCGCTCGGCGAAGCCGACCGAAAAGCTGCTCGTCATCGTCGGTCAGGGCGCTCTGGCGCGCGACGACGGCGAGGCGACGCTCACGCTCGCCGCTCAGGCCGCGCAAAGGCTCGGCGGTCTCGGCGACGGCTGGAACGGCTTCTCGGTCCTGCATACGGCGGCCGCGCGGGTTGGCGCGCTCGATCTTCGCTTCACGCCGGGCGCTGGCGGATTGGATGCGCGCGCGATGGCGAAGGCCGGCGCGCTCGATCTCATCTTCAACCTCGGCGCCGACGAAATCGCCATCGATCAGGGCGCCTTCGTCGTTTATATCGGCACGCATGGCGACCGCGGCGCGCATCGCGCCGACGTGATCCTGCCGGGCGCCGCCTATACGGAAAAATCCGGACTTTACGTCAATACGGAAGGCCGCGTGCAGCGCGCCTTCCGCGTCGTCTTCCCGCCCGGAGAAGCGCGCGAGGATTGGGCGGTGTTGCGCGCTCTCTCGGGCGCGCTCGGCAATCCGCTGCCTTTCGATTCGCTTGCGACGTTGCGCCGGCTGCTCTTCGAGGCCCACCCGCACTTCGCGGAATTGGACGAGATTGCGCCGGGCGAATCCGCGCAGGTCGTCGCGCTCGCCAACCATCCGGCCGTGGCGATGAAGGATTCCTTCGCTCCGGCGATTCAAAACTTCTACTTCACGAATCCGATCGCCCGCGCGTCGGCGGTCATGGCGGAATGTTCGGCGCTGGCGCAGGGCCGGCTTGCTCAGGCGGCGGAATAGGAGCTTTGGACGTGACCGACGGTTGGGCGAGCGCCATTTCGGATTTCTTCATCGCGTATCCGCTTGTTCTCGCGCTCGTGAAGAGCGTTTTGCTGGCGGTCGCGGTGCTGATCTATGTGGCCTATGTGATCCTCGCGGACCGCAAGATCTGGGCGGCGGTGCAGTTGCGCCGCGGACCGAATGTCGTCGGACCCTGGGGGCTTCTGCAGAGCTTCGCCGACTTCATCAAATTCGCGCTCAAGGAGCCGGTGATTCCGGACGTCGCCAACAAGGGCGTTTTCCTGTTCGCGCCCTTCATCATGGCGACGCTCTCGATCGCGGCCTGGGCCGTCATCCCGGTCGCCGACGGCTGGGCGGTCGGCGACATCAACGTCGGCATTCTCTACATCTTTGCGCTGTCCTCGCTCGGCGTCTATGGCGTCATCATGGGCGGCTGGGCGTCGAACTCGAAATATCCGTTCCTGTCGGCGCTTCGCTCGGCGGCGCAGATGGTCTCCTACGAAGTCTCGATCGGCTTCGTCATCATCACGGTGCTGCTCTGCGCCGGCTCGCTCAATCTGACCGACATCGTCAATGCGCAGGATACGTCCTACGGCATGGCCGGCTGGTATTGGCTGCGCCTTTTCCCGATGTTCGTCGTCTTCTTCGTCTCGGCGCTCGCCGAGACCAATCGTCCGCCGTTCGATCTCGTCGAGGCGGAGTCGGAGCTCGTCGCCGGCTTCATGATCGAATATTCCGCGACGCCCTACGTCCTGTTCATGCTCGCCGAATATGTGGCGATCGTCACCATGTGCGCGCTGCTGACGATCCTGTTCTTTGGCGGCTGGCTGCCGCCGATCAAAATCGCGCCGTTCACCTATGTGCCGGGCGTGATCTGGTTCACGCTGAAGGTGAGCTTCTTCTTCTTCTTCTTCGCCATGGTGAAGGCTTTCGTGCCGCGCTATCGCTACGATCAGCTGATGCGTCTGGGCTGGAAAGTCTTCCTGCCGCTCTCCCTCGCCATGGTCGTCATCGTCGCCGCCGTGCTGCAGTTCTGGCCGGCGGGACCGGCAGGCAGTTGAGGCCATCATGAAACTCGATCAAGCGGCCAAGTCGCTCTTCCTCACCGAATTCGTCGGCGCATTCCTGCTATCGATGCGCTACTTCTTCAAGCCGAAGGCGACGATCAACTATCCGCACGAAAAGAATCCGCAGTCGCCGCGCTACCGCGGCGAGCATGCGCTGCGCCGCTACCCCAATGGCGAGGAGCGCTGCATCGCCTGCAAGCTGTGCGAGGCGATCTGTCCTGCGCAGGCGATCACCATCGAGGCCGGACCGCGCCGGAACGACGGCACCCGCCGCACGACGCGCTACGACATCGACATGGTCAAATGCATCTATTGCGGCTACTGCCAGGAAGCCTGCCCGGTGGACGCCATCGTCGAGGGGCCAAATTCGGAATTCTCGGTCGAGACCCGCGAGGAGCTTTACTACAACAAGGATCGTCTGCTCGAGAACGGCGACCGCTGGGAGCGTGAGATCGCGCGCAATATCGCGATGGACGCGCAGTACAGGTAACGCGAAGAGACGCGAACGAACACGCCGCATCGGCGCAGTAAGGACGAAAAACGTGCAGGCCGTATTTTTCTACCTCTTCGCGACGATCATGATCGCCTCGGCCGGCGTCGTGATCTTCGCGCGCAATCCGGTGCACTCGGTGCTGTTTCTCATCCTCGCCTTCTGCAACGGCGCGGGGCTGTTTCTGCTCGCCGGCGCGGAGTTCCTGGCGATGATCCTCATCGTCGTCTATGTCGGCGCGGTCGCGGTGCTGTTCCTGTTCGTCGTCATGATGCTCGACGTCGATTTCGCCGAACTGAAGCAGGGCTTCGCCAAATATCTTCCCGTCGGCGTCGGAGTCGGCGTCGTCGTCCTGGCGGAACTGGGTTTCGTGGCGCTCGGCTGGACTTCGGCGCCCTCGGCGAGTGAGGCCGTCGCCAATCCGATCATTCCGCAAATGAGCAACACCGCGGCGCTCGGCCAAATCCTTTACACGAAATATGTGATCTTCTTTCAGGCCTCGGCGCTCGTGCTGCTCACCGCCATGATCGGCGCCATCGTGCTGACGCTCCACCATAGGCCCAACATCAAGCGGCAGAAGATCGACGAGCAGAACGCGCGCACGCGCGAAAATGTGATCGAGATCAAGAAAGTTCCGTTTCGGACCGGCGTCTAACGAGGACATACATGCTGACCATCGGCCTTACGCATTACCTCGTCGTCGCGGCGGTCCTGTTCACGCTCGGCGTCGCCGGCATCATCCTCAACCGCAAAAACATTATCGTCATTCTCATGTCGGTTGAGCTGATACTGCTTGCGGTCAATCTGAACTTCGTCGCCTTCTCGCAGTCGCTCGCGGATCTCACTGGTCAGGTGTTCGCGCTCTTCGTGCTCACCGTGGCGGCGGCGGAGGCGGCGATCGGCCTCGCGATTCTCGTCACCTTCTATCGCAACCGCGGCACGATCGCCGTCGAAGACATCAATTCCTTGAAGGGCTGACCCCAGCGATGATTTACGCCATCGTCTTTCTTCCGCTTGTCGGCTTTCTGATCGCAGGCGCGCTCGGACCTTGGATCGGGGTGCGCGCCTCGGAGCTCATCACGACGGGCTTCTTGATGATCTGCGCCGTGCTGTCGTGGATCGTCTTCTTCGACGTCGCGCTCGGCCACGATCACGGCTATGCGCCGATTATCGGCAATTGGATGACCGTGGGCGACCTCAAGGTCGACTGGGCGTTGCGGGTCGATACGCTGACGGCGGTGATGCTCGTCGTCGTCAACACGGTGTCGAGCCTCGTGCATCTTTATTCGATCGGCTACATGCACGAGGATCCGGATCGCCCGCGCTTCTTCGCCTATTTGTCGCTGTTCACCTTCGCCATGCTGATGCTGGTGACGGCCGACAATCTCGTGCAGATGTTCTTTGGCTGGGAGGGCGTCGGCCTGGCGTCCTATCTGCTCATCGGCTTCTGGTATCAAAAGCCTTCGGCCAACGCCGCCGCGATCAAGGCCTTCGTCGTCAACCGCGTCGGCGATTTTGGCTTCGCGCTCGGGATTTTCCTCGTCTTCCAGCTGACGAAGTCGCTTGGCTTTGAGGAGGTTTTCGCCGCCGTCCCGGGGCTTGCCGGCAAGACGATCCATGTCTTCGGCATGGATGTCGACGCGCTGACGCTCGCCACCTTCCTGCTGTTCATCGGCGCGATGGGCAAGTCGGCGCAGTTCCTGCTGCACACCTGGCTGCCGGACGCGATGGAAGGCCCGACGCCCGTTTCGGCGCTCATTCACGCCGCGACGATGGTGACGGCCGGCGTGTTCATGGTGGCGCGCCTTTCGCCGATTTTCGAATATGCGCCCACGACTCTCGAATTCGTGACGCTGGTCGGGGCGGTCACCGCGATTTTCGCCGCGACGGTCGGGCTCGTGCAAAACGACATCAAGCGCGTCATCGCCTATTCGACATGCTCTCAGCTCGGCTACATGTTCGTTGCGGAAGGCGTCGGCGCCTATAGCATCGGCGTCTACCATCTTTTCACCCACGCCTTCTTCAAGGCGCTGCTCTTTCTAGGCGCGGGCTCCGTGATCCATGCGATGCATCACGAGCAGGACATGCGCAACATGGGCGGGCTGCGTAAGGACATTCCCTTCACCTTCGCGATGATGATCATCGGCACGCTCGCGCTCACGGGCTTCCCGTTCACCGCCGGTTTCTATTCCAAGGACGCGATCATCGAAGCGGCCTTCGCCGCGGGCGAACATCATCACGTGGCGATGTTCGCCTTTATCGCGACCGTGGCCGCCGCCGGCCTGACCTCGTTCTATTCCTGGCGCCTGGTGTTCATGACCTTCTTTGGCGCCCGTAAGGCCCATGCCGTTCAATCGGACCATGCGGATGAGGAGCCGACGGCGGCGGAACTAGCCCATGCGGATGCCGATCACACCCATCAGGATCATTCGCACGACCACGGCCATGGCCACGACCATCACGCGCCTCACGAGTCGCCGATCGTCATGCTGGCGCCGCTGGCGGTGCTCGGCCTCGGCGCGCTCGGCGCTGGCATCGTCTTTGGCAAATACTTCATCGGCCATGATTACGACGAGTTCTGGAAAGGCGCGCTCTTCACCGGCCGCGACAATCACATCATCCATGAGTTCCATGACGTGGCGCTCGGCGTCGGTCTTGCGCCGACCGTGGTGATGGCTTTGGGCTTCGTCATTGCGCTCTATTTCTATGTGCTGAAGCCGGGAACCGCGCAGGCGCTGGCGCGGACCTTCCCGCGCCTCTACCAATTCCTGCTGAACAAATGGTATTTCGACGAGCTCTACGACTTCCTGTTCGTTCGGCCGGCCTTCGCGCTTGGCAGGCTGTT
This sequence comes from Methylocystis sp., assembly GCA_036560365.1. Lineage (GTDB taxonomy): Bacteria > Pseudomonadota > Alphaproteobacteria > Rhizobiales > Beijerinckiaceae > Methylocystis. The sequence continues at coordinate 6,820 of DATBRI010000067.1, forward strand.
CTGGAAAGGCGGCGACGGCGCAATCATCGACCGTCTCGGGCCTGACGGAGTTGCGGCGCGGGTCGCCGATGGCGCCAGGCTCGCCGTGCGTTTGCAGACCGGCTACGTCTATCACTACGCCTTCGCCATGCTCATCGGCGTCGCGGCGGTCGTCACCTATTTCGTCGCCGGGGGGCTGCGCTGATGTTTGGTTTCGGCATTCTCTCCGGCGTCACCTTCCTGCCGCTCGTCGGCGTCGCCTTCCTGCTCACGCAGAAGGGCGACGATGAAGCGAGCCTGCGCAATATCCGATGGGCGACGCTGGCGACCACGCTCGCGACCTTCGCATTGTCGCTTTTCATCTGGTCCGGCTTCGACACGACAAGCGCGGCGTTCCAGTTCGTCGAGCAGAAAACTTGGCTCGGCTCGGGCCTTGTCTACAAGCTGGGCGTCGACGGCTTTTCGATGCCCTTCGTGCTGCTGACGACCTTCCTGATGCCCTTCGCCATTCTCGCCTCCTGGGACTCGATCCAGAAGCGCGTGAAGGAATATATGATCGCCTTCCTGGTGCTCGAAACGCTGATGATCGGCGTCTTCTGCGCGCTCGACATCGTGCTGTTCTATCTCTTCTTCGAGGGCGGCCTTATCCCGATGTTTCTCATCATCGGGATCTGGGGCGGCAAGCGGCGCGTCTACGCGAGCTTCAAATTCTTTCTCTACACGCTCGTCGGCTCGCTCCTCATGCTGGTGGCGATCCTCGCCATGTACGGCAAGGCCGGCACGACCGACATCACCGTGCTGCTGAACACCGATTTCCCCAAGGAGATGCAGACCTGGCTGTGGCTCGCCTTCTTTGCCTCCTTCGCGGTGAAGATGCCGATGTGGCCGGTGCATACCTGGCTGCCTGACGCGCACGTCGAGGCGCCGACGGCCGGCTCCGTGATCCTTGCGGCGATTCTCCTGAAGATGGGCGGCTACGGCTTCATCCGCTTCTCGCTGCCGATGTTTCCCGACGCTTCGACGTATTTTGCGCCGCTCATCTATGCGCTGTCAGTGATCGCGATCGTCTACACCTCGCTCGTCGCGCTGGTTCAGGAAGACATCAAGAAGCTCATCGCCTATTCGTCGGTCGCGCATATGGGCTTCGTCACGATGGGCCTCTTCACGCTCAATGCTCAAGGCATGCAGGGCGCGATCTTCCAGATGATCTCGCACGGCCTCGTCGCCGGCGCGCTGTTCCTTTGCGTCGGCGTGATCTACGACCGCATGCATACGCGCGAAATCGCCGCCTATGGCGGACTCGTCAACCGCATGCCGATCTACGCCTTCGTGTTCATGCTGTTCACCATGGCCAATGTCGGCCTGCCGGGAACGACGGGCTTCATCGGCGAATTCCTGTCGCTGACCGGCGCGTTCCAGGCGAACAGCTGGGTGGCGCTGATCGCGACGAGCGGCGTCGTTCTGTCCGCGGCTTACGCGCTCTATCTCTACCGCCGCGTGATCTTCGGAGTCTTGGACAAGGCCAGCCTCAAGAACATCGCCGATCTGACGCCGCGCGAGATTGCAATTTTCACGCCGCTTGTCCTGCTCACGCTTTACTACGGCATACAGCCGCAGGCCATTTTGAACGCGACGCAGGCGTCGGTCGACAATCTCATCCAGACCCATACGGCGCTCATCGACGCGGTTAAGCTCGCGGCCGCTGGCCAATGACGGATCGCTGACGATGCCCTTCTTCGTTCAACTCGCGCATCATTTTCTTCCCGAGACCATTCTCGCCGTCGGCGTGATGGCGCTCATCCTCATCGGCGCCTTCCGCGGCGAGCGCGGTTTTGGCCTTGTCGACGAAATGGCCGTCGGCATTCTGGGTCTCGCCTTGGTCGCGATTGCTCTGTCGACCACGCCCGACACGAGCATATTTGACGGCGCCTATATCGACGACGGGTTTTCACGCTTCATGAAAGCGCTGACGCTCATCGGCGCGATCGTGTCGATCTTGCTGTCCGTCGACTGGCTGCAACGCAACGGCCTCGAAAAATTCGAGTATCCGGTGCTCATCATGCTGTCGACGCTCGGCATGTTGCTGCTGATTTCGGCGGATAATCTCATCGCGCTCTATCTCGGCCTCGAACTCATGTCGCTGGCGCTCTATGTCATGGCCGCTTTTGCGCGAGACGATGGGCGGTCGTCGGAGGCAGGGCTGAAATATTTCGTCCTCGGCGCGCTCTCGTCCGGCATGATGCTTTACGGCGCGTCGCTGCTCTACGGCTTCGCCGGAACGGTGTCTTTCGCCGGGATCGCGGCGGTCGTGTCGACCTCCGCGCCGATCGGCGTGATCTTCGGGCTTGTCTTCGTCCTGGCCGCGCTCGCCTTCAAGATGTCGGCGGCGCCTTTCCATATGTGGACGCCCGACGTCTATCAGGGCGCGCCGACGCCGGTCACCGCCTTCTTCGCTTCGGCCGCCAAAATGGCGGCGGTGGCGATCACCGTGCGCATCGTCATCACCGCCTTCCCAGGCGTGAAAGACCAGTGGCGCCAGATCATCATCTTCATCGCCATCGCTTCGATGCTGCTCGGCTCTTTCGCGGCCATCGGACAGGAGAACATCAAGCGGCTGATGGCCTATTCCTCGATCGGCCATATGGGCTTTGCGCTGATCGGTTTGGCTGCCGGCGACGAGGCGGGCGTGCGCGGCGTCGCGATCTACCTCACGATCTATCTGATCATGACGCTCGGCACCTTCGCCGCCATTCTCGCGATGCGCATCAATGGCAGATATGTCGAGAACGTCTCCGACCTCGCCGGCCTGTCGCGCACCAACGGCTGGATGGCGTTCTTCCTGGCGATGCTGATGTTCTCGCTTGCCGGCGTTCCGCCGCTCGCTGGCTTTTTCGCCAAATATTACGTGCTCCTCGCCGCGGTCGACGCTGGCCTCTTTGGCCTCGCGGTGATCGGCGTCCTGGCGAGCGCGGTCGCCGCCTATTATTATCTGCGGGTCGTTAAGGTCATGTATTTCGACGAGCCGGCGCCCGTCTTCGACCGCGCACCGATGGCGCTGCGCGCCGTGCTTGCCGCGTCCACGCTAGCGCTGCTTGGCTTTTGGGTCTATCCCACGCCAGTCATGGATGCGGCGGCGGCGGCGGCGAAGTCGCTTTTCTAGGGAGGTAGTTCGCGCGTGGAGTTGGGATCATTGGCGCGCGCCCGCGGCGTGCGCCTCCTCGCGCTGGAGAGCGTCGATTCGACCAATGACGAGGCCCGCCGTCTGATCGAGGCGGGCGAGCGCGGACCTTTATGGGTGGTCGCCGCGCGGCAGACCCGCGGCCATGGCCGTCTCGGCCGCGACTGGATTTCGCCGCCGGGCAATCTTCATGCGAGCCTTGTTCTTGGCGATTTCGGCGAAATCGCCATCGCGCCGCAGCTCGGCTTCGTGGCGGGCGTCGCGGCGATGCGCGGGCTGCGCGCCGCGACGGGCGCCGTCGCCGGCCGCTTCGCGCTGAAATGGCCCAATGACCTTCTGCTCGACGGCGGTAAGCTCGGCGGGATTTTGCTGGAGAACGTCAGCGTGCCGACCGGCGATGCGCGCGCGCCGCGCGCCTCGGTCGCCATTATCGGCCTTGGCGTCAACTGCGCCGAGGCGCCGCGCGATCTGCCCTTTGAAGCGCGCGCGCTTGCGTCGATCGGGCCGAATCCGCCGGACGCCGCGGCGCTCTTTACGCATCTTTCCGACGCGCTTGTCGAAATGCTTGATCTTTGGCGCGGCGGCGAGGGCTTCGCCCGCATTCGAGACGCTTGGCTGGCGGACGCCGCCTATCTTGGGGCGCAGATTCGCATTGAGCTCCCGCGCGAGACCGTTGAGGGACGCTTCGAGACGATCGACGCGACCGGGCGGCTGGCGTTGGCGACCCGCGACGGCGCGCGCGTCGTTGAGGCGGGCGACGTGTCGCTCGGTCCGCGCCAGACCACGGGAGGCGTCGCATGATGACGCCCGAAGCAGACCTCGTCTTCGTGCCGCTCGGCGGCTTGGGCGAAATCGGCATGAACATGGCGCTCTACGGCTATGGGCCGCCGAAAGCGCGCAAATGGCTGATGGTCGACTGCGGCCTGGGCTTTCCCGGGCCTGAGGCGCCGGGCGTCGACCTCGTCTTCGCCGACATCGCCTTCGTCGAGAAGATCGCGCGCGATCTTGTCGGCATTTGCATCACCCATGCGCATGAGGATCATATCGGCGGGCTCGCGACCCTATGGCCGCGGCTCAAATGCCGGGTCTTCGCCACGCCCTTCGCGGCGGGCCTCCTTGAAGTGCGGCGGCTGAACGAACCTGGCGCGCCGAAAATCGACATCTCGCGGACGCATGCCGGCGCAAAGCTCGATCTCCATCCGTTCGAGGTCGAATATGTCGCCGTCGCGCATTCGATTCCGGAAGCCAACGCGCTCGCGATCCGCACGCCGCTTGGGCTGCTGCTCCACACCGGCGACTGGAAGATCGATCCGCAGCCCGGCGTGGGAACGCGCATTGACGAGGCGCGGCTCCGCGCGCTCGGCGATGAGGGCGTCACCGCGCTTATCTGCGACTCGACCAACATCCTGCGCGAGGGCGACAGTTTTTCGGAAGCCGACGTCGCGCGCACGTTGCGCACGCTGATCGCCGAAGCGCCCGGCCGGGTGCTGGTCACGACCTTCGCGTCGAATATCGCGCGGCTGCGCGGCATCGGCGAAGCGGCGCAGGCCTGCGGACGCACCGTCGTCGTCGCCGGGAGGGCGATGGATCGCGCCATCCAGGTCGCGCGAGACTGCGGTTATCTCGACGGGCTGCCCGGATTTCACGCGCCCGAATTGCTGCCGACCTTGCCGCGCGACAAGACCGTCGTCATCGCGACCGGAAGCCAGGGCGAGAACCGCGCCGCCATGGCGCGGGCGGCGCTGAACGAACATCCGGCGATCAAGCTTGTCGCGGGCGATCGAGTGATCTTCTCGTCGCGCGTCATTCCGGGAAATGCGCGCGACGTCTTTCGCGTCATCAACGCTCTCTGCGACATTGGCGTCGAGGTCATCACCGACCACGACCATCTCGTGCATTGTTCAGGTCATCCGCGCCGCGGCGTAGTATCGCAAATGTACGAATGGATCCGGCCGCAGATCGCCGTGCCGGCGCATGGCGAGTCGCATCATCTCACGGCGCACGCGGCCTTCGCCAAGGCGCATGGCGTGTCGCAGGTCGTCTCGGCGCGCAATGGCGACATCGTGCGACTGGCGCCCGGCGCGCCGGGCATTATCGGCAAGGCCCCGCACGGCCGTCTGATGAAGGATGGCGACGTCGTCCTGACCGAAGACGACGGCGCCGTGCGCGACCGCTTGCGCCTCTCTGTCGCCGGCGTCATTTCCATCGCGCTCGCGGTTGACCGCAAGGGCGACCTTGTCGGCGATCCGGACGTCGTCTTCGCCGGCGTGCCGAAACGCGGCAAATTCGGCGAGGACATGGGCGAACTCATCGACGAGGCGCTGTTCGCCGCCTTCGAGGCGCTGTCGCGTCCGCGCCGCCGCGACGCCAACGCGGTTTCAACGGCGATCGAGCGCGCGGTGCGCGGCGCCGTCTCGTCCGTCTGGGGCAAGAAGCCCACCGTGCATGTGATGGTCGTCGCGACGTAGCGTCGGCTATTTAAAAATCGGCGCGAAACCCTCTCCCATCGGGAGAGGGTCGGTCCGAAGGACCGGGGTGAGGGTTTTTCCCTCGCAACGCTTGGTACGCAACCCCTCACCCGACCCCGCTTCGCGTGGCCACCCTCTCCCAATGGGAGAGGGTTGCGCGCTTCTTTTCAGTCGCGGCTGAGGCGCCAAGCGGGTACGCTGCACTTGGAGCGAATCGCGCATGGACGATCTGCCTACCTATTATGAATTTTTCGCCGGCGGCGGCATGGCCCGCGCCGGGCTCGGCGACGGCTGGCGCTGCCTCTTCGCCAATGATTTCGATCGCAAGAAAGCCGAAAGCTACCGCTCCAATTGGGGCGGCGAGGAGCTTTGCGTCGGCGACGTGCGCGAGATCTCCACCGCACAATTGCCGGGCCAAGCCGATCTCGTCTGGGCGTCCTTCCCCTGTCAGGACCTTTCGCTCGCCGGCGCCGGCGCGGGATTGAAGGGCGAGAGGTCGGGGACGTTCTGGCCCTTTTGGGCGCTGATGAAGGCGCTACGCAAGGAAGGCCGCGCGCCGTCGCTCATCGTGCTCGAAAATGTCTGCGGCGCGCTCACCTCCCACGGCGGCAAGGATTTTGTAAAAATCTGCGAGGCGCTGGCGAAAGAGCGGTACAGGTTTGGCGCGCTGGTGATCGACGCGGCGCTGTTCGTGCCGCAATCGCGCCCGCGGCTGTTCATCATCGCGGCGCGCGAGGATGTCGCGGTTCCCGCATCTCTCCTGCGTCATTGCGAGCGAAGCGAAGCAATCCAGAATGAATTCGGGGCCGCTGGATTGCTTCGTCGCGTCGCTCCTCGCGATGACGGCTTTCACACGCGCGCGCTCGTCGCGGCGCATGAGCGTCTGCCGAAGCGGCTATGCGACAACTGGCTTTGGTGGGATTTGCCGGCGCCGCCGTTGCGCAATAAGTCGCTGATCGACGCGATTGAAGACGCTCCGACGGATGTGGCGTGGCATAGCGTAAGCGAGACAAATGCGCTCATCGCCATGATGAGCGACGTCAATCTCGCAAAAATCGCCGAGGCGAAAGGCGCCAGGCGCAAAATGGTTGGAACGCTCTATCGCCGCACGCGCTATCAGAATGGCGAAAAGGTTCAGCGCGCCGAGGCGCGCTTTGACGAGATCGCCGGTTGCCTGCGCACGCCGGCCGGGGGCTCCAGTCGGCAATTTGTGCTGGTCGCCGACAAGGGCAGGGTGCGCTCGCGGCTGATGTCTGCGCGCGAGACCGCGCGGCTTATGGGGCTGCCGGACGAATATGCTTTGCCTGAGAATTACAACGAGGCTTACCATTTAACGGGTGATGGCGTCGTCGTTCCGGTCGTGCGGCACATCGCGGTAAATCTGCTGGAGCCGCTCATTGGCGCGATGGCCATTCGCGACGCTGCATGATGACGGTTGTCATTCCCGGCGGGCCGAAGGCCTGAACGGGACTCCAGAAAAAACTGGGCGTCGGGAATGACATCGCGCGAACAAAGGAAAAAGACGCGACGCGGCCAGGAAGATCCCGCGCAACGCTCAGCCATCATGCGCGCGGTGAAGGGGCGCGACACCGCCCCCGAAATCGCCGTGCGAACAATATTGAGAAAATTCGCGCCGTTCTATCGGCTGCATCGCAAGGACGTTCCCGGCACTCCCGATATCGCCTACATCGGCCGCAAGCGGGCGATCTTCGTCCACGGCTGTTTCTGGCACGGGCATGAGTGCCCGCGCGGCGCGCGGAGCCCCAAGGCCAACGCCGACTACTGGCGCAATAAGATCGCCAGAAACGTCGCCCGCGACGCGGCGCACCAGGCGGCGCTCGCGACGATTGGCTGGCGCGCGCTCACGATTTGGGAATGCGAGCTGAAAGATAAAGCCGCAGTGGAAAAGCAGCTGCGCGATTTTTTGGAGTAGGGGGCCCCCTTGCGGGGAGGTCGCGCCCCAAAGCGGCGCGGGTGGGGGCCTTTCACCCCACCCGGTTCGCTTCGCGAACCACCCTCCCCGTCGAGGGGAGGGACACGCCCTCAATCCTTGGCGCGCTCGACATAGGCGCCGTCCTCGGTCTGGATCACAACGCGCGTGCCCGGCTGAATATGCGGCGGGACCATCACGCGCGCGCCATTTGCGAGCTTGGCCGGCTTATAGGACGAGGAAGCGGTCTGGCCTTTCATCGCCGGCTCTGTCTCGACGATCTCCAGCGTCACGCGCGGCGGCAACTGAATGCCGACGGCCAAGCCGTTGAACATCGACAGGATGCAGACCATGCCCTCCTGCAGCCACTGCGCCTGATCGCCGATCACATCGCCCGGCACGATGATCTGCTCATAGCTCGCCTGATTCATGAAGTGATAGCCATCGCCGTCACTGTAGAGAAAGCTGAAATCCTGATCCTCGACGAAGGCGCGCTCGACCTGTTCGGTCGTCTTGTAGCGGTCCGTCGTTTTGACGCCGTCCGAGAGGCGGCGCATGTCGATCTGCGTCGTCGGCGTGCCTTTGCCGGGAAAAAAACTTTCGGCGGTCAGGACGACGTAAAGCTGCCCGTCATCTCTCTCGATGATATTGCCCTTGCGAATCGAACTGGCGATGACCTTCACGTCGATATCCCTTATTGCCGGCTTGGTTTATGAACGGCGGTCAGACCATATTTCGGGCGCGCCGGCAATCCGGGGCCCCGCCTCGCGGGAGACCTTATGACGCGCGCGTCGCCTTGGTGGGCTCGGGATGTTTATGCCGACCGCAAGCCTTTTCTCAAGGCGCGGGCGGCGATCGCCGCCGCCACCCGACGCTTCTTCGCCGCGGAAAGCTTCGCCGAGGTCGAAACGGCGGCGCTTCAGCTATCCGGCGGCAATGAAACGCATCTTTCGGCCTTCGCGACGCAGCTGATCGGCTCGGGGGACGAGCGGAGCCGGCTCTATCTCCACACCTCGCCGGAGTTTTCCTGCAAAAAGCTGCTCGCGGCGGGCGAGGAGCGGATTTTCACGCTCGCGCGGGTCTTCCGCAATCGCGAGCGCTCGGCCCTGCATCATCCGGAATTCACCATGCTGGAGTGGTATCGCGCCGAGGCGCCGACCCTGCGGCTGATGGAGGACTGCGCCGGACTGCTGGCGAGCGCGGCGCGGGCCGCCGGCGCGACGGATTTGGCCTGGATGGGACGGGTTTGCGATCCATTCGAGGAGCCGCAGATCATCAGCGTCTGCGAGGCCTTTGCGACCCACGCGAGCATTGATTTGGAGCCGCTGCTCGATGACCGCGACGGGCTTGCGCGCGCCGCCGCGCGCGACGGCATACGCGTCGTCGAAGACGACGGCTGGTCGGATCTCTTCAGCAAGATCATGTCGGAAAAGATCGAGCCGATGCTCGGTCGCGAGAGGCCGACGATTCTGACCGATTATCCGGTGAGCGAGGCGGCGCTCGCCCGCGCCAACGCCGACGATCCGCGCTTCGCCGATCGCTTCGAACTCTATGTCTGCGGCGTCGAACTCGCCAATGGCTTCGCCGAATTGACCGACGCGGCGGAGCAGCGCCGCCGCTTTGACGGGCAGATGCAGGAGAAGCGCCGCATCTATGGCGAGACCTATCCGATCGATGAGGATTTTCTCGCCGCTCTGGCTGAGATGCCGCCGGCCTGCGGCGTCGCGCTCGGCTTCGACCGGCTGGTGATGCTCGCGACGGGAGCGGCCCGCATCGAACAGGTGCTGTGGACGCCCGTGGCCGAGCGCGGCGCGGCGCTCTAGCGGGGCCTACGCCCGCGAGCCGCTCCGCTTCCAAATTTCCCCGCCTTAGGGTATGAGACGCTGCATCGCAACAACAGCCAGCGTCTTTTCGTTCCGGCCGCTTTCGAGCGGCCGCAGGGGCGGCTGTTTTACCTGGCCGGCCTTTAACCATGCAGCTGCGCAACATCGCCATCATCGCCCACGTCGACCATGGCAAGACCACGCTCGTCGACCGCCTGCTCCAGCAGTCGGGCGCCTTTCGCGAAAACCAGCGCGTCGTCGAGCGCGTGATGGATTCCAACGATCTCGAAAAAGAGCGCGGCATCACCATCATGGCCAAAGCCACGTCCATCACCTGGAAGGACGTGCGCATCAACATCGTCGACACGCCCGGCCACGCCGATTTCGGCGGTGAGGTGGAGCGCATCCTGTCGATGGTCGACGGCGCCATCGTGCTCGTCGACGCCGCCGAAGGCCCGATGCCGCAGACCAAATTCGTCGTCGGCAAGGCGCTCAAGATCGGTCTGAAGCCGATCGTCTGCGTCAACAAGGTCGACAAGCCCGACGCCCGCGTCTCGGAAGTCGTCAACGAGGTCTTCGATCTCTTCGCCGCGCTCGACGCCACCGACGAGCAGCTCGACTTTCCGATCATCTACGGCTCCGCCAAGCAGGGCTGGATGGCCGAGGAGCCGACCGGACCGCAGGACGGCATGGCGCCGCTGTTCGATCTCGTCGTCAAGCATGTGCACGAGCCCGCCATCGAGGAGGGCGGCTTCCGCATGCTCGGCACGCTGCTGGAGGCCAATCCCTATCTTGGCCGCATCATCACCGGCCGCGTCTTCGCCGGCAGCGTGAAGCCCAATCAGGCCGTGAAGGTTCTGGACCGCACCGGCAAGATCGTCGAGCAGGGGCGCGTGTCGAAAATTCTCGCCTTTCGCGGCATCGAGCGCCAGCCGATCGAGGAGGCGGAAGCCGGCGACATCGTCGCCATCGCCGGCCTCGAAAAATTCAACGTCGCCGACACGCTCTGCGCGCTCGATGTGAACGAGCCCTTGCAGGCGCAGCCGATCGATCCGCCGACGCTCTCCATGACCTTCCTCGTCAACGACAGCCCGCTGGCGGGCACGGAAGGCGACAAGGTGACGAGCCGCATGATCCGTGCGCGTCTCTTCAAGGAGGCCGAAGGCAATGTGGCGCTGCGCGTCGAGGACGCGCCGGCGGGCGACGCTTATATCGTCTCGGGCCGCGGCGAATTGCAGCTCGGCATTCTGATCGAGACCATGCGGCGCGAGGGCTTCGAGCTTGGCGTGTCGCGCCCCAAGGTCGTCTATAAGAAGGATGAGAGCGGCGAGATCCTCGAGCCGATCGAAGAGGTCGTCATCGACGTCGACGAGGAGCACAGCGGCGTCGTCGTTCAGAAGATGAACGAGCGCAAGGCCGAGATGATCGAGATGCGCCCGTCGGGCGGCAATCGCCTGCGTCTCGTGTTCCACGCGCCGACGCGCGGCCTCATCGGCTATCAGGGCGAACTTCTCACCGACACGCGCGGCACGGCGATCATGAACCGCCTGTTCCATGAATATGCGCCCTACAAGGGCGAGATTCAGGGACGCCGCAACGGCGTGCTGATCAGCAATGATTCCGGCGAAGCCGTCGCCTACGCCATGTGGAAGCTGGAGGATCGTGGCCCGATGATGATCGAGCCGGGCTGGAAGGTCTACAAGGGCATGATCGTCGGCGAGCATACGCGCGACAATGATCTCGAGATCAATGTCTTAAAGGGCAAGCAGCTCACCAACATCCGCACCCAGTCGAAGGACGAGGCGGTGCGCCTGACGCCGCCGATCCAGATGACGCTGGAAAAGGCGCTGGCCTATATCGAGGACGACGAGCGCGTGGAAGTGACGCCGAAGTCCATTCGCCTGCGCAAGGTGTTCCTCGACCCCAACGATCGCAAGAAGGCGAAGGGCAAGGCCGCGCTGGTGGAGTGAGCTAGGAAATCAGAGTTGTTCAGCTGCGGCGTTTGAAAACTCAAAGTCAAGGTAGTCGGACACCAAGCCCATTGCGCCGATACGAGTCCATTCATTCCTTGCCTCTTCACGAAGGGATGCTTGTCTTTGCTGATCTTGCTCAATCAGGCTTAAGCAAAATGCCCTCCAGCCGGGTGCAGATAATTGGTCTCGATGGCTCGTCTCGAGAGCCAAAATCTTTTGAACCACACTCGGCATCGAAGACGTATCTCCACGAATAAAGAACGCCAACTGCGCAATGCGGAACTCAGTTTGAGCAATGCCCCCCTCAGCACCAATTGTTCGGAATTGTTTTAATGCGGTATCAAATAGCTTCTCGGCATTATTTATATTTTTATTTGACTCTATTAACGCATAGTCGGACAATGTTGTCGCTATACCAGATATGTTGTCAACTTTTTCGTATATATTTTTTGCCAACAAGGTATGCCGTGCGGATTCATCAAAATCTCTCTCGCGCCGCGAGATTATTCCCAATATACATTCCGCATTAGCAGCTCCATTTAAATAACCTTTTTTCAAACAAATCTCCATAGCGTTTTTCGAATACATTTTCGCCAATGCTGGTTCATTTTTCTGTGCATATACATTCGCCAAAGCCTCATATGAATTAGCTCGACTCATTAAGTCACGATCCCCACTGAAAAGTTTTAATGCCTTTTGAAAATATTCTATTGCCAGTTCAAAATTGGACTGCAGTCCGCATTTCACGCCGATATAATAAAACAGTCTGGCTTTAGTGCTGTCAAAAACGTCTTGGTTATCACAAACGATGCTTGCCTGGGTCAAATAATCATCTACCAGTTGTAATTCGTGGCGGTTCAAAGCGAAATCAGCAGCCGCTAGTAGCGCCAATGTCCTTACGTCGGCGACGTTGGCGCCATTGCGATGCGTCAACACGGAAGCGAGTTTCACGAAAGCGTGAAAGTCGAATCTCTTTTCCCCAGACGCAAGCCGTCTCGCGAACTCAATTGCCCGATTAATTGAGGCGATGGACTGGTTACGACCGCATTCAACCAACACAGTCGTGATATTTGTCAGGTGAGGTTCCAGTACCCGTTTTGCTTCCGGCCATAGCTCCGTTCCAAAGTACTTGCCTTTTTCGAGCAACTTGAGTTCCACCTGGATTACTCTTTGGAGATCGCCGTCCATTATTGGAAGTTCCAAACGAACCGCTTCCCGTATTGGATTGAGCAATCTAATAGCACCATCGAGTCGCGGGCCGACTAAACGTAAGCGCCGTAGCGCCTCGCTAGCAGTATCTGAGTCAATCGCATTAATTCTACGATCTTCTTGTCCAAGGAACGCTTTGAGACCTCCTGCGGGGAGCCCGTCCGGCAGAAATCCAAGTATCGCTAAAAGTCGCTTTGCCACTGGCGTCATATGTCGTGATGTTAGTGAAACGCGGAGCGATGCAATCACTGAATTCGATCTAGCTTCTTGCAAACCCGGCCGCCTCAATAACAGCGCTTTCTCGTTCTCCCATCGCCGAAGCATTGGGCCTAGAGTAAGATCGCTATCGACACGGCTCGCGATGATCGTGAGCGAAAGCGCGTGACCATCAAGCGCGATCAAGAGTGGTTCGAGGTCCGGGTCGTCCTTCCCTACGCTCGTCGCGATTTTGCAGAACAGATCGCGACTTTCCTTCAGCGACAGCGGCGACAAATCGTCGATCTTTGTCCAGCCCGACAGGAAAGGTAGGCTTTCGCGGCTAGTCACCACAAACGAAAGACCAGCGGTGTCTCTCAGCAAACTTAAAATGCGGCTGGTCTCTGGCTCATCGGCTTCGATCAAACCTTCAACATTGTCTAAAATGGCGAAGGTTGATTCCTTTTCGCATGAGTAGCGAATGGCCGCGAGCGTCGCGCTCTGTTTCGGTTCCGGACTAAGCCCTAGTTCGGCGGCTAATAAAATGAGTGCATCAAGCGGATCGGCGCGGTTTTCGAGGTTGACGAACACGCGTCTCTCTCCAAATCTTTCGATCAGGTTCCCATCATAACTCGCGGCGACCGCGAGCGTCGTTTTTCCCATCCCCGGTCCGCCGGTGATGAGGCATGGACGACCATCCAATGCGGCAGTAATGACCTCGTTAATTTCGCCGAGGCGGCCAACCGGATGCGGATTGGCGATTGCCAAATCGATCCGGTTGACTTTGCTGGCCGAGGCTTGAGGCGGGGAGCTTTGAGGATCCAAACTCCGGAGAAATTCCAGCAACTTTTCGTGCTTTGGCCCATAAGGAACTAAAGTGACGTTGCCTGGCCAACCCGGCGTTTCCACCTCGTCGTCGGTGACTAATGCAAAATGCTTCTTGCCTAACCCGCCCCATGACGAACCGAACCAATTTAACAGACGCCCGACATTTTGATCCGCAAGGCCACTCGCAGAGCAGCCTATGAAGATAAGCGTATCGGCGAAGGCGGCTTGCTGCTGAAGAAATTGCGCACGATCACTACGTCCTACCCGATCGTAATCAGCCGTCGAAAAGATTACGGACTCTGGGTCATCCCAATATCCATGGATGTGCCAAACATTCTGGGATTTTCCCGTCAAAATTTCGGCGACCGAGTCGGGATTGCGCCAAGTCTTGGGCTGCACCCCTTTCTTCGTGCAAAGCAGGCCATCGTAATTGGTTGTCGCGAGGCGGCAGTTCAGCGCGATAATTGCGTCGAGTAGGGCGGGTTCACTCGCCTGTAGCTCGCCGACATTTTTCATCAGCCAGGCGCGATAGCTATTGTTCGAGAAGCCTCCCAATTTTCTTTGAGCCATATCGGCTGAGCTGAGCCAGGCGTCAGGATCGTTCCGCTTCAGCCCCTGTCGGAAATGTTCGCTCCAATCTTCTCCAGGTTCTTTTGGAGCCGAATCAATTGCGCTTTCAATGAGGCCTTTCCAGCCGGGCGCGGCTCCGTTAGTGACGGCACTGCTTACCCCTGCGCCACAAACGAGCAGGGCTTTCCCGCCGGATATCGCGGCTCTTAGCGCTTCAATAGAATCAGACATCAACGGCCTTAACTTTCACAAAATGTTGGGCCGTCTTATTGAGCTGAGTCAATTACGTCACCGGGCGGGGGCGAACGGCGTGGTGAAGCCGGCGTGCCTCACCCGCCGATCAAGATGACGCCGGAAAAGCAGTCGCTTATGACTACTGCAACCCCACCGCATCCACGACGCCGCTTGGGCAGCCGGGGTCCGTCGTCGGCGCGGCGGCGATGAGGTCGGCGAGTTTGCTGTCGGGTTTGACGTCGCCGACCAGTCCGATGGTCATCTCGACGATCAAGTTTCGGCCAGCGTCTCTCTTGCAGCTGACGCGCACGCGATCCGCGGCGCCGTCGCCAAAGGTCTCATTGAACGCCGCCTTGAGTTGGTCGCGCGTGATTTCCTCGCCGATATGCGCCGCGAAAAGCTGCTGAACCTTGGAGCCATTCAGCTGCGACATCAGCGCCAGCGCTTGTGAGAAATAGGCGTCCGCCGCGCTGCCCGGAAAGCACGTGCCATGTTTGATCCACTCGTGCCGTTCGAGCAGCGACATCGTTCCGGGCATGACTTCTGACAGCGCGTGCTTTGTCGCGTCGGAGAGTTCAGGCTCGGGCAGGCCGTTCCACCGGTTGTCCTTATCGGCGGCGACGATGTGGCGATCGACGTTGCAATATTGTTTTTTGGGCCAGAGTCCATGCAGCGTGAAATGCGTCGCGTCGAACCGGTCGGCTTTCTGCGATTCGCATTCCGTCTTGTCGGGCTTGCCTTCGCAGAAGGCCGGCTGCCAACTCACGGCAAGGATGTAATCCGGCTTTTGCGCCGCCGGACCGCCGTCAAGCTCTGGCTCGCCGGAGGCTTCTTGGCCGCCCTTCCCCGGCTGGCCGCCGCCCTCAGCGAGCGTCGCCTCGCCGCATCCGACCGCGACCCAGCGGCGCCCCGGCTGCGCGTCGGGGACATCGATGAGATAATGCGTCGCGTTCGGCTTGTTCTTGGCGAAAATGGAGTAATGCCCATTCGGCTCGACGCTGACATTGCCCGGATTGGCGCCGGTTCGGATGGATTGAAGCGCGGGACAGGACTGACGAGCGACGAAAGTTCCCGATGCAGGCGTATCCGCCGTCGCGGCTGAGGCGACGAGCGACAATGACGAGCAAAACAGCATTCCAGCGCGTGCGCGCATGACCAAAACTCCAAAATATCAGCAACACGCGCAAGGGTAATCCGGGCGGCGTGGGCGAGCAAGCAGCGTCTGCTTGCGCGAACGCCTCCCGACGCCGAACAGCGCTGTACCATATTTTGGTAACCGAAAGTTGGGAGCCGCTCTGGATTTCCAGCGTCACCTCTAAGAGCCCCGCGGCTGGTTAGTTATTCGCTGCGCCGTTCAACGCCGCTCTCAGCTCCGCCAAGTCTTCCGGCAATTCGCTTTCGAACAGCATCTTCTCGCGGGTGACCGGATGCTGGAATCCAAGCGTCGCGGCGTGCAGCGCCTGGCGGTCCAAACGCTCGACGACCTCGCGCGCGGCGGGCGTCAGTTTCGCGACTTTGGTCTTAAACCCCGCGCCATAGGTTTTGTCGGCGATCAGCGGATGGCCGATATGCGCCATATGCACCCGGATCTGATGGGTGCGGCCGGTCTCCAGCTGGCAGCGCAGGAGCGCGGCGACGCCGTAATCCTCAATCTTCTCCCAATGGGTGATCGCCTCGCGGCCGCGCGCTTCCGGCACAACCGCCATTTTTTCGCGCTGCGTCGCATGGCGGCCAAGCGGCGCGTCGACCGTTCCATGCGCGCGGTCGGGGACGCCCCAGACGAAGGCGAGATATTCGCGCGTCAAGTGCAGCGTGCGGCCGTGATCGGCGAAAAGGCGGGAAAGGCCATGATGCGCGGCGTCGGTCTTGGCGACGACGAGCAGCCCGCTCGTATTCTTGTCGATGCGATGCACGATGCCGGGCTTCTTCACCCCGCCGACGCCAGAAAGGCTCTCGCCGCAATGGGCGATCAGCGCATTGACCAGCGTGCCGCTCTCATGCGCGCTCGCCGGGTGCACGACGAGGCCGGCCGGCTTGTCGATCACCAGCAGATGCGAATCCTCATAGACGACATTGAGCGCGATATCCTCGCCCTGCGGCTCGGCTGGCGCCGCCGGCGGCACGTCGAGCGTGACCTGATCTCCGGGGCCAAGCTTCTTCGCCGGATCGCGCGCCGTCTGGCCGCCAATGGTCGCGCGGCCGTCCTCGATCAGCCCCTTGATGCGGCTGCGCGACAGATGCGCGGCGACGATCTCGGCCTGTTCGGCGAGAAAGCGGTCGACCCGAGCGCCGGCGTTTTGCGGCGCAACGAGAAATTCGAAGCGCTCGGCGGATGATGCGTCAATTTGAGGCAGAGCCTTGACCGTCATTCAGCTTTTTTTCCGCGCGCCGACGCGCGCATGATATGAGAGCCACCGAAACGCAGGCGGCGCGAGCGGAGGCGCGAACCTTCGCCATTCTGCGCATTGATAACGCCGCCCAAGGGAGGCTCTTCCATTAGCGACGCCGAGGCTCCGTTCTGCGCTGTCATCGGCGCGGGCCCCGCCGGACTGTTCGCCGCCGACGCGCTGGCTCGCGCCGGCGCGCGCGTCGTCATCTATGAGCACAAAGCGAGCCCCGCGCGCAAATTTCTGATGGCGGGGCGAGGCGGGCTCAACATCACCCATAGCGAAAGCCTGGAGCGCTTCATCTCGCGCTATGGCGCAGCGTCGGCGCGACTGGCGCCCTTCATCCGCGCCTGGCCGCCGCAAGCGCTGCGCGACTTCTGCGCCGAGCTTGGCGAGACGACCTTCGTCGGCTCCAGCGGCAGGGTTTTTCCGGCGAGCTTCAAGGCCTCGCCGCTCTTGCGCGCCTGGCTGGCGCGGCTGTCGCGGCTCGGCGTCACGATCGCCACTCGCCATGATTTCGCGGGTTTCGCCGAATCGGGGGCGCTGCGCCTGATCGGCCCGGAAGGCGAATTCACCCGCAAGGTCGACGCCCTGGTGCTGGCGCTCGGCGGCGCCTCATGGCCGCGGCTCGGCTCCGACGGCGCCTGGGCGGCGCGACTTGGCGCGCAAGGCGTTCGCGTCACGCCGCTTTCCGCCGCCAACAGCGGCGCCCTGATCGCGTGGAGCGCGATCTTTCGCAGCGATTTCGAAGGGCAGCCGATCAAGACGGCGCTGCTGCGCCACGGCGCGTCGTCCGCCCGCGGCGATGTGGTCGTGACGCGCGGCGGGCTGGAAGGCGGGCCGGTTTACGCGCTCTCTTCGCAGCTGCGGGACGCCGCGCAAAAACACGGCTCCGCGACGCTGTCGATCGACCTGCGGCCCGACACCACGCTCGAATGCCTGACGCGCAAGCTGTCGCGGCGTCCGCAGAAACAGTCGCATGCGAATTTTCTGCGCAAGGCGGGATTCTCGAAAGTCGAGATCGGCCTCTTGCGCGAGTCGCGCGGGGAGGGCTTGCCGCGCGACGCCGAAACGCTTGCCGGGCTCATCAAGAACGCGCCGCTCGTCGTCACGGGCGTTGGAGGTCTTGAGCGCGCCATCTCGACCGCTGGCGGGGTCTCCTTCGACGAATTCGACGACAATTTGATGCTCAGGAAGCTGCCGGGCGTTTTCGTCGCTGGCGAGATGCTCGATTATGACGCGCCGACGGGCGGCTATCTATTGCAGGCGGCCTTCGCCACCGGACTGGCCGCGGGCCGCGGCGCCGCCCGCTATCTGGGCCTTTCGGCCGATCAATCCCTCGCGCCGCCCGCGCCCGGTCAGACGGGCTTGTCGCCCCGCCAGTCGCCAAACGGGCGCGCCCCGGAAGCATCGAACAAATACAGCCTGTAGACTTCCGCTGCGCCGCCCTCCATGCCCGGAGAACCGGCTGGCATGCCCGGCGCGGCGAGACCGACGGCGTTCGGCCGCTCCTTCAAGAGGCGCGCGACCGCCTGCGGGGGAACATGGCCCTCGACGACATAGCCGTCGATCTCAGCCGTGTGGCAGGAGGATAGCGACTCAGGCACGCCGAGGCGTTTCTTCACCGACGGCATATCGGCTTCGACGATCTCCTCGACGATGTAGCCGGCCTCGCGCATGCGCGCGCTCCACGCGCCGCAGCACCCGCACGTCGGGCTCTTGTGCATCACGACCTTTGTCGCGCCTTGGGCGCGCGCCCATCCGGGGATAAACGCGGCGAAGGCGGCAAGCCGCAGCGTATCGCGTCGGGTGAGGGGGGCATGCGCCATGTGCGGGGTTCCTTTGTCCACCGTCTCGAAGCCAAAGCGCATCGCCAGAACCGCATTCGCGCGAAATCGCTTGCGGTAGTATGTCGGTGTCGCCGGCAAAGCGGCAAGACGTCGCCCGAACGAACCCAGCGCTTACCATCGGAACGCGTGCATGAACCAATCCGCCGCTCGCCCGCAAATCCCCGACGACCTGCTCAGCGAGTTCTCGCTTATAGGGGGCCCGCTTCACAGGCTTGGAATGCGGCTCGGCCTCGTCCGCCCGGGGCCGAATACGCTGCCCTTGGGGATCGCTTTCGGACTGATTCCCTGGATCGTCCTTATCGCCTTGGCGGCGCTTGAGGGCGATACCGGAAAGTTTTTTTCGCTCTCCGTCATTGGCGGTCACGTTCGGTTGCTGGTGGTCATTCCGCTGCTGTTCTTCTGCGAGACGACATTTGATCGGCAAGCGCGGGCGTTTCTCTCGACCCTTCTGCGTTCCGGCGTGGCGTCGGGAACGGTTCTTCCCGCCTTGCAGGCCGAAGTCCAAAGCCTCGCCCGCTGGAGGAATTCCTGGATTCCGGATGCGACCTCGCTCGCGGCGACCGTGCTGATGTTTCTTTTCGCGGCGCAGATCCATCTGTCGGGAAAGACCGCGTCGCCCGAAGCGAGCCGGTCCTTGGCCCTCATGCCGCTTGCGGGCTTGTGGTACTGGATGGTCTGTCTGCCGCTGTTTCGCTTTCTGGCGTTTCGTTGGGTTTGGCGGCTCGCGCTCTGGTGGCGCTTCCTATGGCGCTTGGCCCGAATGGAGCTTCACCTGACGCCGACGCATCCCGACGGCGCCGGTGGCCTCGGATACCTCGAAATCGTCCAAACCCATTTGGCGCCCTTGGCGCTGGCCATCTCAATGCTCGTCGCCGCCGGTTTCGCCGAGGAAATGTCGACTGGGGCGTCGTTTGATCCGGTTTATCTGGCGACGGCCATCATCGTGATCATCGACATCGTGCTGTTTCTCGGTCCGCCCTGCTTCTTTGTGTTCAAGCTGATGGAATGCAGAGAACGAGGGCTGCGCGACTACACGGTGCTCGCCGCGCGATACGTCCAGGATTTCGAGCGTAAATGGCTAGGCGAAGCGTCTCCCGCCGAAGAGCCTCTGCTGGGGACGCCGGACCTGCAATCGCTTGCCGATCTCGGCAATAGCGTCGGCGTTGTGCGAAACATGCGCCTGGCGCCGGTCAGCATTCGGCTTTTGGCGATCATTCTCGTCGCGGCGCTGCTGCCGATGCCGCCGCTCTTCTTGTTCAAATATCCCATCGCCGAGATGGCTCAAAAGCTGTTCATGAAATTGACCGGGCTTTGATCATGTAGAGCGGCGCGCCCGCCGAGCATTCCCCTTGGCCCGGAAGGCGCTTATGCTGCGCGCCATGCTGCCGTCGCCCTTCTGGTCCGAACTCTCGATGCGCGACATGCGCGCACACGACATGTCGCGCGTCATCGCCGTTCTGCCGATCGCTGCCGTGGAGCAGCATGGGCCGCATCTGCCGCTCGGGGTCGACGCGATGATCATGGAAGGCTGCATCGAGCGCGTCGCGTTGCGTCTGCCTGAAGATCTCGAAGCCGTTTTTCTGCCGATCCAAAGCGTCGGCGTGTCCACCGAGCACCGGGACTTCCCCGGCACGCTGACCCTGACGAACCAGACCGCGTCGCGCGTCCTCGGCGAGATCGCCGAGAGCGTCCTGCGCACTGGCGTGAGAAAGCTGGTGCTCCTCAATTCCCATGGCGGCAATTCGGCGCTTGTCTCGCAGACGGCGCTCGAACTGCGGGCGCGGTTCGGCGTGCTGGCGGTCATCACATCCTGGGCGCGCTTTGGCTATCCGGACGGAATGTTCTCGGCGGGCGAACTGCGTCACGGCGTCCACGGCGGCGAGATCGAGACCTCGCTCATGCTCGCCTTCCGGCCCGAACTCGTCGACATGGCGCGGGCGAAAAACTTTCCGCCGGCGACGCTCGACTTCGAGCGCGATTTCGCCTGGCTGCGCGCCGACCGCCCAGCCGGCTTCGGCTGGATGGCGCAGGACCTCTCGCCCGCGGGGGCGATGGGAGACGCCTCGAAAGCCAGCGCTCACAAGGGCGAGGCGGTGGCGGATTACTGGGCGACGGCCTTCATCGAATTGTTGCGGGACGTCGAAGCGTTCGATGTGACGCGGCTCAAGAGCATGGACGATTGAGGAATCACGCCGCCGGCGCCGTCCAGGGATAAGTCCAGGTCTCGGTGAGCGTGCGTCCGTGCGCGCGCAAGAACAGCCGAAGATCTGCGGTCTGGCCGGGCTTTACCGAAACGTCAAAGAGCGCGCGCAGTCCGCCGATATGCGTGTTGGCGGCGACGCTGGCGCGCAGCACGCGCCCGGCGTTCGTCGTCGCCACCGCTTCGACCTGGCCCGGATCGCCGTCGTAATAGGCGAGATCGCCGCCGGCGAAATCGACGATGAACCGATGCGCGTCGGGATCAAGGGGCTCGGCCGAGCCCAGCGCCCGCGCCGGCGCCTCGAAGGTGTTGACGACCATGCCGTTGGGCGCGAGCCGCGGCATGTCGAGCCCGGCGGTGATTCGATAAGCGTAGACAAAGGGCGCGCCGGGCTCGGGAGATTTCGCCGGCGTCCAACTCGCGACGATATTGTCGTTCGTCTCGTCGCGTGTCGGGAGCTCGATCAATTCGACGCGGCCTTCGCCCCAGTCGCCTATGGGCTCGACGAAATAGCTCGGGCGGTTTTCGTAAGAGAGGTCCAGATCTTGGTAGGATTCGAACGTCCTATCGCGCTGTAGCAGTCCAAAGCCGCGATTGTTGTCGTCGAGAAAGGACGAGGTCCGCGTGCGTGGAGGATTGGTGAGCGGACGCCACAGCCATTCGCCTGCCCCGGTGTGAATCAAGAGCCCGTCCGAATCGTGCAATTCCGTGCGGAACCCGTCGCGCACGTCCCGGTCGTTCTCCCCTGTCAGATACATCGAGGTGAGCGGCGCGAGGCCGAGCTTAATCCCCCGGCGCCGCGGGAAAAGCGTCGCCTGGATTTCGACCGTGCTTTCCTGTCCGGCGAAGAGATCGAACTTAAAGGCGCCTGTCGCGGCCTCGCCGTCGAGCAGCGCGTAGAGCGTCGCGTGATTGCCGCCCTTTTCCGGCGTTTCGATCCAAAATTCGCGGAAGAACGGAAAGGTCTCGCCATCGGTCCCGGCGTCGACGCAAAGCGCCCGCGCGGAAAGCCCGTATTTCTGATCGCGGCCGAGAAAGCGAAAATAACTCGCGCCGAGGAACGAGATCACCTCATCATAGACATGCGGCTCGTTGACCGGAAAATGTAAGCGAAAGCCAGCGAAGCCGGTGTTGACGGGGGGAGCCTTCTCGACCTTGAGGCGGCCATAGTCGAAGAGCGCTGGCGAATAGGGAATAGGCGTCGCGATGCCGTCGCGGATCGTATTCACCGTCATGGGGCGACGGTAGAGAAAGCCCAAATGAAACGTCTCGAGGCGGAAGCCGCCGTCGGCGCCGACGAAAACGTCATGGTCGCGCTTGAAGCGAATCCCTCGCCATGTGTCGAAGTCGAGGGCGTCGAATGGGTCTGGAAGGCGCGGCGGCGTCGTCGCGTCGAATGGCGCGAGCGCCAAGTCGTGCGCCCGCTGCACAACATTATCCAGGCCGAACCGCGGCGTGGGAACGTCGGCGGCCGCCTGAGCTGGGACTTTGAGCGCAAATTGCGCGCCTACTACAGAGAGCGCCCCGGCGAATTGGCGCCGTGTTATTCGCGTCATTCCCGCGTCCGAACCAGGGTCTTGCCTTCGCTAACTGACTGCTGCTCTAGCCCTATCGTCTCGCCCGCGCAAGAAGCTGGCGGCTCAAAGCGGGGGCGCGCGACCAACATGCATCACCCGCTGAAAAAATAATCGCATGGCGCAAAAACCGCTTGTCTCAGCGGCGAAAGCGCGTATCTAAGTCCTTGCCCAAATCGCACGTGCCTGTGGTCGTGTGTCGGTAGGCGGGGATCCGGACAAGAGGCCGGTCAACCGCCAACGAAAAACCGGCAGCCGGAGGCGAACCGGCGAACTCCGTCTCTGCGGAGGATCGCGACTTAAAGCAACGACGGACCGGGCTTTTTCGTCTCTGTCGACCCTCCAAAGGTCGGCGTACCGAAGAGGCTTGTCTTTCTTGCCGGGCGTGCGGATCGGGACTTTCCCCTTCCAATCGATGGCTGTCCTCGCGGAAGCGTGCGCGCTCAGGCGCACATCGTTTCGCATTGGTCAGTCAACGGCGCATCAACCAGCCGTTCGAGCGCTTGCGCTCGCGCGGCCTTGGACCGCTAAACCCAACGTTCGTCGCGTCTCCATCGCGCGCGGGCGAACGGAGCAGCGTGTCCGTTGACGCTCAACGATTCTGGGCGCGGTACGCCGCGCAAGGGGGCCACGATGACCGACCGCATCCTCGAATTCCTCTCCGAGCGCCGACGCAATGGGCGCGACAACGGACCCTGCCTCGTCGTCGATCTCGACGTCGTGCGCGAAAACTATGTCGGCTTCGCCAAGGCGTTGCCGGATACGCGCGTCTTCTATGCGGTGAAGGCGAATCCTGCGCCGGAGGTGCTCTCGCTTCTCGCTTCGCTCGGCTCGTGCTTCGACACGGCGTCCGTTGTCGAGATCGAGCAGGTCCTCGCCGCTGGCGCGTCGGCCGACCGCATCAGCTTCGGCAATACGATCAAGAAGGAGCGCGACGTCGCGCGCGCCTATGCGCTCGGCGTGCGGCTCTTTGCGGTCGACTGCGAGGCGGAAGTCGAAAAGATCGCCCGCGTCGCGCCCGGCGCCAAGGTGTTCTGCCGCATTCTCTGCGACGGCTCCGGCGCCGAATGGCCCTTGTCGCGGAAGTTCGGCTGCGCCCCCGAGATGGCGACGGGCGTTTTGGAGCATGCCCACAGGCTGGGCCTCAACGCCTATGGCGTTTCGTTCCATGTCGGCTCGCAGCAGACGAATCCGCGCATGTGGGACGCCGCGCTGAAGTCGGCGTCTGAGATTTTCCGCGAGCTCTCGGAGCGCGGAATCAACCTGCAGATGGTCAATCTCGGCGGCGGCTTCCCGACGAAATATCTGAAGAACGTGCCGGCGGTGAAGCAATATGGCGCCGCGATCTTCCGCGCGCTGTCGAAGCATTTCGGCAACCGCATTCCGGAGACGATCATCGAGCCGGGCCGCGGCATGGTCGGCAACGCCGGGCTCATCGAAGCGGAAGTCGTGCTGATCTCGAAGAAGTCGGAAGACGACAGCGAGATTCGCTGGGTCTATCTCGACATCGGCAAATTCAACGGCCTCGCCGAGACGACCGACGAGATGATCCGCTATCCGATCCGCACGCCCGCGGACGGCGCGCCGACGAGTCCGTGCGTCGTCGCGGGTCCGAGCTGCGACAGCGTCGACGTGCTCTACGAGAAGCAGCCCTATCAGCTGCCGATCTCGCTCGAGATCGGCGCGAAAGTGCTGATCGAAGGAACCGGGGCCTATACGACGACCTATTCGGCCGTGGGCTTCAACGGGTTCCCGCCGCTCGAGACGCATGTGATCTGAGCGAGTCGATCGTTTCCCTCGTCCTTCGAGACGGCCTCTTCGAGGCCTCCTCAGGAGGAGGGAAACTGATGGCGGCTGCCCTATCCGCTCTCATCCTGAGGAGCGAGCGAAGCTCGCGTCTCGAAGGGCGAGGGCGGGAACAATCCCAACCCAGTCCCGTTCGGCGGGCGCGTCATGCGCCAGGCGCGAGGGTCGCTTGTCCTTCTTAAGGGAGGAAAAGATGGCCTTTCTTGCTCACCACGACTTTGACGCTGGACCGCGCAACTCCAGGCGCGCCTGCTCCGACATGTCCCATGCGCGGCTGGAGGCGCGCGGACCATTTACGCTCGCCGAAGAAAAGCTCGCCGATGTCGCGGCGCGCGAAGCTTTGCTCGACGACGCCTTCGGTCCCGCGCGGTTCTTGAAGACCTGCCATCGGCTGCGCGACGGATCGGCGCCGGCGCCCGGCCTCGCGCTTGTCGCCACCGACAGCGTCGGCGGGCTTATCGGCACCCTGCGGCTTTGGCCGGTTCTTGCCGGCGGGCGTGCGGCGCTGCTGCTGGGTCCGCTCGCCGTCGCGGCGCAGGCGCGTTCGCTCGGCGTCGGCGGCGCGCTGATTCGCGAGTCGCTCGCGCGCGCGGCCGACTTCGGCCACCGCGCCGTGCTGCTCGTCGGCGACGCCCCCTATTATGCGCGCTTTGGTTTCGAGCGGCGATTCACCGAGCGGCTGACGATGCCGGGCCCAGTCGAGCGCGCGCGCTTTCTTGGCTTGGAGCTTGTCGACGGCGCGCTATCGGGCGCGCAGGGGCGCGTCATTCCCGCGTCTACGCCCGCGCTCCACTTGCCGTGGGCGGCTTAAAGCGCTTCCCGAATGTTGGAGCAGGTTCTCTTCGAAAAAGTCAGTCAACTTTTTCGGAACCTGCTCGACGCTCACCAAAAGGCGAGAATGCCGCTCGCAAGCGGGTAGGAGAGGCCGGCGCCAAGCGCGACGCCGGCCGCGACGTCGCTCGGATAATGGTGGGCCGTCGCGATTCGCGACCAGGCCATCGACAGCAGAAGCAGGCCGGCCGATAGCGTCGTCGCCGGCCAGGCGATGACGATGGGCGCGAGCACGCCGGTGAGCGTCATGGCGTGACCGCTGGGGAAGGAGTGATCGTCGAGCGTCTTCAACAGCGACGGCAGCCGCGCGTCGACATGGAACGGACGTTTGCGGCCGAAGCGGCGCTTGATGATCGGATAGAGCATATGCAGCAGCGCGGCGTTCAATCCCGCCAGCGCCGCGACATGCAGCCCTTGCCAGCCAAGGCCGATGAGGACGATGGGCGCGAGGATCAGATAGATCCAGCCATTGCCGAGCTTGCTGATGGCGACGGCGAGAAATCTGCCGATCGCGGAGCGCGCCGTTCGAGAGAAGAGATGAACCGCCGCGAGGTCAAGATCGAAGAGACGTTGGCCCCAAGTGGGGGCGACGCCGATGTTTGCTTGCGGCTCTGATGACGCGTCTCGCGTCAGCTTCGCCAGCTGGTCCGATGTGAACGCCATGACGCAACGCTACGCGACGGACGCTGCGGTTTCGCGACGCGGAGGCTGCGTTTCGGTGACGTTGGGATAGAGGTTGCGTGACGCTTATGTGAAGCTTGCGTGACGACGGCTAGTCGCCCCTTGCGCACACCTGCCGCACCGAAAAGCCATAAACCTTGGTGAAGGCGCGGTCGAGGTTCTGCGGCGCGTTGGGCGCCACCATCGCGAATCCCCACGGAGAAGCGAATTGGCCGCTCTCGCCCTCTCCTTCGCCGAAGCGTTGGGTCAATTGATTGCACACGTCGATAAGGCAGCGGCGATGTCCGCAGGCCCAATTTTCTTTAATGTCGGTAAGGGCCTGTTCCCATCGATCGAGGTCGTCGGTAGCAAATGCCTGGACGCGAGGAGCAAGCCACCGGTTGTCGATTTCGACGCCGATGCGCATCGCGCCGGATGCGATCACAATTCCAGCGAAAAATGACAGCGTAGCCAC
Source organism: Methylocystis sp. (assembly GCA_036560365.1). Lineage (GTDB taxonomy): Bacteria > Pseudomonadota > Alphaproteobacteria > Rhizobiales > Beijerinckiaceae > Methylocystis. The sequence goes on from DATBRI010000067.1 coordinate 32,990, forward strand.
AGCGACGTGCTGCTCGCGATCACGATGGTCGCAAAGCGTTTTCATCGAGACTCTCGCTAACGCAAGGGCTGTTGCGAACGGCGACAGGGCGATGGGAGCCAAAAGAAGTGTAAGGACGAATGTTATCGGTCCGTAGAAAAAAGGAGCCACGAACAAGAACAGCCCGCCCAAGATCGTCCCGTACGTTCCCCACATCGCCGCCGCCACTGCGCCCATAGCGAGTATGCCAGCCGCCGCCGGTCGGGCGAGCGACGGCACACATTTCTGAGAAATAGCCCAGTATGCCGCCAGAGAGACGGCATAGAGCGCATAGGTTCCTGGTCCGACATAAGGTGGCTCGTCCAATGTCTCTTTGAACGCAATCGCGATAATCGGCAGAGCGACAATCGCAAGAGACGTAGCGTGACGGCGAAGAAGTCGTCGAAAATCGTCATTCATGGAAATACTCGCACCTGGAACTGTTTTGGAATGATTGAGATCACCACGCCAATCTTCGCATGCCTCTCTCAGCCATTTGCAGGTTTGTCATCAACCTCCGATCGAAAGCGTCTTGGGCGCGCGCGTGAGAGGCATTGAGCCGGGGTCATTAAGCGCCAAAAGTGCTCTATGGAGCCGGCGCGTATTTGGCGAAGGCGCTGCGAAACACCGCGTCGAAAGCGTCGGCGTCGACATTGACTGTTTCGATCTCCGCGCCGTCCTCGGCGACGCCTGAAAAGCGATATTGCGGGTCTGAAAACTCGTAGCCTTCGTCGTCTTCGGCGCTCTCATAAGGCAGCGCGATCTCGACCATCAACTGTCGCTTCAGCGACAGCGCGCGCCCCACCACGGCGTCGATGCGGCCATCCTCGCTGCTGAAATAGCCGTCGAGGATGATCAAGCAGATGTCGGCGTTTGGCGCTTCGTCCTCCAGCCATTGCAGCGCCGCCTCGACGCTTTCGGCGATGTCGATCTCGCCTGCCTCGCTGACGACGAACTGCTGCTGGCGGTCGACGCCCGCGTCGGACCGCGCCACGCCGAAGGGCGTCAGCATGTGACCGCGCGCGAGCGTCGTGACGGCTTTGGCGAAAGCCTCGCCGGCCAATGCGGCGATCGAGTCATTCGGAGCCGATTCGGCGTCAAGGCTCATGAAATTCTTCTCCGAGCGACATGCGTATTGCCGGTTCAACAATTGAAGCTGATTTCCTCGTTATGTTCACAACGATGTCGTCGCCTCCCGCAGCCATTTGCGCGTCTTTGCGTCCACAAGCGGCGAGAGCGTCTTGCGCACTCGGGCGTGATAGGCGTTGAGCCAGCCGATTTCTTCCGGCGACAGCAATTTCGGCTCGACGCAATTCAAGTCGAAAGGCGCCAGCGTGATGGTCTCGAACCCGTACATTTCGCGTTCGGCGCCCTTGATCTCGCGGGTCTCGACGATGACCAGATTTTCAAGCCTGATTCCATATTCGCCGGCGCGGTAATAGCCGGGCTCGTTCGAGAGGATCATGCCCGGCTGCAACGGCGTCGTTCCGAGCTTCGAGATGCGCTGCGGCCCCTCATGCACCGAGAGATAAGCGCCGACGCCATGTCCAGTGCCGTGATCGAAGTCGAGCCCCGCCTCCCACAACGCGCGGCGCGCGAAGGCGTCGAGCTGCGCGCCCGAGACGCCCTTGGGAAAGACGGCGCGGGCGATGGCGATATGGCCCTTGAGCACGCGCGTGAAATGTTCTCGCAAGTGTTTCGACGCCGCGCCGACGACGACCGTTCGCGTCACGTCTGTCGTGCCGTCGAGATATTGCGCGCCGGAATCGACGAGATAGACGCCGCGCCCGATCTTGAGATTGCTCGTTTCAGTCACGCGATAATGCGGGATCGCCGCATGTTCGCCGAAAGCCGAGATCGTCGGGAAGGAAATGTCGCGCAGGTCGCCGCTTTCGCGGCGGAAGGTTTCGAGCGCTTCCGCCGCGGAGATTTCGGTGAGTTGGCCCTTCGGCGCGGCTTCGGAAAACCAGGCGAGGAATCGCGTCAGCGCCGCGCCGTCGCGGATATGAGCTTCGCGCGCGCCTTCGAGCTCCCTTTCATTCTTGATCGCTTTGGGCAGCGTCGCCGGATCGTCGGCGAGACGCGGTTTGCCGCCCGCCGCGCGCAAGGTTTCGACGAGTTTCGCCGGCGCCGTCGCGGAATCGAAGAGAATGGCCGCGCCGCGCTTGCCTCGCTCAACGAGATCCTCGACGAGGCTTTCGGGCGACTTCAGCGTCAGAAATTTTTCGAGCGCGGCGCGCACCTTCGGCGCGAGCTTCGCATCGTCGACGTAGAGCGCAGGCGCGCCCTCCTTGGGCAGCAGCGCGAAGCATAGCGGGATCGGCGTATGCGCGACATCGGCGCCGCGAATGTTGAACGCCCAGCAGATCGCATGCGGATCGGACATCAACGCCGCGTCCGCATCTTTGAGCGCGGCGCGCAGCTTCTTGATCTTGGCGCTGGCGCTCTGACCGGCGTAACGCGCCGGATGAATCGCCACGGCGCCTTTCGGTTCGGCCGGCCGGTCAATCCAAAGCGCATCGATCGGATTGGCGTCGAGCGCAACGAGTTCGATCTTTTTTTCCGCGAGCGTTTTCCCCAAGCGTTCGATCTGCGCGCTGGTGTGCACCCAGGGGTCATAGCCGATGCGCGCGCCTTCGCGCGCTTGTTCTGCGAGCCAAGCGGCGGGCGTCGTTTCGGCGACGTCGAACGGCTTGAAAAGCTTCGCGTCGATCTCGCCGCGCACCTGAATGACATAGCGGCCATCGACGAAGAGCGCGGCCTCCTTCTCCAGCACGACGGCGAAGCCGGCCGAGCCGGTGAAGCCTGTCAGCCAAGCGAGGCGCTCGGCGCATTTGGGCACATATTCGTTTTGATGGACGTCGGCGCGCGGAACGAGAAAGCCGTCGAGGCCTTGCCGCTTCAGCTCAATGCGCAGCGCCTTGAGACGCGCGGCGCTGTCGCCGCGCGAGACGTCGTCGACGAATGTTTGGAATTTTGCTTCGAACATGGAGCAAAGCTAGTCGCGCGCCTGCCGCAGGGCAATGCTTTGTGCGCGCCTTTCCCCTCTCCATACCTCTCCCGCTTCAGCGGGGGAGGGGCAGGGAGGGTGAACAGGACCCGCCGCGTCGCAGAACCAGAGTCGCCCAGCCATCGATGTCGCCCCGCTCCGCGAGGAAAAAGCCCTGGGCGCGATAGGCGTCGAGCACGCCGCGCACGTCGCGGGCCAGCAGACCTGAGAGCACGAGGTCAGCTTCAGGCGCCGCGGCGCGGGCGATCTCCGGCGCGAGCAGGCGCAGCGGCTTCGCCAGAATGTTGGCGAAGATCAGATCAAATTGGTCTTGCAGCGTCGGGTGGCGCAGCCCGGTGGCGACGACCGGGCGAACATCGGCGCCGGCGCCGTTGGCGCGCGCGTTGGCCGAGGCTGTCGCCACGGCGACGGGATCGATATCGCCGCAGGCGACGCGCTGATGAAAGAGCCGCGCGGCGGCGATCGCCAGAACGCCGGTGCCGGTTCCGACATCGAGAATGCGGCGCGGGCGCCGGCGCTTGGCGACTCTCTCGAGCGCCTTGAGGCAACCTAGCGTCGTGCCGTGATGACCGGTGCCGAAAGCGAGCGCCGCCTCGATCTCGATGCCGATGTCATTTGCGCGCCGCCGGCGCCGATCATGCGCGCCATGCACCAGCACGCGGCCGGCGCGGACCGGGGCCAATCCGGCAAGAGCGTTCTCCACCCAGTCCTGCTCGGCGACAGTCGAAAAGCGCGTCGCCCGCGCCGTTTCGGCGTCGGCGGCGCATTCGATCAGGGCAAGGATCTGCGCTTCGTCGGGCGCGCCCGCGAAATAAACCTCGACCGACCATTTGGGGCCGTCATCAAGCTCGAAGGCGGCGGCGGCGGTCTCCGTCGGATCGAAGGTCTCGACGATCAGGTCGGCGATGGCGCGGGCGCGCTTTTCGTCGCAATCGAGGCGCAGCATGTGGCTGGCGTTATTGGGGGGAAGGCCTTCAAGCATGCGCGCGCTTAGCACGGCCGGGGCGCAGGCGTCACCTTTCGCCAGCCGCCGGCGGCCTGTATTGTCGCGCTAGAGGCTGGTTCCAACGAGTTGAAGGCGTGAATGACCGAAAGACTTTCGATTTGTCTCATCGGCCCCAAGAAGGGCGGCAAGTCGTCGCTGCTCGCCTCGCTCGTCGATTGCGTCGCGCAGAGCGCCTTCGGCTATTCGCCGCGCCTGCGCCCCGCGCTGCAACCCATCACTGAGGCGGATTTCGCTGAGAGCGCTGAGCCGAAAAGGGCCAACCTGCTGTCGGTCGAACAGGGCGACTATGAGCGGCTGCGGCGCGAATTCGCCGAGGGCGGGCTCGCCACCGACACGCTCGACACTTACGAATATCGCTTCCGACTGACGGTCAATGGCGAAGCCCCGCCGGCGGCGGTGCTACGGGGTCCCTGGCTTCTGGAGATCATCGACTCGGCGGGCGAGATCGCCGTGCCGCCGGACGGCGCCGAGGTCGCCATTCTCAATGATGTCAAAGCCAAGCTCGCCAGGCAGATGCTTGAGGCGGACGCCATCGTGATCGTGCTGCCGCTGGTGCGGCTCGAGGATTCCGGCTGGTCGGGCAATCTC
>DATBRI010000068.1:0-28563 GCA_036560365.1 Methylocystis sp.
TACATCGAGAATTTCGGCGCGCGTTATATCGACGACCTCACCCGCCGGCCGCCCTTCGCCCGCAAGATGAAGGTCGTCGCCGCCTGCGGCAATGGCACCGCCGGCGCCTTCGCGCCGCGGATGCTGGAGCGTCTCGGCTGCGACGTGATTCCGCTCGACGTGGAGCCGGACTACACCTTTCCGCGGTACAATCCGAACCCTGAAGACTTGCACATGCTGCACGCCATCGCCGACAAAGTGCGCGAGACCGGCGCCTGCGTCGGACTCGGCTTTGATGGCGATGGGGATCGCTGCGGCGTTGTCGACAATAATGGCGACGAGATCTTCGCCGACAAGATCGGCGTCATGCTTGCGCGCGATCTCGCCAAGGTCCATCCGAACGCGTCATTCGTTGTCGACGTGAAATCGACGGGCCTTTTCGCGACCGATCCGGAGCTCGTCGCGCGCGGCGTCGTCACGGAATATTGGAAGACCGGACATTCCTACATCAAGCGCCGCGTCAGCGAGCGCAAGGCGCTCGCTGGATTCGAAAAGTCGGGGCACTTCTTCTTCAACGAGCCGATCGGACGCGGCTATGACGACGGGCTGCTCACCGCCGTTCATATCCTCGAAATGCTCGACCGCAATCCGACGAAGTCGATGGCCGAGCTCTACGCCGAGCTGCCGAAAACCTGGGGCTCGCCGACGATGTCGCCGCATTGCGACGACGAAAAGAAATATGGCGTGATCGAAAAGGTGACGGCGCGTATCGAGGCGATGCGGGCGCGCGGCGACCAGATCATCGGTCAGCCGATCCGCGACGTCGTCACCATCAATGGCGTGCGCGTCACGGTCGCTGACGGCACATGGGGCCTCGTGCGCGCGTCGTCAAACAAGCCAGAGCTCGTCGTCGTCGTCGAGAGCCCAGTGTCGCAGTCGCGCATGAAGGAGATGTTTGCGGCGATCGACGGGGTGCTGCGCGAAAATTCTGAGGTCGGCGCCTACAACCAGACGATTTAGCGCCGCTCGGAACGTTCGGCGTCTCGACACATCAAACGGGAAGCAGAGAATGGGACCGATGATGCGCGCGCTCCTCCTCGACGTCCTGATCTTTTTGCGCTTCTATTCGCGTCTTCCGATCGGCGATGGCGCGCATGCGCGGCTTGATTTCGCGCGCATGGCCCTGGCGCTGCCGCTCGCCGGCGCCGTGATCGGGGGCGCAGGCGCCGCGGGTTTGATCGTCGCGCACATTTGCCATCTTCCTGCGCTCGTCTGCGCGCTCGTCGCTGTCGCGGCGCTCACGCTCGCCACAGGCGCGCTGCACGAGGACGGACTCGCGGATGTCGCCGACGGGTTCGGCGGCGGCGCGACGCGAGAGTCCAAGCTCGCCATTATGCGCGACAGCCGCGTCGGGACCTATGGCGCGCTGGCGCTGTGTTTCTCGGTCCTGCTGCGCGCCGCGGCGCTCGCGTCACTGCTTGAGCGAAGCGTCTCGCTCGCGGCGCTCGCGCTGGTCTTCGCCGGCGCCATATCGCGCGTCGCCGGACTGGCGCCGATGATGGGGCTTCCGCCGGCGCGCGCTGATGGTCTGGGCGCGACCGTCGCTGCGCCCTCGCGCGAAGTCTGGGCGCGCGCCTGGTTCGCCGCCGCAATTTTCGGCCTCGCGCCCTGGCTTGCCGGCGCCGGCGTTAGCCAGATCGCGGTCGCGATCATCGCCGCCTTCGCGGTCGCCGCTCTCGTGGCCCAGGTCGCAAAAAAGCAGATCGGCGGCTACACAGGCGATGTGCTCGGCGCCGCGCAGCAGCTCGCCGAGATCGCTATTCTGGCGGGGCTGTCCGCCGCGTGAGGGTCAGGCGGTTTCGGCTGGTTCGGCGTCAGCCGCTTTGGCTGTTTCGGCCAAGCGCGCCGTAGCGGCGCGCACTTCGCCGACAGCCGCAAGGAGCGTTTCGACTCCGGCGCCAGGCCTAACGGCCTCGAGCGCCAGCCGGCGACGGAACGTTCGCGCGCCCGGCATTCCAGCGAACAGGCCGAGAAGGTGGCGCGTCATGCCGGCGAGCCGCTCGCCCTTCGCGAGTTCGCGCTCGACATAGGGAAGAAAGGCGTCGACGGCGTCGAAGAGGTCGGCGGCGGGCGCGGGCTCACCGAACAATTGCGGATCGACCTTAAGAAGCAACGCGGGATCGTGATAGGCGGCGCGCCCGATCATCACGCCGTCGACGAATTGCAGCTGTTCCCGCATCTGCGCGATCCGCGCGAGCCCGCCATTGATGGCGATCGGAACGTCCGGCAGCGCGCGTTTGAGACGGTGCACGAGCGGATAGTCCAGTGGCGGCACATCCCTATTTTCCTTAGGCGAGAGCCCTTTGAGCCAAGCCTTTCGCGCATGGACGAACAGCGCGTCGGCGCCGCTTTGGACGCCGGCTTCCGCAAGCGCGAACAGCGCCTGTTCTGGGTCCTGATCGTCGACGCCGATACGGCATTTCACCGTCACCGGAATGGCGACGGCGTCCTTCATCGCCTTGATGCAGTCGCCGACGCGCGCGGGCTCGCGCATGAGACAGGCGCCGAATGCGCCGTTCTGCACGCGATCCGATGGGCAGCCGACGTTGAGATTGACCTCCGCATAGCCGAATTGCTCGACGATGCGCGCGGCCGTCGCGAGCGCGGTAGGGTCCGAGCCGCCGAGTTGCATGGCGACGGGCTGCTCGAACGGATCGAACGCCATCAGCCGCGCCCGATCGCCGTGGATCACCGCGCCCGTCGTGAGCATTTCCGTGTACAGGCGCGCGCGGCGCGACAAGAGACGATGGAAATATCGGCAGTGCCGATCCGTCCAATCCATCATCGGCGCCACGGCAAATCTAATGTCTTGAGCTGTCAGCATCTGGTTTTCGTGTAAGCGGGCGCAGGTCACGTCGGTTGTACGACACCCACGCCCCACACCCAAGCGGCCGCGCCTAAGCGCTGGCAGGCGCGATGATTTTAGCGTCTCCTTTTGTTTGCCGTAATTGTGTATTTGAGGTAGATGCCGGAGCAAAAAAGCTTCTGTCTTGCTTGCGTCGTAAAGCTTAGATCTTGGCTGTCGGAAGGTGTAGGATGAACGCGACTAACGCTAAGCTTTCGACGGACGGCCAAGCTTGTGCATTATTTGAAGACGCCGCGAATAAGCTTCGAACCTATTTCGAACGCCAAGTGCTTGCCGCGCTGCCGGATTTCGCGCGGCGCGCGCTTGAAAGGGAATTGAACGCGCTCTCGAATTTGTCGAGCGCTGATCCTGTGCCGCCATTGGCGGAAGTCTCACTCGTGCGGGCGGAACAATGCGCCCATGACTTGCTGAGCATGAATTTCGAAGGCGCCGCCCATTCGTTTTTGCGGCGCTGCGTGAGCGAAGCAGCGGCGGACATCGCGGCGGCGGTGATCGCCGCGTCGGGGCAGGGCGGAAATATCGTGATTTTTCCCACACCCGCCAGCAGAGTGGCGATTGGCCGGACGCTTTAGCGGGAAGCAAATACGGCCCGCTGGTTTGGTCTTACGCGCCCGTCCCTATCAGGCGCCGCGTCGTCGCCCTGCGCACAGCGCGTCAGCGGCGCGCCAGCCAGCATTCAAAGGCGCGCAGCCTTGTCACGGCCGACAAGCCGCCGTACGAACGATCCGCAATGCGCGGGACGGCGCGGCCTGCGCCTGGAGAGCGGAATGAAGGAGAAGGTCGACGCTTATCTGCTCGAGGAGTTGCATCGCGAGCTGAGCGATATTGAGCAGTACGACGTCGACCCGCGCACGCGTTTCATTTACGGGAAGGCGCTGGAGTTTTATTGGACGCTCTCGCGCCTGCTGGGCCAGAGCCGCCTGCACGATGGAAGGTGGCGCCCGCCAAGCGCCGCTCAAGCGCAGGCGCTGCGCACCCACCTTGAAGGCGCGATCCCACCGCCAGCGACGCACAATCGTCTGCTCATCGATATGACCGCGACGCATCGCTTTCGCGGCCATACCGGCGTTCAGCGCGTGGTGCGCGAAATCGCTCGCGCCTGCGTCGAAAGCGGCGAAGCGCTTCCGGTCTATCTTGAAGCGGGCCGGCTCTATGGACATTTCCAGCACGACAATTTGCCCGACGCGGTTGAACTGCAATCGGGCGACAAGCTGCTCTTGCTCGACTCCGGATGGGGCTTCGTCGAGGAATATCCGCCGCTCTTGAGCGCAGCGCATGAGGCTGGCGCCGAAGTCGTCGGCTGCCTCTATGATCTTATCCCCTTGCGCTACCCAGCCGCCACCGCGTTAAAGAACAGCGCGCCCTTCACGCCTTGGTTCGAGAAGGTGCTGCTCAATTGCGACGCCATCGTCTGCATCTCGCAAAGCGTCGCGCGGGACCTCGTCGCCTATGTGCGCGAGAAGCGTCTCGCGACGCCCGCCCATATGCGGATCGGCTGGTGGCCGCTTGGCGCGGACTTTCGCGCGGGCGCTGAGCACGCGCCTTCAAGAGCCGCCGAGCGTATCGCTTCTGCGCCGACGCCGTTCTTCATGAGCGTCGGCACGCTGGAGCCGCGCAAGGCCTATCCCGTCGCTTTGGACGCGTTCGAACGTCTGTGGTCGGAAGGTTGCGAGACGCGTTACGTGATCGTTGGCCGGCCGGGGTGGAACACGCGGGCGTTGCAACGCCGTATTCGACAGCATCAGGAATTCGGACGCCGGCTTTTCTGGCTCGACAATGCGAACGACGCGGATCTTTCGCATCTCTATCCGCGAGCGCGCGGCCTGATCTTTCCATCCTTCGTCGAAGGCTTTGGCATGCCGCTGATCGAAGCGGCGCATCACGGCGCGCCAGTCATCGCGAGCGATATCCCGGTCTTTCGCGAAGTGGGCGGCGACGACGCTGTTTATTTCAATGTGCTCGACTCGCGAGCGCTCGCCGAACGCGTGCGCGAAGCGCTCGCCGAAAAAAGAGCGAGCAAGGCCCCGGCGGTTACGACCTGGCGGCAGTCGGCCGCGCGGCTCGCCTCGATGGCCCATCGCGACGATTATCAGATCGACGCCGTTGGCCTGGCGCGGGCTCTTGAGCCGGCGGAATAAATGGCGCGAATCGCCGCGTTGCCTCAACGGCCGCTTCCACCTATCTTCCGGCCGATTGAAGCTCAGCGAGGGCTCCCCAACTCTCGCGTAGGGACATTGCGTCGATGACCGCCACCCTCTCCGTCTGCATTCCCGTCTATAATTTCGCGAAATTCATTCCTGAAACTCTTGATTCGATCCTCGGTCAGGACGGCGGGGATGACGTGGAAATCGTCATTTTGGACGGCGCTTCGACCGACAACACCGCGGAAATCATCGCGGGCTACGTGCGCAAGCATCCGAATATCAAATATGTGCGTCAGCCTCAGAAAGGCGGCATCGACCGCGACATGGCGAAATCCGTCGAGCCCGCGACCGGCGACTATTGCTGGCTGTTCAGCGGCGACGACATTATGCGGCCCGGCGCGCTGCGTCGCGTGCTGAGCGAAATACAAGGTGGCCATGATCTCTATTTGTGCAAGCACATGGAGTACTATTTCTATCACGACAGGTGGACCGAATACCCGACCGTGGCGTGCGAGGACGGCGCTGTCTTCGAACTTTCAGATCCCGGCAGCCGCCGCGACTATTTCAGTAGGGCGGTCAATACCGAGTCGTTCTTGAGCTTCATCGGCGGAATCATCATGAAGCGCTCGACCTGGAATCGCGTGCCGCTCAATGAAGAGTTTGCGGGCAGCTGCTGGGGGCATGTGGCGCGCTTTTTCGAACTGATGCCCGGCGGCCTAAGCGTCAAAGTTCTCTCTGGCGCGCTGCTCGACCGGCGGCCCGACAATGACTCTTTCGCGGGCGGCGGCATGGTCAATCGCTATCGCATCGCAATTGAGGGTTTTAACAATATCGCCGATCGGTTCTTCGGCCATGACAGCGTCGAAGCCTTTCACGTGCGGCGCGTGATCAGACACGAGTTCCATCCGCTCGCGATGCAACTCGGCAAATTCATGTGCTTCGTCAATCCGGCCGGCGAAAGCCGCGCGCTGATGGATAGTCTGATGAAGAAGGTCTATTGCGATTTTTCCTTCGGCAATCTGCGCGCGAAATTGGCCTATGCAATGATGTCGCCGGAGCGCTTCAGACGGCAACAGCCCGAGCTCAGCGCCCATCATGAGAAACAGAGATTGCGGGACTGAAAGATGGACGAACGGCACGCAGGATGATCAGTTCCCGGAGCAAAGGGTTTTTTGAGTCGAGCAAAACCACACATGCGCTGTCACACGGCGCGTACCACGCCACTCTCGCCTGAGTTTGGCGGTCTAGGCCGCGTAATGGAATGGCCAAAGCAGTTCGTTGAAAACTCCGCCGCCCTCAAGGCAGCGCTTGATTTCGGCTTGAACGCAGGCGACGTGCAAGAGCTACCCGCAGTCGTCAAGCGTTACGTCCCAGCCTCGGTCCTTAAAAAGTCTGCTGAAACCCTGTCGACGCTCGGCAAATACTCAAAGGCCAAATCTCTAACGCGATTGGGCGATCGGCTTTGGGCGGCCTATGAAAAAAGGGCGGAATAGCGCGCTCGGATTTTTGGCCGTGTGGGCCGCGCCGTAAACCGGCGCGGGACGTTAATCAGAGCCCTTACTTTTTTAGCTTCGCCATAAAGCCTAGCAGGCGAGTCCATAGAGGTTTTTTCGGTTCCTCGATATTGGCGAAGCTTTTCGCGACATAGACGTCATTTGGCTCAAGGCGACTCAACATGGAGTAGCCGGCTTTTTTCATGAACTCCACGTACTCCTCCTTATTAAAGAGGTTTTCGAGGATGACGACGCTGGGATTATACTTTTCCAGCGACAGCCCTCGCAGCACGTTCAGCTCCCAGCCTTCGACGTCGATCGCGAGTATGTCGATATGATCGATTTCGGGCTCATGTTCCTTCAAAATGGTGTCCAGCCGCCTCACTTTGACCGGCACAGTCTTGACGCGCGTGTTGTTCTTGACGGTTTCGTGAAGCTCGGCGAACTCGTCTTTGATGCCGAGAGACGAGAAAGATTCGAAAGAAACCGAGCCGCCTAAGTAATCGGCGCCCTGAGAGTCGACGACGAAGAAATCCATGTCATCGGCGTCGACGTCACTGCACGCGTATTCGTAGATCTGGTGTCCGCGACTGCGATGGGCCGCGCAAAATTCTGGATTTGGCTCGATCGCGACGATTTTCCATCCAAGGTCGCGAAATCTTGCGCTGATGGACAGATAGTCGGGAAGGGCGGCGCCAACCTCGACGAAGACGCCCGGCTCGCTCCTATCTTTGAAGAATTTATCGTGGACCAGGATGTCCACGTCTTTTTCGGCCGTCATGGAGTCCTGCCTTGTGCTTCGAGTAAATTTACCGCCCGACGCCAAAAATGCGTTTGATGGCGGTCATCTTGTCCTCTCGCGGTATGCTCGACCCTTGCGATTGCGACTGCGCGAGCAATTCCCGCCAAACAGGCTGCGTGTTGGCCATGCGAATGGACTCGGCGTCGAGCTTTCTGAACACGAAGCCCGCGAAGCCGTATTCGCTGCCTTCATACTCAAAATCTTCGATCCCTTCGGCCCAGATTGGCGGGTCAACAAGCGCGCATTCGCCCATCGCGTTGATCAACCTGTTACTCAAATCACGAGTCGTGTACAGCCGATGATCGACGATCGGCTTGATTTGTCCTGGTCGCCAGCTTTCCTTAAAATCCACGGTCAACACCGCGAGGCCGCCGGGCCGGAGGAATTCGCTGATAATGCGGACGAATTGCTCGTCATCCGCAACATGTTCAAGAACCGATACGCTGAGGCACAGGTCATAGGACCCGAGTTGCGCCCCAGGAGAGCGATAGAAATCGAGCAACGTCATCCCATTGACGTTCGGGTCGATCTCATCGATCCGATAGCCTTGCTCGCGGAGCGTCGCGACGGCGGTGTCTTCAAAGGAGCCGGCCGCCAAGATGCGGGCGTTGGGGCATCCGGCGAGAAAACGCTGAGCCGTCTCGAGCGCAAAGCCCTGCTGAATATTCGCGCGTTCGATCTTACGGGCGAGCATGTCTGGGACATATCGCGCGAGATCGCTGATGGCGTCGCTATAGGCGACCCGCGAGCGGTCATCGAGGATCTTGTTGAAGCCGCGGCGATCGGGCGTGGCGCGGCTCGCCTCTCGCGCTCGCATCGCGTCGATCATGGACCGGTTCAATTCGGCCGCCACCTTCTCCGGCGCAGCGGCGTCGCGCAGCGCGTTGAGCATGGACGTGTCGCCTTCGGCGATATCGATCAGGTCGCGATCTTCGATGAAGATCGACGGATTAACGTGAAAGATGTGCCGAAACATCGCCGAGCGCGTCAATGCGAAAGGTCGTCCCGACGCCAAAGCAAAGTCGACGCAACTTGATATGCCGGACGACATGTCGTCATAGAGAAAAGCATTCATCGTATTCGAGGCAAGAAATTCAACGATCTGCGCATTGTCAAAAAAATGGCTCGTCGCCTGCAGCTCAATACCGGGTTTGGTGATAGCTTTTTTGCATTTCTCGACTGTTTCCGCGAACCGGGACTCGGGGACGATGCTGGGGTCATCATGCTGGGGGAGGTTGATTCGAATCACAGCGTGGTCGAATTGGTCATTCACCAGTTCACAAAGACGGTCGAATCCTTTGCCCGGCGTCGCGAAGCCGAAGGAGCCGATCGTGAAGACCTCCGGCGGCTGCGGTAATTTTGCGGGTGGGGCCGGAAGAAACCGCGGCGCGCGCAGTATTGCGGGATTGCGGGGAACGAGCGTCGGATCGAGGCAAATGAGGAAATCGAACGGCGCGACGCTCGCACCGTCGGCGATTTCCTGGGTCACCTGATGGAGAAGGCCAAAGAGCGTCGCGCCAAGTTCCGCCGTCGGCGCCGTCGCAAGCCAATCCATCGTGCTAGGATGATGATTGAAGAGAATGACGTCGGGCGTCGCGCCCTGGACGGCGGTCTTCAATTCCTCGAAGCTCGCGCATTCGACATAGGACCAGGCGATCGTCTGATCTTTCGTCAAGACCTCATACAAGTTCCGGCCGTATTGATAGACGCCGCAATGTTCGCCTTTGTGTGATACGACGAGGCCCGCTAGCATTGCTTCAACTCCAAGATGGATGCGTTGAGCGGATCAGACGATCTCGATCTCGGGGAAGGGGAAGATCATCTTGCCGCCGCTGGCGAGATATTCCTGCTCCCGCGCCAATATCCCGTCCTTGAAGTGCCAAGGTAGCACGAGGAAGTAATCCGGCTTCATGGCGCGCGCCTCCGCCTCCGAGACGATCGGGATATGTGACCCGGGCGTGAAGCAACCGAATTTGTCTGGATTGACCTCGGCGATCGCATCGACGAGGTCGGGACCGATGTCGCAGAACTGCAGCACCACATTGCCCTTGGTCGAGGCGCCGTAGCCAAGAATGCGCTTGTTGTCGTCCTTAAGCGCGCGCAGCAGCCGGCGTAGGTCCTCGCGATGGCGGAACACACGATCTTCAAAGTCTCGGTAGGGGCGGGGCGTGTTCAGCCCCATCCGCTCCTCTTGCGCCAACAGCCAGTCGATCACCGCGAGATTGCGCTTGCGCTGCGCATTCTTGTGGCCGGCGGTGACGGCGAAACTGCCGCCGTTGATCGCATTCATCTGCACGTCAAGAATCTCGAGATCGGCCGCGTCGAGAATTTTCTTGATGACCCCCAATGAGTAATATTCGATATGCTCATGGCAGATCGTGTCATAGGAGGTGAGCCGCAGCATCGACGGCATATAGCTTTGCTCAAAATGCCATACGCCGTCGGGCGCAAGCGCCTTGGCGACTTCGCGCGCGAACCAGACGGGATCGTCGAGATCATAGAACATCGCAATCGAGGTGATGATCTTCGCTCGCTTTGGCGAGAGCTTTTCAAACGCCTGCGAAGAGAAGAACTCCGGCGCGAGCTTGATATCGTCAGGATAATATTGTCGGAACTTGGCGCCGGTGGGATCTACGCCGATTCGCGTCAAACCCGACGTCGTATAGGCCTTCAGAGACGTGGCGTCGTTTGAGCCGATGTCGAGCACCGCGTCGCCGGGCTTAAGATCGGCGAAGCGCTCGAGATGGGCGATCTTCTGGGTCAGATGACGCACCATCGACTGATTGAGGCCTGAGCGATAACCGTAGTTTTCGCCATACATCTCGCTGGCCTCATAGCTGTGCGCGAGCTGCAGCAGGCCTGAATCAGGACACCAGACGAGTTCTAAAGGACCGACGGTGACAGGCGTTTCGCGAGAGCTCGGAAAAACGCCGGTGAGCGCCTGGTCGCCGAGCGACAGAACCGAGACAAGATTGGTGGAGCCGCTAACGCGACACTTGGTAATTTTCTTCGTCATTGTCCAATTTCCCGGCGCATTCGCGAATGAACGTCCGCAGCCTTAGAGGCGGCGAGGCGAGGAAGCCCTTCCGTGTACGGTCTCTGTGCAACGTACGGTCTCTGTGCAACTCACCGAAGTCTTGGCCCTAAGAGGGCGCGAGTGTCAATCGTCCGGGCTAGGACGGGTGATATTGATACAGCCAATTCTCCGAAAGCACTTCATCGCCGTTCTTGAGGAACAGGCGCATCTCCACGGGCTCGTCACCTTCGACGGTCAGGTCGAACTGCGCCCGCCAATGGCCCGGCACATTATCGAAAACCGCTTCGGTGAACACGTAAGAAAACGTTCCGCGCGAGGCCCATAACACGGGTTCGGGCTTCACCCCGAAGGGGAGTTTGGCGAGGGGCTCGCCCAGAAACTCCACCATGAACTTTCGGACGCCCTTGGGCCGCGGCTTGCCGGGCTGGCCGCCGTTGCCGAGCCTGGTGGCGACGCAGCGCGCGAGCTTGGTCGGATAGGGCTCGTCGGCAAGCCAATGCAGCCGATAGGAATATTCGAAGGAGGCGCCCGGAACGGCGGGCTTTTCGGGCGCCCAGATGACGACGATGTTGTCGTGGATCTCGTCGTCCGTCGGGATTTCGATGAGTTGGATCGCGCCCTTGCCCCAATCGCCTTTGGGTTCGATCCAGACGCTCGGGCGGCGATCGTAAAACACGTTGTCGAGATAATGATCGTAATTGCGGTCGCGCTGCATCAGACCGAAGCCCTTGGGATTGGTGTCGCCAAACGCCGACGCCATGACCCGGTTCGGATTGTTCAACGGCCGCCACAAGCGTTCGCCCGCGCCGGTCCACATGCTCAACCCGTCGGAATCATGCACTTCGGGCCGCCAATCGACGGCCGTTGGCTTCAACGTCTCCGAAAACCAGAACATCGAGGTGAGCGGGGCGACGCCAAAACGGGTGAAGGCGCCGCGCAAATACAGCGAGCAGTCGATATCCATCACGACGCCCTTGCCGCGCGTCATCAGGAAACGATAGGTGCCGACGATCGAGGGGCCTTCGAGCAGCGCATGCAGAACGACCCCGTCCGCCGTCTCCGGGCCGATGTAAATTTCTGTGAAATCGGGGAATTCTTCGTTCGACCCCGCCTGCCAGGTATCGAGCGCGACGCCGCGCGCCGACATGCCATACTGGCGCAATTCGCCGATCGCGCGGAAATATGACGCGCCCAAAAACGCCACCCAGTCGTTCTTCTTCCAATCGAGCGCGCCGTCCTTGGCCTCCTGAATGCGAAATCCCGCGAAGCCGGCGCCGGGCGGCAATTGGCGCGCGATCGAATCCGCCGGCATATTGAAATAGCTCGTATCGTAAAGAACCTCGCGCGCCTCGCCGCTTTCGACGACATTCATGCGCACGGCTTTTTTGAAAAACATCCCAAGGTGGAAGAACTCGATCGGGAAGCGCTCCTTCGTGTCGGCGAAAAGCGCGTGATCGGTGTTGTAGGTGATCTGTCCCCACTTCTCGTAATCGATCTGCGAGGTGATCTCGGGCGCAGGGATATTCGGCTTGCGGTAAGGCTCTTTGACGAGGCGCTGCGCCGTCTGCTTGAGCGTCTCGAAGGAAAATGGCCGTGGTTCGCCGAGCCGGAGATTGGTGACGCCCGTCGCCGCCTCGCTGCGCGGCGCGCCGACAGCTCCAAGGGCGCCCGTCGCCGCCGCCGCTTTGATAAACGAGCGACGATCTTGCTTCTCGACCATCTCGGCGTCCTTGTTGTGAAGTTTGGAAGATGCGCGCCGGCGGCCGCGTCCGCCGCCGGCCTGTGGTGGGGCGCGAGACGTCAAGGCGCGAACCCTGATTAGCCGCGAATCGGCTCATTGCGGAGGGCGGTCCGCATGAAGAAGTAGAGTCCGATCAGCCCGGCGAGGGAGAAGATGATTTCGAGCGCGCGGCTGATGAGGGGATCGAGCTGAAAAAGGCCGCCCAGCGCCCAGCCCGCGGCCCAGGATGCGCCGACAAGCTCGGTGCCGACGAGGATCGCCACGGCGACGAGCGTCGACAGGCGCAGATAATTGATGGGCTTCTGGCTCATAACGCCATTCTCGAGCTTAACCCTGAACAAGCGGCCGACGCCGCGCACGCGTCGTGCTATAGCAAAGGCTGCTGCAAGGCAAGCCGGCCGGGCCGCGCGGGGGCGCGCAGAAGTTGGCGAAGTCACGGATCTGGAAGGATAATAGAGGCGGGGCGCGTTCGCGTTCGCTTCCCGCAGTCTTTTCCGCTTGTATGTTTGGGCGCCGCACTGATAATCGCGCCGCCGAAGGCGCGGCGCGCTCGCCACGTCGCGAATTCGAAAGGGTGACGCTTGTTTCAAGCCGCCAGCAAGAGCTATCTGAACCGCAAATCCGTCCACAAAATCATCGCCGATCACGCCGCCGCCGATAGCGACGGCCTCAAGCGCGCGCTTGGCTGGGGATCGTTGATGTCGCTCGGCATCGGCGGAATTATTGGCGCCGGCATTTTCGTGCTGACCGGCACCGCGGCGGCGAATTACGCCGGGCCCGGCGTCATGATCTCCTTTATATTGTCGGGGCTTGCTTGCGCCTTTGTCGCGCTCTGCTACGCGGAACTTGCGTCGCTCATTCCCGTCGCGGGGAGCACCTACACATACACTTATGTGACGCTCGGGGAGATTTTCGCCTGGATCATCGGCTGGAATCTGGTGCTCGAATACGCCGCCGGGGCCGCGACTGTCGCGGTCGGCTGGTCCGGCTATTTCAATCGCGTGATGCAAGGCCTCGGCATACATGTGCCGCCCGAGCTGACCACCGCCTTCTTCGCTGATCCGACCGCGCACGGCGCGCCGCCCGGCGCCGTTCACGGGTTGTTCAATGTGCCGGCCGCCGCAATCATCCTGTTGCTGACCGCGCTGCTGGTGCGCGGCACGAGCGAGTCGACGCTTTTCAACAATGTCATCGTCGCGATCAAGGTCACCGTCGTGCTGATGGTGATCGTGTTCGGCGCTGCGCATATCGACCACGCCAATTGGTCGCCGCTCATTCCCGACAACACTGGCGACTTCGGCACGTTCGGCTGGAGCGGCGTCGTGCGCGGCGCGTCGGTCGTGTTCTTCGCCTACATCGGGTTCGACTCCGTCTCGACCGCGGCCCAGGAGGCGCACAATCCACAGCGGGACGTGCCGATTGGCATCATCGGCTCGCTCATCATCTGCACGGTACTCTACGTGGCCGTGGCGGCGGTCGCGACCGGCGTCGTCAACTACAGGGAGCTGGGCGTTCCGGACCCGATGGCGCTGGTCATGGATCGCACCGGCGTCTCGTGGCTCGCCTGGGCGGTGAAGCTCGGCGCGCTGGCTGGACTGACGACGGCGATTCTGGTGCTGCTCTACGGGCAGACGCGCATTTTCTTCGCGATGGCGCATGACGGCCTGCTGCCCCCGATCTTTGCGAGGCTTCACCCGGCATGGCGCACCCCCGCCGTAAGCCAGATCCTCGTCGGCGTGATCGTGGCGCTCGCGGCGGGTCTGTTGCCGCTCGATATTCTCGGTGAAATGGTGAGCATCGGGACGCTGGCGGCTTTCGCGCTCGTCTGCTTGGCGGTGCTGCGCCTGCGAACAATGCATCCCGAAATCGCTCGGCCCTTCCGTGCGCCCGGGATTCCATTGTTACCCATCGCCGGGATCTTGTCCTGTATTGCGCTGATGGTCGCGCTTCCGCTCGACACTTGGCTCCGGCTGGTGATCTGGACCGTCATCGGGATCGCGATCTACCTCGCTTACGGGCTCAAACACGCCAATCGCCTCCAATAGGCGTTTGGCGTGACTGGATTGACGTCCTGAAAGAGCTGACGCGGGAACCCTTGGCTGCCGGCGAGGTTACGACTTAGTCCCGATCCTACGTCGCAGCGGAATGATCGGGCGTGACCTTTCGGAACGTCAAAACGGGGTTCTGGCGATATGAATGCGCCCGCGATCGTCTGGTTTCGCAATGACTTGCGCATCTTCGACAATCCGGCGCTGACGGCGGCCGCACGAACAGGCGCGCCGCTCGTCGCCCTTTACATCCTCGATGACGAAAGTCCTGGAGAATGGCGCACCGGCGCAGCGGCGCGGTGGTGGCTGCACCATTCTCTGAGGGCGCTGTCCCAGAGCCTCGCCCTGCGGGGCGTGCCGCTGACCTTGCGCCGCGGGCGCGCTCAATACGTCCTTGACCAGATCGTCCCCGAAACCGGCGCCGACTCGGTCTTTTTCAACAGGGTTTACGAACCCTGGGCGATGCGGCAGGACGAAGAGGTCGAGTCGCAGCTCAGCGAGGACGGCGTTCAGACCCATTGCTTTCATGATTCCTTGCTGTTCGAGCCAGAACAGCTGCGCACCAAACAGGGCGATTGCTTCCGCGTCTTCACGCCCTTCTGGCGGGCCTGTCTCGCCGCGCCGCCGCCGGATCGGCCTCTGCAGGCGCCCGACGGACTGCGGGCCGCGCCGCTGCCGCCCGACAGCGATGATCTCGACGCCTTGCGGTTGTTGCCGCAGAACCCTGACTGGGCGGGCGGCATGCGCAAGGTCTGGCTCGTCGGCGAGACGGCTGCGCGCGCCGAGCTTGCCGACTTCGCCCGCCACCACGTCGGCGACTACAAGGTTGAACGCGACTTCATGGGCCGCGTCGGCGTCTCTCGGCTCTCCCCGCATCTGCATTTTGGCGAACTGTCGCCGCGCGAAGTCTGGCACGCGATCAGCGAGCCCGGGAGCATTGGCGGCGAAGCCTATCTGAGGGAGCTCGGCTGGCGGGAGTTCTGCCATCATTTGCTGATCTCCCATTGGGATCTGCCGGACCGCCCTTTGGACAGGACCTTCGAGCGCTTTCCCTGTCGCGATGACGAGACGTCGCTCGACGCTTGGCGGAACGGTCGGACCGGCTATCCGCTCGTCGACGCGGCGATGCGCGAATTGTGGATCACGGGCTGGATGCATAATCGCGCGCGTCTGGTTTCGGCGAGCTTTCTGGTCAAGCACCTGCTCATCGACTGGCGGAAGGGGGAGCGCTGGTTTTGGGACACGCTGGTCGACGCCGATCTCGCCAATAATAGCGCCAATTGGCAGTGGGTGGCGGGCTGCGGCGCGGACGCCGCGCCTTACTTCCGCATTTTCAATCCCGCGCTACAGGGCGAAAAATTCGATCCGGATGGCGCTTATGTGCGCCGTTACGTGCCGGAGCTGGCGGGGCTCGACGCCCGTTACATCCATCGTCCGTGGGCGGCGCCAGAGGAGGTCTTGCGGGCGGCCGGCGTGAGGCTTGGCGTCACCTATCCCCATCCGATCGTTGACCATGCCGAGGCCCGCGAGCGCGCGCTCGCGGCTTTCGAGTCCATGCGGAGCCAGGAGTCGTTGCGACCCGCATAGCGGCATTGCTGCGCACTTCTCTGCGCCAGAATGACGCGAGCGCTCGCCAATGCCGCCGCGAGCCGGTAAAGCCGGCGGCATGTCTCAAACCATTCATCCTTTCGAAGAAATCCGTATCCTGCTGGCGGCTCTGCCGGGCCCTGACCTGCAAGCCGCCGCAGCGGCCCGCGCGCGAGATGGCCGCCTCACCAAGCCGCCCGGCGCGCTCGGTCGGCTCGAAGAAATCGTCGAATGGCTCGCGGCCTGGCAGGGCAGGGCGGAGCCTTCGATCGAGCGCCCGCTCGTCGCGGTGTTCGCCGCCAATCACGGCGTCGTGGCGCAGGGCGTTTCGGCGTTCCCGGCGAGCGTTACGCAGCAGATGGTGGCGAATTTCCTCTCTGGCGGCGCGGCGATCAATCAGATCTGCAAGTCGCATGGCGTCGGCCTGAAGGTCTATGAGCTGGCCCTCGAACGGCCGACGGCCGACTTTACCGTGGGGCCGGCCATGGACGAGCGCGAAGCGGCGGCGACCTTCGCCTATGGGATGGAGGCGATCCAGGGCGATATCGATCTCCTGGCCCCGGGCGAGATGGGCATCGGAAATACGACAAGCGCGGCGGCGATCTATGCGGCGCTGTACGGCGGACCCGCCTCGCGCTGGACAGGACGCGGCACGGGCCTCGATGACGCCGGACTTTCGCGCAAGAACGCCGTGATCGACGCCGCGCTGACGCTGCATGCGCAGCATCTCGCCGATCCTTTGGAAATTCTGCGCCGGTTCGGCGGCCGGGAGATCGCGGCGATGATGGGCGCCATCGCCGCCGCGCGTCTCAACCGCATTCCCGTGGTGCTGGACGGCTATGTCGCCTGCGCCGCCGCCGCGCTGCTCCATGCGATTGCGCCCGAGTCGATCGCGCATTGCATAGCAGGCCATGTCTCGGCGGAGGGCGCGCATCGCGACGTTCTGACGCGGCTCGGCATGCGCCCGCTGCTCGATCTCGACATGCGGCTTGGCGAAGGCTCGGGCGCGGCGCTCGCCATCGGGCTCATCAAAGCGGCGCTCGCGTGTCACAGGGATATGGCGACGTTCGAGAGCGCGGGCGTTTCGGAAAAATCGGAATGATTCGTGGAGCGCGCGTCCTGCTCTCAAGAAACTGTCACATCCTCATGCGCATTGAAGTCAAAACCGATGGCGCGCCGCTGAGGCCGCCAGAGCGCTTCCAGACCATATGGAATCATGTGATCGATAAGGAATCGCTCAACATCAAAATGCTGGAGCAGGCTCTCATCGAAAAAGTCTGTCTACTTTTTCGGAACCTGCTCTAAGGAGCGCGGTTGCATGAACTTAAATCTTACATCCGTCTACGCGGCCGGGATCTTGATGGCGGCGCTTGCGGCGGCGCTGTCCTTTCATCTCAGTCGGATCCTGGGCCCGCAGCGTCTGCTTCACGCGGCCTATGCCGCCGCCGCCCTCGGGCTGTTTTATCTGCTCGGCGCGGGTGCCTTTGGCTGGGCGTTCGACGGACAAAGCGCGCTGCCCTGGATCTACCTCGCGTTTTTCGTTCTTGCCGCGGGTGTTGCGGCCCGTCGGCGCATGACGCTCGGAGCGATCGGGCTGCCTTGGCTTTCGGCGCTGATCCAGCTTGGCGTCGTCGCTTACATGTTCGCGCCGGATTCGTTCCGAAAGCCGCCGGTGACGGCGGCGCTGTTTCTGTATTTCATATTCGAGGCGCTCGTCTCGCTGCGCGGCCGCAAGGCGCAGGAGCCCGTGGAGTCGGCTGGCGCGAACGATCGCGAGCGGCCGCCGCTCATCGCGCCGAGGCGCCGTCGAGGTCTCGCGGAAGCGTCGCTGGCGGCGGCGGCGATCGCCATCGCCTTTCTGCTTTTCGCGGGCCCGCAAGCGGCGCATGTGGAGGTGGAGCCAGACTCGGCGCAGCAGCAGCCGTCGGACAGCGAACAGGCTTCGGGCGGCGAGACGACGAACAGCGAGGAGCCTGCTTCGGAGGCCAATCCGGCCACGACCAGTGAAGAGCCGAAGACAGGCAGCCGAGAAAGCGAGCGGGCTGAAGCCCCGCAAGTGGCTGGCAAAGCGCCCGTCGAGTCCCCGCCGACGGCGGCGAAGGACCCGGGAGTCTATACCGCGCGGGCAGGCGATACGTTTAAATCCATCGCCAAGCGTCTCTTTGGCGCACCAAGCAAATGGCGCGCGATTGCCGAACTCAATCCCGATCTGAAATCGAAAAAGCTGCGGGCCGGTCAGGTCGTCAATTTGCCGTCGATGCCGACGCAGTGAGGCGAGAGGCCGACGTCTCGGCGATGGTTCCGCGTCCTAGGCGACCGCGGTTGCGAACCGCAGCGTCTCCTGCTCGGTCATGACGGCGTCGAGCCGCTGGTCATGCGGTTCGATCGGCACGTGTTCGGCTTCCTGGCATGAATAAGCGACGCCGACGGCGAAGACCGTCTTCTTGGCGCGAAGCGCGGCGAGCGTCGCGTCATAGATGCCACCGCCATAACCCAACCGAAAACCGCGCCGATCGAAGGCGGCGAGCGGAGAAAATACAATATCGGGGTCGTATGCAGGCTTGTCGTCCGACGGCTCCGACAGGCCGAACGGCCCTTTGACGAGGTCGTCGCCAGGCGCGAAGGCGCGAAAGACCAAGGGATCACGCACCTTGTGCATGACCGGCAACGTCACGCGATAGCCTTCGGCCACAAGCGCATCGATGAGCGGACGCGTGTTCAACTCGCTGCGGATCGGCCAATAGACGGAAATGACAGGCGGGGCGCTCAGTTTCGCATCGCGCGCAACGGCGGCGATCAGCGCGACGCCCCGGCGCGCGACCGACGCGGCCGCCTCATGCGCTTCGTGCGGCGCGATGAGATCGCGGCGCGCCAGCGAATGGCGCCGCAGCTCGGCTTTCAAATCGCTCATGCGAGAGCAATAACAGGGAAGGAGAGTGCGGGCCACAAGAGCCGTGGGACATCGATCCCGGGAACCTACAACGTAGGTGGGCGCCATGTAGCCAAGCCCACGGGCGAGGCCAGGGACAGCTCCCATAAGGATCGATAAGGCCCCGGGGAATAATAGTCCTGCACGCACCCCGCAGCGCCGCCCGATGAATGTAGCGTCGCGCGCAGCCGCGCGCCAGCAGCGGACGAGAGTTTTTTCTCACAATCTTTGATGTCTACATTTCGCGCCGGTTGTCTCACTGTCAATTCGCGCTAACCTCAAGAGATTGCTTTTGATTTTTTTGGAGGGGGTCATGGCGCCGTTTTTATTGGCCGCAGCAATTGCCGCGATTTGCTTTTTCTGGGTCCTTGCGAAGTCAGCCGCGTCCACGGGCGGAGCTGAATCGACGCAGTCGCAAGAAAGTCCAGCATCAGGAAAATCGATGTTACGGAGACTGAATATTAACCGGGGAGTCATGATCGCGGGCGGTTGGGCGTTCGCCCTCGGCATTAGCCTCACAGCGCTGATCGAATATGTGCTCTTCGCGTATCACGCTCCCTATGTACTGGGCTCGTTGGATCAATTCGTCGTCATCCTGCAAAGCTCGGCCAGTAGGCAGATTTTTTGGGGCGCGCTCTTTGGAATGGTATTGGTGGTGTGGATTGATGTCGTCACCGCTCGCTCGCGGCGCTTACCTAGTCCCCCTGCGGATCCCGACAAAAAAAATGGAGACAGTCGAGGCAGTCATGCGCAGGACAGTCCTGACAGTTTATTAAAATCGGATCTGTTGTTGTGGGTTGTCATGCTTCTGCTATTTATTATTGGTGTGGCTGATTATGACACTGTAAGTAAGACGGCTCGGATTGTTGGGAATGTAAAACTCCCCGGTGGAGTCGAGCTTTCTTTAGGAGGCAAGTCTGATCGGCCAGCCGATACTTCGTTTGCACAAATTGTTCCTCCTGTGAGCTCGCAAGTCGCCGCTGTAGGGGCACCAAATACATCGTCCGGACTCGACAATCTGAGCGAGTCGAGCGAAGCAACCAGAAGAGACGGACTATTTTACGCCTTGAAAAAAGAAATGTTCGTGCAAACCGGCGCAGTCGATGACTATAGAGATATTAGTTGCCAAAATGTTACGGAAAATTCTAGCGCTAAAACGCTATGCTATTTGAGCAGTATTATAAAATCTTCGCAAGCGTACGGTATTATTGGCCAGTGCGTAAAGCAATATGTCCAAATTTTTTTGGATGAGGCCGGCGCTGCGCGAGCGTTGCTGCCAATCGGGAATTACTTGAATGATAGATTACTTTTAAATATTGCCGATAGCGACTTTCCTTTAAAACTGAACGAGTTAAGAGATAATTTGAAGCCGGCATGCAAAAATATTCTCAATATCTCAGTGAGCGAAAACGAACTGGCTGTTCCTTACCATTGGATCGCGGGCGCAGCCATTCTAGCATATAGTCATAAATATGCGGCCGCCATAAATATGCTGAATGAGTGGTTGAAGTTAAATCAAAATATAAATGTCAGCAATGCACCATCGCTTTCTGACGTAGATTTAAGGCGTATTTTTGAGATACGCGTACGAAGTATGATCAGCGGCTATATATATGAATGGCTCAATCGCGAACCGAGCGTAAGAACGCAGGCCTTATTGGACTATCACGCGGATAACCTCCGAAAATCAATATTATTAATGGAAGACGTTGTCACTGACATTAGCTCTAGCTTAAAGTATCTTGGGTCACCGAATAAGCTGTCTGCGAACAACGAAAAGCTAAGAATTGAAAATATTTGCCAATATGATTATATTTTTGATAATATTAAGTGGAAAAAAATAGTTATCGATAATCTAGGCCCGGAATCTGGCCTGTATCGTGGAGACAGAAAGCTTGATGTTTGGAGAATGGCTCTTTCGTATATCAGCACATTAATTTCGCTAAAGCAGACCTGGATTGATGTCGCACTATCTGGGAATGACTATGAGAAGTATCTGTATATCGCGCAAAAGTATGCTGACGAGCTGCGCGCCATGGATATGGACTGTATGAAGGTGATCAATCCACAGGATGGCGAGAATTATGCCAATGTCATGAAAGCTGAGAGTTTATATTGGTATGCGCTTGTTACGCGCGCCCATGCACTTTCGCCGGCGGAGCCAGACCAAAAGAAGGAAAGGCTGCAAAGTGCGCTTCTTGTCGCGCGAGAGGGATTAGCGCGCGTTGAAAAGCGCGCTTTAGATCAGCGAGCGTATCGACGTGAGGAAAGCAATAAGGCGAAATCCTGCAGAGACATCTACGCGCAGGAACAGCTCAAGTTGTTTACCGGGGAGAAGCGAAGAAAGCTTGCTTCTGAAAAGCCGATGAAAAAAGAAGGAGATGCGTCGGGGCAATCGGAGCCGGACAAATGCCAAAACGACTTTGCCCTTAGGATCTCAGGTACCGAAGAAATTCGTGACGTAGAGCGTTTATCCGAAATTATTCGGCAGCTTAATGCCGATCTGAATTGACAACAAAAAAATCCGGCGGGTTTCTCGCGCCGGATTTTTCACGGGCCCTACAAAACTGTTCAGGGACCTCTCACCTGAGCCGCGACGATTGCAATCCCAGCGACCAAAGCCGCTGCCGTATATATGGCTAAAATTATCCTGCTCATAATCCTGCCTCCTAAAGTTAATACACTTAGAGTAGCAGTGCGGTCGCACGCGTGCAAGCTAATCGGTGCTTACGAAAACGAAGGCTTAAGCGGGCTCAATTTCTCGCGCGGCGCCTTTTCGTTGCACGTCAAGCGTGTGGTCAATCAGTCTTCCGATCCGCGTCAGCGTGAACAGCCCAAAGGGGGCGAGCGGCCGGCGCTCGACGAGCCTCATCTGCGGATTCTGGTCGATCCAGTCGCCAATGATCGACCAGGGAAATTGCGGACGCCAGCCGAGTTTGGGCGCCATATGGCGGTCGAGCCAGGCCTCAAACAGCGCGATGGCGTCGTCCTTGCCGCTCACATGGTTGACCAGCACGATCTCGCCGCCCGGCCGAAGCACGCGCGCGAGTTCGTCGAGCATCGCCTCGGGCTCCGGCACGACCGTCAGAACATAAGGCGCGACGACGCAGCCGAAACTCGCGTCGGAGAACGCCATGCGCGTCGCGTCCATCTTCACCAGGCCGGCGACATGGGACAGACGCTCGCGACGCACGCGCTGCGCCGCGCGGCGCAGCATCGGCTCCGACAGATCGACGCCGACGACCTGCGTGTTGGCCGCGAACATCGGCAGTTCGAGCCCCGTGCCGACGCCGACGTCGAGGATCGGTCCGCGCGCGTTGGACGCCGCAGCGGCGGCGGCGCGACGGCCTGGTTTCAGCAGAATGTCGAAAGTCAGATCATAAATCGGGGCCCAGCGCGCATAGGCGGCCTCGACATTGCCGTTGTCGAGCGTTTCGACTTCCCGCAAAAAATTTCGTGCTTCGCTCATCGAGGCGCCCTTCGCACTTCTTCGGCGCGCAGCGGCGGCGCCTTTGATGCCATCGTCAGCGCTGCGGGCTCGATCGCGGCGATGAATCCGCCGCCGAGCACGCGCGCTTCGTTTTCATCGGCGTCGTAAAAGACGCATGCCTGCCCAGGCGACACGCCGAATTCGCTTGCCGCGAAGACCACCAGCGCGCCGCCGTCCCGGCCGGCGATCACCCGCGCAGGAATGGGCGGCCGCGTCGAGCGCACGCGCGCCATGATGTCGAGGCCCTCGGGCGGCAGGGAAGAGAGCGCGCCCGCGCCAATCCAGTTCACGTCGCGCAGCTGCACTGCGCGAGTCTCCAGCGCCTCGCGCGGGCCGACCACGACCTGAGCCTTGGCGGCGTCAAGGCGCAAGACGAACAGCGGCTCGGCGTCGCGGCCGGCGACCTTTGCGCCCAGCCCGAGGCCGCGGCGCTGCCCGATGGTGTAGTGGATGACGCCGGCGTGGCGCCCTAGCACCCGTCCATCGAGATGCACGATCTCGCCTGGCACGACCGAAGCGGGCGCAAGCTTCTCGACGATATCGGTATAACGGCCCGTCGGCACGAAGCAGATGTCCTGGCTGTCCGGCTTATCGGCGACCTCGAGGCCGAAGCGGCGGGCCATGTCGCGAACTTCGGCCTTGGTATAGTCGCCGAGCGGAAAACGCAGCATCCGCAGCTGCTCGCGCGTCGTCGCGAACAGGAAATAGCTCTGGTCGCGCACCGCATCCTTGGCGCGGTAAAGCGCACGGCCGCCGCGTCCGTCGTCGCGGGCCGAAATGTAATGGCCGGTCGCGAGCGCGTGCGCGCCGAGGTCCTTTGCCGTCTCCATGAGATCGGCGAATTTGATGAACTGGTTGCAGGCGACGCAGGGCACGGGAGTCTCGCCGCTGGCGTAGCTCGCGGCGAATTCGTCAATCACCTTCTCGCGAAACTTGCTCTCATAATCGAGAACGAAGTGCGGGATGCCGAGTCGCGCCGCAACGTTTCGCGCATCGTGAATGTCGCGCCCGGCGCAGCATGCCCCCTTGCGGTGCGTGGCCTCGCCGTGATCGTAGAGCTGCATCGTGACGCCGACGACGTCATAGCCCTGCTCGCTCAGCAGAGCCGCGACCACGCTGGAATCGACGCCGCCCGACATGGCGACGACGACGCGCGTCTCGCGCGGCGAGGAAGGCTGCGGCGCATGATCCGATACGCTATTCGTCATTTACGGAAGCGACGCCTGTCTACCACGGTACGTGGAGCGAGATGGGTGACGGCGCAAAAATAAGCGCCCGGCCCGCCGCGCATCGGTGAGGCCGCTGTCACCATTTAGAGCATTACCCGTCAAAGAGGCAATCCTGTCGGCTTTTTTCGACAGAGAAGGCCGCCATCCGCGCGTCATATTGTTCGCGGCCGCCATCGCTGCTATGACGCCGCGGCGTTTGAGGCGCGGGGATGGACTAAATGGCGGCGATGAAACTCCTGGCGGGCAACTCCAATAGGCCGCTGGCGGAGGCGATCGCGGCCCACCTCGGCGTTACGCTCTGTCGCGCCCAGGTTCGCCGCTTCGCCGACCAGGAAATCTGGGTGGAAATCCTGGAGAATGTGCGGGGGCAGGACACGTTCGTGATCCAGTCCACGTCCGCGCCGGCCAACGACCATCTGATGGAGCTCCTGATCATGATCGACGCGCTGCGCCGCGCCTCGGCGCGTCGCATCACGGCGGTCATCCCGTATTTCGGCTACGCCCGCCAGGACCGCAAACAGGGACCGCGCACGCCGATCTCGGCCAAGCTTGTCAGCAATTTGATCACACGGGCCGGCGCGGACCGGGTTTTGACGGTGGACCTGCACGCCGGCCAGGTTCAGGGCTTCTTCGACATTCCAACGGATAATCTCTTCGCCGCGCCGGTCATTGTGGCGGACATCAAGTCGCATCTCGAACTCAAAAACGTCATGGTGGTGTCGCCGGACGTCGGCGGCGTGGTGCGCGCGCGGGCGCTGGCCAAGCGCATCGACGCGCCCCTCGCCATCGTTGACAAGCGCCGCGAACGCGCCGGCGATTCCGAGGTCATGAACATCATCGGCGACGTCAGCGGCCACAATTGCATCCTCATCGACGACATCGTCGATTCCGGCGGAACGCTGTGCAACGCCGCCGAAGCCCTGCTGGCGGCGGGCGCCGGCTCCGTCTACGCCTTCATTACCCATGGCGTGCTGTCGGGCGCGGCGGCCGAGCGCATCGCCAACTCCAAGCTGAAGCAGCTTGTGGTCACAGACACGATCCGGGCGACGGCTGCGGTCGAAGCCGCCCCCAACATTCGCGTCATTCCGATCGGCCATCTGATCGGCGAGGCGATCGCCCGCACGGCGCGGGAGGAGAGCGTCTCCAGCCTGTTCGATTAGCTCCGCCGAGCGGCGTTGGTCGTATCGATTTGAGTTACAAACGGTTTCGGACGGAAACTTGCGCGAAGGACGGTGAGGCAAGCGCCGGCGAAGCCGAATGTCGTCGTCACGATGCTCGCCTTAAGATAGACGCCGAACAGGACGGGGATCCAGCCTTCTGCCGGCGGTCCGTCAAGGATTGGAAACGCCGCCTGCAAGATGAACAGGCTCGAATTGGTGAATGCGCCCACGACCATCGCCCAGCGGACGGGCCAGGCGAAAGGAATTCGCGCTCCGTAGAAGCCGAGCAGGAGCGCGCTCATCAGCAGAAAATCAATATGCGCTTGCAAGAGGCGCGAAAATTTTCCCGGGAAAATCGCCATCACGAGCGGCGCTTCCATTTTGAGCGACACGAGACACCACGCCAGGGCGAGCGCGACGAGTATCCACAGGGCGGCGCCCCTAAGCAGAATAATGTTTGTCGTCTCGGCCGATTGCGCATTTTCCGTCATCGCGACACCCTGGGTTCTCACGGCTGATCGCCGGAAGCCCGATACATGCCGCGTTCAGCAAGAATGCGCTTGATTGGGACGGCTGATAAACTTGTCTGAAACGGCCGTCTGCCGCGGTCAAAGGGAATGATCGATGGCGAAGGCGCAGATCCTTTCAACAGAGCACGCTCCGCCGAATCGGCGACGCGATTGGCTCCGCGAAGTGATCGGACGCGAATACGCCCGCGTCGACGTGAGTCCTCTTCCGGCGCGCCGCCTATTCAACGAAATGACGATATATGCCGGGAAGGATGTTCGCCTTTCTTCGATCCGCTCAAACGCGATCCTGATAGAAAGGCCCGACCGACCCTCGCTCCCCGACAGCCAAGATGTTTATCTCGCCGCCGTGCTGCTTTCAGGCGAATATTTTCTGGAGCAGGACGGGCGCCAAGTCTCATTGACGCCCGGCGATATGACAATTTACGACGCGACGCGGCCGCATAAGATTTACTGCCCGGGAAAATTCTCCAAGCTGATCGTCTCGCTGCCGCGCGCCACGATGCGTGCGTTTTCGCCTGAAGTCGACCGCTGCGCGGCGTTGCGAGTCGCGGGCGCCGCGGGAGTCGGCGCGATGGCTGTGTCCTACATCCGGTCCTTTGCGGCCCATGCGGGCGAGTTGACCGACGAATCATTCGCTGCGATGGCCAGTCACTGCGCCGATCTGATCGCATTGTCCCTTTTAGACCCCAGCGACTATCACCGAGCAAACCGAGGGCGGGAAGCCACGCTGCGGCGGGTGAAGCGGTTCGTTGAGAGCCGCCTTGGCGATCCGCGGCTCGATCCAGCGATGGCGGCGCAGAGGCTGGGTCTCTCGTCGCGCTATCTCAATTCGCTTTTCGAAGCCGAGGGCCTATCGCTTATGCGCTATGTGTGGGCAAGGCGTCTCGAGAATTGTCGCCGCGACCTCTGCTCCGACGCTTGCGCGCCGATCGGCGAGATCGCCTACCGCTGGGGATTCAGCGATCTCTCGCATTTCAGCCGCGCGTTCCGTCGGCGGTTCGGACAGTCAGCGCGCGAGGCGCGTGCAGGGGGCAAATAGGCTCGCACTTGCTTCGCCTCCACATCGGCGCGCATTTTCAAATTTCGCGCGCCATGTCGACGAGTTTTGCGATTGTGCGCATATTTCGAGCCGTGCCATGCATCGCAGCGGGAATCTTGAGTTTCGAGCGGCCCATCCCTGCGCCATAGTGGACATAGATCTCGCGTGCTCCCAATCGCATTTCCTCGTCTGCTTTGCCTGTGGCGCGATCTAACGCGTCGGGCGGCGGCGGATTATCGAGAAAAATCGCCACGGTGAAATTGGCCGGCTTTTCCGGGAAGGGATTTCCGTCGAGAACTGCCTGCATTTCGTTGGCGGTGCGCACAAAAACCGCGACAGGCTTTCCAGCAAAGGCGAGCAGTCTCGCCTCCAGCGCCGACTTCACTCTTCTTGAAGAGGCTTTGCTTTCAAAGACGACGTTTCCGCTCGCGATATAAGTTTGGACACGATCGAAACCAGCGTCGACGCACATCGCCTTGAGTTCGGTCATGGCGAGCGTGCCGGTCCCCCCGACATTTGCGGCGCGCAACAG
This sequence comes from Methylocystis sp., assembly GCA_036560365.1. GTDB lineage: Bacteria > Pseudomonadota > Alphaproteobacteria > Rhizobiales > Beijerinckiaceae > Methylocystis. The sequence goes on from DATBRI010000068.1 coordinate 26,667, forward strand.
CGCGACATAACTGGTCATTCCGAAGCCGTGCATATCGACTTGGCGCTCGTCAATCGCAAATCGACATGAAGCCGCTGCGATCAAATTGCGCGGCCACTGGCCTCCAAATTGTCGACGACGCCGCTCTTGCCCAAGCTGGCGTCGAATGCCAGAAGGCCGTGTGACCGCGAAGATTTCTCCCGTTCTCGAACCCGTCCCGCCGCGCTTCAATCTCGCGCGCTACTGCCTCGCCGAAAATGCGCGGCTGCGGCCCGACGCGGCGGCGCTCACGATTGTCGGCGACGCCGGCGCGCAGCGCTGGACCCACGCCGAACTCGATCTCAAGGTCCGCCGTATGGCGGCCGGCCTGCGCGACCTCGGGTTGCCGCCGGGTGCGCGCGTGATGATCCGGATGGGCAATGAGTCCAATGCCGCGCTCGCCTATTTCGCATCGATCGCCGCCGGCTATGTGGCGCTGCTCGCATCCTCTCAGCTCACTTTCCAGGAAGCCGAGTTCATGGCGCGCGACTGCGGCGCGTCGGTGCTGGCGCTGGGCGCGGCCTTCGAAAACGAGCCGCATCGCGGCGACTTCCATGTCCTTCGCGGCGTCGATCTAGAGCGCCTCGCTGAAAGCGCGCCCCTTCCGGACTACGTCGACACGGCCGCCGAAGATCCCGCCTATCTCGTCTACACGTCTGGCACGACGAGCCGGCCGAAAGGCGTGCTGCACGCCCATCGCGCCGCCTGGGGCCGAAGGCCGATGCGGGAGCATTGGACGGGGCTTGGTCCCGGGGACGTGATGTTGCACGCCGGCGCGATTAACTGGACCTATACGCTCGGCGTCGGCGTCGTCGATCCGCTGTCGGCCGGGGCCAGCGCGGTGCTTTACAATGGGCATCCAGATCCTGCCGCATGGCCGCGTCTGATCGAAACCCATCGCGCGACGGTCTTCGCCGCCGTGCCCGGCGTCTTTCGGCAGATCCTCAAATATGGCGCGTTGGAGAGCGCCAATCTTTCGAGCCTGCGGCATGCGCTCTCGGCCGGCGCGGCGCTGCCCGCGAATTTGCTGGAAGAGTGGCGCGCGCGAACGGGCAGGGACATCTACGAGGCGTTCGGCATGAGCGAAATTTCGACCTTCGTCTCCAGTGGGCCGACGGCGCCGGTGCGTCCGGACTCGCCCGGCAGGCCGCAGCCGGGCAGGGTCGTCGCGGCGCTGCCGCAAGACGGAGGCGAGACGGCGCTGGGACCAGGCGAAACCGGCCTACTCGCCGTGCGCCGCGACGATGCGGGCATGATGCTGGGCTATTGGAACCGCGAAGACGAGGAGCGCGAGTCATTTCGCGGCGCGTGGTTTGTGTCTGGTGATCTCGTCGAATTCGATCCCGACGGCTACATGTGGCGCCACGGCCGGGTCGACGAAGTCATGAACGCGGGGGGCTACCGGGTCTCACCCGCGGAAGTCGAGAAAAGGCTGCTCGAGGTTGACGGCGTCGTCGAAGCGGCGGCGGCGGAACGGCCGGGGCGCGACGCAACCGCGACGATCATCAAGGCCTATGTGGTGATGCGCGACGGCGCGGCGCGAGACGAGACGGCCATTCTCGACTACTGCCGCGCGCATCTTGCCGCCTACAAATGTCCGCGGGTGGTCACGTTCCTCGACGCGCTGCCACGCAACGCCAATGGCAAGCTCAATCGCGCGGCCTTGCCGTAAAGAGAGAGGGCCCGAAGGTTCGCCGGGGCGAGCGGCAAACGATCGGGCCCCAGGTCCGCTCACAGGGAGGAGCGCGGACTTCCGAGATTTCAGGGGGCGAACATTCTCACGACTTCGACCCCGCCGTTCTGCCGCGCGAGCCGGCCACGCGCGCGCTTCTTGACCTTCGTCAAAGGAGTTTCGCCGTTAATGGCCGCCTTCATATTT
>DATBRI010000069.1:0-4385 GCA_036560365.1 Methylocystis sp.
CGGCACGTTCAAGGAGACGAGCGCATGGCCGCCCTCGTGATAGGCGGTGAGCTTCTTCTCCTCATCCGTCATCACCAGCGTGCGACGCTCGGCGCCCATCATGATCTTGTCGCGGGCGTCCTCGAACTCCTGTTTCGTGACGATCCGCTTCGAGCGCCGCGCCGCGAGCAGCGCCGCCTCGTTGACGAGATTCATCAGATCAGCGCCCGAGAACCCCGGCGTGCCGCGCGCGACGACCTTCAGATCCACGTCCGGCGCCAAAGGCACCTTGCGGGCATGGACCTTGAGGATCTTCTCGCGGCCGATGAAATCCGGGTTCGGCACCTGGATCTGCCGGTCGAACCGGCCCGGACGCATCAGCGCCGGATCGAGCACGTCAGGACGGTTAGTCGCGGCGATCAGGATGATGCCCTCATTCGCCTCGAAGCCGTCCATCTCGACGAGCAGCTGGTTCAGCGTCTGCTCGCGCTCGTCATTGCCGCCGCCAAGGCCGGCGCCGCGATGGCGGCCGACCGCGTCGATCTCGTCGACGAAGATGATGCAGGGCGCATTCTTCTTCGCCTGCTCGAACATGTCGCGCACGCGCGAGGCGCCGACGCCGACGAACATTTCGACGAAGTCAGAGCCCGAGATCGAGAAGAACGGCACCCCCGCCTCGCCGGCGATGGCGCGGGCCAGCAGCGTCTTGCCGGTGCCGGGCGGTCCAACGAGCAGCACGCCGCGCGGAATGCGCCCGCCGAGCCGCTGGAACTTCTGCGGATCGCGCAGGAATTCGACGATCTCCTGCAGATCCTCCTTGGCTTCGTCGACGCCGGCGACGTCTTCGAAGGTGACGCGCCCTTGCGTCTCCGTCAGCAGCTTGGCTTTCGATTTGCCAAAGCCCATCGCGCGGCCTGCGCCGCCCTGCATCTGCCGCGAAAGGAAAATCCACACCGCGAGGAATGCGACGAGGGGCAGCGCGTTGAGAAGGAGCGTCATCAAGAAGCTGCCGCCTTCATTATTCGGCTTGGCGCTGATGGAGACGTTCTTGGCTTGCAGGCGCGGCACGAGATTGGCGTCGTCCGGCGCATAGGTCGTAAACGGCCGGTTGTCGTTGAAGTGACCGACGATCTCGTTGCCTGCGATCGTCACGTCGTGGACGCGGCCCTGGTCGATCTGCGTCAGCAGTTCACTAAATGAAATGTCGCGGATCGGCGTGCGCTGGCCAGGCTGCTGAAACAGCATCACAAGCGCGACCACGAGCAACCCGATGATTGCCCAGAGCGCGAGGTTTCTGAAGTGTGGGTTCATGTGGGAGGCCTGTCGGGAGCCGCTCGGTCGGGCTTATCCCCCGAAGCGCTCCGGTCATGTGCTTAATTTAGGCGCACCTGAACCCGTTGCCAAGTCTCGGAAAAGCCCGTGAATCCAGGCGTCGCCGCGTCGCGACTTGGCCGTGTCGGATAAGTTCGTCCCCGATAACGCGCGAAATTCGCTAAACCGAGCTTGAGCGGCGCGGCGGCGCCAAACGCAGCCGAATCCGTTCGCTATTCGCTTCAATCGAGACATCGGCAAGCGTCAATCGGACGGATCCGCACGCAGTCAGCGCAGCGGCCACGCGCGCGCTGGCGCGCTCCAAGCGTTCGAGGCGAAGCACAGACGCCGGCGCGACGCGCAGGATCGCGCTCGCGAGCACGCGCTGAAGAATCTCCAGCGGCGCCTCGTTGAGCGTCGCGGCGTCGAGCTCGACGCATGAGGCTTCGTCGCGACGCAGCGCGCGCGTCAGCGTTTGGGCGGCGCAATGCCCCAGCGCGTCATCGGCGCGCGCCGCACGCGATCCAAGCCGCAGGAGCGCGTCTCGACTAAGCCCCTGCGCGGCGAGCACGGGCGCCAGCCTGCGCAGCCGCACGCGCGCGAAGCTTTCGTCTTCGTTGGACGGGTCGCGAAAGAACGGTTGCCCTGCACGCGCGCAGACCGCCTCCAACTCCTCTTTGCAAAAGTCAAGCAGCGGCCGCAAAAGCGCGACGTCTCCGCCGCGTGCGACGCGCGCCATGCCGGCAAGCCCCGCGACGCCGGAGCCGCGCGCAAGACGAAACAGGATCGTTTCGGCCTGGTCTTCAGAATGATGCGCAAGCACGATGGCCGATGCGCCGATGCGCCGCGCGCAGGCTGTCAGCAGCGCGTAACGCGCCTGCCGCGCGCGCTCCTGGAGGCGCGTCGAGGGCTTCTCTTCTTCCCACGTCAATAAATGATGGGCGTAGCCAAGCGCGCGCGCCCAGCGGCCAACCTCTTCAGCCTCGGCGCGCGCCTCTTGGCGCAAGCGGTGATCGACCGTCGCTACGGCGATCTGGCGCGACCCGCGCAACGACCATTGCGCGCAGAGCAGCATCAAGGCGACGGAGTCGGGCCCTCCTGAAACCGCGAGCAGCAAGGACGGGTAGGGCGTCAAAAGATCGAGCGCTTGTTCGCGACTTTCCTCAAGAAAGTCGTCGTCGATTGCGGCGAGGTCGTTCGCCTTCGTGCGCGGCATGCCTAGGCCGGAGGGGCGCCGGCCGCCGCGCGGACGGCTAGCATTGGATTTTTTTGCTTTCGCGTTGAACCGCTTCGCGGATTCGCGTCGCCGCTTTTGGGAATTTGACGTTGATCTCGGAATAGGAGGCGCACGCCTGCTCCTTCGCGCCCATTGCGCTCAGCGACTGGCCGAGCCGCAACAGCGCTTCCGGCGCCTGCGGGGAACCGCCGTATTTCGTCGAGATTTCTAGATATTTTTCGGCCGCCTCGCGATGCCGTCCGCGCAAAAAGAAGCTCTCGCCGAGGTTGAATGTCGCGGCGGCGGCGAGCTTGCTCTTGCCGTTTTTCGTTAGAAAGGTCGAGAGCGATTTCTCCGCTTCCTCGTATTTGCCGGCGCGCAACGCGCCCACCGCCTCATCATACTGCTCCTTGGGGCCCGCGACTGGCGGCGTGGCGGCGATTTCCGCTGGCGCCGGCTGATCGCCGACAAGGCGGCCGTGAGCAATATCCAGCGGCTGGCCGGCTTCGCGCACCGGCGCCGTCGTCACCGAGCCCGAAGGCCGCGCGTTGCTTTCCAGCGGCGCTGACGGGGGCGTCGTGCCGAGCGGCCGCGGCGCGCCCGGCGCAGACGGCTGTGCGGCGGGATCAAAGGCGTCGCCGCGCTTGCTGGCGTTGCCGCTCGTCGCGGGCGCCGTCTGCGCGACGGTAGGCGAAGCCGTCGGGCCCTGCGGCGCAGCCTCTGAGTGCGGCTCGGGCTTCGCGGCGCGGAGCTGCTCTTCCAAAAGCTGCACCCTGTGCTGCAGCTCCTCGTTTTGCCCGGTCAATCGGCGCAGCTCGCGCTCTAGCCGATCGATCCGCATCGCCGTCGCGGCGTCGGACCCCGGTTGCGTCTCAGGTCCCTCATAAATGTCGGACGGTGGAACATTGTAGGTCTGGGCCTGGCGGAGGTCGCCCTCAGGCCGAGGATTCCCATAGACGTCGAACGCCTGGGCGGCGCCCGCCGTGATCAAGGTTAGGGCGAAGGTGAGGACGTAGCGTGAGATCATGGTGGCGGAGACTTGCGCTAGAAGGCCGAGACTTGCGCTAGAGCAGTTCCGAAAAAGTTGACGGACTTTTTCGATGAGAACCTGCTCCAACATTTTGATTTAAGCGATTCCTTATCGATCACAGGATTCGATGTGATCGGGAAGGCTCTAGACGCGGCGTGACGACGCCTGACTATAGGCGCCCATTCGGCTAAATTTAGGCGATGCAATCTCGTCTCTGGCTCCAAAGGATGGCGATGGCCGCGTTTGTGGCGGCGGCTTGGCCGTCCCGCGCCGAGTCGCTTCCGCCCGCGGCGGAAACCGGCGAGTGCTCGCTTGAGGGCGCCGTTCCGGCGACTGTCGCCGCCGTGGACGCGGACTTCGAACTGCTGCTTGACGACGGCCGCCGCGCCGCTCTGGCGGGCCTCGACTTTCCGCGGCCGGAAATGGCGGAACTGCGCGCCGCTATCCACAGCCGCCTGTCGTCGTGGCTCGCCGGCCGAGACATATTCCTGGGCGCCTCCTCTTCGGCAGTGGATCGCTGGGGCAGGGCTCCGGCGAGAATTTACGCCAGTCCGGCCGAGGGAGGCGTTTCGGCGCCCCTTACGTCCGTGGCGGCCGCGCTGCTCTCCGCTGGCGACGCGCGCTTTCGTCCGAATCCTGCGGCCGCCGCCTGCGCCAAGGCGTATCTCGCCGCCGAAGCCCCGGCGCGCGAAGCGGGCCTTGGCGTTTGGTCGCGGCCGGAGTTCCGCCCAATAGACGTCGCGGCGCCCGGCGCAGTTGACGATCTGAAGCGGCGCCAGGGAATGATCGTCGTCGTCGGCGACATCCGCTCGGTAGGCGAGTCGAAGCGCGCCTTCTACCTTAATTTTG
>DATBRI010000070.1:0-52618 GCA_036560365.1 Methylocystis sp.
GACGATGCCGATCAGCAGCAAAATGCCGATGAAGGCGATAATGGTGAATTCAACGCCAAACATTTCGAGCGACAGCAGCGCGCCGAGGCCGGCGGAGGGCAGCGTTGAAATGATCGTGATCGGATGGATGAGGCTTTCGTAAAGAATCCCGAGAATGATGTAGACCGAGAGCAGAGCGGCGAGGATCAGCACCGCCATTCCCCCAGCCACCTTACGGAAATCCGCGACGTCGCCCGCGAATTCGGCGCGAAGGCCGCCCGGCGGATTGAGTTCGGCGATCGCCTGCTCGATCGCCGCGACGGTGGCGTCGAGACTATAGCCTGGCGCGATATTGTAAGAGATTGTCGTCGCCGGCACGACGCCCTGATGATTGACGACGAGAGGCATTGAGCTCCGCTCGATATGGGCGAGCGCTGTGAGCGGAATCTGCTCGCCGGTGATCGAGGAGACATAAACGCCGGCGAGGTCGCGAATGTCCCGCTGACGCTCGAGCGGCGTCTCATAGATCACGCGATATTGGTTGCGCTGGGTATAGACGATCGCATCCTGTCTCTGGCCGAAAGCGCTGTTCAGCGCGGCGTCGATCGCGGCGATTTGCACATTCATTCGGGAGGCGGCGTTGCGGTCAATGACGACCTTGGCGCGCAGCCCGCCGCGCTCCTGGTCGGAGGCCACGTCGACGAGCTCGGGCGCCTTCTTCAGGCGCTCCAGCACCTTTTCGCGCCACGTCTCGAGAATCTCGATGGACGGACTCGACAGGGTGAACTGATATTGCGACTTGCTCAGCCTTCCGCCCGTTCGCAGATCTTGAGACGGCACCATGAACACGCTGAGGCCCGGAATCTTCGCGAATTCGCCGCGCAGGCGCGCGATCACTTCCTTGCTCGTTGCGCGCCGCTCGCCGGCCGGCTTCAAGGCGACGAACAGCCGGCCCTGGTTCGTCGAGGCGGTCAGATTGCTGGCGCCGATGAATGAGCCGACATTGGCGACGTCGGGATCGGCGACCAGCACGTCGGAGGCGAGCCGCTGCAAACGCGCCATCTCGGTGAAAGACACGTCGCCCGACGCCTCGGTCGTTCCATTGATCAGGCCAATGTCGTCCTGCGGCAGGCTGCCCTTGGGGATCGTTTCGTAAAGACGGACCGTCCAAACGATCGAGAGGATCACGACGATGAGCGTGGCCCAGGGATGATCGATCACCGGCCGCAGGCTGCGCGCGTAGAGATCGACGATCCGATCGAGACTGCCTTCGATAAGCCGGTCGAAGCGCGAAGGGGCCCTTGCGCGAGGCGCCGGCAGACGCGCGCAGACCATCGGCGTCACCGTCAGGGAGATGACCGTCGAGATCGCAATGGCGAAGGTCAGCGTCCAGGAAAACTCGCGAAGCAGCCGGCCCATCACGCCTTCCATGAAAAGAAGCGGAATGAAGACGGCCACGAGCGACAGGCTGATTGAAACGACAGTGAAGCCGATCTGCTTGGAGCCGACCAGCGCCGCTTCGATGCGGCTCAGACCGCGCTCGGCGTTGCTTTGGATATTTTCGATCATGACAATGGCGTCGTCGACGACGAAGCCGACCGAGATGGTCAGCGCCATCAGTGACAGATTGTCGATCGAGAAGCCCGCGACCCACATCGCGGCGCAGGTGCCGACCAGGGAGAGAGGCACGGTGATGCCGGCCGCGATGACCGGCGTCGCGCGGCGCAAAAACACGTAGACGACCATCATCACCAGAAAGACGGAGATCGCCAGCGTGCGCTGGATGTCGTGAATGCTGGCGCGAATGGTCTGGGTGCGGTCGGCGAGCACATCGATCCTGATGCCGCTCGGAATCCATTCCTGAAGTTGCGGCAGCATCGCTTTGATCTGATCGACCGTTTCGATCACATTGGCGTTTGGCTGCTTGGTGACGATAAGAAGAACCGCCGGCTTGCCGTTGAACCAGCCGGCGGCGTTGCGGTTCTTGACGCCGAGCTCGACCGAGGCGACGTCTCCGAGCTTGACCACCGCGCCGCCGCGCGCGGCGATGACGATGTTGCGATAGTCTTCCGGCGTGGACAGCTGATCGGTCGTCGCAAGCGTGATCTCCCGCGCATCGCCGCCGAGCGCTCCTACGGCGGAATGGGCGTTGGCGGCGTTGAGCGCGTTGGCGACGGCGTCGACGCCGAGCCCCATGGAGGCAAGACGCGCGCTATCCACCTGGACGCGGATCGCCGGCTGTTCGGCGCCTGCGAGGCGCGCCTCTGCGACGCCTGGAATTTGAGAAACGCGCTGCGCGATCACGGAATCGGCCGCGTCAAAAATCGCGCTCGTCGGCAGGGTGTCGGAGGTCATCGCCAGCACAAGTACGGGCATGCTCGACTGGCTCGCCTTTCGATAGACGGGCGCCATCGGCAGATCCGACGGCAGGTCGGTGATGGAGGCGTTGATCGCCGCCTGAACATCGCGCGCCGCCGCGTCAAGCGGCCGCGAAATATCGAATTGCGCGATGATCTGCGTCGAGCCGAGCGAATTCGCCGACGTTAGCTCGTTTATGCCGGCGATGCTGGACAGACGCCGTTCCAGCGGCGCCGCGACGGACGCCGCCATGGTCTGGGGATCGGCGCCGGGCCGTTGCGCGGAAATGCCGATAATCGGAAAATCCACCGCGGGCAGGCTCGCCACCGGCAGAAAAAAATATGCGACCGCGCCCATGAGGAAGAGCGCGCTCGCCAGCAGCGTCGTCGCGACCGGCCGCCTGATGAAGGGTGCGGAGACGTTCACTCGGCAGCCTCCCGAGTCGGCGGCTTCGGCGATTCGCCGATCGGCTCGAATTCCGCGGGGGCCTGCTCCTTGGCGACCAGCGGCTCGGCCGGCGGCGAGAGCCGCACGCGTAGCCGCTCCACGGCGAGATAGATGACCGGCGTCGTGTAAAGCGTCAGCGCCTGCGACAGCAGCAGGCCTCCGATGATCGCGACGCCCAGCGGAATGCGCAATTCGCTGCCCGGCCCATGCGAGAGCGCCAGCGGCAGCGCGCCCAAGAGCGCGGCGAGCGTCGTCATCATGATGGGACGGAATCGCAGATGGCAGGCGCGCACGATCGCTTCACGCGCCGAGAGCCCATCGTCGCGCTCCGCGTCCAGCGCGAAGTCGATCATCATGATCGCATTCTTCTTGACGATGCCCATCAGCAGAATGACGCCGATCAGCGCAACGATGGACATCTCGATTCGAAAGGCGAGCAGCGCGACCAGCGCGCCGACGCCCGCCGACGGAAGAGTCGTCAAAACGGTGAAAGGATGGGCGAAGCTCTCGTAGAGAACGCCGAGCACGACGTAGATCGACACGATCGCCGCAAGGATGAGCCAGGGCTCACTCGCCAGAGACTTGTTGAATTCGGCGGCGTCGGCGCTGAATACGCCCAGGATCGACGACGGCATGCCGATCGCCGCCTCCGCGTTCGCGATCATTTTCACCGCGTCGCCCAGCGCATAGCCTTCCGCAAGGTCGAAGCTGATCGTCGACGCCGGAAATTGATCCTCATGCGCGACGGTCAGCGGCGCCGAGAGATTTTCGAGCCTCACGAAACTCGCAAGCGGGGTCTGGGGTCCGCCGCCAAGCGGCGCGACATAGAGCTTTTCCAAAGCCGACGGATCGCGCTGAAACTGCGCGGCGGCTTCGAGAATGACGCGATATTGGTTCGATTGCGTGTAGATGGTCGAGATCTGGCGCTGCCCGAAGGCGTCGTTGAGCACGTCATCGACCATTTGCGCGGTGATGCCGAGCCGCCCCATCTTCTCTCGGTCGATGCGCATGAGCGTGCGCAGGCCGCCGTCCTGGGTTTCGGCGGCGACATTGCGCAACCCTGGGGTCGTGCGCAGCCTGTCGAGCAATCGATTCGACCAGTTCAACAGTTCATCGCGGTCGGGCGAGGTCAGCGTATACTGATACTGCGACCGGCTCGGCCGCGTCGTGATCTGGATGTCTTGCACCGGCTGGACGTAAAGCGCGACGCCAGGGAGTTTTTCGCCTGCGGCCTTCAGCCGGTCCGCAATCTTTTCCGCATTCTCGTGGCGCTCGCTATGCGGGCGCAGCATGACGGTGAGCCGCGCCACATTGGTCGTCGCATTGAGCGGTCCGACGCCGAGCACCGACGTCACCGCCCTCACGTCCGGGTCATGGCGGAATTCCTCGACGATCTTCGCCTGCAGCGCCGTCATTTTGTCGAACGACGCGTCGGGCGAGGCCTCCAGCACCGCCGAGAGCACGCCGGTGTCCTGCCGCGGCAAGAAGCCCTTGGGGATCACCGCATAAAGCACGATGGTGAGCGCGAGAGTCCCGACGGTGAGCGCGAGCATGAGTTTCTCGCGCTTGAGCGCCCAATCGAGCGACACGTAATAGCCGCGGTCAAGGGCAAGCGAAAGCGTCTCCCAGCGGGAGACGCCCCGCGGCGGCGTAAAGCGCAGCAGGGCCGCGCAGAGCATCGGCGTCAGCGTCAGCGAGATCACCGCCGAAACGACGACGGCGATCGTCAACGTCAGCGCGAATTCGCTGAACATCCGCCCGACGATGCCCGTCATGAACAGCAGCGGTATAAAGACGGCGATCAGCGAGACGGTGAGCGAGACGACGGTGAACCCGATCTGGCGCGCGCCGTCGAGCGCGGCCTGGCGCGGCGCTTTGCCTTCCTCAATATTGCGCACGATGTTCTCGATCATCACGATCGCATCATCGACAATGAAGCCCGTGCCGATGGTCAGCGCCATCAGCGACAGATTGTCGAGCGAGAAGCCCGCCGCCCACATGATCGAGAAGGTGGCGATGATCGAGAGCGGCAGGCTGACTCCGGCGATGATTGTCGCGCGCCAGCTGCGCAGAAACATCAACACGACGAGCACGACAAGCGCCGAGGCGATGACGAGCGTCAGCTGCACCTCGAAAATCGAGGCCCGAATCGTCACGGTCCGGTCGTTGACGATCTCAAGAGACATGCCGGCGGGAAGCGCCCGCTGAATCTGCGGCAGCTCCTTCTTCACCAGCTCAACGGTATTGATGATGTTGGCGCCGGGCTGTCGCAGCACGTCGAGAACGACCGTCTGCTCGCCATTGTGCCAGCCGCCGACGCGTGAGTTCTCGAGCCCGTCGATGACCTGCGCGACGTCGCGAAGCATCACCGGCGCGCCGTTGCGCCACGCGACGATGATGTCATTGTACTGATTGGCGCGCAAAATCTGGTCGTTGGCGTCGAGTGTGTAGGACTGCCGCCTGCCGTCGAGCGAACCCTTGGCGCCGGCGATGTTCGCCGAGGCGATGGCGAGGCGCAGATCCTCCATGCCGATGCGATTGGCGGCGAGCCGGGCGAGATCGGCCTGAATGCGCACGGCTGGGCGCACGCCGCCCTGCACCGAGACGCGGCCGACTCCCGTGACCTGCGAGAGCTGCGGCGCGATCAACGTGTCGGCGCGATCGCTCAAATCGCGCAGCGTCGCGGTCTTTGAGCGCAGCGTCAGCGTCAGGATCGGCGTATCCGCGGGGTTCACCTTCGCGTAGACCGGCGGATAGGGAAGGTTGCGCGGCAGCGTCGAAGCGGCCGCGTTGATCGCCGCCTGAACGTCTTGCGCGGCTGCGTCGATATCGCGGTCGAGATCGAACTGCAGCGTGATCTGCGAAAGCCCGAAGGAGCTTTGCGACGACATGCTGGTCAGCGACGGAATTTGGCCAAACTGCCGCTCGAGCGACGCCGTCACCAGCGACGCGATCGTGTCAGGGTTGCCGCCGGGAAGCTGCGTCGTCACCTGAATGGTCGGAAAATCGACCTGCGGCAACGGCGAGACCGGAAGTCGCATATATCCCATCACGCCGAACAGCAGCACAGCGAACGCCAAGAGCGACGTCGCCACCGGTCGGTGGATGAAGGGCGCCGAAACGTTCATTTTTTGGTTCGATCACCTCGCGCGCGCACACGCGCGCCGCCGCTTGGCGCGTCGCGTTCAGCGTCGGCGGCATTGCCGTCCTTCTCAGCGTTGGCGGTTTCCGGCGTGTTCATGACGCGCGCTTTCGCGCCATCCGACAGCCGCGAGAAGCCGCTTGTGATCAAGACTTCGCCGGGCTCGAGCCCCGAAGTGATAACCGATGTCGTCTCGTCTTGGCGGCCGGTCGTGACGGGCCGCATCGTTGCGACATTATCGGGACCCAGGACGTAGACGAAGGCGCCGCTCGGCCCGCGCTGCACAGCCTGGCTCGGCGCCACGAGGACGTTCTTCAAGGTGTCGAGCATCAGCCGCACATTGACGAACTGGCCGGGCCAGAGCGCGAGCTTTGAATTCGCGAAGGTCGCTTTCAACCGCACTGTCCCCGTCTGTTGGTCGATCTGATTGTCGATGACGGACAGCTCGCCGATTTCGATCGGCGTGGCGTTGTCGGGAGCGAGCGCCGAGACCTTGGCCTTTCCCTCTGCCTTCTGCACCGCTGGCAACGCCTGCTGAGGCAATGTGAACAGCACATAGATCGGCTTCAGTTGCGTGATGACGACAATGCCGGTCTGGTCGGAGACGTGCAGAATATTGCCGACGTCGACGAGGCGGATGCCGACGCGCCCGTCGATCGGCGAGCGGATCGTCGCATAGTCCAGCGTCGTTTTGGCGTTGTCGATCGCCGCCTTGTCGGCGCGCACCAGCGCTTCGAGCTGGGCGACGGAGGCCTTTTGCGTGGCGTGTTGCTGCTTCGAGGCGTAGGCGCCGACGAGGAGTCGTTCGTAGCGCGCGAGATCGACGCGGGCGTTGGCGAGATTGGCCTCGTCCTGCGCTCTTTTCGCCAACGCCTGATCATATTGCGCCTGATACAGCGCCGGATCCATTTCGGCCAATATGTCGCCTTTGCGGACGTCCTGTCCTTCCGTAAAGGCGAGGCGCAACAGCCTCCCGTCCACCTGCGTGCGGATCGTCACCGTGTTGAGCGCCTGCACGGTGCCGACGGCGTCAATGGTCACGGGCACGTCGTCGAGACGCGCTTTCGCCGCGGTGACGGTGACGGTTCCCTCGCTGCGGCCGCCGCCTAAACCAGCGACTGGGCGCTGGTCCTTGGCGGCGAACCCGGGAAGCCTGCCCGTCTGATACGCCCACGCAAGGGCTCCGGCGAGCGCGAGCGCGCCGACCGCAAGCAGCACTCTTCGGCTGAAGCGGTTCATGGCCATGGTCCCCTGTCGGCCTCATAGGCGGCGTTGGAGCGGGTGATCTCGATTTCGCGAGTCGTCGGCGACCAGCCGCCGCCGAGCGCCTGATACAGGCTCGTCGCCGCCTGGAAGTGGGAGAGACGCGCGATCGCGAGCTGGTCCTCCGTTTGGAAATACGTCGTCTGCGTTTGCGCCAGCTGCACGATATCGATTGTCCCTTCTCGCAGACGCATTTCCACGGCGTCCAACGCGCGTCGAGCCGCGGACACGGCGACGCCGAGGAGCTTCATCTGGCGGTCCGTTTCGCGTATTGCAATCAGCGCGTTCTCAGTATCGGACAGAGCGGTTAGAATCTGCTTGCGATAAATCGCCGCCAGTTCCGAATAGCGGCCCTTCTGCAGGTCATATTGGCCCTGCAGGTTCCAGCCGTCGAATAGGGGCTGCGTGAGCGTGCCGGCGACCTGCCAGGCGATGGCGTCCGGCCTCAAAACGAGCGTGGACAGCATGGCGCTCTGGAAGCCGTAGAGGCCGGTGAGCGTCAAGGAAGGAAAAAAGGCCGCGCGCGACTGCAACACCGAAAATTCCTGTGACGCCAGTCGCGCTTCCGCTTCGGCGACGTCGGGCCGCCGCAGCAGCACCTCGGAGGGCAGCCCGGGCGCGATCTGCGGAAACTTGAGCTTTACGAGCGAGCCGCCCTTCACAGTCATGCTCTCGGGAGTCTGTCCCAGCAATACCGCAAGGTTGTTGCGCGTTTGTCGCAAGGTCTGTTCGAGCGGCGGGATCGTCGCGCGTTGCTGAGCCAGGATGGTTTCCTGCTGCGAAGTGTCGAGCACGGTCGCCGTCCCGACTTCAAGCCGCGCGTTGATGGCGTCCATAACCCCTTGCGCGATCACGACGTTCTGATTGGCGATGCGCAGACGGTCCTGCGCCGTCAGCACCTGGAAATAGGCGTTCAGCACGGCGGCGACGGTCGAGATTTCAACGACGTCGCGATCGAAGCGCGAGGCGTTGGCGAGAATGCGCGCAGCCTTGGAGGCGTCCTCGTTCTTGCCCCAGAAATCCACTTCGTAGCTCGCGGTAAGGCCAAGCTGGAAAAAACCGAAGTTGCGTGCGCGAGAGATGGAACTTGTGCCGGTGTTGGACGTGGACGGATTAAAGCCGGTGCTCGCGGAGCCGACATTGATCGTCGTGCCAGGCGTGCGCGTCGTGCGGGCGATATCCGTCATGGAGATCGAGGGCCATTGCGCGGCGCTTGAGACGCGCGCCTGAGCGTCGGCCTGGGCGATACGGCCGATCGCGGCCGCAAGGTCGAGATTGTCGTCGAGCGCACGCTCGACGAGCTCGACCAGCTCCCGCGAGCCGAATTTGGTTGCGAAATCCCTTGCGCCGGAGATCGGCGGCTGCGGCTGCGGCTTCGCCTCTTTGAAGCGCGCCGGCGGCGGGGTCGAAAGATTGGGCTTGTCCCACTCGAGATCGCAGCCGGCGAGCGCCGCCGCGAGCGTCGCGGCGGCCAGCGCAGGGCGAAATGAGCGAGACAGTGCGGGCGCGGTCAAGTAGCAGACGTCTCCGGAGGGACCGCAGGGACGGCCCGAACGTCCTCCTTCCTTAAGCGCCGGCGATGGCGCCGGGAAGGCCCGTTGCCTCGTCTCTGCGGCTCGCCTTCGCTCGTCCGACGGCGAGGTGTGAGCCTTTGAGCGGCGGCGGGGAGGCGCGCGCTGGCCGTCAACGCGGGAAAAGCTGAGAATTTGAAGCTCGCGCGGCGCCGCGCGAGGGTCAAGTTACGTATCTGTTAACAACCGCCTCAGCGGCGCGCCTATCCGCCTCTATTCCGCTTGAGCGGGAGGGGCTGCCGTCTTGCCCTTGCTTGGCTTTGCCGCCTTTGCCGCAGGCTTCGCCGTCTCCTTTGACGCCGCGGGTTCGTGGGCGGCGGGTTTCGCGGCAGGTTCCTTGGCGTCCGGCGCGGGCGCGGGCGCGGCCGTCTTGGCGGCGGGCTGCCCAGCAGGCTTGGCGTCGGCCGCCGGCTTGGTCGGGCCGGAAACTTTCGTCCAGGTCTCGCTTTGGCAAAGGAAGGCGACGAGACAGCCGGTCATCGTCAGCGAGGTCGGCGAATCGTACGCGATCTTGCCGATGTAAGTCTTGCCGCTTTCGGGATCATTGATCTCGCCCTCCCAGTGGTTGGGCGTCGTTTTGGCGGCGTTGCGCAAGACCTGCGGGGCCGGCGAGCCATCCGGCATCGCCTCGATCCCCTTGGCGCAAAGCTTGCCCGAGCAGTCGTAGAATTCCAGCTTGTCGTTGGGATGTCCTTCCCGAACCCAAACGCCGTAAATAGCGTCGGCGGCGTTCGCCGCCGTGGGGGCGCAGAGGGCCGTCGCCATCGCGATGCGTAGAAGTGCTTTTCTCATGACGCCGGACCTTTGTTCGGTTGCAGGAAAATGATTCACTCAAGGTAACGAACGGCGGAACGCCGACACCGTCAAGCCATGTCGCCCGCATCCGTCGGGTGGGCGCGCGGCGGGCCAAGAAACGCCGGCACGATAATGAAGGCGGCGAGCAATGTGAAGAACAGCGCGATGGCAAGAAGTTGGCCCATGCTCGCCGTTCCGGGATGGCTCGACAGAATCAAGCTGCCGAAAGCGGTGCCCGTCGTCAGAGAACTGAAAAAGATGGCGCGAGTCAGGCTCGACGCCAACATGTCGACGACGCCCTTTCGCCAAGCGATCACATAATAAATATGGAAGGCGACGCCGACGCCGAACATCAACGGAAGCGAAATGATGTTGGCGAAATTGAGCGACATCCCGAGCAAGTCAGCGGCCTGAAGGCTCATAATGCCGGCAAGCACCAGCGGGCCCAGCGTCAAGGCGACGTCGAGCGGATTGCGCAGCGCCACGGCCAAGATGATGAAGATCGCGATAAAGGCATAGAGACCAGCTTCGAGAAACGCGCGCGTAATCGTTTTTTGAGCCTCCGACACGATCACCGGCGGACCGCTCGCATCCGGGGCGATCGCCTGGATCGCTTCGGCGAATTCCGTCATGACGACACGGTCGTTGCTGTCGCCTTTGGGCGTCGCCTCGACGCGCACCACGCCGGTGTTGGAAATCCAGTCGCGGCGCAAATCCTCGGGCAGAGTGTCGACCGTCACGCGCTGCGCCTGCAGCGCCTGTCGGATTTCGCCGAGCATTTTATCGAAGCCGCCGAACACCGCCTGGCGCGCCGTCGCGCGCGTCTCCGGGCTCGCCTTGGCGAGCGCGTCAAGATCGTTGGCGAAGCGCGTTACGGCCGGTATCGGCTTCTTCGCCGTCGCGCCGCGCAGAGCCTTAGCGGCGGTCGTCAGCGCCTTAACGGTCTGGGCGTCGCTTGGCGGCGACTTCATCTTGGGATTCAGCACGCCGCGCAATTGCGAAACCGCCATGTCGACGAGCGCAAGCTTGTCGTCCTGATCCTTGGGGATCAAGGAATCGATCGAGTCGACATGATCGACTTTAGGCAGCGCCTCGATTTTCTTTTCCATCTCGCGCGCGGCCTCGAGCGAGGGCGCGAGCACCTCGATCTTGTTGGGCGCCGTCTTGGGGTCCTTGGAGAGGTCGAGAAAAGTCGCGACCGATTCGACCTTTTGATCGCGCAGATTCATCGGATTGGAGTCGAAGGTCAGATGCATCAGCGCCGGCATGCCGGCGAGGACGACGATCGCCGTGGCGATCAGCACGAAGGCCCGATGATGGGCGATCCAGTGGTCCACGGCGGCGAGCGACGTGGTCGCGATCGGCACATGCTCCGCGCGCGGTCGCAGCAATTTGATCGCCGCCGGGAGGAACGTGAGAGTCGCGATGTAGGCGACGATCATGCCGACGCCCGCGATGAGTCCCAGTTCCGACACGCCGCTGAACGAAGTCGGCAGAAAGCAGAAAAAGCCCGCAAGCAGCGACACCGCGGCGAGCGTGAGCGAACTGCCGATGCCTCGGGTCGCTGAAAGCAGAGATCGCTCGAGATTGTCGTCGCTGTGCCGTTCTTCGCGATAGCGGGTCGCGAACTGGATGCCGAAGTCGACTCCAAGCCCGATGAACAGCGCGGCGAAGGCGACCGAGATCAGATTGAAGCGGCCGATCATCAAGATCCCGAGTCCCGACGTGATGGCGAGACCTGCGAGCAGGGTGAGGAGGACCGCGAGAATGAGCTTTGGCGAACGCAGCGCGGCGAACAGAATGAGCGTCACCACGGCGAGCGTGCCAGCGGTGTTGAGAGTCATGTTTTCGGAGATGGTGGCGAATTCGTCATCCGCGAGCGGCACCTGACCCGTCAAGCGCAGCTTGACGCCATGTTCTTCGTCGAGATGCAGGTCGGCCGCCGCCTGTCGCACCAGATTGATCGCGTCGGCGCCCGGCTGAAGGTCGGAATAGTTGACGACCGGCTTGGCGAGCACGATGCGTCGCTTGTCCATTTCAGGCGCGGCGGGCGCGCTTCCGCCCGACGCCAGCAGCTTGCCCCAGTCGACCTCCGCCTGCTTCCCAGCGAGCGCCTGTTCGATCGCGGTGGAAAACTCCTCGACGCCGCTGACGTACATTGTCATGGCGCGTTGGCTGCCCGAGGCGGACTTGAAGTTGCCGACAAGCACGCTCGACAGGCCGCGTAAACTTGGATCTTCGGCGAGCGGTTCGAGAACGTCGCGCTGGCCGATCATCACGCCGACATTTTTTTCGATGTCGGCGACGGGCAGAAACAGCAGGCCGTTTTTGCGGAAATATTCGTGCTCGTCCGGGCGCCACACGCGCGACAGGAGAGGCTTGCCCTGCAGGGCCGCGTTGAGGCGTTTCGCGGCGTCGTCGGCCACTTCGCCGGTCTTGGCGTCGATGACGATGACGATGACGTCGAGAAGGTCCGGAAAGGCCTTGTAGAGCGCCGCTTCATTCTTGCGCCAAGGAATATCTGGCGAGAAAAGATTTCCGGTCTCGGTGTCGATGGCGAACCGCTCGACGGTGAAATACACCCCGCCCGCGGTCAAACAGAGAGTGAGCAAAACCACTGTCCAGGGCCAGCGGAGGCAAAAGGCGACCAGCTTTTCAAGCATTCCGTTTTTTTCCCGCCTTCTGGCGCAAGACCTCACATGAGCGGGAACCGGCGCTCTAGGTCGGGTTCCTCTATACAAGCGCGCTGCGTGACTACCAAGGCGGCTTACGTCGAAACCTTAATGGCGACGTCATGCGTCAATTTGACGCTCTGTCGTCACAAATACGTCAACCACCAGAGATCGCGGCGCCGACGCTTCACCTCCGCAAACCAGCGGCACAGCGGATAAAGCGCCAACACGATCAATATCCACGCAACGTAAGCGCCCGCGAGCCCGGCGCCGAATTCCGGCGGCGGGCCACCGCCTTTTGCCCAGGCTGCGATGTCCTCCAGGGAATAGCCGCGCGCCAAGGTGAACGCCAGCGCCGCGAAGGCGCCGACGTAAAGATGCATGACATAAAACAATAAGGGGGTGCGGCCGAAGACAGTCAGCGCCGCGCCGATCTTTTCACCGGTTCGCTCCAATGCAGGCAGCGCCAATGCGGCGCCGCCAAGCGTCACCAGTAGATAGAGGAGCGAGGGCGGATATTTCGTGACGTTGAGAAATGAGAGCAGGGTGAACATGGAGTCGCGCTGCACGCTCCAGGGATGCGGATCGCCGTAGAGATTGGAGAAGCGCAGCACGACGAAAAGCGCCAGCGCCGCGCCGCCGACGAGATAAAGCGCGCGGTCGCGCAGGATCGCCGGCTTGAGAAACAGCGGCCCGATTCCATAGCCCAGCGCGCCGACGCCGATCCAGGGAAGCGCCGGATAGAGAACGCCGCCCGGCACATCGAACGGCAGTTTTTTGCCGGGTTCATGCAGCAAAGACCACCACGGGCCGAAGGCGCCGAGGTCGGCGGCATGAATTCCATCGAGTAGGTTATGGCCGAAGATGATCGCGACGCCGACGAGAAGCACGGTTCGCGGCGACAAGCGCGAGAGGGCGGCGAGCGCCACGAGGCTGCAGCCGATCGCCCAAAGCGTCGATAGCTCGATTCGGCCCCAGCCCATGCCCCAGATCGGGCTTATGGCGGCGGCGTCGAGCAAAATGAGCCACAGGCCCCGCGCGGCGAGAAATTTCGAAAGCGCCGCAGCGTCTTTCACCTTCACGCCATAGAGATAGGCGCTCACGCCGGCGAGAACGGTGAATGTCGGGGCGCAGAAATGCGTGATGAAGCGCGTGAAGAACAGGAAAGGATAGGTCTGATCGAGATCGGTTGGCGAGAAGCGCATGACGTCTGCGTCGAAAAAGTCGCGCATATGGTCGAGCGCCATGAGGACCATGACGAGGCCGCGCAGCCGGTCGATCTCCGGCAGCCGATGCTCGTCATAGAGCGGGTTTTGCTTCCCGCCTATCCGAGCTTGGCGAGGCCGGGAAACAGCTCCAGTAGCCAATAAGACATCTCCTGCACGCCGCCCGTGAGAAAGGCGACGCCGGTAAAGACGAGCAGCACGCCGACGACCTTTTCGACTTTTCCGAAATGCCGACGGAACCGCGCGACGAAGGCGAGGAAGCGGCCGAGCGCCAATGCGGCCCCGATGAAAGGCAGACCGAGGCCGAGCGAATAAGTTGCGAGCAGAGCGGCGCCGAGCGCCACTGTCTCCTGCGTCCCCGCGACGGCGAGAATGGCGGCGAGGATCGGCCCGATGCAGGGCGTCCAGCCGAAAGCGAAGGCGAGCCCCATGACGTAAGAGCCGAAGAGTCCGATGGGCTTGGTGATCTCGGCGCGCTTCTCGCGATACAGCAGGCCGACTTTCAGGAGGCCGATGAAGTGCAGGCCCATCAAAATGATGATCGCGCCCGCGACCCAGGAGAGGATATGCAGATTGGCGCGCAGCACGCCGCCGAAGGCGCTGGCCGTCGCGCCGAGCGCGACGAAGACGGTGGTGAAGCCAAGAACGAAGAGAATCGACGACAACAGAATGTCGCGCCGCGCCGCGGAGCGCGTCTCGGTTTCGAGATCCTCCATACTGACGCCGGCGAGATAGGTCAGGTAGGGCGGCACCAGCGGCAAGACGCAAGGAGAGAGAAAAGACAGTAGACCCGCCGCCGCAGCGGCCGGGAATGTGACGTCCGCCATTAAGGGGCCTCGCTAGATCGCAGAGCTGACTCCTGCCACAAGCGGCCCCGCGCGGAAAGGCTTGCGACAAGAAAAAGCCCCGCGGGAGCGGGGCTCTCTTCTCGGACCGGCGCCCGTTTAGTTATTGCGCTGGCCGAACAGAAACAGCAGCGACTGGAACATGTTTATGAAGTCCAGATAAAGCGAGAGCGCGCCAAACACGCTCTTCTTCTGGGCGACCTCGTGGCTGTCGCTGTCGTAATACATGTCCTTGATGTTCTGCGTGTCCCAAGCGGTCAGGCCGGCGAACACCAAGACCGCGACGATGGACAGCGCGAATTGCAGGCCGGTCGACTGCAGGAACAGATTGACGAGGCCGGCGATCACGAGCCCCCAGACGCCCATCACCAGGAAGGAGCCGAAGGCCGAAAGATCCCGCTGCGTCGTGTAGCCGTACAGGCTAAGCCCGCCAAACGCCGCGGCGGTAATGAAGAAGATCCGCGCGACGGATACGCCGGTAAAGACGAGCAGAAGCGAGGACATCGACAACCCCATCACCGCCGCAAAGGCGATGAAAAGATTGCGGGCGGTCGCCGCCGAAATGGTGTTCGCTCGGGCGCCGATGAAGAAAATGAACGCCAGCGGCGACAGGATCACCACCCAGCGCAGCGGCGTCGTGTAGAGCATCTGTCCGAAGGACGTCAGCTCGATGGGGCCCGGGGCCGCTTTGCTCACGGCAAGCATGTAAGTGCCGAGCGCGACCAGGCCGGTCACGCCAAGGCCGAGCGTCATATAGTTGTAAACGCCAAGCATATAGGCGCGGAGGCCCTGGTCAATCTCGGCCGTTGTCGGCCGCGCGACCCCGCGCCCGTAGCCGAAGCTGGTGTTGCGGTCGAAGTTGGACATGTGATCCTCTTAGTCTGGTTGGCTGTTCCGCTTCGCAATATGGAAAGCGACTCCCAGCCTCGCGCTGAATATGGCTCCGCCTTAATTGGGTGGCAAGCGTGCTACAAATGAACTCTTGTTAAGGTGCTTTCACGACCAAGAGCCGGTTCGGGACATTTTTTTCTGATTTCAATCAATTTTGTTTTCGCACTGCAAAATCCCTTCGTCAGGCGGCGTTCGCTCGGGCCGCCGGCAATTCCGACAAAGGCGCGCGCAGAATGGCCCGTTACGTTGCGCACCGCGGGAACAGCGACCGATCGTCGCACCCTTGCTGATGCGCGGGAATCCGCTAACATCAAGCCTCAGACGTTGTTCGAAGCGACTCCCTCGAGCGTAAGCTTGACGGGCGTGGCTTGTGCGGCGCAAAAGCAACATTTCTGAGAGTCGCGTGTTCTTGTCACACGAAGACCCAGGAGGTCATCATGCGTGATGGTGGAAATCCGGAAGCGCATCCCGCGCCGGAGGTGGGCGCAGACCGCTTCGCGCGGCGGGACGCTTGCCGTTTCTCTAGTGGCGTTCGCCTCGCGATTTTATCGGCTGCGGCCGTTGTCGTGACGATGATCGCCGGCGCTCCGGCCGAGGCGCATGGGCGCTTAGGGGCCGCCGAAGGCCGGTGCCGGCTCTTCATTGGCCCTGACATCATGAATTTCACCGGCTACCTGCCGGAAGCGTCCAAGAACGAATTTTGCGAGGACATTCCCGCCACCGGGCCGATTATCATGGTTTTCGACGCGGAGCAGGAAGAGCTGCGCGACATGAAAGTCGAGTTGCGCATCATCAAGGACGTCGGCGAGCAAAAAGAAAACGAGGATCTCCAGGCCGTCACCGTGGCCTACCGGGAACCCAAGAGCTACCCGACCGGCACCATCAATTTCGAACATACGTTCAATGAGCCGGGCTATTTCGTCGGCGTCGTCACCGTCACGGGCGATCACGGAGAGCGTTGGGTGTCCCGCTTCCCCTTCTCGGTGGGGAAGAGCTTCATGCGCGACCTGCCAGTCTATCTTACGCTCGGGCTGGGCACGCTCGCCGTCTTCGCGATTTATCTCGTGCATCGCCGCCGGGAGACGACGGCCGACGCCAAGGCTCACAAACCGCCGCCGCCACCGCCTTCGCCCGATGAGGATCATGGACCGGAGGCGACTCCGGCTGAGTGATCGCGCTTCGCCTTGGGGCGTCGCTTGGTTAAATTGGGCGTCGGCGCGGTTGCGCCGGCGCTTTTTTTTTGGATCTAGCGCGTCATTGGTAAGGCGAGGCGCCGCCGCCGTCGATCTGGCGGCCGATCTGCGCAATCGCCCGCTGATAGACCGAGGCCGCGTTCCACGCCTCGATCGCCGCGAAATTGCTTTCGCCGGGCTGATAGCCGCCGCCGGCGCGCCAGCCATGGGCGTGAAGGAAATTTGCCGTGGCGTTGAGCGCCGCGGCCGAGGTGTCGAGATTGCCTCCGCCGCCATAGTTGAGGATGTTTTTCGGCAGGAACTGCGTCTGGCCAATTTCGCCATGCATCGAGCCGCGCGCGCTGGGCGACAGCGCGCCCCGATCCACCAATGTCAGCGCGGCATAGAGTTGATCGGCGAAAAACTCGGAGCGGCGGCAGTCGTAGGCCAAGGTCGCGACAGCCGACAACGCGTGCTGGTTGCCATGCACCGCGCCAAAACCGGTCTCCATCCCCCAGATCGCGAGAAGCGGTCCCGGCGGCACGCCGTAGCGCTGCTCGATCTGGGCGAAGAGCCCGGCGTAGGACCGCTTGAGCGCGCGGCCCCGCGCGACGATGGCCGAACCGCCGCGCTTCGCCAGGAACTGGTCGAGCGAAAGGTGGAAGCTTTTCTGGCCGCGATCCGCGGAAATCGTCGGCGCGTTGTAATGCGTGGACATGAGCGCGCCAATGCCAGCCTGACCAATGCCCTGGCCGCGCGCCTCCTGGGCGAATTCCTGTTTCCAACTGTCGAAGCCCGCCGCCGATCGCCCACATTGGGCCGCTACGGTAGGATGCGAGATTCCAGCAAAGGCGAGCGCAATCGAAAATTTGAGGACCGTCCGCATAGTCTGTTCCTTTGTCTAAATTTCTGGACTCGCTACCGTCGCGGCCGGCAGGCGGTCGGGGCCGTTCGGACCGCCGCGGCGTTCCAGCTCTCTCTTATCTTTTCTGCTCATCTCTTCCCGCTTAGCGAGAGCTTACCCCGAATGGCCATTTCTGCCCACCGTCGCATGGGCTCGTAAGCTCGGCGTTAAATTTTCGATCGCAGTCCTGTGTAATTCCGATCGCAATCCTGTGTAATTTTGAGCGACGCTTGCGTTAGGAGGTTATTCGAGCGCACATTTTGCCCGCATTCACGTGCCAAGCCGGAGTCCAGGCCAAGTCATTGACGCACGCGGTCAGTCAGCTAGCATTGATCATTCTGTATACCTCATGTGTTCCCGGATGATCATCGCTGCAGCCATGAGCGCAGGAACAGAACCGGTGAGCGGGGATGAGTTTTGGTGGACGAAATTCTCGAAAGCGATTGGACCCTCGGCGCCCTTAAACGCCGCGAAGACGAGCGGCGAAGCAGCGCGCGGGACTCTTCCAATGGCGATGTCGCCATCGCCGAGACGCGCCGCGCTCACGACCGATCCGGAAATAATTGGATCGCTGAAGCTTTCAGGCGCCGGCAAGAGGAAGAGCGCGCAAAAGCGGTGAGCGCTCAATCCCGGAGCGGCGCTACGCCAGCGGCCGGCAAGGAAGTTCCCGTCGATAACTGGCTCGTCGAGGGCTTCAAGCGACACCAGGAAGACGAACGGCGACGAGAAACGATCGCCAAATCGGATGAAGGAAAGGCGCCGGCGGTTGGCGACGACCATTCCATTTCAGATCTGGGATCGTATCCCTCGGATGGCCGCGTCCTCATAGAGCGCATTAGCCTGTCCGAGGATCGCGCGGCAGCGAACCGGTACGCCGCGACAGGCGCCAATGATGAAGTTTCAGCAGAAAGCGTCGGACCTCTCCTAAGCCGCGACGGGGGAATTGTTCCCGATAAGCGGCCGAGTCGCGCCGGCCGGATAATTGGGATCGCCGGGCTGGTCATCGTGGCCGGTTTGGTTTCCGTCATTGGCGTCAAAACATTGATTTTTGGCTCTGTCGACTCCACCAATCGCGCGCCCAGCACGGCGCGTCCGATAAAAAAGGAAAACATCAATCGCCGCCAAGGCGCCTTGCCCAACGCCGAGACATCGGACGCCCCGGCGACAAAGCCCGTGCAAAATGGGAGCGCGCCGACAAACGCCGCGCCGACACATCCGAGCAGCGCCGCGCCGGCAGGGGCGAGCGACGCCGCACCCAGCGCCGCGCCCGCGGGCGAAACCCCAGGAAACTCGAACCAAAATCCCATTGCGCCGGGCGCCGAGCAGGGAAGCAAAGCTCGCGCTCCATCCGGGGAGCGAGAGCAGGAGGACAAGGCTCTTCGCGAAAAAGAGGCTGCGCCAGCGACGCCTCTGCCGGCGCCCGTTCCGCGCGCCGCGCCGGAAGCCGCCACGCCGACAAAGCCTGACAAGAAATTAAATGCGGAGCCTGCGGCCGTCGCGCCGCAAGGATCGCGTGAGCAGATCGCCCCCGGACAAGAGCAAAACGCCTCTGACTCAAAGCGCCGAGCCGTCAATGGCGTGGACGCCAAACCGCAGCAGCAATCGAAGGACAGGAACGTCAGCCGTCACGTTTCTCAAAAAAACGACGGCTTCTCCACTTTTCTAAAGCGAACCGCGAATTCGGTTCGCAAGTTTTTCGGACGTCTCGGGGAGAAGTAGTAACGATCGCGGTTGAACGACGCGGTCGCCACCCTGATCGTCGCTCCCAGCGCCGCGACAGCGCGGCGCAATCTGTCCCTCTCCATGCAATCGCAGCGTCAAACGTGCGAAGGCCAGAAGACTCGACGGCGCACGACCTGTCCGACGACCGCCAATGAATAGGGAGAGGGAGAAGTTCGCCCGCTGCTCTGAAAGAGGCGGCGCGACGACGCCTGAAGTTCGCGCTTCGCCAGGGATCGAAGTGGACCAGCGGCGCGATGAGCCCATTTGAAGAGCAGGTGGCCGACAGCCCCTCTATCCGCTTTCAAATGTGACGCGAGCATTCCCGTGAGAACGATCATCGAGCCGTTTCGCATCAAGATGACCGAGGCGCTGCCCATCACCACGCGCAGCGAGCGCGAAGCCCTTCTTGCCAGCGCATTCAACAATGTCTTCCTTCTGGACGCCGACCACGTCACCATCGACTTGCTGACCGACAGCGGCACCGGCGCGATGTCCGACCGCCAATGGGCGGCTCTCATGCTTGGCGACGAAAGCTACGCCGGCAGTCGCTCCTGGCGACGATTCGAGCGAACCGTGCGCGAGATTACCGGTTTCAAGCACATCTTTCCGACGCACCAGGGGCGCGCCGCTGAGCGCATTCTCGCTGCGACGCGTCTGAAAGCGGGGAACGTCGTTCCCAACAACGGTCACTTTGATACGACGCGCGCCAACATCGAATATGTCGGGGCCGTTGCGTCGGATTTGCCGTCGAAAGACGCGCGCGAGCTGCATTCTGAAAAACGGTTCAAGGGAAATATGGACCTCGACCGACTCGAACAGTTGATCGAGGCCGAAGGCGCCGGAAATATTCCCTTCTGCATGCTGACAGTGACCAACAACACCGGCGGCGGCCAACCGGTGTCCATGGAAAACGTCCGTGGCGTCAAGAAAATCCTAGGGAAGCACGCTATTCCGCTGATGATCGACGCATGCCGCTTCGCGGAAAACGCATTCTTCATCAAGGAACGCGAGCAAGGCTTCTCCGATCGCAGCCTGCTGGAAATTGCGCGGGAAATGTTTTCATACGCCGATGGGGCGACGATGAGCGCAAAGAAGGACGGGCTCGCAAATATCGGAGGATTTCTGGCCTGCAACAATAACTCTTGGGCCGATGATTTCCGCAACCTGCTCATCCTGACGGAAGGATTTCCGACATACGGCGGTCTCGCCGGCCGTGATCTGGAAGCAATCTCCGTCGGTTTGTTGGAAGCGTTGGAATACGACTATCAGCGCTATCGGCATGCGACCGTCGAATATATCGCGTCGGCGTTGATCTCGCGCGACATACCGATCGTTCGACCAGCAGGCGGCCACGCCATATTCATCGACGCGGCCGCGTTTTGCCCGCATTTGAGAGCCAGCGACTATCCCGGCATCGGTCTCGTCAATGCGCTTTATCTCGAAGGCGGCGTTCGCGCCGTCGAACTCGGCAGCGTCATGTTCGGAAAGCCGGCGTCAGAGGGGAGAGGGGAAATCGCCGCGCCGCACGAATTAGTGCGGTTGGCCTTCCCTCGCCGGGTCTATACGCAGAGCCATTTCGACTATCTGATTGAAGTGCTGGACGTCATCGGCCGCCAGCGCGAGTCAATCGAAGCCTACCGGATCACCGAGCAGGCGCCATTTCTGAGGCACTTCACCGCCCATTACGAACGGGCCCGTTGAGCCGCGCGCGCTGTGGGTCCCCAGGACGGCGACTCGCCTCAGGCGGTCGACGACGGGCCGCCCTGAGCGGCCTGAAACTGTTTAAGGTCGGTCGCGGAATATTCGCCGGGTGTGTCGCAGTTCGGACAAGTCACGCTGAACGTCGCAGGCCCGGATATCTCCAACGCGCCCGTGCCTGTCGGCTCGGTGAGAATGGCGAAGTGCTGGCCGCAGCGCTTGCATGCAAATCCAATATACCAATTTCCTGGGATGAGCGCCGGTAACGCTGAGACTTCGTAAGCGCCTGTGAAGCGAACGCCTTGGGGCATAGAGGGCTCCTACCTTGTGATTTAATCTTAATGTAGCGCTGGAGAGTCTCCAGTGCGATGCCCGACGGCGTCCACTACAAAGTTACAGCATTGCGCATCGTGCACAGCGAATAATAATCATAAAGCGGCGACGCTAACGGCTGGTCCGGCCAATAACTTCGATGCAGGTCGGCGAGCGTCGCCAGATCGAGCACTTTCGCTCCACAACGACCGGCGAGTGCGGCAAGATTGTCGATCCCGTACGTCCACGGGGCTCCCATGGCGGCGAATCTTTCGACGACGCTGGTGATTTCAGGATCGCCAGTGGCGTTGTCGATCACATTCTCAGCCATATAGTCGAAGGACACCGAGCATCTCTCGATATGGCGCATGAGGCCGGACAGGATCTGACACACAGCCGCTTCGTTCAAATACATTGTGTTTCCTTCCCAAATGACATGGGTGGGAAGGCGGACATCACATCCGTTTTGTCTAAGGAGATCAATCATTCCATCCGTCACATAGTCCGCCCCGATATATGTCGTGTTGGGATCGACATCGCTTGCTTCGAGCTTCGCCTTCTTGAACGCCTGGGTTTCAGGCGCGTCGATTTCAAAATAGGCCACGCCCTCGCCCTTGATCCTCTGCGGCCTTGTGTCGAGTCCCGCGCCAAGTATGAGGATCTGTCGGCTCCCCCGGTCGATCTGATGACGAAGCCGGTCGTCGAAGTAGCGGGTCCTCAGTCGCACATTGTTGCGTATCGGCGGAAACGACTGAGAAATGCGATCCGCCGCCACTTTCGTTTCGCGATCGAGGAACAGGTGGACGTAAGGATCGCGGTAGAGCGGATGAGCTTGCGTGTTTTCGTCATTGCGGAATTCCGCGACGACAAAAGCAGTGCCCACCACTTTTTGAATTTTGGTCATTGCTCGTCTCGATTGGACTCGGCGCGTTGGGCGGAAACGTTTCCGTCGCTCGGCGAAGGCTGATGCACGTTCTCGAACTCTATCCACATCAGCGGCGTCATCAAAGGCGCGGCGGAGATAATCTGCGCGCGGCAGACTCTCGATTACCCGCCTTTTCAGATCACTTCTGAGGATAGCGCTCCAAGAGCTGCACCAGCGGCTCGGAACTCACTGCATTTGGCGGCGCATAGGGCTCCTCCACCGAGGCGACGAGTGAAATCGGGACGATCGCCGCGACGGCGAATACCGCCTGCGCGAGAAGCTGGGGCTTCGGGCGGTCGAGATGCACGGCGGCAAGCGCGATTTGCGTGATGAAGGCGATGACGATGACCGCGGCCCACTTGCGATCGTCGGGGAAGGCCTCCGCAATAGCCAATCGCTGTTCCCGCGCTGATCGCAGACGCATCACCGTATCGATCAACGTGCGCTGGAACGCCGGTTCGATGTTGGCGCTGCTCACCGCGCGCGTGAGCCTGTTTAGCGCGGCCTCGGCTTCCGGCGCTTCCCGGGCGTCCTCCATCGTTTTCCATTCGAGCCCGACGACGGTCTCGATATAATCGTGCACGGCGCGAGGAATATCCTCAGCGTTGACTCCGTGATTGCTCGAAAGCGCTGCGAGCGTCGCCAATTGTTCGCGCTCCAAGGCGAGGGCGCGATAGGCGCTGCGATTTGCGTCCCAGACGTCCTGCGAGAGGAATGTCATCAGCAGGCCGAAAAGCGTCGCCGGGACGGCGACGAAAGGCGGAACGACGCCCTTCCAGCTCTGCGCATAGGGGGAAAAGCGCGAGGCGAAGCTCAGCCAGCAAAGGGAGAGCGCGAGCGCCGCCATCGCTCCAGCAAGCATAAGGCTCATGACGAGAGTCGTTTGCGACATCCAGAATTTTAGAAGCACGTGTTCCCTCGAATCGACAGTTAATGGCGATTGGAGGACATCCTAATGGAGATTCGCTGACTTGCTGCCTCGGCGCTCGGCTTCGCGATTATTCCGGGAGCGCCTCGTCGGAGCCCCGTCCGCCATGCCCAAGCGCCAGGCTGCGTCGGCATCAAATCTCCAGCGTCATCCTGCATGAGCGAATCTCGCGGCTGCAGCGTTAGCTTTCAGGCGATTGAGCGCTTGGCGCGCACGACGACTGAGTCGGCAAATTAAGGCGCGCGCTGTGAAATGTCATTGCCGCGACGATCGTGCGAGATCTCGGCCAGGCTATCAGGAAAATACCGACGGCCGCACTATAACGTTGGTTCGGCAACTCGATCGATAGGCGGAATGCCGGCGCCGTCATTCGGCAAGCGGCGCGACGATCGGGTCACGAACTGGAGTGCAATGCTATGGTGCGTAAAATTGCAATCACAGCCGCCTTTATCGCGGCTCTTGCGCTTCCCAGCGCAGCGCTGGCGGGGCATGGCGGCGGTCACCACGGCGGCGGTCACCACGGTGGGGGTGGTCATCATGGTGGCTGGGGCCACCACGGCGGCTGGGGTCATCACGGCGGCTGGGGCCACCATGGCGGCTGGGGCCACCACGGCGGGTGGGGTCATCACGGCGGATGGGGCCACAGAGGCTGGGGCGGCCATCGGGTCCCGTGCTGGCGATGGTGGAATGGCCGCCGACACTGGGTTTGCTAACGATTGATCAGATTCACGCGCTGAAATGGCGAGGATCGGCTCGGGGATTGAACGAGCCAACAAGGCGGCCCGCGGACCTGGAAGGCGCGCGGGCGACGCGAGGCTCTCGTGTCTTGATCGCCCTCTTTAGCGTCGACAAGCGCAACCGTAGAGACACACTGCAGTAACAGGGTCCGTGCGCCGTTTTGCTAAACATCTGGCGCACTCAGATCTGCGTCGGGTGTCAGCGCCTGCTTCCCGTTCAAGGACGGGCGACGTCGCTAACTTCAGGCGGGCTCTCTGGGGCCCGTTTTTTTTATTGATAGGGCCGAGTCGTTGCCGCAGAACTAAAGAGCGACCAACGGAGCGTTTGCGCCGCTCACCAACTCGCAGGGTTGTTATGATGCGTCGACTTGGGGTTCCTCTCGCGTCCAAACGCATTACCTTCAGCAAGGCTAATAGGCGATCTGAGTTCCGCGGGCATGTCCACTGAGACAGACATATCCTCCTTGGCGATCGAGCGGGCGCAGGCCGAAGAAGCGCTGCGCGACAGCCAGTCGCGGTATCGCCTGCTGTTCGAATCCATTGATGAAAGCTTCACGGTGGTCGAGCCGCTCTACGACGAGGAAGGTCATGCGGTCGACTACCGCTTCCTTGAAGTCAATCCAGCATTTGAAGCGATTACCGGGCTGAGGAACGTTGAAGGGCGGACCGGCCGCGAGCTTGTGCCCAGCCTGGAAAAAGAATGGATCGATACGATCGGCAGAGTCGCGGTGTCCGGGAACGCAGAACGCGTCGTCCGCAGAGCGCGAGCGCTCGGCAAGATCTATGACGCCTTTGTCTTCCGCATCAAAGAAGCGGAGAGCCCAAGAGTCGCCGTGCTGTCAAGGGACGTGACTGAGCGCGTGCGCGCGGAGGAACAGCGCGTTCTTCTCATGCGCGAACTCAATCACCGCTCGAAAAACATGTTGAGCATCGTGCTGGCGATCGCACGAGCGACCGCGGGCAATCCAGGACGCGACTTCGAGGAAACGTTTCAAGAGCGCATTTTGTCTCTCGCCGCGAACCAGGATCTGCTGGTCGCCAGCGATTGGCAGGGCGTGTCGCTCAATGATCTCGTGCGTTCCCAGCTGGCGCATCTTGAGGATTTGATCGGCGAACGCATCACGCTCAAAGGCCCGCCGCTCGTCATCTCGGCCCCGGCGTCGCAATCATTCAGCATGGCGCTGCATGAGCTGGCGACCAACGCCGTCAAATATGGCGCTCTGTCCAACTCGGATGGCCGCGTCGACGTCGAATGGGGCGTTAGCGGGCAGGAGGGCGAAGGCCGGCGCTTTACGATGAGCTGGCGTGAGACGGAGGGTCCCGCCGTCGTTCCGCCTGCGCGTCACGGCTTCGGGTCCACAGTCATTCGCGACATGATCAGACTGAACCTTAGAGGAGATGCAAGGCTCCGATACGACAGCGCAGGCGTCGTCTGGGACTTCGACTGCCCGATTGAGAATGTGCTGCAGGCGACGGGAGATTTCGAGCCAAATAGTGGCGCCGCAGCATGAGCTGCTACGCCTTTCACCTGAGGGCGAGGCGCTCGACGACCGCGACTGCCCCTCTATCGCAGAACGCCCCGCCGTTACATCCACGGTCGGGGCGTGCGTTTGCGGAACGCTGTCCGCGGCTGATGCTGGGGCGGCTGAGGCGCTCACAGGCGCCGCCGCCGCACCTATTTACCGGCGATCGCCTTGACCGCCGACGTTGGACGAGCTGCGCGACAACCTCGGTCGAGGCTGGCTCAACCATCCGCCAGAGTGCGGCAATTGATCCTCACAGAACGGTCGTGTTTCGAGGTTCTGGAGAAGCGATCTGATCGCGCTTCGCCTTCGCTGAAGCTTTCTGGTGGTCATTTGAAATCTCCTTCGTTGAAGACGGACCACTGAACAACCTGTTTTGAGCGTCATCCTAACAACGAATGAAATCAATCTCTGTTCCGATGTTCTCGCCTCTTTCATCGTCGAAATCCGCCAAGCGTTGCAAATTTGTCGCGCGCTGATGGCTCTTTCCACCAAGATTTTGGCGCGAGCAGTTGCTCTCGAAGACGCGCGCTCAAAGGAGACTGATATTCGAGCGATCGCGCAAACTCCCTTTATAAATAGCCGCATCTATCGGCTGCCGGCGACCGCTTCGAGTGCGGACATGCGATGTCGGCGGAGGCGCTCTTTGGACGACTGTCGGCTAATCAGGAGGAATGATGAAAGCGCTGCTACGATTGGGCTTCGTGTTCGCTGTGATGGCCATAACATCCCTGTTGGCGGGATCGTCTGTATGGGCGGGAAGCGATCCGCTGCCGTCGTGGAACGAAGGTCCGACCAAACATGCAATCGTCGAATTCATTCGAGCGACGACCGATCCATCCAGTACGAAATTCGCCCCGCCCGAGGAGCGCATCGCGGTCTTCGATCAGGACGGCACGCTATGGGCGTCCCATCCGATCTATCCGCAGGTGATGTATTGTCTGGATCGCCTGCCTGCCGTCGTAAAGGCAAGACCCGCGCTAGCGAAGATCGAGCCCTTCAAGACAGCGCTCTCGCGCAACATGGAGGCGATATCGAAGCTTTCCACGAAGGACCTCATCAAGATCATGGCCGTGCAGTCCGGCGGCATGAGCGTGGAGGAGTTTAGAGCGGATGCGGAGAAATGGCTCGAGACAGCGAGACACCCGCGCTGGGACCGCCGCTACACCGAGCTGACATATCTGCCGATGCTCGAGCTGATGAAGCATCTGCGCGCCAACGGCTACAAGACCTACATCGTCACCGGAGGCGGGCAAGATTTCGTGCGAGTCTATGCAGAGCAGACCTATGGCGTTCCGCCCGAGCAGGTTGTCGGGACTCTGGAGAGCGCAAGCTACCGTTATGACAAGCGCGGGCGTCCCGTTCTGATCGAGAGCCCCGAAACGCTGCTCAGCGACGTCGGCGCCGGCAAGCCCGAGGCAATCCATTTAATGATCGGTCGTCGGCCGCGCGCCGCATTCGGGAACTCAACGGGCGACCGGCAGATGCTCGAATATACGACGTCGGGGGACGGCGCGCGGCTTGGCATGTTGGTTTTGCACGACGACGCCCAGCGCGAATACGCCTATGGTCCGGCGCTCGGATTGCCTGACAAGAGAATTGGGGATTTTCCTCAGTCTTTGCATGACGAGGCGAAGCGGCAAGGATGGTTTGTCGTCAGCATGAAAAGCGACTGGAACCGGATATGGGCGTTCGAACACTGAAGCGCATGGGAGAAGCGCGCTCCAAAGCAGCGTACGCCGCGCCTCTTGAGCGCCCGTTCCTTGCGCGGACTGAAGCGCCGCGTGCGCGTCGGGGATCGCCTACCAATAGACCTGCGCGCGCGCTTCGAAGAGATCGGGATGCGCGCCGTTGAAATAGGGGCCCTGTCGCGCCGGAACGCCTGTGGCGTATAAGCCGTAATCGTTAAATGGCGCGGAGGCCTGCAGCACATGGATCCAGTTGAGCTGAAAGTGGAATCCATTGTCAGGATACCAATTGAGTCCCAGAGTGAAGTTTTGCTGACGACCGCCGACCACGCCAGCGTTGCCGATATAAGACGCCGCCGCGGGATTGGGCGCGATGAGCGTCGTATACGCGAGCATGTTGTAGAGGCTTGAGCCGCTATAGGGTCCGCTGTTGAGATTGAGCGCGCTGTAGCGCGCGGCGATCCCTAGTGCGCCCAAGCCGCCCGCGCTCATCGGATGCTTGATCGTGATCTGATTGAAGTTCGCGCCGAGTTTGTTCGTCACGTCATATGCGGCGGCGCGCTCCTCGCCGGTCAGGTACCATTGTCCGTAAACATAAAAGCCGCTGAAATAATGTGAGGCGCCGCCCGGCGCGAAAGCGCCCGCGAGGCGCGCGAGCGCGATATTGGTGGTGTTGCGATTGACTTGCTGCCCCAGATATTCGGCCTGCAGCGAGAACGGTCCATGCGCCGCGGACACCTCTACGCCGAAGGACTCGACGCTAGTGACGCAATGCGCCGCGGCGGCCGACGTCCATCCCGGCAGAGCGACGGTTCCGCAGGAAAGATCCGGCGTTCCAAGCAGCCCCTGGTTAAGAATATAGGCTTCCGAGCGAATGCGGTTGCCGATGCGCAGCACGCGATCATCCGACAGTCCCGTGGCGCTGTTGGGCTGGTGATAGCGACCCGAGACGCCGACATGCAGCAGATCATGTTCGGTCATGATCGGCGCATAAGTCGCGCGGCCGGTCAGTTCGAAATACTGGCCGCCGCCGGTCGGAAACCATCCCGCTTTCGCCGGAATCCCGATCAACGGCGGCGTGCTGACGACGGGATTTGTGTTCAAATCTTCGAAGCTCGTGGTGAACACGCCGCCCTTGGCGGTCCAATTGTCGCCGTAGGCGCCGATCGCCGCGCCAAGGTGGCGGCTCGGCGCGATGGCTTCGACCGCCATGGCGCGTTCGATGAAGTCGCGGAATCGCGAGGACGCGGTGAATTCAAGGCTGAAGGGTTCGAAATAGCTGCCGATATGGATGAACGCCGGCTCCTTCGTAAAGGGCAGCGCGAGCATGGGATGCTGCAGACCAAGATAGAAGTCACGAATGCCGCCTTGCACGGGCGCATTGAAGGGCGTGCCATATTGCGAACCGGCAAAATCATATTGCAGTTTGTAGAACCAGTATTTCGCAGCCTTGCCCTCGACCTCGAGACGCACTTGGCGAACGCCGGCTTGATTCGACCAGCCATTAAGCGGTTGCGTCGCGCCGCCGCCGTCGAACTGCATGCGCCCGCCAATCTTGAAATTGTAGGCTTTGTCTGCGCTCTCGACGAAGAGGCCGTTCTTGAATGAGACGAAAACCGGCGGCATGAGCGGCGTCGCGGGCTGCGCCGCCTCGGCCTTCGCCGCGCTCCGTTGAGCGGACTGGGCCGCTTGCTTGGCTTCGTCTTTAGCCTGCCGAGCTTCACGGCGCAGCTTTGCGATCTCTGCCTCCAGCGTGCGCAGCCTTGCTTCGATGGCGTCGCTTGACGCCGCATGCGCCGCCGTTGACGAGAGAACGACGACAAGCCCGCTTGCCGCGGCACGCTTCCAGACTGAGAGATTCATGACCAGCCTCGCTCGCGTCTTCATTCGCGTGAGCGGCGCGCGCTCTGCGCCGCGAATCAAGACAGCAAGTACATCACGTTGACCGCCGCGACTCCAGGTGCGAAGCGCGAACCCTGTTCACGTTCTAGCCAAGTTCTCTCGCGCAGGCTTTTCTTGAGTTTATCTTCGGGGGCGCAAATATTGCTCGTGGGTTTCCCAAAAGCGGCAGCCGCCATGTTTCAGAAGTCGCGCCAGCGTCAATTGCTCTGCGGGGATCGTTCAATTCATCGTTTCAACGAAGGCGATCAGCCCCTTGAGCAGCGTCGTCGGATCGGGTGGACAACCGCGAATATGGAGATCGACGGGGACGACGTTCGCAACCGCGCCAACGCACGCGTAGCTCTCGCAATAAACGCCGCCGTCGAAGGCGCAGTCGCCGACGGCGATCACCCATTTTGGATCCGGCGTCGCCGCATAGGTTCGTTCAAGCGCTTCGCGCATGTTTTTCGTCACCGGTCCGGTGACGAGCAAGACGTCGGCGTGACGCGGCGACGCCACGAAGCGCATGCCAAATCTCTCGAGATCGTAAAAGGCGTTGTTGAGCGCGTGGATTTCCAGCTCGCAGCCATTGCAGGAGCCCGCGTCGACTTCACGAATCGACAGGCTACGGCCAAGTTTCTGGCGCGCGGTCCGCCCCAGCGTGTAGCCAAGTTCCGCGATCGACGTCGGATTCGGAATGGGGGCCTGTTCGGTCAGAGCGCGGCGGAGCAAGCCCTGAAGCAAGAATTTCTGCATCGCGTGCGTGTCCTAGAGATCATGCCCCGAGTAGGAACAGTTGAAGGATTTGTTGCATAGGGGGAAGTCGGCGACGATGTTGTCCTTGATCGCCGCTTCGAGCAGCGGCCACTGGAACCAGGACGGATCGCGCAAATGACAGCGCTGCACCACCCCGTCAGCGCGAATGCGCAGCCAAACGAAAATGTCGCCGCGGAATCCTTCAACGAGCGCGGCGCCTTCGCGAGTCCAGTCTTCCGGCAGCGCCCAGGCGGCGATGATCGGACCCTCCGGCGCTTCGTCGAGAATCTGTCTGACGATTTGCAGCGAAGCTTTGATTTCGTCAAAGCGCACCCAGACGCGCGCGTCGACATCGCCCTCCTTCGAGCAGCCGATCTCAAACGCCAGCTGCGGATAGGGGGCGTAACCGATCGCCTTGCGCGCGTCGAATTCCCGGCCTGAGGCGCGTCCGACATAGCCGCCGCACGCATATTGCTTTGCGAGAGCCTCACTGACGAAGCCTGTCCCAACGGTCCGATCCTGCAGCGACGTCGTGTCGCCAAAGAGCGCGATGAGGCGCGGCGTCATCAGCTCGATCCACTCGACGAGGGCGTGAAGCATCCGCACGCCGTCTCGCTCCAGGTCGACGAGAGTCCCGCCTGGCGCGATGCGATCCATCATCAGGCGGTGTCCGAAACAGTTCGCTGCTTCTCGCAAAATGCGTTCGCGCACGATTCCGCATTGCGCGTGTATCAAAGCAAACGCCGCGTCGTTACAGATGGCGCCGACGTCGCCGAAATGATTGGCGAGTCGTTCGAGTTCGGCCATCAGCGCACGCAGATATGTCGCGCGGGGGGGAACGTTAACGTCGAAGGCGGCTTCGACGGCCTGCGCAAAGGCGAGGCTGTAGGCGACCGTGCTGTCGCCGGACACGCGCGCCGCCAAACGCGCGGCGCGCTCGATCGAGGCGCCGGCCATCAACTGATCGACGCCCTTGTGCACGAAGCCAAGCCGCTCCTCAAGGCGCACGACGGTTTCGCCATTGGCCGAGAAGCGGAAATGGCCCGGCTCGATAATGCCGGCATGCACGGGTCCGACCGGTATCTGATGGAGCGGCTCGCCCTCCGCGGGAAGGAACGCGTAGGGGTCAGATGTGGACTCGATCTTTTCGGGGGCGCTGCAGGGATGACGCACGCCCCAGCGGCCATGATCGAGCCAGGGGCGAGCGTCGGGCGCGTCTTCGGGTTTCAAACCGTAAAGATCGCAGATCGCGCGCTCGAGCCTCAATGCCGGAGGATGCAGTCGCCCGACAGATGGAAAGAAGTCTTCAGGGCAGTCCAGCGTGATGATGCGCACACGCGGCTCCCGCTGTTCGAGCACCGCCATGTGAACGCTTGAACTTTCGCCCCACAGGCTCAGGAGTTCGCGTTCGCCTTTCGCGAGACTTTCGCCCACCGCCAGCCAGCCGGCTCTATCGACGCTCTCGCGCGGCCAGGGCAGGCAGCTCGGCGGCGACGGCTGGTCCGCTGTCTGTTTGCTGGCGAAATTCATCTTTTCATCCTTCGAACTCAACCCAAAAGCCGTGCGACGTTTTGGAACCAGGTCACGACATGAGAGGGCAGATAAATGCCTGCGAGCAGCACAAGCGATAGATGCGCGTAGACGGGCCACATCGAAGCCTTCACCTCGCCTTGGTCGCGGCTTGGCTCGCCGAACGCCATCCCGGTAAGCCGCAACAGCAAGGCGCCAAAGGCCAGAAGAAGGCCGAAGACAAGTGGAACGGCGAGGAGCGGCTGGCGCGCGAATGTCGAACTCACGACGAGAAATTCGCTCATGAAAATTCCAAGCGGCGGCAGACCGATGATTGCGACGACGCCGACGACGAGAGACCAGCCAAGCGCCGGATGGCTCTGCGTCAGTCCTCTGATGTCGGCGATCTTCTGCGTGCCCTTGGCTTGCGCGATGTGGCCGACCGAGAAGAAGATCGCGGACTTTGTCAGGCTGTGCATCGTCATGTGCAGCAGACCGGCGAAGTTGGCGAGCGGTCCGCCCATGCCGAAGGCGAAGGCGATGATGCCCATGTGCTCGATGGAAGAGTAGGCGAACAGTCGTTTGATGTCGCCGCGGCGGTAGAGCATGAAGGCCGCCATGATAAGCGAGGCAAGCCCGAGGGTGATCATCAGTGGGCCCGGCGTAATCGCCGCGGCGTTGGCGGTCAGCAGCATTTTAAACCGCAGCACCGCGTAAAGCGCGACATTCAGAAGGAGGCCGGACAAGACCGCCGAGATCGGAGTCGGGCCTTCCGCATGCGCATCCGGAAGCCAGGCGTGCATCGGCGCGAGGCCGACCTTGGTGCCGTAGCCAAGCATTAAGAAGACAAAGGCGACGTTGAGCATCCGCGGATTGAACTGCGGCGCCTGCGACATCAACGTGTTCCAGACCATGGCGTCATAGCCCTGTCCTAGAACCGGCTCGGCCGCCATATAAATGAGGATCGTGCCGAAGAGCGCCAGCGCGATCCCGACGCTGCCGAGGATGAAATATTTCCAAGCGGCCTCTAGAGCGTGCGGCGTGCGGTACATGCCGACCATCAATACGGTCGTCAGCGTCGCTACTTCGACCGCGACCCACATGAGGCCAATGTTGCTGGCGAGCAGCGCCAGATTCATGGCGCACATCAGCGATTGATACATCGCGTGATAGAAGCGGACATTCCTCGAGGTCAGCCGGCCGGCTTCGATCTCATGGTCGATATAGCTGGCGCTGTAGACGCTTGTGGTGAAGCCGATGAAGGTCGAGAGCACGATAAAGACGATGTTGAGGTCGTCGACGAAGAGATAGCCGCCGCTTTCGGGTTCCACGACGAGAAGAACAAGCGCGAAGAGAAACGTCGCGCCGGAGGCGCAGAGATTGATGACCGCCGAGCGTCGGTAGGCCGGTTCAAGCGCAACGGCGACGGCCGCGGCGGCGGGAATGCCTAAAAGCGCGTTCGAGACCATGAAAAGATCGGAACTCATGAACGTCCTCCGCGCACGCGATTGAGCTCAAAGAGGTCGACGTTGTCGAATCGCTCGCGGATACGAAACAGGAAGATGCCGATCACGATGAAGGCGATGAGAATGGAAAAGGCGACGCTGATCTCGACCACAAGCGGCATGCCGTTCGCCCCTGCCGCCGCCAAAACCAGACCATTTTCCAGCGACATGAAGCCGATAATTTGGCTCACGGCGTTGCGTCGCGTCACCATCATCAGCAGCCCTAGCAGCACGATCGCCAGGGCGAAAGCGATGTCCTCGCGCGACAGCGGATCGGCGGAGGCGGTCGCCGGCAGCATGACGACGAGCGACAGCGCCACGAGGAATATGCCGATGAGCATGGTTATGCCGACGCCGCCAACGACCTCCACGGTGCGGTGAATGCGCAGGCGTCTGATGATGAGCCGGAGGCTGAAGGGAATGATCAGCGCCTTGAAAATCGCTGCGATGCCCGCCGTGAGGTAGAGGTGCGGCGCGTCCTGATAATAGGCCTGCCAGGCGACCGACAGCGACAGAATGACGGCGTGGAGCGTATAGATATTGATGAGCCCCGACAGTCGGTCCTGATAAAGCAGCATGAAGCTCGTCAGGAGGAGCGCCCCCGCGAGCACATGGGCGATGTCGATTGTCAAAAGCTCCATCAGAGACTCCGTGTCACAAAAACGAGCAGCGTCGCGAGGAGCCCGAGCATCAGCCCTGCGCCGAGAAAGTCAGGCACGCGGAAGATGCGCATCTTGGCTGTGGATGTTTCAAACAGCGCCAGCGCGCCGCCGCCGATCGCGAGCTTCAGGACGTAAGCGCCAAGACCGATCATCATCGCCTCGGCGCCAGCATCGTGCGACGCGAGTCCAACGGGAAAAAAGACGCAGGCGATGAGCGAGATATAAAGGAGCAGCTTGAGCGCGGAGGCGAGTTCAATGAGCGCGAGATAGCGCCCTGAATACTCAAGAACCATCGCCTCATGCACCATCGTCAGCTCGAGATGGGTCGCCGGATTGTCGACGGGAACTCGTCCATTCTCTGCGATGGCGACGATGAGGAGAGCGACGAGCGCCATTCCGACGGAGGCGCGCAGTTCCAGATTCGCGACCATATAGGCCGCGATCTCAGAGAGCTGCGTCGTTCCGGCGACGAAGGAGACGGTGAAGACGATCATAATCATCGCCGGCTCCGCGAGCGAGCCGAACATCGCCTCGCGACTTGATCCAATGCCGCCGAAACTCGTTCCAATGTCCATGCCCGCGAGAGCAAGAAAAAAACGGGCGCTGCCCAGCAAGGCGATGATCGCGATGAGATCGGCCGACCAGCTGAACGTCAGTCCCGTGGCGAACGTCGGCACGAGCGATGCGGCGACCCAGATCATCGCGAAGATCAGATAGGGCGCCGAGCAATAGAGCCACGACGCGTTTTCCGCCAGGACGACATCCTTGCGCAGCAGTCGTATGAGATCGAGCCAGGGTTGAATGATCGGCGGCCCTTTGCGGCGCAAGAGGCGCGCCTTCAGCTTTCGAACAAGGCCGATAAGCAACGGCGCCAGCGCAAGCACCAAAAGCATTTGGACGCTCTGCGCCATGAGGTTGAAAAGAACGGTCATATCGCCACCAACACCAGGAGGAAGACGAGCGCGGCGAAAACCATCGCGAGATATTCCTGGATCGTCAGAAGACTGAGGATGTTCAGCCCGGCGGCGCAGGACTCAACCGCCCGGGTGAGGGGCGCATAGAGATAGTCGAAGATTCGATCTTTTATCTCGACGTTGAGGCGCGCGGCCCGCGTATCGCCAGGCGCCGGCATGTCGAGACGCTCTTGCACCGAAAAGGCGATGACGCCAAGGGTGCGCCGGATCGGCTGCGCGAAGCTGCTGCCTGTGTATTGCGTCGTGGGGCTGGTTTCGATGTAGCCGCAGTCCCAGGCTGGCGCGCGCCGCGACCGCGCCGACCCAAACTTGTGGATGACCCATCTCGCCGCATATGCGGAGAAGAGAATGAACAGAAAGACCAGAAGCCCGTTGTAGGAGCTGCGGCTTTCGGCGATGGGCGCAATCGAGAGCCAGGAGAGTTCAGCCTGGCTCGGCATGCGGCCGCCGACAAAATCTTTCGCCACCGGGGAGATCGTGTCGATGATGAGGCTCGGCAGCAGGCCGGCCACGAGGCACAGCGTCAGCAGAACCGCCATGGTCCCGAGCGACCAGCGATCAGGATCGTGCGCTTTGCGCGCCGCATCACTGCGCGGGCGTCCCAAAAAAGCGACGCCATAGGCGCGTATGTAACAGCCCGCGCCGAGCGCCGCGCTTAGCGCCAGCGCCACGCCGACCGCCGGAACGAGGAGCTTCACCGTCCATTGCGGCAGCGACGGGCTCAGAAGGATCGCTTGAAAAACCATCCATTCCGACACGAAGCCGTTCAGCGGCGGCAAGGCGGCGATGGCGATGCAGCCGCCGAGAAAAAGGAACGCCGTTTTCGGCATGGAGTGAATAAGACCGCCGAGCCGCTCGATGCTTCTTTCGCCGCTCCCGTGCAATACCGCGCCGGCGCCAAAGAACAGGAGGCTCTTGAACAGCGAATGATTGAAAACGTGAAACAGCGCCGCGGTGAAGGCGAGCGCGGCCGGCAGAGCCATGCCATTGGCCTTGAACGCCAAGGCAAGCCCGAGCGCGATGAAGATGATGCCAATGTTTTCGATGGTGCTGTAGGCGAGCAGCTTCTTCAGATCGCCCTGTATCGTCGCGAAGAGAACGCCGATGAGAGCGCTCGCTGCGCCAAAGCTCATCGGCTCGATCGACCACCAGAAGGCGGGCGGCCCAAGCAAATCGAACACGACCCGAATGAAGCCGTAGACGGCGACCTTCGTCATAACGCCGCTCATCAGCGCCGATACGTGGCTTGGCGCCGCAGGATGGGCGAGCGGCAACCAGATATGCAGGGGCGCGAGTCCGGCTTTAGACCCCATTCCGACCAATGCGAGCGCCAGGACGAGGCCCGATTGCCATCCCAGTTTGGTCGACTCGCGAATCGAGCCAAAGTCGTAGGCGCCGCCGACGCCCCCGAGAACGCCAAACGCCATCAACAGCGCGAACCCGCCGAAGCTCGCCATCAACAAATAGATGAAACCGGCGCGCCTGTTCTCCTCCTCATGATGATGCGTCAACACAAGAGCCCAAGAAGCAAGCGACATGAACTCCCAAGCGACGAGAAAGGTGAAGGCGTCGTCGGCCAGCACGACGAGGTTCATGCCAGCGAGAAAAGCAGGATAGAACGGCAGCACGCGCATCGGCTCTTTCTCATGCGCGCCATAGCCGATCGCATAAGCGCTCGCCGCTGCGCCGCCGAGATTGACGACGGCGAGAAAAAAGGCGGTCAGGACGTCGATGCGAAAATGCATGCCGATCCACGGCAGTCCGAGCGGCAGAGTTGTGGAAACGACATTTGCGCCCCTTGGCATGACCGCCGCGAGGAAGAGCACGCCGCAGAGGCCGACGCAAAGGCGGTAGACGTTGCGGCTGATGTCGTGGTTCCGCCTGTCGACGATGGCGTAGACGCTGACGGCGAGTAGGGCGCTGACACAGGTCAGCGCCAGGTAGAGCGGCATGCGTGTCACCTTCGAATCGGCGCGGCGGTCGTCAGCAGCGCCTTGCGAGAACTTTACGGATTAGGCGCTGCGCTTGCGCGGGGCGAGGGGATGCTTTGACGTCGCGACGTGTTGGTCCAGTCCGCGAACCTCTGCGTGGCCGCCGTTTGCTTCATAGTCCTCGCAGAAGTGATGAAGGTTTTCCATCACGGTATGATCGACGCACCAGGATTCTGAAAGATCAAAGATGACGGTCTTGCCCTTTGGGAGCTTGGCGAGATCGCCCTTGAGCGCGAGGTAATTGGCGAAAAAGGCCGCGCCGCCGATACTGACATGATAGACGCCGGGCTCGGTCTCCACGACGTCGCGACGCAGCTTAAACACCTGTCCCCAATTGACGCTGCGCCAGAAGTGGAACAGGAACTCGGCGGCGATGCCGATGGCGACGCCGATCAAGAGATCTGTCGCCAGAACGCCGATGATGGTGATCACGAAAACAGCGAGCTGGTCCCAGCCAATCGCCAACGTCTTCTTGAACTCGAGCGGCGACGCAAGCCGGTAGCCGGTGAACACCAGCAGCGCTGCAAGCGCGGCGAGCGGGATCTCGTGAATGACCCTCGGGAAGAGGGCGACGAAGGTCAGCAGGAACAATCCGTGGAAGAAATTCGCCCAGCCCGTGCGCGCGCCATTATTCACATTGGCGGAGCTGCGGACGATTTCTGCGATCATCGGCATGCCGCCAATCAGGCCGCATATAATATTGCCGAAGCCGACCGCCGCGAGGTCGCGGTTGAGATTCGAGGTGCGCTTGTAGGGATCGAGCTTGTCGACCGCCGCGGCGCTGAGCAGGCTTTCCAGGCTGCCAACGAGACAGATGGCGAAGACCTGCTGCCAGAAGACGCTGGAACGAATCAGCGAAAAGTCGGGGAAGGCGAAGCCGGACAGGAAGTTCTGCGGAATGGAGACCAGGAATTTAGGTCCGATCGTGAATTCGTGATGCGGCAGGAACGGCGTGTCCGGCAGGAAGAGATAGATATGTTCATCGTCGAGATCGTAATATTGCGCGAGCGCCATGCCGATGATCACGACGACGAGCGGCGCCGGGATCATTTTTAGTCGGCGATTCTTCACCAGCGACCAGGCGATCAGGATCAAAAGCCCAAGGCCGCCGATGATGGCGACTTCCGGATTCATGTCGCGAATGCTTGCGGGGATTGCGCCAATCGTCTCGAACAGAGTCTGCGCGTCCGGCTTCACGCCGAGCATGACGTGAATCTGCTTGGCCATAATGATGATGCCGATCGCCGCCAACATGCCATGCACGGCCGAGGACGGAAAAAAGGCGCTCATCTTGCCGGCTTTCATCAGGCCCATCAGCATCTGAATGACGCTGGCGCATACGATCGCCGCTAAGGTGTAGTGATAGCCGGCTTTGGCGTCGCCGTTGCCGAGCGCCTGCACGGAGTCCAGAATGACCACGATGAGGCCCGCCGCCGGGCCGGTGATGGTGACGAAGGAGCCGTTGATTCGTGACACCAGAAGGCCGCCGACGACGGCCGTGATGATGCCCGCTTGGGGCGGAAAACCCGACGCCATCGAAATGCCAAGGCATAGCGGCAGCGCAATAAGAAACACGAGGAAGCCGGACAGCATGTCCGCGCGCCAATTTTGGACCAGTCCGGCGAGGCCGGTTTTCGGCGTGAACCTCGTGGGAGACGACCCTCGTCGACGATTGTCATCCATAGCGATGTGGCCTGGTCCTGGCG
This sequence comes from Methylocystis sp., assembly GCA_036560365.1. Classification (GTDB taxonomy): domain Bacteria; phylum Pseudomonadota; class Alphaproteobacteria; order Rhizobiales; family Beijerinckiaceae; genus Methylocystis. The sequence goes on from DATBRI010000070.1 coordinate 37,783, forward strand.
CGCCGGCGAAATCTCCGTCTGGTTCGCCTAAGTCATTGCCCAGCCATCCGTCTTGCGCCGACAACGCGGCGCGCGGAGTGGCGCTCGCGTCTGCAGCGACGGCCTCGAGGTCGTGGTTGACAGCCTGAGCCTTGCTTTTCATGCATTGTCCTTGCAATCACAGGTCGTAGAAACCTTGGCGCACCAGTTAGCGGCCGCAACATAGGACAGGCCAGTGGGTAGGGTGTTTCTCCAGTTTTTCAGACCACAGAGATTGTTTCTGGTCCTTTTCTCAAATCGGACGAGATCTGGAGCGCAGCGGAAGCGTCCCCGGGGCTCTTTTTTGTGATGAAAGCACTCTAGAAACCTTGCATTATTAGGTTCCGCCGAGCTCCAACGAAAGCGACTGCGCCTCCCTTGACCGCTCCCATTTCAATTCTGATCGTCGAGGATGACGCCGAAATCGGCGAGTTCATCTCACTTTATCTCGCGACGCACGATATTCAGACAAAGGTGGCCGCAAACGCCCAGATAATGGACGCTGCGTTCACGGCCGGAGCCTATGACCTACTGATCCTCGATCTTAATCTTCCCGGTGAAGACGGCTTGTCGATCTGCCGGCGGGTGCGATCCGAGCGACGGATCCCTATAATCATCCTGACGGCGCAGTCGGAGGATATCGACAAGATATTGGGTCTGGAGCTCGGGGCCGACGATTACATTGTCAAGCCTTTCAATTCGCGCGAGCTGCTGGCGCGCATCCGCGCGGTACTGAGGCGGACTGAAACCCCGAACGTCGTCGACGGGCGCGCCGTACGGCAAGCGTATCTTTTCTCGGGCTGGCGCGTCGATGTGCTCGCTCGAGAGGTCGTCGCGCCCTGCGGCATAAAGGTGGCCATGACCGGCGCCGAATTCGATCTGCTGCATGCTTTGTGCGAAAATCCCAATCGGGTATTGACGCGCGAGCAGCTGATCAACATGACGCACGGTCCGACGACCGGACCCTTTGAGCGGAGCATCGACGTGCTGATCAGCCGGCTTCGACAAAAGATAGAAACGGACCCAAAAAAGCCCGCGTTCATCCAGACGGTTCGCTCCGAGGGCTATATTTTTTCGACTCACGTGGCGCGCGCATGAAGCCAACCCGCGTTCCCTGGCATTTCCGGCTCAACAAACTGGCCGTGCAAATCACGCTGCTGATTTTCGTGTCGATCGTGGCGTTCCAGACCATCGTCATCGGCATGTTCCATGTGTTCGGCAGGCGGCACATCGTCGACCAAGGAGACTTCATCGCGAGCATCATCCTCGCCTTGGACGTCGCGCCGCTCTCGGAGAGAGCCAACGTCATTTCAGCGCTCTCTCACGCCGTTCCCTACGCCAGTATCGAGATCCAGGAGTCGCGCCCACCGGCGGCGAATTCTTCGACGAGCGGCGGCGATTTCGTCTTTGACAATGAAATCCGCCACATTGACTCATTGTTGTGGAATGGCGCAGACGTGTTCAAGGTCGACAATTCAACGCCCGAAGATTACGGCGTCCTTGCCGTCGAATTGCACAAGGGCGGTTATGCGACGGTCTCGATCGCCGAGCATCAAAAATCTCCCGGTTCGATATGGCGATGGCTTTGGCAACATGCCGAGGACGAACCATTCATCCTGACTCAGGGCGCGCGAACGGCGCTGTCCTTTATCATATTCACGGCGATCTTCGTGTTCTGGGCGCTGAACGCGATCATGGCGCCGCTGCGACGACTGGCAAAATATGCTGAGCAGATTCCAAACGATGTCGATACGAAAGCGCAGCTGCCGGAGCGGGGTCCCCAGGAAGTTCGTGAATTGACCCGCTCGCTCAATCGCATGCAGGCGCGCATCAGCAAGATGATCGCGGCGCGCGCCCATGTGCTTGCGGCGGTCAGTCATGACTTGCGAACGATTATCACACGCTTGAAGCTGAAAACGGAATTTGTGTCAGATCAAAGCCTTCAGCAGCGGATGATGCGCGACGTCGATCTCATGGACGCGATGCTTTTCAAAAATCTTCAGTATTTGCGTGCTGAAGGAGACGACAAGTCCGACGGTTCCTTGATAGATCTCGACAGCGTTTTGCAAACTGTCGCCGACGAGTTCTGCGACCTTGGGCATCATGTGACTTGTCATGGCGACGGCCACCAAATGGTCTTTGGATCGCTGTGCGACGTGCAGCGCATTTTCACCAATCTCGTCGAAAACGCGACGCACCATGCGAAGATCGTGGACATCTACATCGCGGAACGCCCGGAAGGGCTCATCGAGGTCGACGTCGTTGACGACGGACCCGGAATTTCAGTGGAAGGCAAGAGCACTGCATTTGAGCCCTTCGTTCGCGGTCAGCCGGGACGAACGCTTGACGAGCACAGCGGATTTGGACTCGGTCTATCGATTGTGCGCTCGCTCGTTGAGCACCACGGCGGAACCGTGTCGCTGCTCGATCGGGAACCCCATGGGCTGATTGCGCGTGTCTGTCTGCCGCGCGCAAATGAAGGGGACGAAAGGCAGCTGCGGACGGACTCGAAGGCGACGCCGGCGCTTTTCTGAACGATATCGAACTGCTCGTCTGAACGCGCCGCTGATGCACGCGCGAAGCGGGCGCTCTGCTCAGTGAAGCCGCGTGACGTGTGGCGGGGCATTCATGCGGGCGCAAGCAGCAGGCTCGTCTCGCTTCTGGCGATGCCCTCGATCGTTCTGACGCCCGACAGCACCCGATCAAATTCCTCGAGATTGGCGCATTCGATTTCCGCGATGAGGTCGAAAGTCCCGTTGGTGCTGTAAAGCGTGTGAATTTGCGGGAGTCCGCGCAGCGCCTGAGCCACGCGACGGGAATTCTTGCCCGAGACTTCGACCATCATGATCGCCCGGATGCGATCGGATGCGGCGGGATTTTTTAGCCGAACCGTAAAACCCAGGATCACATCGGAAGCGATCAGCTTGTCGAGTCGGTTCTGGACCGTCCCGCGCGCGACGCCGAGCGCCTTGGCGAGCTGGGACAAGGAGGCGCGCGCGTTGGTCCGCAGCAGCGCGATCAGTCGATGGTCGAGGTCGTCCATGAGCAGGTCTCTGTGAAAAACGGTCAGTATGTATGGCGGAAATTACAAAATTACAGCCATTTCGATAGCTTATGGCGATTTTGATTAACCTTGCCGCGTTTTAGGCTCTCCTTCGACAGAGATCGAGTGGAGAAGGCATGGTGACGTTTCTGAGCGCGCGAGATATCGCCCGCATCGTTGCAGAGGTCGGGGCGCGACGCTTTTGGTTGCGGCTCGTCGACTATCTGCGTCGGGACTTTATGCGCTGGGACGCGTTCGAGAAGTCGCCGCGTTACGCGAGCCATTCGCCGCGCGGCGTCATCGAACTGATGCCGACGAGCGACGGCGAGGCCTTCGCCTTTAAATTCGTCAACGGTCATCCTGGCAACACGCAATTCAATCTGCAGACTGTCGTCGCCTTCGGCGCGCTCGCCGACGTCGAGACCGGCTATCCGACGCTTGTCGCGGACATGACGCTGGCCACCGCCTTTCGCACCGGCGCGACCTCGGCTCTGGCGGCGGCCCATCTCGCGCGGCCCGACAGCAAGACGATGGCGGTGATAGGCCTTGGCGCTCAATCGGAGTTTCAGGCCTGCGCGTTTCACGCCGTACTTGGCGTCGATCGGCTTCGCGTCTTCGATGTCGATCCTGACGCCATCGACAAGTTCGAGCGCAACATGGCCGACTTCGGCCTGACCATCATCCGGTGCGCAAACGCGAGCAGCGCCGCATCCGGCGCAGACATCATTACGACGATCACGGCGGATAAGAAATTCGCCACGATACTCACGGACGACATGGTTCAGCCTGGAACCCATATCAACGCGGTCGGCGGCGATTGCCCGGGCAAGACCGAGCTTGCGCGCGAACTGCTGCTGCGCTCCGACATATTCGTCGAATATGCGCCGCAGACGCGCGGCGAGGGCGAAATTCAGCAACTCGACCGGGATCATCCGGTGACGGAACTGCGGGAGATTCTTGCGGGTTATCGACCAGGGCGCACCTCCAAGGACGCGATCACCATCTTCGACAGCGTCGGTTTCGCCATCGAGGATTTTTCGGTGTTGCGCCTGTTGCGCGACCTTGCGCGGGAGACCGGCGTCGGCCGCACGATCGAACTGATCGCCGCGCCCGCAGACCCGAAGGATCTGTTCTCACTGCTGCATCCGCTCGACGTGGAGCAGGAAGACGTCGAAACTCTCGTAAGGACGGAACAGCCCGCATGATCGACGGTCGTTCAATGCCAGAGAATTCGCTGATCAGCTTCGACGCTGAGTCCGCTGTATCGAACGACGCGCCGCGAAGCGACGCGCGCGAGGCTGCGTCGCCACGGCCTGCGGCTGCGCGTAGCGCCATACTGATGTGCGCGCCGGACTATTTCGGCGTCGACTACATCATCAACCCGTGGATGGAAAATCAAATCGGGCAAGCAGCGCTGCCGCGCGCGCAGGCGCAGTGGGAGAACTTGCGCGGCAAGCTGGCGGCGCATAGCGATATCGCTTTCGTCCCGCCGACGACCGGCCTCCCGGACATGGTCTTCACCGCCAATGCGGGACTTGCGATCGGCGACACGGCTGTCGTCAGTCGCTTCAACGCCAAGGAGCGGCGGCCCGAAGAACGTCTGTTTTGCGAATGGTTTGAAGGGCAGGGCTATTCGATCGCGCCCTGGCCGGAGAACATTCCGTTCGAGGGCGCGGGAGACGCGCTTCTCGATCACGCGCGGGCTATTGTCTGGTGCGGCTACGGCTGGCGCTCAGGCGAGGAAGCGCCCAAGCATCTTCAAAAGATTTTCGGTCTGCGCGCCGTCGCGCTGAGGCTCATAGACCCGCGCTTCTATCATCTCGACACCTGCTTCTGTCCGTTGAGCGGCGGCTGGCTGATGTATTACCCAGCGGCCTTCGATATCGCTTCGCGGGAAGCGATCCGCGCCATTGCGCCAGTGGAGAAGCGGATCGAAGTCGGCGAGAAAGACGCGCTCTCTTTCGCCTGCAACGCCGTCGAGGTTTCCGGCCGGATTTTTCTCAATGCCTGTTCAGACGATCTTCGCTCACGCCTGATCGACGCCGGCTTCACGCCGATCGTCACGCCGCTCTCGGAATTCATGAAGGCGGGCGGCGCCGCGAAATGTCTGACGCTGCAGTTGTCGGGCGCCGCGTCCGCGGTCACGCCGCGGTGATAAGCGTTTCGCCGCCGACCGGCCGGCTACAGGGGCAGAGCGCGCCGGTCTGCAACGCGTCCAGCACGCGCAGCGTATCGTCCGGCGCGCGGCCGACGTCGAGATTCGTCGCGTAGATATGCTGAATGACATTGCCCGGATCGACGACGAAGGTGGCGCGATGAGCGACGCCTGAAGGCGCGCGCACGCCGAGGCCGTCGATCAGATCGCCCTTCGAGTCGGCGAACTGCCAGATCGGCAAGTTCTTCAGGTCGCGATGGTCGCGCCGCCAAGCAAGCTTCACGAACTCATTGTCGGTCGAGCCGCCAAGAACGACGGCGTCGCGCTCGGCGAAATCCTTCGACAAGCGTGCGAAGGCGGCGATTTCCGTCGGACAAACGAAGGTGAAGTCCTTCGGATAGAAGAAGATGATTTTCCACATGCCTGGAAAGCTCGTCTCGCTGAGCGTTTCGAAGGCTGTTTCGCCGTTTTCTTCGATCTCGTTAAATCCCGGCTTAACGCCGGTAACAACGAAAGGCGGTACGTTATCCCCAATTCCCAACATATCTTTCTCCTACGAAGCCCCGTCGACGCCTATTGCGGATTGCTTCTTGAGACAGTGGCGTCGAACTCCTCCAGCCTCAGGGCGCAGCGCGGCCCAGTGTGGCCGCATGGCGGGCCATAAAGTTCGGCGCGTCGCCAATCGATGAAGCGCTCTTCCGTCTCCCACATGGTCACCGAGAAATAGAGCACGTGCGGACCGCATTCCTTTCCCCGATGGAATTGAAATCCGATGAGGCCAGCGGCTTCCCGCAGCCGGACGCTTGTCTCTCGCCAAGCCGTTTCGAATGTTTCTTCGCAGCCCTTAACGACCTTGAACTGATTCGAGGCCATGAACATCGCGCGTTCCTTCTTTCCTGTTGGCGAAGGTTTCATAGCGTCAGCACCGGATGCTGCTGCGCGCGGCGCGACAGCGCGACGAGCGCGGCGAATTCGTCACATCGCTTGCGCATGCATTCATCGGAACAGGTAAGCGCATAGTGGCTGCGCAGCGCCGCAAGCCCATAGCCGGCAAGCTCGGTTTCATCGATCGACAGTCGCGCCGAGTATTGGTTCATCGCTTCGGCGAGGATCGAATCAATGCGTTTTTTCTCGCGCGCCAGATCGCACATCATTCTCTCCTTAGGGTCTCGCAACGTCGCGCGCGGGGTTGCGCGCCTGATCCTTTGCTTGAGTTTTCCGATGCAGAAAGTCTCAGCGGCGCCGCGTGCATGGCGCAAAGATTTAACAGGCGACTTCCTGCGTCAATACAATTGGGCCTTTATCGGAAGTCTTGCAGAAAGCGTCGTTGGCAGCATTCTTATTTGCGAAATATTCTAATTAGAAAGAAGACGAAACAAGTGTCGCGCGTCGTCATCGAGCGCCCCGGCTGTGGCCTTCTCGAGGCCATCGTTCTGGCCCGGGGCTTCACGACAGGGCCATCGTTCTGGCGCAAATCTGGGTTCATTCGGCGATGCGCCGCGAAGGCTTGGCTTCAGCGCCAGAGCGGCGAGAAGAGTGTGAACAAGGGAATGAAAATGCACAGCATCGCCACGCCCCGCCGGGTCAAGAAAGCCCTCGTCCTTGCGACGCTTCTGACGGCCTCAGTGCCGCTTTATGGCTGCTACACGCCCGCGGAACGCGCTCTCGGCGGCGGCGTCATCGGTGGTCTGGGCGGCGCCGGAATCGGCGCGCTTGCCTCAGGCGGACTCGCCGGCCCGACGCTCGCCACGGCGGCGGTCGGCGCAGCGGGCGGCGCGATCATTGGCGCCGCGACGGCGCCGCGCCCATATTATGGACGCCGCTATCGGCGCTACTATTACTGAGACAGGATGATCTCGCATCATGTGCGGGCGCTTTACGCAACATCTTTCCTGGGAGGAGCTTGAGCGGCTTGCCGATTTGATCGGCCAGCCGCGCAATCTGCAGCCGCGCTACAATGTGGCGCCGACGACGATGGTCGAGGTCGTCAGGTGGACGCTTGCGGGAAACGAGCTTGTCCAGATGCGCTGGGGTTTTTCGCCCTCCTGGTGGAAGAAGCCCCTGCGCGAACTGCCTGCAACCTTCAATGCGCGCGCCGAGACGATCGCCGAAAAACCGATGTTTCGTTCGGCCTTCGCATCTCGGCGCTGCATCATCCCGGCGTCGGGCTTCTATGAATGGACTGGCGCGAAAGGCGCCAGGACTGCGCATTATTTCACGGCCCTCGACGGACGCCCGCTCGCCTTCGCCGGCCTGTGCGAGAGCTGTCTCGACGTCGAGCGCGATGCGAAGATCGACTCCGCGACGATCATCGTCGGTCCAGCCAATGGCTGGATGCGCCGTTTCCATGATCGCATGCCGGTCATCCTCGACTGGCGCGACGCCAACGCATGGATGTCGGGCGAGGATCCCGGGGCATTGCTGAGCGCGCCGCGTGAAGACGCGCTGCAGGAATGGATCGTGTCGCCGCGCGTCAATCGTTCGGGCGAAGCCGACGACGATCCGACGCTGATCGCGCCGAGCGCCACAAACTCTGATCTTATCGATCGCCTGGGCGCCCTGTCCGCCGAAGCGAATTACCCGAGTTCGAAGGTCGTGACGCCGTAGCAGCGGTCGATGCGTCCCAGCGGCGTTCCTTTTGTATACATGCGCGCCGTATCGAACACGGCGGTCATCGCGCGCCGCTGCGCCAATTCGATGGCGGCGCCGTTTGCTTCGGGCGTATCGAGCAATACGGCCGCGCCGGCGGTTCGCGCGCACAAGCTTTGAAACAGCGCGTCTGCAATCTGAGGATCGTCCGCGAACAGCGGCCCGATCTTGTGGCCGTCGCGACACGCGCGCAGCACGCCATAGCCGGCGAGCCGACCTTGCTTCACCACCGCGAGCGCAGCGCTCTGCGGCTGAGCGATCCAGCGCGAGAGAAAATTCGGTCGCGACGCCGGAAAGACCGTCTGGTCATAACGCATGATCTCGTCGAAAGGCACTTCAGCCAGCTCAGTCACGTCGGAAGACGCTTCGCCGGCGCCGCCGACGCATCGATGACGTATGTTGCGATGAGCGAATTTGAATCCGAACCCCGCATAGGTCTGCTGAAGGTCGATGGCGGCGTCGAGCCCGACATTGCGGCCCTGCACGTGACGCAGCGCGACGTCCAAGAGCCGAAGGCCGACGCCCTGTCCACGGTAGGGCGGACGAACAATGAAAAGCCCGACATAGCCGAAGGACTCATCATAGGCGACGGCGGCGACGCAGCCCAGCGGCTCGCCCGCCCGCTCGGCGATGAAGAATCCTTTCGGATCGACGGCGTAGAAACTCTCCGCGTCATAAAGTCCGGGATTCCAGCCCTCGGCCGCAGCCCAATCGAGCGCGCGATCAAGTTCGCTCTTGGACATTTGGCGAATGACGATGTCTTCCAGGTTCATGCGAAGCTTGTCGCGCGAGTCCCTGCAGGACGCAACAGCGCGCCCGCGACTAAGGCCCGTCCTCCAAAAGCTGCGTGATCGAACCATTTGCGTGCAGGCGTCTGATCGCCTCGGCCAGCAGATCGGCGACGCTGACCACAATCAACCGATCGCCGAGCGTGGCCGCCATAGAGGGTTGCAGTGGCGCTGAATCGGTGATGATGAGGCGGTCGATCGGCGCGCTCTTAAGCGTGGACGCCGCCTTTTCGGAAAAGACCCCGTGGGTCGCCGCGACCCAGACGTGCGCAGCGCCATTGGCGCGGCAGGCCACAGCGGTTCGCGCCACCGTGCCGCCGCCGGCGATGAGGTCGTCGATGATGATCGCGGTGCGATCCTTGACGTCGCCCGCGAAAATATCGCCAACGACATGGCCCTCGCTTCGGTATTTATCCATGAAGGCCTTGGCGACGGGCTGCTTCGAGAGGCGTTCAAGCCGCAGCCGAAACAGTTCCGCGCGCTTCTCGCCGCCGAGATCGGGCGAAACGACGGCGACAGGCCTGTCCCCGATATTGGCCACGACGTGACGCGCAAACAGCGCCTGAGCCTCAAGGTGAACCGTCTCGCAACGAAATGCGTTCTGAAAGGCGGCGATGTTGTGAACGTCGACGCAGACCACACGATCCGTTCCAAGCGCTTCAAACAGCTGCGCGACATAGCGCGTGGTGACTGGATCGCGGGGCTTGGTGCGCCGGTCCTTGCGCGCGAAGCACAGATAGGGCGTGACGGCCGTGACGCGCTGAGCGCCGGCGTCCTTCAGCGCGCCGACGAAGAACAGAAGTTTGCACAGCTTGTCGGCGCTGCTCGCGACCTCGTCGCCATTTAGGGTGAAAACGACGTAGCAGTCGCGGCCGCGCACATTCTCGAGCGGCCTGATCTTAAATTCGCCGTCTTCGAACTCTCGGTCTTCCAACGGCGCGAGCTCAGCGCCAAGCGCCTGTGCGACGTCTTCGCCAACGGACATGTTTACGCCGAGCGCGAAGAGCGCAAGGCTGCTATCCGCTTCGCTCGGCGGTTCGGTCAGCGCCATTGTCGTCATTTTTCAAACCTTCTGCGCTAAGAAAAATTTTGCATGTGTTATTCCGGTCAGGCCTGGGTCGCGCAAAGACACTCGATAAACCATTTGGCCGCGCGCTCGACGACGCTCTCCAATGTGCCGGGCTCCTCGAAGAGATGGGTGGCGCCGGGGACGATGTCGAGACGATTCCGGCATCTGAGCAACTGCTGCGCGCTACGATTGAGTTCGATCACGCCATAATCCAATCCGCCGACGATCAGCAACGTCGGCGCTTGAACGTGCCGCAGCGCGTCCCCTGCAAGATCTGGCCGACCGCCGCGCGAGACGACGGCCGCCACGGGGGGCTCTTCGGCCGCGGCGACGAGCGCAGCAGCGGCGCCCGTGCTCGCCCCGAAGAGCCCGATAGGCAAGTCAGCGATGTCGCTGTCCCTCGTCCAGGCGATGGCCTCGCCGACGCGGGCGCCGAGCAGCGGAATGTCGAAAACGTTGCGGCGGAATTCGCCTTCCGCGGCGGAGAGGAGATCGAACAGCAAACAGGCGAATCCCTGCGCGACGAGTCGCTCGGCGACATATCTGTTGCGCGGACTGAAGCGCGAGGAGCCGCTGCCATGAGCGAAAATGACAAGCCCCTGTGGCGATTGAGGCATGTACAACGATCCATTCAGTCGATGCGGGCCGATTGCAACGTCGACGGTCGTGAAGTCGCTCGGCATCATCGGACCTCCTGCAAGTTAGACGTTTCGGCCTACATGGCGTCACCCTATAATTCGTCTATCTGGATAAGCGGCTCGGCCCTCGCCATAACTTTTGAGACGCTCATTTGCGCGCCTCGGCTTTGGGAGGAATTTTCGATGCAAACACAGCCGAAGATCGATGTTCATTACGTTGAGCGAAGGGCCGCACGTCAGCCGCGTTACGCCTCTCCGCCGCGCAGCTACGCGATCCCAGCCGTGGCGGCTCGAGCCGCGAAGACTTGCCTGAGACGGTGCGGCCTTGCGTTCGCGCGGTGGTCAATTTCGCCGAGACGGCAGGACTGGCGCGAAAGGTCGCCGTTCTGACGCCGCTCATCAGCGTCAAGGGTTGGAAAAGCAACGCGATCATGGAGTCGATTCCCCATAGCGGAGCGAGCGCCAAGGGCGATGCGGGCTTGCCCTCAACTGCCGAGAAGGTTCGATTTCTCAGTACGCCCGGCGCCTATTTGCACGCGTCGGCGTCGGTGGCGGTGCTGGAAACGCATATGTCCTATGTCTTTCTGGCCGGCGATAAGGTCTACAAGCTCAAGAAGCCCGTTCGCTCTCCTTTTCTAGACTTCTCGACGATCGAGGCTCGCGAACGCAATTGTCGCGAAGAGGTGCGCCTCAACCGCCGGCTCGCGGCCGATGTGTATTTGGGCGTCGCGCCGCTGACCTATCGTCCGCAAAGCGGCATGGCTCTCGGCGGCGATGGCGCCGTGGTCGACTGGCTTGTCGAAATGCGCCGCCTGCCGCGCGAAGCTATGCTGGATCGGCTGATCGCCGAAGATCGCGTGAGCGCAACGCAGATTGACGCGCTCTGCGACACCTTGTCGAATTTCTACCGTGGCGTGGAACGCGCCGCGATCAGCGCCGAGGATTATGCGCTGCGGTTTTTTCGCGAGCAGGAAAAGAATCGAGACGTTCTGACGCGGCGGGATTTCGCGCTCGACCATGGCCGTACGCCCCTGCTGCTCGACCTACTCGACGCGAGACTGGCGGCCAGCCGGTCACAGTTGCAGGAGCGCGTTCTGCAGGGCCAGATCGTCGACGGGCATGGCGACTTGCGCCCGGAGCATATCTGCTTGCGCGATCCTATCGCCATATTCGACTGTCTGGAGTTCAACGCCGAACTGCGCCAGGTCGATCCCTTCGATGAGCTTGCCTATCTTGGCGTCGAATGCGCGCTTCTCGGCGCGAAGACGCTGGGCGCCGAGCTTGTCGATAAAGTGGCGCAGCGACTCTCCTGCGAACCGCCGCGACGCTTGATCTCGCTCTACGCGGCTTGGCGCGCGGTGCTGCGGGCGCGACAGTCCGTGGCGCATCTTCTCGATGATGCGCCGCGGAAGCCAACGAAGTGGGAACCGCTGGCGACGCGCTATCTCAATCTTGCGCAATCGGCGCTTGGCGCCGACAATCGGACGGGGAGGTGAGGGCGCCATGTCCTTTTACGACCGAACCGAGGCTGGACGGCGCCTTGCCGCCGCGCTTGAGAAATTCAAGGGCGAGGATGTTGTCGTCTTCGCCCTGCCGCGCGGCGGCGCGCCCGTCGCAGAGCCGATCGCGATGTCGCTGAAGGCGCCTCTCGATCTCGTGCTCGTCCGGAAAATCGGCGTGCCCTTCCAGCCTGAGCTGGCGATGGGGGCCGTGGCGGACGGCGGCGGCCCGGTCATCGTGCGCAATGATGACGTGATCGCCATGGCGGATGTGCGCGAACAGGAATTTGAGAACGTGTGCGCACGCGAGCTTGAGGAGATCGAGCGTCGCCGGCGGCTCTATCTTGGCCGCCGTGAACGACCGGAGGCGAAGGGACGCGTCGCAATCGTTGTCGACGACGGCGTCGCCACTGGCGCGACCACGCGCGCCGCCCTGCGCGCCGTCCGCGCCCGCGCGCCCAGGAAGCTTGTGCTGGCGGTGCCGGTCGCGCCTCCAGATACGCTGGAGTCTCTTAGCGCTGAAGTCGATGAGATTGTTTGCCTGGAGACGCATCGCGCGTTCGGCGCGATCGGCTTTTTCTACCGTGATTTTCGCCAGGTCAGCGATGACGAAGTGATCGAAATCCTCAATCGATGCGCCAAGAGGGCCGGGGGCGCGTCGAACGCGACGTAAGCAGTCAACTAAGCGAATCGCAACGATGCCGTCGTCGATGCTGGCGACCCGAAATCAGCCGCATTCGCCAAAAAAACTGGCGTGCGGCTTTCGGGAGATCATCCATGCGCCAATCAAGCGGATCAATCGTTTTTGCCGCGCTTCTCTTCGCGGCGACGCCGGCGCAGGCCCTCGACAGCCCGATCAATCGCGGTCCGCTCGCCGACTTCCTCAATGTGTTTCGAGAGCAGGCGATACCGCGGCAGGTGGTATATTGGCGCCATCCGCAATTCACGCGCGGCACGGTCGTCATCTCCACCAAGGACCGTCGGCTCTATTACGTGCTCGGAGATGGTCGTGCGATTGAATATGGCGTCGGCGTCGGGCGAATGGGTTTCACCTGGTCCGGCGTTAAGACGGTTTCGCGTAAGCGCGAGTGGCCGGACTGGAGCCCGCCGCCGCAGATGCTCAAGCGCAGACCGGACTTGCCGCGTCATATGGCCGGCGGCATGGAAAACCCGCTTGGCGCCCGCGCGCTTTATCTCGGCTCAAGCCAATATCGCATTCATGGCTCCAACGAGCCGGACACGATCGGCGCCGCCGTGTCCTCGGGCTGCATCCGCATGACCAACAAGGACGTCGTCGATCTCTACAGTCGCGTTAAGGTCGGGACGAAAGTCGTCGTGCTCAATTAAGGGCGGCTGGCGTCTGTCTCGCGCTCAGACTCGATCGCTTCGCAAACTGGCCGCTGGCGCCAAACGCCGTAGCGCCAGGGCGTCAGCGGGCTGGCGTCGGCGCGCAGCCTGTCGGGCGAGGGATCGAATCCCGCGCCGCCGCCCGGGCGACAGCGGCAGATGCGCGCGAAGCCCATCCAGCCCCCCGCCCATAAGCCATGTTGCGCGATCGCCTCGTCGGCGTATTCGGAGCAGGTGGGCGCATAGCGGCAGAAGCGTCCCGCGAAGGCCGAGAAGGTGACGCGGTAAACGAATATCAGCGCGCGTGCGGCGCGGGCGGGGAGGGATTGTGTGGACACGACAGCAATCTATGTCGTCGACGGCGCGATCTGAAGGGGTGGCGTGTTGCAGAACGCAAATGCGCGCCACCTCCGTCCAAGAAAAAGGCCGCCCGGCGAGGGGCGGCCTTTTCAATTTCAAAGCCGCGTGCGGCTTTATTCCGCCGGCGGCAGGGCCGGCGCAGGCTCGTTCGTTTCGGCGCGCTGCTCGATGATGAGCTCGTCGCGTCCGCCCGCGACGGCGCGGAACTTGGACATCGCCGCTCCGGTGCCGGCCGGAATGAGCCGGCCAACGATGACGTTCTCCTTGAGGCCGACAAGCGGGTCGATCTTGCCGTTGACGGCGGCCTCGGTGAGGACGCGCGTCGTCTCCTGGAAGGACGCGGCCGAGAAGAAGGACCGCGTCTGCAGCGAGGCCTTGGTGATGCCGAGCAGCACCGGCGTGCCGTGCGCAGGCTTGCCGCCATTCTCGAGCGCCTTGGCGTTCGCCTCTTCGAGCTCCAGCTTGTCGACCTGCTCGCCTTCGAGGAAGCCGGTGTCGCCCGGATCGACGATGTCGATCTTCTGCAACATCTGACGCACGATCACTTCGATGTGCTTGTCGTTGATGTTGACGCCCTGCAGCCGGTAGACCTCCTGGATCTCGTTGACGAGGTAAGCCGCAAGCTCCTCCACGCCCTTGATCGCCAGAATGTCGTGCGGCGCCGGATTGCCGTCGACGATGTAATCGCCCTTCTCAACGACGTCGCCGTCCTGAAGATGGATATGCTTGCCCTTCGGGATCAGATATTCGACCGGCTCCGCGCCTTCCTCGGTAGGCGTGATGTTGATGCGCTGCTTGTTCTTGTAGTCCTTGCCGAAAGCGACCGTGCCGGAGATTTCCGCGATGATCGCGTGATCTTTCGGACGGCGCGCCTCGAAGAGCTCCGCGACGCGGGGCAGACCGCCGGTGATGTCGCGGGTCTTGGCGCTCTCAACCGAAATACGCGCGACAATGTCGCCGGCCTTCACCGTCGAGCCTGGTTCGACGGCGATGATCGAATCGACGGGCAGCAAGTAGCGCGCGTCGCCGCCGCGGGCCAGTTTGACGATCTTGCCGTCGGCGGCCTTGATAAGGATCGATGGCTTCAGGCTCGCCGAACGCAGGTTGAGGCGGTAGTCCATGACCATGCGCTTGGTGATGCCGGTCGATTCGTCGACCGTCTCCGACATCGATTGGCCTTCGACCAGTTCCTCGAAACCGATGACGCCGTCGACTTCGCTGATGATCGGACGCGTGTAAGGGTCCCACTCGGCCAGTCGCTGGCCGCGCT
>DATBRI010000071.1:0-12517 GCA_036560365.1 Methylocystis sp.
ATAAGCATGGCCTCTCCGCCTTCCGCATCAATTCGCGTCTAAAAGCACCGCACCTGCGCCTCGGCCTGAGCGCGGCGCAACTCTTGAAGCATATCGCGGGCCGCATCCGTATTGCGCATCAGCGCGCCGACCTGCCCCGCCTGCTGATTGACGCTCGCGACGGTCTCGGCCGTGACATACCGCTCATAAGGCAGAATGGTCGCGATGACGTCTATGGAGCAAGAGCACTGGTCCAAGGAGAGGCGCGTATCGCCGTTCGCCTTCATGCAGCCGAAGACGTAATCGGCGCGCGCGGAGGTCGGATAGTCGTTGAGATCCGCCGCCCGCGCCCAAGCGGCCGGAAGCGGAAGCAGCGCGACAATGAGGAATTTCGATACCGGGCGCATCTTTTTCGTTCCTGCCGGGTTCTTTCCTTGGACAGCCTATCGCATGCGCGTGGGCGACGCACCGAACCGCTATTCGACGAAGGGATGACGCGCAAGCTGAGTTTCAGAGCAGCGTCATCCAGCCTTTGAACAGGGAGGACGGCATGTCGAAGCCTCTTAGTCCTATTTGGTTGCTGATGATGGCGGCGCTCGTCTGCGCGCCTCTATCACTCGCTTTCGCTCATGGCGCGATGCAGCGCCAGCAGAACGCCTGCATGCTGAAAATCGGCCCGGATGTCATGTATTTCTCCGGCTATCAGCCTGCGGCGTCGCGCAACAGGTTCTGTGAGGACATTCCCACGATTGGCGCGACGATTTTCGTCCTCGATTATGCTCAGGACGAGATGCGGGAGATGTCGACGGACTTTCGCATCATCCGCGACATCGGCGACAAGGAGCCGCAGGAGCGCCTCGACGCCGTCACGGTGGCCTATCTGCCGCCAAAGGTCTATCCGGCCGGCACGCTGAACTTTGAACATGTCTTCAACGAGACCGGCCAATTCGTGGGGATCGTCACAGTCGACGGTCCAAACGGCGAGCACTGGGTGTCGCGGTTCCCCTTCACCGTCGGCGGCCCGCCGCTGTTGGCGCGGATGCCTTACTTTCTTCTTGCGGCCGCTGGCGTTCTGGCGCTCGTGCTTTTCGTTTGGGGGAAAGACGACCAGAGCGCGCGCGGCGCTTAGGCGGAAGACGGCGCAGCGTCACGCGGCCGTCAATTTGGTCGCGCATAGACTGCGCCGAGCCTTCCGACGTGCTGCGTATCAAGGAAAGCTCAAACGCCGGACCGGAGGTACGTCCGGCGTTTTTTATTTGTCCTGCCGCTGAGGCGCCTGGAACGCGCCTGATTTCAAAAAAACTATGCAATTTTGCAGACTTAACCTTATTCTGCCTCTTGCCGAAGCCGCGCTGTCTTGCCATCATCGTGGCCGGTCGGGGGCTGTCATGGGCGAATTTGTTAAGCATTTTTCTGGATTTAGCTATAGCCCGAAACGCGGACTGCAGCGCGACGGCAAGCGTATACAGCTTGGCCCACAGGCACGCCAACTCCTTGAAATGCTTCTAGAGTCGCCTGGCATTCTAGTCACCAAGAGCGAAATCGCCGCGCGCCTTTGGCCGGATCGCGCCGCTTCCGACGATTCCATCGACCGCTGCGCCTATCTTTTGCGGAAGCCGCTGCGCGACGCCGGCGGCGAGGAGTTGATCGCCACCGCCTACGGCCGGGGCCTGTCGCTCCGCGGGACGGTCGAAACCGTCGACGAAGGCGCTGCTCAGACGCTCCGTCTCGCGCCGCTGAGCGAGCCGCATAATCTAGATCTCTGGCAGACCGCCTACGAACTCGCCGGCGACCGCACGCGAGAGGGCTTCGCCCGCGCGCAGGAGGCGATCGCCTCCGCCGCCCAGATCGACCCCGGCAACCCGGCGGTCTGGTCGCTCGCCGCCGACATCGCCGCCGGCCGAGTCGTACGCGGGTTCCTTCGTCCCGCCCAGGCGGCGGCGATGATCGAGGACTTCGCCGGCCGGGCGCTCAGCGCCGGGCGCGATCACACGCCGGCGCTGGCCGTTCTCGGCTGGGCCCGCGGCGCGCTAAGGGGCAAGGTCGCCGAGGGCCTCGCGCTCCTCGATCAGGCGGTCGCCGAGGATCCTCTCTACGGCAAGGCGCGGGTCTACCGCAGCTGGCTGCTCGCGGGGGCCGATCGTCTCGACGAGGGTCTCGCCGATTGCGAAGAAGGCCTCGTCAACTCGCCGCATGATCAGGCGTTGCTGTCGGTGCGCGCATGGCTCATTCTTTGCGCCGGCGACCTCGAGCGCGCGCGCCGCTATGCGCGCGACGGGCTGGATTTGAGGCCCGACGCCGCGACGCTGCACCTGGTGATGTCCATCGCCTACAGCCTTCAGGGCGTTCACGAACAGGCGGTGAGCACAGCGCGCCGCGCCGTCGCCTCGAGCCCCGACGATCCCTTCCAATTGACCGTGCTCGCCTATGCGCTCGCCCGCGCCGGCCGCGCCGAGGAGGCGCGAGCGCTCATCAGCAGGCTCGTCGAAGATGAAGAGCTCTACGCGCCGCCCTGTTTCCTTGGCGCGGCGTTCTTCGCTCTGGGCGAGCGCGCCGAAGCGCTCGAAGCGATTCGACGCGGCCTTTCCGAAGGCTGTCCCTGGAGCTCCTTCGCCCGCGTCGATCCGCGCTTCGTCGCCTTGCGCGGCGCGATCGACGGATTTGGCCGCCCGCAGCAGGCTGAAGCGCGCCCCGCCGGTTGAAATTGCCCGCCTCAGCGCGTATTGGCGCTGCACAGCATTCTTCCCGGAAGGTGAAAATGATCGGCCGTCTGAATCACGTCGCTATCGCCGTCGATAGCGTCGAAAAGGCTTCCGCAGTCTACCGCGACGCCCTCGGGGCGAAGGTCTCGACTGCAGAAAGCTTGGCGGAGCATGGCGTAACGGTCGTTTTCGTCGAATTGCCGAACACCAAGATCGAGCTGCTCGAACCCTATGGAGACAACTCGCCGATCGCGAGCTTCGTCGCGAAAAATCCAGCCGGCGGCATCCACCACATCTGCTACGAGGTCGAAGACATCATCGCGGCGCGCGAGCAGCTGAAGGCCTCCGGCGCCCGCGTGTTGGGCGATGGGGAGCCAACGATCGGCGCGCATGGCAAGCCCGTGCTGTTTCTGCATCCCAAGGATTTCTGCGGCGCCCTGATCGAACTCGAGCAGGCTTAGGCGCGTGCCTTTTTCCCTTCCGCTGGCGGCGGCGATCTACCTGACGATCTGGTGGGTTGTGCTGTTCGCCGTGCTGCCGCTCGGGGTTCGCTCTTCCGAAGAGGCGGAAGAAGATCTTCCCGCGGGCGCCGACCCCGGCGCCCCCTCCTCCCCCGATCTCCTAAAAAAAGCAGCGATCACGACGGTCGTCTCGGCTGTCCTCTTCGGCCTGCTGGTGCTTTTCGCCAAGGTGACGGGGTAAGCGCGGTCGCCCGCTTAGGGGTTGACCGGCCCGCCGCCCGCCGGTAGTTGATCGCGAAGCGCGGGACAGAGACCCGCACGGCCGAACGGACCGACCCGCTCAGTCGACTTCGGCGGCGCCGCCCGCCGCCCTGGAGCGAGCGCGTAGCTCAGTCGGTAGAGCACCTGACTTTTAATCAGGGGGTCGTGGGTTCGAGCCCCACCGCGCTCACCAATAAATTTAATCAGCCAAGGCGCCGGCATCAAAGTCGGACTGAGAATTTCGAGGGCCGAATATGGACGAATGGATCGCGCATATCGCGGCGTCGGTCGGCATCGCTCCCCCGGTCGCGAGACTCGCCGTCGGCCACGTTTTTGGCTTCCTCCAAAAGCGCCATCCAAATGGCGCTGCCGATGAGCTGATCGAAAAAATCCCCGGCGCCGAGGCCGCGATCAGGGACGCGGCGGCGGCGCCGCGGCGGGGTGTGCTCGGCGGCGTGTTGGGAGGCGTCGGCGGCCTGGTCGGCGGCGCCAAAGGCGACGTCCTTGCGCTGACGGCGCGATTGACCAGCCTGGGTCTCTCTCCCGACCAGCTTCAGCGGCTCGCCAGAGAGATATTCGGCGGCGCGGAACTGGTTATCGGCAAAGAGAAGCTGCGAAGCATGACTGATTCGATTCCTGGCCTATCGCAGTTTCTATGGTCGAAGTCGTAATTGGCGCATCTCGGGTAAGGTGAGCGCCACGAATTCGCGCCCGAGCCGCGCCGCGAAATCGGCCAGCGATCCCGCTCACTTGCTCGCCTCGGCGATCTCACGCTCATCACGGACGATTCCGCGGGATCGAATTGCGCATTCGCGCCGTCCCTGAACGCTCGCACGCACCGCAGGCGCAGACGCGCCGGGCTGCGAGGTTTGGCCGAGCGCCGGCATGACCAACGAGTCCCGATCAGATGTCGGCGCGCATGCGCGCGCGACATTTCGACAACTCGGCGCGAAACTTGGCGACGTTCAGGCCTTGTCGATGCGCTCGCCCATCGTCCTTGAAAACATCTCTTGAGACAGCCGCCCACGCGAGACTCGCCCAGGCGCGGCGGAGAGGCTGCTTAGCAAAATAACGCGCTTGTAAAACTTACGCATGTGATTCGATCAGGAACGCTAATTCGCTTTGCTGGAGCGAATCCCGGCCCGGCAACCGCGCATTTTGTGAGTCTTGCAGGTTCTGTATCCGTAAGACGGCCGGGGTCTGAAGGTCTCATCGCCATACCCAGGCGGATTTTGTTCACGCACCATATTCTCCAGGACCACGGTCCCGATCGGGCCCATATCTCCTTGAGCCATAAGCGAAGTTGGACTCAGGACCGCCAACGAGACAAACGCCGCCGAAATAAGGTTAACTCCACGAAACATCATGCTTTTTTCCCCTTTTGCCGGGTAGAGCGCTCAGCTTATTAGCTATCATTGAACTTTGATCGAATACAAGAAGGCTCTTCCAATTCATCTAAAGTTCATAATATGGAAACGTTCCATAACTCTCATTTGCGCTCCACCAACAACGCTAACTCTTCTTCATCACCGACGTTATCCACATAGGCTCTAAGGCCACGTTTTTTTAATAAAAACTGCAAATATCGAAGCAACTTCGAAGAGTTAGACGCTGTATATTGCACTGCGCCACGATGTTGCACTTTCGCCACAGTTGTTACTGAATCTGGTTACCAGGACATTTAATGGCTGGACGGATCATCTGCCGATGGACAAACCTGCGCCCCGATGATTGGCGCGCCGATCGTCGGCATTGAACGAAAATCACTAGAAGGATCCTCCCCATGAAGAAGCTCTCGCTTGTGGCCATCGCCACCGTGCTCGCCGCTCCCGCTTTCGCCGATCCGATCGGCGCCAACGTCGGCATCAACACCTCCGTCTCGCAGGGCGTGAACGTCGGCAGCGTCACCAACCTCGGCCTCAACAACGTTGGCGTCGTTAATCAGAACGTCGCCGTCGGCGGCGGCAACGCTCTGGCGACCGGCGCGTTCGACCAGAGCGGCGCTGTCTTCAACATGGACACGCACGCCTTCACGATCGGCAGCATCGTCGACTCCGGCAATGGCGGCGCCGGCGGCGACGTCACCGTCGTGGCGGTCAACGCCGCGGTGGCGCTGTCGAGCAATGAATCCGATCAGGCGGGTCTTGCCGGCGGCCTTGCGATCCCGGTCGCTCTCGCTGCTCAGGGAACCGCGCTCCAGGACGCGTCAGCCACTCCTATCATTCCGGTTAACGCCGGCGTCGGCGTCGGCCGCAACGAAGCCGAGTCTGCCGCGAAACTCACCACGGTGCAGGCCAATCTCTCGTCGCAGGATTCGTCCACGGCCGCCAGCGCCGCCCAGCACGGCGTTGGCAATGGCATCGACGCCAATGGCGGCAACGGCCAGGCCTTCATGGTCACCATCGGCTCCAACAACACCCGCATCGACAACACGTCGGTGTCGAAGATCACGGTCGACACGACCATCAACGTCGCGGATCGCGGCGGCGTGGCTGGCGGCCTGAAGATCGAAGACGCCTTCAACACGACCGACGTCAATCTCAAGACCGTCGACGTGACGAACATCGAAAACTCGCTCAACGACAATGCGGTCGCGCTCGACAACGGTGTGGCGGTCGCGGCCAGCCACAACAAAGTCGGCTTCTAATAGCAGCGGCAAGCGCTGCTGGCCCTTGGCCTAAGCGGCGCTCGCTAACATTGAGGGCGGCATGAGCAGGATACGTTTTCAAAGGATCACTCCAATGAAGTCGACACTGCAAGCCGCCCTCGTCGCGTTGGTAAGTTTCTCCGCAGTTGTATTGCCCGCCGATGCAGCCAAAAGCTACAGGCAGAGGCGTTCCGCGCCAGTTATCGCGCAGGACAGCTCGCCGGCATGCCTCGGCGGCTATTTGGCGCAGACGGAAGCTCAGGATTACCTCAGAGATGACATCTGGGTTTTGGAGCCGGTTCCGGGCAGCGACAATCGCCCCTATCGCTTCGACTGTCGGCAGCCGGTTTTTCTCAGGCGCTAGTTCTTCGGCGCTTTGTGTTTAAAGAGCGTCCTCGCGCGCTGCGTCCTCATTGTTCGAGAGCTGGGAATAGAAGATGTCGCGAACCTCGCTTTTAGCCGCAATCTTCCTCCTGAGCGTTATCAACTCCGGCTTTGCTCAGATGGCGACGCAAAGCGCGCCCTTCAATTTCGCGATCGGACTTACCGGGGGATCGCAGTCGTCCATCGACCTGTCGCAGTCAGGCTTCGTGAACGTCTACTACGGGATTCAGGATTCCAACCAGGCGAATCAAGCGGTGATCACCCAGAACGGGCTCAACAACTATTCGCAGATGCAACAGGTCGGCGACTCCACGGGAACGTCTAGCGGCAGCGCCAGCGTTCGCGGCGACGGTCCGCGCTATGGCGCACAAAACTACGCGGCGGTGACTCAGAACGGCGTCGAGAATAGTTCACAGATCACGCAACTGGGGGGCACGAATGTCGCCGGCGTTGCGCAAAATTCGCACGTCGGAAATGGTTCGCCGCCTCGCGTGTTGGTGCCGACCGACGGCCCGATCTACCAGTCCTATAAAACCCCGGAAGGCTATCTCTCTCTATTCACCACGGACAGCATGAGCCTCGCGGTCTGGACGCCGCCAGGTCTGACGGCGACGAACAGCTTTGGACGAATGCACTAACGACGAACCTTTGACTTGATGTCCAAAGGACAGGGCTCCGTGAAAACGCGAATAACAATCGTCGCATCATTCGCTTCGGCCGCTGTAATAGCTGGCGCGTCGGCGGCGCGCGCGCAACCGGCAAGCTTCGACAAGGGCGTCGACGCATCGATCCTCGAAGCCACACGCGCCATCGAAGAACTCAACGCCGCGTCAAAAACGCGCGTGAAAGAGAAGCAGCCCGCCAATCGGCCGGTGGCGAAAGCGGCGCCGCGCCCGGTCATCAGAATGACGGGGCCGTGCAATTTAAACGGCAACACCCAGTTTTTTCAAATTCCCTATATCGGCTTTTGCGGCGCGGTCCACGGATCCTTTACCGGCTTCCTGGGCAAGGATTTTGCGACCGAAGACATAACGTTCACGACGCAGCGGCTTCCTGCGTACCGATACGGATGGAGCGGCCTCGGATTGAGCGCCGCTGTGCCAATGATGTATTATTGGAAGAATCCGCTCGTCCGCAACGAAACGTCCGGCGCTTATACCGGCACTTACAGCATGGTGAATTTTCTAGCGTTCCGGAACACGGATTATGGAACGATCTCCGTGTTCGTTAACGCGGGATTGTTCGCCAGGACCGAAAAAAACTATCTGGGCGAAACGCGCATTACCCTGAATCAGATCAACGGGCACTATTGGAGAGGCGCCTTTGATCAGGCTTGGATTCAATTCGGCGGGTTGCGTTTCGGACTGCAGCCCTCGCTATTCAGCTTCAGCCGCACCGGCTACACCTTCATGCCCGGCTACGCGTCCTATCTCACGACGCCGGCGGTTTCGTACACCCACAGAATCGAAAACATCAACATTCTGCCGAGTCTCCTCCCGCGCTTGGGCGCCTCGATCAGCGTATCGGCTGAAGACCCGACGCTGAGGCGTTATCCCGAAGGCGTTCTGTCAAGATATCCGACAGGCATGGGGGGCTATCCGGATTTCGTCGCACAGCTGCGCGTCGGCGCGCCCGCCTTCGTCATCCATGCGTCGGGAGCGATGCACGAAATCCGGGATGTTTCCGCCAACGCGTACAATACGTTCATGCCGAAGAACGCCACTTGGGGCTGGGCTGCGCAGCTTGCCGGCGAATATCGTTGGAAGTGGAGCGGACTCGTTGGTTCGATTGGCGGCGAGATGTACGGCAAGGCGATGCTGGCGGCGAGCGCGTCTCAAGGCGCGATGTCGTACCTCGGCATTCCGTATATGTCGATCGACTATGTGAGCAGTTCGACGGGAACGATCCAGAGGAGCGCTGGACAGTCGATCATGGGCTCCTACGAACATCTCTGGACTCCCGTATTCAAGACATCGATCACCGGCGCGGCGTTTCAGGCCTACATGGGCTCTGCCCCGGAATTTCTCGGTTTCGGCAACGTGGCTTTCGGCTTCAATACGCAAGTCAAAGGTCAGCGCGTCGTCGGAAACGCCGAATATTGGGCCGGCGAGGGATGGGCGTTCGGTCTGGAGGGCGGCTGGACATGGAGCCAGGCCAATGGCCAATACCTCGGCGGACGCGGCCTGCCGGTAGCCGTCAATTTCCCGAACGTCCTCACCTATATGCGGAAGGCCTTTTAACGAGGGCGGGAGACATGTGACGTTTCGGCCACATCGCTGATTCTATCGCAGTTCGCCGAGGTCGAAACGATCGACCGCAGCGCGCTGCAAAGCTAGGGTGACAGTAGGTAGTATCCGAACAACGAAGCTAACTTCCAGGGACCAAATCCATGAAAAAGCTGATCGCGACAATATCCTTGTGCACGCTGGCGGCCGGACCGGCCCTCGCCGACGGTCAGAACAATCAAAATCAAAATCAAAACCAAGCTCAGGCGTACGGCAATAATTATTCGACGGTCACACAGATCGGCGTGAACAATAACGCCGCCGTCGTTCAAAACGGCTCGGTTGCCGGAAGCCTCGTCGATCTTGGCTCGGGCAACCAGAATCAGAGCAGTGTGACCATCGATAAGCAAGCCTTCGCGATTGGCAGCATCATCGACTCCGCAGGCGCGACGATCAGCAAGACCGGCTCGGACAACGTGAGCCTAAATAATAATTCGCAAGCCTCGATCGTCACGCCCATCCAGTAGGCGCGGCGACGCGAAAGACCGCAGAAACCAGAAAACCCCAGCCATCGGCCGGGGTTTTCGATTGCATGCGCTTCCCGTCAGCAAGGCGGCGCGCAGTCTATTGGGGCTGATATTTGCCCGCGCTGAACAGTCCGGACTGCGACTGCCCATCGGGCAAGGTCATCGTTCCCTGCCCTTCCGGCTCGCCATTCTGGAACTCGCCGCGGTAGGAGGCGCCATTCGGCAGGGTGAGAATGCCCTTGCCGTGCGGGCGTCCATCGCGGAATTCGCCGACGTATTTCTTGCCGTCGGGAAATGTGTAAGCGCCCTTGCCGACGATCCTGCCATTGACAAATTCGCCACTGTAGCTTTCGCCGCTGGCGATCGTGTAAGTGCCTTTCCCGTGACGAACGCCGTCGCGGAACTCGCCGACGTATTGGCCGCCCGACGCGAATGTGATCGCGCCGCGACCGGTCGCTTTTCCGTCGCGGAACTCGCCCGCATAAAGGTCGCCGTTTGGAAACTTCAGTGCGCCGACGCAGCGCTTCCAGGGCGTCGCCAAACTGACGTCGCAAGCCGGCAGACCGTTTTTCGGCCCCTTCTGTTCGCTTTGCGCCGCGCTGCTCGCTTTGGGATTGACGGCAAGTTCGCCGTCAACGAAATTTCCGGAGAATTTCTTGCCGTCGGGCATGGTGACCGCGCCCCTGCCATGGGGAACATCCGCCTGGAACTGCCCGACATAGATTTTTCCGTCAGCGGCCACCAATTTGCCCTGCCCGCTTTTCTTCCCGTCCTTGAAATTGCCGGTGTAGGACTCTCCGTCAGGATGGGTGATGGTCCCTTTGCCGTTTGGCGCGCCGTCGCGGAATTGCCCTTCGTATCGCTTGCCGTCCGTGAAAATGAGCGCGCCCTTGCCGTTGGCTTTGCCGCCGTTCATCTCTCCAATATACCGATTGCCGTCCGGAGCCGTTATGACGCCAAAGCAATGTTTCGAGATGTTTTCTTGCGTGCATTTGGGAACGATTTGCGCCGAGGCCGGCAGCGAGCCGACAGCCCCCGCACAAAGCGCACCCATGAGTATGCCGCGGCGAAAGATCGAGACTGAAGCGTACATGGCAAAACCTGCGCTGGTAAGGCGGCGGAACCGTCAGCCTTATAGCCTAGTCGAAATTTAGAACAACGAACTTTTTCAATGGTGAATCGCTACTAACGCCGAGAGGCGGCAGCGATCAGCGGACCTGCGGCTTGAACAGCGCGACGCGGCTCACTGCGCGCCCGTGAGCTTCGTCGCCAGCAGGGCGATGGTCTTGGCGTAAACGCGCGCCTGATTCCATTCGAGGAAAACCGCGAAATTCGGTTCGCCTTCATTCCAGCCGGCGCCCGTGCGCCAGCCTTTGCCCTTGAGAAAGTTCGCCGTCGAGGCGAGCGCGTCGGCCGTGGATCGAATGAGATCGCGACGGCCGTCGCCATCGAAATCGACGCCATATTTCAGATAGGACGAGGGCATGAATTGCGTCTGGCCGATTTCTCCAGCCCAGTCGCCGCGCATCTGCGCCGGGGACATATCGCCGCGCTCGACGATCTTCAGCGCGTGCGTCAGCTCTTCGTTGAACTGCGCGGAGCGCCTGCAATCATAGGCGAGCGTCGCCAGCGCCTGCATCGTCCTGAAGCGCCCATTGTCTGCGCCAAAGCCCGTCTCCAATCCCCAGATCGCCACCAGCACAGGTCCGGGAACGCCATAGCGCGCTTCGATTTGTGCGAGCAGCGCCGCATGCCGCTGAAGCAACGTCCGCGCCTTGCTCAACCGACCGGGCGTCACCAGGCGGCTCGAGAACTTCTCAAAACTCTGGTGGAAAATGCGCTGCCCGCGGTCGCGGCCAATCACCGCGTGATCATAGGTGACGCCAGCCAGCGCGGCGCCGAGGGTCCGCTGCGAAACGCCGTTCGCCGAAGCCTCGCGTTTGACCTCATCGAGCCATGGGCCGAAACCCACCGCCGACGATCCGCAAGGCGCGGCCTGCGCCGATACGGCCCAAGCGCACAAAACCAGCGCGCTGGCGGCGAGCAGTGCCCTAGACGTCTTGGCGCGCATCGACAGCCGGTTCATAGGCCGGCAGTTTAGTGCGGCTGCGAAAGCGCTGCAATAAAGCTGTCGCGGGCGGCGCGCGCCGCCCGCGACAATTCCTCAAGCGAAGCTGAATCAGCTACGCTTGGCCCTGAACTGGCTTTTGCACGCCTTTGAAAGCTCGCTCATATGGACGCGCAGGCATTTTTCGACGGCGATCGCATTGGGTTCTTCCGCCGCGCAAAGCTTGTGGGAATCGCGCTCGCAAGCCGCACGTTGTTTGTCCATCGTCCGGGCTGTCGCGGGATTGAAGGCGGCGAGGCCAATGAAGGCCGCAAGTAGGAAAATCAGCTTGCTCATAGGTCGGCTCTTTGCTGTTGGCGCTTGACCGCCACGGTTCAAGAGCGGCGCGGCCAGAGTGAGAAGTGTAGCGGCGCCCACCGATATCAAGGGCGGCCTCATTCAGGCGCGCTCTTCGCCCGCGATCGGCATCTCAGGCGTAACCTCCGCCACGATCAGCCGCGCGCCAGTGCAGGCGACGATATCCGCGACGCTGACGCCGGGCGCGCGCTCACGAAGCTCCAGCCCTGCATCGGTCGGCTCGATCACGGCAAGCTCCGTCACAATGAGACTGACGCGCCGCGCCGCCGTCGGCGGCAAGGTGAGCGTTTCGACGATCTTCGGTTCGGTTTTCGCGGCGTGCTGCATCGCCACGATGACGCGCTTGGCGCCCGCGACGAGGTCCATGGCGCCGCCCATCCCAGGCGTAAACTTTCCGGGAACCATCCAATTGGCGAGGCGCCCCGCGGCGTCGACCTGAAGCGCGCCGAGCACCGCCATATCGACGTGGCCGCCCCGGATCAGCGCAAAGCTCGTCGCGCTGTCGAAACTGGCGGCGCCCGGCAGCGCCGCGATGAACCCGCCGCCAGCGTCGATGAGATCGCGATTCTCCATCCCTTCAGGCGGCGGCGCGCTGAAGCCGATAAGCCCATTTTCGCTCTGAATGGCGACCGACATTCCCTTCGGCACGAACCGCGCCACGAGAGTCGGCAGGCCGATCCCGAGATTGACGAGCATGCCATCTCGCAGCTCCAGGGCGACGCGGCGCGCAATGATCTCCTTGGCGTCCATCAGCGCGCCCTGCCGACGATGTGCGTGACGAGCACGCCCGGCGTGCGCACCGCGTCGGGCGGAATGACTCCAACCGGGACAATCTCGTCGGGTTCGGCGATGACGCAATCGGCGGCGAACGCCATGACCGGGTTGAAATTGGCGGCCGTGAGCCGA
>DATBRI010000072.1:0-61064 GCA_036560365.1 Methylocystis sp.
CGGCCGGTTAGGGTATCTCGTCACGCCGACGCTTGCCTTTTACGGCACGGGGGGCATGGCCTATGGCGGCGTTACCTCCAACGCCGCGATCTTCACCCGCCGCATCGGCGGCACGAACCAGACCCTCGTCAATCCGGTCTACCAGGACAGTCTCATCGGCTGGACGGCGGGCGCCGGCGCTGAATGGATGTTCACGCCCGAGTGGAGCGTCAAGGTCGACTATCTTCGCTACGATCTCGGGGCCGCTCAAGGGTTCAATTACGCGGCGCAGTCAAATGGCTTTTACGCTTATGGCGCGACAAGCTCGACGCGTTTCAACGGCAACCTCATCCATGCCGGCATAAGCCGTCACTTCGATCTCATCAGCATCGCAGAAGCAAAATAGGCTCAAGCTGGAGTGGGGTCGCAATGCCTCGCCCGGCTCAACGCTCCCCTATGTCAGTTAAGGCAGCGCCAGTTCGATTGAAGCGCGCACGGGGATTTCAGTCGCGCTCTCGTGTTCAATTTTGTTCCGCCGGGAACTGCGATCGCAGCTGCACAGTTCAACACTGCGCCAGCCGTGCCCGAAGCAAAGTTGCTGGCGAACGATTGAAAGGGGACACGTGCCGCTGCCCGAACAGCAACCGCAGGCCTTCCAAGAGGAGCCTTTGCCCGCAGCCCGCGCCGCTCCAAATTCGGGCGACATAAAGGGCATCACGAAGCGCGAAATCATCGATATCGAGGAGAGAGCGCAGCCCCGCACGCCTGTCATTTACGAGGTCGTGCGTCGCATGGGCGAAGAAGAACTTGCGCGCCCGGCAGTCTCGCTCTGGTGGTCCGGCGTTGCGGCAGGCCTTTCGATAAGCTTTTCGCTTCTCGCCCAGGCTGTGCTTCAAACCCATCTCCCGGAGAAGAGCTGGACGCCATTAGTCGTCGCCGCCGGCTATCCAGCGGGCTTTTTGCTGGTGGTTCTCTCTCGCCAGCAGCTCTTCACTGAGAATACGATTACAGCCGTGCTGCCGCTGTTCAAGAGCTTCACCGCGCTGAACCTGGGCCGCGTTATTCGACTCTGGAGCGTCGTCTTCGCGGCGAACATGCTTGGCGCTTTCCTTGCTGCTCTGTTCTTTGCTTTCACGCCCGCACTCTCGGCGGAACTGCGTGACGGCGCGTTCGAGGTCAGCCGCCAGATGCTCACGAACAGCTCAAGCGAGATGTTTTTCCGGGGCATTCCTTCCGGCTTCCTCATCGCGGCGATGGTCTGGCTCGTTCCCAACGCCGATACGGCCCGATTTCACATGATCAGCCTTTTGACCTACCTCATCGCTGTTGGCGGCTTCACCCATATCGTCGCGGGAAGCGTCGAGGCCTTTCTTGTCTTCGTGACAGGCGAACTTACGACGGGACAGCTGCTCGGACATTTCATGATGCCCGTCCTGGTCGGCAATATTATCGGCGGAACCGTGCTGTTCGCCTTGATTTCATACGCTCAAGTCATGAGAGAAATTTGAAACGGCGAATTGTTCGCGGAAATTCCTTGCCAGGCGACGTATCGGCGGCAGCTGACCAAGGCACCTGCGGTGGCCGAACCTCATGTCCAGCAATGAAAATTTCGCGGTCGCGTTGGGGAGTGCGGACGAGATGCGGGTTTTGTTCCCTTCCTAGGAACATTCCTTAAGTTTGAGAGTTTTGCTTCCGCGAGGGCAGGCCTGTACGCCGCCGCCGTCGGTCGTCGATGTCAGGGCCCATAGACAGTCAAAAGGAAGCTGCAGTTGGCAAGCTGCAGTTGGGATGTTTGCGTCGCGCGCTTCGCCACTTTTTTGGTGAAAGGATTGACCGATGGCTCCAAACCCCAATCCCATCCCAAAGGCAGATGAACGGCCTCCATCAGCAGTGCAAGAACTCCATGTGCTCTGGCTTACGGCAGGACTGAGTTGCGACGGCGACTCGGTCTCCATCACGGCTGCTAGCGAACCAAGCATAGAAGACGTCATTCTTGGAGCGATACCCGGCCTACCCAAGGTGCACCTGCATAATGCGGTGCTCTCTTATGAGGTCGGCGATGATTTTATGAAGGCTTTCCATAAAGGCGCGCGGGGCGAGCTCGAAAACTTTGTCCTTGTGGTTGAAGGCTCCATCCCCAACGAGAAGCTGAGCGGCGAAGGGTATTGGGCCGCGATCGGCACAGATGCGGCAACCGGACAGCCAATCAAGACCACCGAATGGATCGATCGTTTGGCCCCAAAGGCGCTCGCTGTCATCGGCGCCGGAACTTGCGCCACATTCGGCGGCATTCATGCAATGAAGGGCAATCCCACCGGCTGCATGGGCCTGCAGGACTATCTGGGCGCCGAGTGGAAATCGAAAGCCGGTTTGCCGATCGTCAACGTGCCTGGCTGTCCGGTCCAGCCAGACAATTTCATGGAGACCTTCCTCTATCTGCTGCGGCAGCTCGCCGGCTTGGCGCCGATGATTCCCGTTGATGGACACGGCCGCCCGCGTTGGCTGTTTGGTCCGACCGTTCATGAAGGATGCGACCGTGCCGCTTATTACGAAGAGGCCGATTTCGCGCAGGAGTATGGCTCTCGGAAATGCCTGGTGAAGATCGGCTGCTGGGGCCCGGTCGTTCAATGCAACGTGCCCAAACGCGGATGGATCGCTGGTCTCGGAGGTTGCCCGAACGTCGGCGGCATCTGCATCGGCTGCACCATGCCGGGCTTTCCCGACAAGTTCATGCCGTTCATGGACGAACCGCCCGGGGCCCGCATCTCATCGGTCCTCATCAAGCCTTACGGCGTGCTGATCCGCAATCTGCGCAAAATCACCAATCACACGCTCAATAAGGAGCCGAAGTGGCGCAACACGGCGCCGACCTACACCACCGGCTACGAGCCTGATCGGCCGAACAAGACTCATCCACTCTAGTTAAGGGATCCGCGATCATGGTCGACTTGGCAACCCGTCCTGCCGCGCCTCCGCGCGCCAATAAAGCGTCGCCCAATCTCGTCGAAATGAATTGGGATCCAATCACCCGAATCGTCGGCAGTCTCGGAATTTTCACCAAAATCGATTTCGAGAACCGGCAGGTCGCCGAATGCCACAGCACCTCGTCGATCTTTCGCGGTTACAGCATTTTCATGAAGGGCAAAGATCCCCGCGATTCCCACTTCATCACCAGCCGCATCTGCGGAATTTGCGGCGACAATCACGCGACCTGCTCCGTCTATGCACAGAACATGGCCTATGGCATCAAGCCGCCGCCCCTGGCCGATTGGATCATCAATCTCGGCGAAGCCGCGGAATATATGTTCGACCACAACATCTTTCAGGACAATCTGGTCGGCGTCGATTTCTGCGAGCAGATGGTCAAGGAAACCAATCCAAGCGTCTGGGTCAAGGCGCAACGGACGCCCGCTCCCAATGCGGACGCGCATGGCTACAAAACGATCGCGGAAATTATGACCGCGCTCAATCCATTCACCGGCGAATTCTATCGCGAAACATTGATTGTGAGCCGCTACACGCGCGAGATGTTCAGCCTGATGGAGGGGCGCCACGTGCATCCCTCCACTCTTTATCCGGGCGGAGTCGGCACCGTGCCGTCGAACCAGCTCTTCACCGAATATTTGACGCGACTGGTTCGCTATGCCGAATTTATGAAAAAATGCGTGCCGCTGCACGATGATTTGTTCGACTTTTTTTACGAAGCGCTACCCGGCTACGAGGAAGTCGGACGCCGACGGATTCTGCTCGGGTGCTGGGGCGCGTTCCAGGATCCAAACCACTGCGACTACAATTATAAGCATATGACTGACTGGGGCCGAAAAATGTTCGTCACCCCGGGCGTCATCGTCGACGGCAAGCTGATCACGACGGACCTCGTCGACATCAATTTACAAATTCGCATCCTGCGCGGGCAGTCCTACTACGATGATTGGGATAATTGCGAAACTTTCGTCAAGACTGATCCGCTGGGCAATCCGGTCGATCAAAAACATCCGTGGAATCAGACGACCATTCCGCGGCCACAGAAGCGCGACTTCGACAAGAACTACTCCTGGGTGATGTGTCCGCGCTGGCTCGACAAGAGCAGCGGAGATCATCTTCCGCTCGACACCGGCGGCGGCGCCTTCGCGCGTCTATTCTCCACGGCGCTGGCAGGACTCGTCGATATGAACGGCTATGTCAAAGCGACGGGCGACAGCGTGAAGATCAATCTTCCCAAGACGGCGCTGAAGCCTGCAGTCGAGTTTGAGTGGAAGGTTCCAAAGTGGAGCAATGCGATCGAACGCGATCGCGCGCGCACGTATTTTCAAGCCTACTGCGCCGCCGCGGCGTATTATTTCCTGGAGCAGGCCTTCACGGAAATTCAAGCGGGCCGAACAAAAACCTGGACGGACTTCCAAGTTCCCGATGAGGCGATCGGCTGCGGCTTCCACGAGGCGGTGCGCGGCGTGCTGTCGCACCATCTCGTCATAAAAGACAAGAAGATCGCCAATTATCATCCCTATCCCCCGACGCCGTGGAATGCGACGCCGCGGGACGATTTTGGAACGCCGGGGCCTTACGAGGACGCAGTGCAGAACACGCCGATCTTCGAAGAGAACGGACCGGACAAGTTCAAGGGTATCGACATCATGCGCGCGGTGCGCAGTTTCGATCCCTGTCTGCCATGCGGCGTGCATATGTATGTTGGCGGCGGCAAAACCGTTAAGACCACGCATTCACCCATGTTCGGCGCGTCGCGAAAGCCTTCGCCATGAGTGGAGAGGCGCGCGAGACGGAGACGCTGGAGGAGTCTCTGGCCCGGCTGGAGAAGCTGACGGCCGCGCTCGAGGGGATCGCGGACGCGACAGGGCGGGAGGCGGCACGTGAGTTGCTCGCGCTCGTGCTCGATTTGCACGCTCGTTCGCTCGCGCGGCTCAGCGCGATCATTGCGGCATCTGACAATGGCGCCGCCTTAATCGAGAAAATCGTCGAGGATCGGGAGCTTCGGGCGATATTGCTCCTCCACGGACTGCATCCGCAGAGCGTGGAGGATCGTCTACAGGATGTCATCGCGCGCATGCAGCCACAATGGAGCCTGCGCGGCCTCCATGTGAGCCTCGTGAGCGCGAGTAAGGCCTTTGCAATGGTTCAGCTGCAAATGAATGGCGTTGCTGAGCCGAGCGACCAGTTGCGGCTGGAGATCGAGAACGCCCTCACCGATGCGGCCCCTGACCTCGACGATATTTTGATCGAAATGGACATGACAGCCCTTTACGCCGAGACCGCCGCCTAGAGAGAAAGAGGCGCGAGAGATGGAAAAAATTGAATCGGGGAATTGGGCCTCTCGGCTGCGACGCTTCGTGCGCGCGACGGAGGAAGAGCATTGCGAATTCTGCTCGAAGGTCATCGATTCTCGTCACTCGCACCTGGTCGAGCGCGCGACGCGAAAATTCTTTTGCGCCTGTCCCCAATGTGCGTTCCTATTGGGTGGGGGAGAGCGCTTTGCCGCTTTGCGCGCGCGCGCTGATGCGCTTCACGACTTCGATCTGAGCGACGACGAATGGCAGGGCTTTCGCATTCCGATTGATCTTGCCTTCGTGTTCCGCAGCACGCCGGCGCAAGGTCCCATCGCGATCTATCCAGGTCCGGCTGGAGCGATCGAGTCGCCTTTTGCCGCCGATGCCTGGTCGCGCCTGATCACGGCCAATCCAGTGCTGGCCGACCTTGATCCGGATGTCGAGGCGTTGCTCGTCAATCGAATGAATGGCGCGCGGGAATACCACCTCGTTTCGATTGATCGCTGCTATGCGCTCGTCGGCTTGATCCGAAGGCACTGGCGCGGACTGTCGGGCGGCGCAGAGGTCTGGGAGGCTGTTCGCGACTATTTTCGGACGCTGCGGGGCGACGTCGAGACGAAGGACGCTGTTCATGGTTGAACTCGACTTCCGAATCGAAGACGTCAAGGTGGAGAAATATTCGGCGGCGCCGTTGCTGCTGTTTGCGTTGCAGGTCGTGAACAAGACGCCGGATCTTCCCGTTCTCAACGTGATGTTGAACTGCCAGATCCGCATTCAGCCTGCGCGGCGACGCTATATCGGCGATGAATACGAGCGACTTTCCGATCTTTTTGGTCACCCGTCGCGCTGGGGCGAGACGATGCGGAGTCTGCTTTGGACGCATGCGAGCGTTTCCATTCCCGCCGTCGACACTGAGCGCAAAGTCGATCTGCCGGTGCCATGTAGTTATGACTTCAATATTGCCGCGACGAAATATTTCCATGGTCTGGAGCAGGGCGACGTTCCGCTCGATTTTCTGTTCAGCGGCTCGATTTTTTACCGTGACGGTGAGGGCAGGCTGCAGATTGAGCAAGTTGCTTGGAGCAAGGAATGCGCGTATCGCCTGCCCTTAAGCCTATGGCGCGCGATGATGGAGCATTATTATCCGCAAAGCATGTGGCTCTGTCTGCAGCGCGACGCTTTTGAGGAACTTGACCGTTACCGGCGACGGCAGGGGCTTCCGACATTTGAACGCGCCCTGCAGGCGCTACTCGAAGCTACCTCGGCGGGGGCGACATGAAACTCGACTCGATCAGAGCGATCGCCAACGCCGTTCTTTACGAAGGCTACATCCTCTATCCCTATCGGTCATCGTCAATCAAGAATCGTCAGCGCTGGACGTTTGGCGGCGTCTTTCCGAGGGCGTTCGATCAGCAGGGCGACGCCTCGCACATGGAAACGCAGGTGCTCGTGCGGGGCGGAGAGCAGGCGGCGCTCAACGTACATTTTCGATTCTTGCAGGTCATGACGCGCGAGGTTGGACAGCTGGAGACGCCGGCGCAGGAGCTTACGGAAGAGGGCGAACCGGCGCTGACGCGCGTTCCGAGCCTGAATGTCGACGGTCGGGAGTTGCTGGCGTGGGAGGAGGCGATCGAACGGGAGATCGCCTTAGGGTCGTTGCGGCCGGCCGATATTCAAGAGGTCGCCACTGTCTTGCCGTTCCGCTTTGAAGCCGCGCGCGAAATTGAGCCGGTGCGGGAAAAAGACGGCCGCATCGCCGCAATTCTCATTCGCACATCGCACAGCATCCAGGGCTTCGCCGAAGCCAAGGCGCTGAGGCTCGCGCCTGATGTGTGGAGGCTGACGATTCGGATCGAGAATGTCACGACGCTTGCGGGCGAGGAACGCGCAGGCGCGCAACTTCGCGCCTTTGCGTCGACGCATGCAATCCTCACCGTCGAAGACGGCGCGTTTGTCTCATTGCTAGATCCTCCAGACGATTTGCGAGGGGCTGCGGCGCAGTGCCGAAATGTCGGCGCTTTCCCGGTGCTGGTCGGGGGGCAAGACAATAGCGCGATGCTCGCTTCGCCGATCATTCTCTATGATCATCCGGCGATCGCGCCCGAAAGCCCCGGCGATCTCTTCGACGGCACTGAGATCGACGAAATTCTGACGCTACGAATCCTCGCGATGACCGACGCCGAAAAACGCGAGATGGCGTCCGTCGACGCGCGCGCGCGCGCGCTTCTGGAGCGCACGCATGCATTGACCGCCGAGGACATGGCGCGCCTTCATGGCGTCATGCGCGATCGCGCGTCTCAGGCCAGCCAGATTGAACCGCCGTCGATGGGCGCGGACCACGAGAAGCCTCGACTCGTCTCGCTGCTGGAGTGCGGCCGCAGCCTGTGTGTCGGCGCCCGCGTGCGGCTGCGCCCAAAATCGGGCGGCGACATTCTGGATATCGTTTTGAAAGACAAGATCGCGGTCGTGGAGGCGATTGAGCGCGATTTCGAGGACCGGATCCATGTCGCGGTGACCTTGATCGACGATCCGGGCCGCGATCTCGGCGCCGCGGGCTTTCCCGGACATCGTTTCTTTTTCAGTCAGGAGGAGATCGAGCCAATTGCTGCTGGAGATGGATCATGATCTCGATCCTTGTCGCCTGCGTCGGCAACATCTTTAGCGGCGATGACGCTTTCGGAGTCGAGGTGGCGCGCCGGCTCTCTCAGGTCACGCTCCCGGACGGGGTCACAGTGATTGATTTCGGCATACGCGGAATTGATCTGACCTACGCGCTGATGGACGGCTACGACGCGGTGATTCTCGTCGATGCGGCGCAACGGGGCGAAGCGCCGGGCGTCGTCTCTGTGGTGGAGCCCGACCCATTCGAGGCGGGAGACTCGACGCCCGACGATCTGGCGCTTTCACCGCATGAGCTCGATCCTGCGAAAGTTCTTCGTCTGGTTTCGGCGCTCGGCGGGACTTGCCGGCGCGTCCTCCTGGTCGCCTGCGAACCGCTGACGCTCGGCGGCGAGGAAGGCGTCATGGGTTTGAGCGCGCCTGTCTTTGCGGCGGTGGCTGTCGCCGCCGAGACGGTAGAAGAGCTGATCGATGGAATGATGGCGGCGTAACATCGCGTGATCGGCGCGAGCGCCGCCTATCGTAAAGGGAGAACGTCATGAGCGGTTGGGAGATTACAGGAATCGTCCTGGGCATTATCGTTTTACTGTTGCTGGCCATTAATGCGAAAGACCTCTATCGCTATATCAAAATCAGCAACATGTGAGACTGACAGCGATCATGAGTTTTACGGCGGCAGAGCCATCGCAGGCGCTTGAGTTTCGAGTGCGCGGTCGCGTCCAGGGCGTCGGCTTTCGCCCGACCGTCTGGCGCATGGCGCGAGAACTTGGACTTGCCGGCGAGGTTCTCAACGACGGCAATGGCGTATTGGTGCGCGTCAGCGGCGACCAGTCGCGGATCGCCGCGCTGCTGCGACGAATCGAGTGTGACCCGCCGCCGCTCGCGCATATCGACAGCATCGAACGGCGGCGCTACAGCGGCCGGCTGCCACAGGAGTTCCGCATCGCCGAGAGTATCGGCGGCCCCGCACGGACGCAGGTTGCGCCGGATGCGGCGCTCTGCGGCGCATGCGCAGCGGAGCTGCGCGATCGCAGCGAACGTCGCTATCGCTATCCGTTCACCAATTGCACGCATTGCGGACCACGCTTCAGCATCGTGACGGCCGTTCCCTACGACCGCGCGACGACCACAATGGCGTCGTTCGTCTTGTGTGCGGCGTGCGCCGCGGAATATCGCAATCCGAATGATCGCCGTTTCCACGCCGAAGCTGTGGCCTGCCCGTCCTGCGGGCCGAGCGCATCGGTCGTCCCATTCGGGCAAGCGAAAATTCCCAGCGACGGCGACGTCGATGCGGTTGAGATCGCCGCGCGCCTTATCACGCAAGGCGAGATCATCGCCGTCAAGGGACTTGGCGGCTATCATCTCGCGTGCGACGCCTCTAGTCCTGAAGCCGTCTTGCGTCTGCGGCGATTGAAGCGTCGTGACGCAAAGCCTTTCGCGCTGATGGCGCGCGATCTGGCCGTCATCCGGCGCTATTGCGCGGTCGATGCTGTCGAGGAGCGCGCGCTCACAAGTGTCGAGGCGCCGATCGTGCTGCTGCGTGCAACAGGTCGGGAGCGCCTGCCAGAGGCCGTCGCGCCCGGACTTGACACGCTTGGCGTCATGTTGCCGACGACGCCGCTGCATCTGCTGCTCGTCGATCAGTTCGAACATCCGCTCGTGATGACGAGCGGCAATATTTCGGACGAACCCGCAGTCGTCGATGACGCCGAGGCGTACCGACAGCTTGCCGAAATCGCATCCTTCGCATTGACGCATGATCGCGCCATCGCCAACCGGGTTGATGATTCGGTCATGCGGGTTATGGGCGCCCGGCCGAGGGTTCTTCGTCGCGCCCGCGGCTATGCGCCGACGCCGCTTCGGTTGCCGAGCGGCTTCGAGAACGCGCCAGATCTGCTCGCGATGGGCGGAGAACTCAAGGCGACTTTCTGCTTGGTCAAGGACGGTCAGGCGATCCTGTCGCAGCATCAAGGCGATCTTGAGAACGCGGCGACGTTGGATGATTATGAAAAAAATCTCGCTCTCTACGGACAGCTGTTCGATCACGCGCCATCGGCGATCGTCGTCGATCGACATCCTGAATATCTATCGTCGAAGCGGGGCCGCGCTCATGCCGTAAGATCCGGCGCGCCGCTGATCGAAGTTCAACACCATCATGCCCACGTCGCCGCCTGCCTTGCTGAGAACGGCTGGCCGCTTCATGCGCCGCCAGCGCTCGGGATCGTGCTCGACGGACTGGGCTATGGAGATGACGGCGCGATATGGGGCGGAGAATTTCTGCTCGCCGACTACCTTGGCTATCAGCGGCTGGCGCGGTTGAAGCCCGTCGCCATGCCCGGCGGCGCGCAGGCCGTGCGCGAACCGTGGCGAAACCTTTATGCGCATCTCAAGGCCGCGGGCGAATTCGATGCGACGCCTTTTGCGGCCAGCGATTGGGGCGCTTTGGACGCCAAACCCCTTGCGACAATCGACCGGATGATCACGCAAAGTCTCAATTCACCGTTAGCCTCCTCTTGCGGACGGCTGTTCGATGCGGTCGCCGCCGGGCTCGGCGTCTGCGCCGACCGACAGGCCTATGAGGGCCAAGCGGCGGCGCGGCTTGAGACTCTTGCGGCCGCCGCGCCAAACGAGACGCGCGGCTATGCGCTTAGGTTGACCGAGTCCGAACTCATCGACATCGATGCGGCGCCGCTGTGGCGCGCGATTCGCGACGATTTACGACAGGGCGTTTCAGCGCAAACCGTTGCGCGCCGTTTCCACCTCGGTCTGGCGCAGTCGATCGCTGACGTCGCGGTGCGACTGGCGGCTGCGCGGCGCTTCGAAACGGTGGCGTTGTCGGGCGGCTGCTTCCAGAACCGCCTGCTTTTTGAAAGCGTCCACGACAGATTGCGCGAGGCAGGATTTGCGGTGCTCACCCATGCAGACACGCCGGCCAATGATGGCGGGCTTTCGCTGGGTCAGGCCGCCATCGGCGCCGCGCATCTGATGAGAGTAGACATGACAAGAGATGGAAAGGACGGCGCATGTGCCTCGGAATTCCCGGCTGCATCGTTAGCATAGACAATGCCGAGGATCTCGTCGCGACCGTCGACGTGAGCGGGGTGCGCCGGCAAATCAACATCAGCTGCATCGTGGATGACGCGCATCCTCTGGAGTCATGCGTGGGCGATTGGGTGCTCGTCCACGTCGGCTTTGCGATGAGCCGGATCAACGCGGCGGAAGCAGCGGAGACGCTCAGATTGCTGCAAGAGCTCGGCGAGCTTCAAGCCGAACTTGAGCATATGCAAACGTCGAGCGACGCAGTTGCTGTGGAGGAACAAGGATCATGACCAGCAAGAGCGCATTGGAGGTCCTTTATCCATTTCTCCATGGTCAAGGGCAGGATCCCGCCGCCATCGACGCCGGGTTGCTTCACTCGGTCGAAGAGAAAGCGCGCGAGTCGCGCGAGACGAGCGCGACCTTCTTTGCCAAGCAGGCGCCAGTGCTGCTCGCCGCGGCGAAGGCGCTCGCCTCCGTTTATCGCCGCGGCGGCCGGATGTTCACCATGGGCAACGGCGGATCGAGCTGCGACGCGTCGCATGTGGCGGTCGAGTTTCTCCATCCGATCACCGCCGGGCGGCCGGCGCTTGCAGCCATAAATCTTACCGCAGACGTTGCGATGACGTCCGCCGTGAGCAATGACATCGGCTTCGAGCATATTTTTGTGCGTCAGCTTATCGCGCACGCCCGATCGGGAGACGCGCTTATCGGGCTGTCGACCAGCGGCAATTCGGCGAATCTCATTGCCGCCTTCGCCAAGGCGAAGGAGATGGGCCTGACGACGATCGGACTTAGCGGCGGCGACGGGGGCAAGATGGCGCTCGTCTGCGATCACTGCCTTGTCGCGCCGACGACGTCGGTCCACCGCATCCAGGAGTGTCACGTCGCCGCCTATCACATACTGTGGGATCTCGTTCATACGCTGCTCGCCGACGATCGCGGATCGGCCATGAACAAGGACGTCGCGGCATGAAATATGTCGACGAATTTCGTGATCGGGCGAAGGCCGATGTTCTGGTCAAAGAGATCGAGCGGCTGCTGGCTCACATGGGGCGTGACCAGGATCGGCCGCTGCAGATCATGGAAGTCTGCGGCGGGCATACGCATACGATTTTCCGCTACGGCGTTGAAGGCATGCTGCCGAAATCCATTGAGTTGGTGCATGGGCCCGGCTGCCCGGTTTGCGTGCTGCCGATGGGACGCGTCGACGATTGCGTCGCCATCGCCGAGCGTCCCGAGGTGATTTTCACCACCTTCGGCGACGCCATGCGCGTGCCCGGCTCCCGCACGAGCCTTTTGCAGGCGAAGGCTGACGGCTGTGACGTCCGCATGGTCTATTCGCCGATGGATGCGTTGGCGCTCGCGCGTAAAAATCCTACGCGCGAGGTGGTCTTCTTTGGCATCGGCTTCGAAACAACCATGCCCTCCACCGCGCTGACCGTGCTGCAGGCGGCGCGTGAAGGCATTAAGAACTTTTCGATCTTCTGCAATCACATCACCATCGTTCCGACGATCAAGGCGATCCTCGACAGTCCGGACCTGCGACTCGATGGATTTCTGGGGCCGGGCCATGTCTCGATGGTGATCGGCGATGCGCCCTATGAATTCATCGCCCGCTATTACAAAAAGCCGATGGTGATCGCCGGATTCGAGCCTCTCGACATTTTGCAGTCGCTCTGGATGTTGCTGAAGCAGATCGACGAAGGACGCTGCGAGATTGAAAATCAATATGCGCGCGTTGCGCCGCCTGCCGGAAACGCTGTCGCGTTGCAGGCGGTTGCGCAGGTGTATGAACTGCGCGAATTCTTCGAATGGCGCGGCCTCGGCTCGATCGATCACTCTGGCGTCAAAGTGCGCGAGGCCTATGCGGGCTTTGACGCGGAGCGCAGATTCGCCGTGCCCAATGCACGCATCGCGGACCCAAGTTCATGCCAGTGCGGCGAAGTTCTCAAAGGCGTCATCAAGCCATGGCAGTGCAAAGTGTTCGGCCGGGCCTGCACGCCGGAGACGCCGCTCGGCGCGCTGATGGTGTCGTCTGAAGGCGCATGCGCCGCCTATTATCAATATGGCGGCATAAAGCGGGGAAGTGACGAAGCTGAGGCGAGCGCCGCATGAACATGATCTCCTTCCCGCCCCGACGTGCACGCGGAAAAGTGCATGTGCCAACCGTCACGCTGGCGCATGGCGGCGGCGGCAAGGCGATGAAGGATCTGATCGACGACGTGTTCGTCGAGGCCTTCGACAATCCGTTGCTCGCGCCGCTCGACGATCAGGCGCGGATCGATCTTCTGGACCTCGCCCAATATGGCGATCGACTCGCCTTTACGACCGACTCCTTCGTTGTCGATCCATTGGTGTTTCCCGGTGGCGACATCGGCAAGCTCGCGGTCTGCGGCACCGTGAATGATCTCGCCGTTGGCGGCGCGCTTCCGCTCTATCTCTCCTGCGCAGTCATCATCGAGGAGGGCGTCTCGATCGACCTGCTGCGCCAGATTGCGAGGTCCATGGCGGCGACGGCGCAGGAGGCCGGCGTAAAGATCGTCACCGGCGACACCAAGGTCGTGAACAAGGGCGCCTGCGACCGGATGTTCATCACCACGACCGGCATTGGCGTCGTCGCGGCCGGCGTCGAGCTTGGCGCGCATCGCGCGAGATTGGGCGATGCGGTGCTGGTCAACGGGCTTCTCGGCGACCATGGCGCGGCGATTCTTGGCGCACGCGGCGACATGGCGTTGCAGTCGCCGATCGAGAGCGATTGCGCGCCGTTGCAGGGTGTTATCGCAAGCCTGCTCAGCGAGGCGCCGAACACGCGATTTATGCGCGATCCGACGCGCGGCGGCGTGGCGACCGTGCTCAATGAAATCGCCGAAGCCGCCCAGATCGCCATCGAAATTGACGAGGCCGTCACGCCGCTCCGCAACGAGGTGCGCGGTTTTTGTGAAATTCTTGGACTTGATCCGCTCTATCTCGCCAACGAAGGCAAAATCGTCGCCATTGTTCCGCCCGACGAGGCCGATCAGGCGGTCGAGGCCATGCGGGGGCATCCGCTGGGGCGGCAGGCGGCGATCATTGGCCATGTCGTCGCGGGGGAGCCGGGTCGCGTCACCATGCGCACCATTTTCGGCGGCCGCCGCATCGTCGACATGCTGGTCGGCGAGCAACTGCCGCGCATCTGCTAAAAGGAGCCAAGGTGCACGAACTCTCGATCGTTTGCAGCATCGTCGAACTGGCGTCGCAGGCTGCGGAAGGGCGCAGCGTGCGCCGCGTCACGATCGAGATCGGCGCATTGTCGGGCGTCGAGCCGGAAGCCGTCGCCTTCTGTTTTCCAGAAGTCGCCCGAGGCACGCCGGTTGAAGACGCGACGCTCGACATTCGGGAAGTCGAAGCGAAGGCGCGCTGCGATGTTTGTGGCGCGGAATTTCTCACGCCCGACATGCTCTCGGCGTGTCTTTGCGGATCGCGGCAGTTCCAGCGCTTGCGCGGGGAAGAGCTGAACATCAAAAGCATCGAAGTCGAGGAGGCTGCATAATGTGCACGAGCTGCGGCTGCCAAGGCAAAGGGACCACGATGACCAATCTGCAGACCGGCGCGAGCGCGGAGATCGCGGCGCCAACCGAGCACGCTCCGCACGGCGGTGGCCATTCGCACGAACATCACGGCCACGGTCATTTTCACGGCGAGCATCATCACACGCAAGATGAGCATCATCATGGGCATGATCACAGCGACGCGGATGCGCATGATCACGGCCATCACGATCACGCGCACGAGGAGACCCACCGCCGCCTCGACCTTGAAACGCGCATCCTCGCGAAGAACGACGCGATCGCCGCTAGATGCCGGGCCTGGCTCGCGGGGCGCGAGATCGTGGCGCTCAATCTCGTCAGTTCGCCCGGCGCCGGGAAGACGACGTTGCTCGAGCGCGCCATCGCGGATCTTTCGGGCGCGCTGCCGCTGTTCGTCATTGAGGGGGATCAGGCGACGTCGAATGACGGCGAGCGCATTCGCGCGGCGGGCGCGCCTGTGGTTCAGGTTAATACCGGCACCGGATGCCATCTCGACGCGGAAATGATCGCGCGCGCCCTCGCCGAACTCAAGCCGAGCGTCGGTTCGCTCTTATTCATTGAAAATGTCGGCAATCTCGTCTGTCCCGCGCTGTTCGATCTCGGCGAGCACGCTAAGGCGGTGATCTTTTCGACGACGGAAGGCGAAGACAAGCCGCTCAAATATCCGCATATGTTCAGCGCCGCGAAGCTCGTCATCTTCAACAAGATCGACCTGCTGCCGCATCTCGATTTTTCGATGGCGCGGGCGAGGGAGAATATTCTCCGCGTCAATCCGGATGTTGTGATCGTTGAAGTCTCCGCCAAGACCGGCGCGGGCATGCAGACGCTCTATGACTGGATTCGCGCGCAACGTATCGCGGTGAAGGAACAGGCGCTTCTTTGAAGACAGCGGCGAAGGCGTTCTTCCTAAATCGCTGCTTCCTTGACGTCGACGCTGACATCCAAATCTTGATCACCGGCGCCGATAATCACGCCGTCGATCGGCGAAACGTCCGCATAGTCGCGTCCGATGGCGATGGCGATATGATCGTTTCCGACAACAACTGCGTTCGTCGGATCAAGGTCGAAGAAGCCGAACTCCGGTCCGCACCACACAGAAACCCACGCATGAGTTGAATCGGCGCCTTCCAGCCGGGCCTGGCCTGGAGCTGCGTAGGTTCGAAGATAGCCGCTGACATAGGACGCCGCCAATCCCAGGCCGCGCAGAGCGGCGATCATGATATGGGCGAAATCCTGGCAGACGCCGCGACGGCGTTCGAACGCCTGCGCGATCGGCGTCGCAATATGCGTCGCCTCCGGATCGTAGGCGAAGTCGGCGTGAATGCGCTGCGTCAACTCCAGGGCGCCTTCGAGGATCGGCCGCCCGGGCGAAAAGCTTTCGCGCGCATAATGCGTCGCGCTGTCGAACAGCGGCGCAAAGCGGCTCGCATAAATGAAATGGGCCGGCGAAGAGGCCGCGAGCGAGTCGGACGCGTAGGCGTCGTTCCGCACGATTTCCCAAGCCGGCGTCAGCGCCGGCGCAGGCGGCGGCGCGCGCTCCACCTCGACGCGCGCCGCGAGGGCGATTTGCAGCTTGGTGTGCGGCTTGAGGATGCGCGCTTCACAAACACGGTTGCCGTGAAAGTCGATTCTCTCATTGATGAATTCGGCCGATGGCGAAAGTTCGATATGGCTGGACAGCACGGTTTGGCCGCGATCGCTGCGCGGGATCAGGCGCATGGCGCAGCGCGCCGAAGCGACGGGCGCGTCATATTTGAAGATCGTGCGATGGGCGATATCGTAGATCACGCGATCCGCGACGGCTGAGAATTTGCCGCGCCGTCGGCGCCATGCGTGAAGTAGCGCTCGGCGATTTTGTCGGCGAGAGACATCAGGCGTTGCTCAAACGCAAGAATGATCGACGTGTCCAAGCGGCGTGCATCTTCCGATTCGAGCTCGGCGCGCAGCTTGACGGAGAGTCGCCGCGGCCGCTCCATGACTCCATCGTCGCGCAGAGCGGGCAGCGCCGCGAGATGTTCGTCGATGCGCATCGCCTGGAAGAGGACGGATCGCGGATTGAACGGATCGAGCATGGCCATGTCGAGGACCGGCGCCAGCGCCGCGCCGGCGATGTAGCGGGAGCGATAGGTGATCTGCGAATCGAGCAGATCGAGCAGCGCATCCAGCGTTTCGACGGTCGCGTCGTCGCCGGCGAATTGTCGGGCAAAGCGGCAGGTGCCGATGGCGCGTTCGATTCTTCGGCCAAGATCGATAAAGCTCCAGCCGGCGACGCGATTGAAATTTTCGTCGATCAAGCCGGACAACGCCGCCAGCGTGTGGAGCGAACGCTCGACGATCTCCAGCGCTTCGGGCTCGGTTATCGCGCGCGCGCCGGCGCGCGTCAGACGCGTTTCGATGCGTCCGATGAGTTGCCAGACATCTTGGGACAAGCGCTCGCGCACGATCGACGCGGCGCGTCTCGCATTTCGCACGACCGACAGCGCCGAACCGTAATCGTCGGCGCCGGCTGCCGCGGACCATGCGATCTCAGTTGGGTTCATGTCCGGCGCGCCTTCTGGCGCTGCGCCCCAGGCGATCAGCAATCGCGCGAGCCGCTCGATCGACTGGCCTCCTTGGAGGTCGATATGCTGGAGTTCGCCCAGTCGCGCCCCGAGCGAGCGCACAATGCGCAATGTCGCTTCAGCGCGCTCGAGATAGCGTCCCATCCAGAAAAGATTGTCGGCGGCGCGGCTCGGCAGATTGCCGAGCGCGCGCACGATCGGCGGATTTTCATCGGATGGCAGCAGCGTCGACCATTCGATCGGACGGCTCGTCAAAACCCAAACGTCGCTCGATTGCGCGCCGGCGTCCATCGACACGGCGCGTGCGTCGAGCCGGTTGGAGACTCGGCAGAAGCCGCCGGGCATCACCGTCCAACCGTCAGCCGTCGCGGCGGCGAAAACGCGTAAGGCGAAAGGCCTCGGCGTCAGCCTGCCGTCGACCCAGGTCGGCGTCGTGGAGAGCTTGATCGGTTCCTGAGCGACATAGTCGACGCCGCGCTGATTT
The DNA here is from genome assembly GCA_036560365.1 of Methylocystis sp. Taxonomy (GTDB): domain Bacteria; phylum Pseudomonadota; class Alphaproteobacteria; order Rhizobiales; family Beijerinckiaceae; genus Methylocystis. The sequence goes on from DATBRI010000072.1 coordinate 17,531, forward strand.
ATGGCGTCGATCAGCTGCGCGCGCTCGTCGGCGGTAAGCTCACTGCCGAGCGCCTCGCGACGTTCGCCAAATCCCGGGAGCCGCCCGCCGAATGCGCTGTTGATCGCTCGTTCGCTCAAGGCCTCGATAACCTGTTTGCGTTCGCTTTCCCGTCCGCACCACCACGTTGCGACATTGGAAAGTTTGAGGCTCTCGCCGAGCACGCGTTCAGACAGCTCCGGCAGGAAGCTCATCAGCGCGCGCGACTCGATGAGACCGGCGCCGGGCATATTCGCGACGACAACGTCGCCCCGGCGAATCGCTTCGAACATGCCGGCGACGCCAAGCCGCGACGCGGCGTTCTGCTCCAGCGGGTCGCACCAGTCAGCGTCGACGCGACGCCAAATCGCATCGGCGCGCTTCAAGCCGGCGATGGTGCGCACATGCAGCTTGCCGTCGCTCATCACGAGATCTTCGCCTTCAATCAGCGTAAATCCGAGATAGCGGGCGAGATGCACCTGTTCGGAATAGGTCTCGCTCCAGGGGCCAGGCGTCAGCAGGCAGATGCGCGGATCGACGCGTTGCGCGGCGCGTGAGATGCTCGCGCGAAATTCGCGGAAAAATGGCGCCAGCCGCTCGACGTTCATGTCTCGATAGAGGCTCGGCAGAGCCCGCGACAGGACCATCCGATTTTCCAAGGCGTAACCGGCGCCCGAAGGCGCTTGCGCGCGGTCGCCAAGCACCCGCCAGGCGCCATCGGGCCCGCGCCCCAGATCGGCGGCGTAAAAGCGAAGCCAACGTCCGCCCGGGGGCGCGACGCCGCACATCGGCCGGATGAAGTCCGGCGACCCGGTGATCGCGGCGGCAGGCAGGACCCCGTCAGCGACGAGGCGCGCATCGCCATAGACGTCGTGCAGGATTCGGTTGAGGAGTTCGGCGCGCTGTGCGACGCCTGCAGCGATGTCGCGCCACTCGGACTCAGGGATCAGAAGCGGCAAACGCCCTAACGGCCAACTGCGCTCCTTGGCTTCGCCGTGGACCCGATAGGAAACGCCCATGTCGTCGATGCGGCGGGCGGCTGCGGCGAAGCGCTGCTCCAGGCCGTCGTCGCCGAACGCCGCGAGCGCGTCGAGGAACTCGCGCCAATGCGTGCGCAAACGCCCATCATGATCGAAAAGTTCGTCCGGCGCATCGCGCATCGGCGCATATTGAGCGATCCAGGCTGCAACGCGCTGCGACGCCTTGTCCGTTTCAATCGGGCGCTCAGCGGACAAAGCTCCTCCGAAGATCCAGCGTCAGCGGAAACTCTTGGCCCGGCTCCTCGCGCGGCGGATCGATAGGCCCGGGCGTGTGCCCATGATCCTGAAATCGCGCCAGGCGCCGCGCTTCAGCTTCGTTACTATTGACGGGGAAGGCGTCGTAATTGCGGCCCCCGGGGTGCGTCGCATGGTACACGCAACCGCCCAGTGAACGCCTGCTCCAGCCGTCGATGACGTCGAAGGTCAAGGGAGCATGTACCGGCAGCGTTGGATGCAGGCCGGATGGCGGTTGCCATGCCTTGAAGCGAACCCCCGCCACCGCCTCTCCAGGCGCGCCAAGGCTCGTCATCGGCACCCGGCGTCCATTGCAGGCGATGATGTGTCGGCCGGGAACCATGCCCTTCGCTTTGACCTGCAGACGCTCGAGCGACGAATCGACGTAGCGCACCGTACCGCCGTTCGCGCCTTCTTCGCCCATCACATGCCAAGGCTCGAGCGCGCCGCGAATTTCCAGATGAACGCCGCCGTGTTCGACGCTTCCGGCGAGCGGGAAGCGGAACTCGCGCTGCGCCTCGAACCATTCCGGCTCGAAGTCGTAGCCAGCGCGGCGCAGGTCCTCGATAACGCCGAGGAAGTCCTGCCATACGAAATGCGGCAGCATGAATTTGTCGTGCAGCGCCGTTCCCCAGCGCACCAGATCGCCGTGCTGCGGCTCCCGCCAGAACCAGGCGACGAGCGCGCGAAGCAAGAGCTGCTGCGCCAGACTCATGCGGGCGTCGGGCGGCATTTCGAATGCGCGGAATTCGACCAGCCCAAGACGCCCCGTCGGTCCGTCGGGCGAATAAAGCTTGTCGATGCAGATTTCGGCGCGATGAGTGTTGCCGGCGACATCGACAAGCAGATTGCGGAACAGCCGATCGACGAGCCACGGCGGCACATAGCCTTCGCCGGGAGACGGCACCTGCGCCAATGCGATCTCCAGCTCATACAGCGAGTCATGCCGCGCTTCGTCAACGCGCGGCGACTGGCTGGTGGGGCCGATGAACAGTCCGGAGAACAGATAGGACAGCGACGGATGCCGCTGCCAATAGAGGACCAGACTCTTCAACAGGTCGGGACGCCGCAAGAAGGGGGAGTCGGCCGGCGTTTTGCCCCCAAGCACGACGTGATTGCCGCCCCCCGAGCCGATCTGCCGGCCGTCGATCATAAATTTTGCGGTCGTCAGCCGCGCCTGTCGCGCGTCTTCATAGAGCGCGGTCGTCGTTTCGACGGCTTCGCTCCATGTGGCCGCCGGATGAATATTGACCTCGATGACGCCGGGATCAGGCGTTACCTTGATCACTTCGAGGCGGGGGTCGTCCGGCGGTGGATAGCCTTCGATGTAGAGCGGCAGTCCGGTCGCCTTGGCGCTCTCTTCCACCGCCTCGAGCAGTTCGAGATAATCCTCGAGCGTTTCGACGGGCGGCATGAACACGCAGAGATTGCCGTCTCGCGGTTCTATGGTGAAAGCGGTGCGCACGGCCCCTTCGACAATGGACTGCTCATGCACGTCCTGGCGCGCGGGCCCCCCCGATGTCGCCCCGCCGCCTTGAATGCGGCGAAAATGGCCGGGTTCGGGCAGCGGCTCGCGGGGCGCGAAAGGGTCCTGCGGATAGATAAACGGATATTCGCCTTCTGGCAGCTTGGGCAGGGACGCGACCGGGAGGCGCAGGCCGATGGGCGAATCGCCCGGCGCCAAAAACAGCTTTCCTCGACGCAGCGTCCACTTCTCCGAGGTCCAGCGCGACCCCGACTCGGCGCGCGCATTCCAGCGCTGGATCGGCAGGACGAAACCCGTTGGTTTGCTCAGACCGCGCTCGAACACCCGCATCATGCGCGAGCGTTCCTCCGCATCGTCGATCTTGGGATCGGACGGATCCACATTGATCGGGAGCACGCTCTCCTTGATCATCCAATGCGCGGGATCTTCGTAAGCGGGCACGGCATGTTCGGCGCCGACCCCGAGACGTTCGGCAAGATCGTGCACAAAGACTTCCGCCTCCGCCGCGGTCGCGCCTTTCGGCTCCGCGATTTCGGCGATCAGTTGCGGCCCCGACCAAATCGGCTTGCCGTCGCGACGCCAGTAAAGCCCGAAGGCCCAGCGCGGCAGGCTTTCGCCGGGATACCATTTGCCCTGGCCGTAATGCAGAAAGCCGTTTGGCGCAAAACGCTCGCGCAGCAGGCGAATAAGGTCGTCCGCTCGGGCGCGCTTGGTGGGGCCGGTCGCCGCGGTATTCCATTCGGGCGACTCGAAGTCGTCGATGGAGACGAACGTCGGCTCGCCGCCCATGGTGAGACGGACGTCCCGCGCGTCAAGATCGGCGTCGACTTTTTCGCCCAACGCGTCCAGCCGGCGCCATGCGTCATCTGAAAAGGGCGCGGTGATGCGCGGCGCCTCATTGATGCGATCGACGCGCATCTCAAAACCGAATTCGACTTGGGCAGGCTCTACGAGGCCCGACAGAGGCGCGGCGGAGCGATAGTGCGGCGCGCCGCAAAGAGGCAAATGACCTTCGCCGCAGAACAGTCCCGACGTCGCATCGAGACCGATCCAACCTGCGCCGGGCAGAAAAACCTCCGCCCAAGCATGCAGATCGGTGAAGTCGTGGTCGGTTCCCTTTGGGCCTTCAATCGGATCGACGTCGGCTTTCAGCTGGATGAGATAGCCGGAGACGAAACGCGCCGCGAGACCGAGCTTGCGCAAGATCTGCACGAGAAGCCAAGCGGAATCGCGGCACGAACCCGACCCTAGCGCGAGAGTCTCTTCCGGCGCCTGCACGCCAGGCTCCATCCGGATGACATATTGAATATCCCGGTGCAGCCGCGCGTTTAGTTCGACGAGAAAATCGATGGTCCGCGTTTTTTGCTGGGGTAGGGTTCGGACGAAGCCTTCTGTCAGAGGCCCGACGTCATCGGGAGCGAGATAAGAGGCCAGTTCAATTTTCTGTTCCTCCGGATAAGCGAAGGGAAACTCTTCAGCATAAGGCTCGATGAAGAAATCGAAGGGATTATAGACGGCCAGCTCCGCGAGGATGTCGACCTCAATCTTGAATTCGTTTGCCTTTTCCGGGAACACCAGACGCGCCAGCCAATTGCCGTGGGGGTCCTGCTGCCAATTTATAAAATTTTCCGAGGGCGCGATCTTGAGCGAGTAGCTCGAGATTTTCGTTCGACAATGCGGCGCGGGCCGGAGCCGAACGATCTGCGGGCCGAGCGCGATCAAGCGATCATATTTATAGTGGGTGACGTGATGAAGAGCGATCTGGATTGACACGTTATTTTGCGTCTCGTTACGGCGCCATCCTCTCTCGAATTGGCGCAAGGCCACTTGCGGAGTTTTGCGGGGCTGGCGTGCAAAGTGTCAATCTGAAGAGCCGACAAAATAGCGGCTTTGTGCGAAATTACGGCAAAAAGCCTAGCAGGTGGATGCGCGCTGCGCAAAGGTCCGGCGCCTGATCGACCGCCCGCAAGGCCGACGGCGTCTGAGCCGGGATCGCTTCATCCCCACCAGGAACAATCCGCCAGCCGCGAAGTTATGGCCGCGCGGACAGCCCCGGGGAATACGCCAATGGAAGCTTTTCGATGCCAGGTTTGCCGCCAAAGCATACTTTTTGAGAACACAAGATGCGAAAGTTGCGGGCATCTGCTCGGCTACCTGCCGACGCTCGGCGCGATGACTGCGGTAGAACCTGCCGGCAATGCATGGACCGCGCTGGCTGACGGAACCTGCGAATATCGTTTCTGCAAGAACTGGGAGCTGCGCGGCTGCAACTGGATGGTCGAGAAGGGAGGTCCGTCGGAATATTGCCTCGCCTGCCGGCACAATCGAACTGTGCCGGATTTGTCGGACGATAAGCGCCGCATCGCTTGGCAGAAAATCGAGGCCGCCAAACGACGGCTCTTCTATAGCTTGATCAGATTGAATCTTCCGGCGCCGAACGCTTCCGAGGCCGACAGTGAGCCTCTCGTCTTCGATTTTCTGGCGGAGGAGCCATCACAAAAGCCTATTCTGACCGGTCATGACTCGGGCCTGATTACGATCGCCTTGAAAGAAGCGGACGATCCGGTGCGTGAAAAAATGCGCGACGAGATGGGGGAGCGCTATCGCACCTTGCTCGGCCATTTCCGGCATGAGATCGGCCACTATTATTGGGATCGCATCGTGCCGCATTCGAACCATCTCATTCCGTTTCGAGAGCTCTTTGGGGACGAGCGGCAAGATTACGCCAGCGCTCTGCAGAGACATTATGAAGAGGGGCCTCCCCCCGACTGGCGACAGAAGCACATAAGCGCATACGCGTCGTGCCACGCGTGGGAAGATTTTGCGGAAACCTTTGCGCATTATCTCCATATCGTTGACACGCTCGAAACGGGGCGCAGCGCCGGGCTCGTGGTCCGACGCAATGACGGTTCTCCGGCGCGAGTCGATTTTGATCCCTACGACTATCCCGACATCAATGAGATGGTCGATAATTGGCTCGACATTTCGTTCGCGTTGAACAACATCAACCGATCAATGGGGCAGCCAGATATCTATCCCTTCGTGATTTCGCCGATCGTGAAGGAAAAACTGAGCTTCGTCCAAAACCTTCTCATGGATCATGCCCGGCGCCACGCCGCCGGCGCCGCGCCGCGCGCCGCCTGTGGCTAATCCTCAAACTGCGCTAGGAGGCCAGATTGGTTTGACGAGGCGCCGTGCTGCTGCGATCAAAGGCGCAGGGCGCGAGCCACGAGGCGCGCGCCTATGCGTTCCGGCGTCCAACCTCTCTTTGGAGAATCGCATGATCGTTTCGTCAGCTTCGGATTATCGAAAGGTCGCACAGCGAAAGCTGCCGCGCTTCCTCTTTGATTATATCGATGGCGGGGCGAACGCCGAAGACACCCTGCAGGCCAATGTCGCTGATCTGAGAGCCGTGAACCTTAGACAGCGCGTATTGAAGAATGTTGCCGACCTCACCCTCGCGACGGAGTGGTTCGGTCAGCCTTCCGAGCTTCCTGTGATCCTGGCGCCTGTGGGCCTGACCGGATTATTCGCGCGCCGAGGCGAGGTTCAGATGGCGAATGCTGCGGCGAAGAAGCGCGTTCCTTACGCGTTGTCGACACTCTCGGTCTGTTCGCTCGAAGAAGTTACGTCGCAGTGCCCGCAGCCAATCTGGTTTCAGCTCTATGTGCTCAAAGATCGCGGGTTCATGCAGTCGATGTTGGAGCGCGCCCAATGTGCAGGCGTGAAAAACCTCGTCTTTACGGTAGACCTGCCGGTGCACGGATCACGCTACCGCGACGCCCATTCCGGCTTGTCGGGACCCTACGCCATGCAGCGGCGAATACTGCAGGCGATAACCAAGCCCGCTTGGGCCATCGATGTCGGAATCCGCGGACGACCGCACGATCTTGGCAATGTCTCGAACTATCTCGGCAAGGCGACCGGACTGCAGGATTACATTGGCTGGCTTGGAAAAAATATTGATCCGTCGATCAGCTGGTCGGACCTCGAATGGATCCGCGATTTTTGGAAGGGTCCTCTCATCTTGAAGGGCATATTGGATCCTGAGGACGCTCGAGACGCGGTGCGGTTCGGAGCGAATGGGATCATCGTTTCCAATCACGGGGGACGGCAGCTCGACGGGGCGTTGTCGACAGTCAAAGCCTTGCCCTCGATCGTCGACGTCGTCGGAAACGATCTTGAAGTATTTGTCGATTCGGGCGTTCGATCCGGACTGGACGTCGTCCGCATGCTGGCGCTCGGCGCAAAGGGCGTCCTGCTCGGCCGGGCCGCCGCCTATGCGCTGGCCGCGGCCGGACAGGCGGGGGTCGAGAATATGCTTGAGATCTTCGCGAAAGAAATACGCGTCGCGATGAGGCTGACCGGGGTCACTTCAATTGCGCAGATCGATCGGCGGATCCTTGCTTGACGGCAGGCGCGGTCGGCCTTCGCTCGGTTGACGTCAGCCTCACGCGAAAAGATCGACCCGCCCGTCGGCAAGGCGATAGATTCCGCTCACGACTTTGACGCGCTTTTCATTGACAGCCGCGCTCAGCAAGGGCGTTGCGGTCTCGAGCGTTCCCGCGCACATCCGGGCGTTCTCCACAGTCGCATTCTCTTGAAGATCGCCCTGCCGGCCCGTAACTGCTTTGACCGCAGGGGCTAGAGCGGCGACAAGCGTCGGAAGGTGGCCAGGCAAAGTCGTATCATTCTGGATTGACGAAATTGCGGATTTAACAGCGCCGCAGGCTTCGTGACAGAGCACCAAGATGAGAGGAGTCTTCAACACCTCGACGGCATATTCCAAGCTTGCGATATTGTATGGATTGGCGACATTGCCGGCGACACGAACAACGAACAGGTCGCCGCGCGAACTGTCGAAAGCGTATTCAGGCGCGATGCGCGAATCCGCGCAGCTGAGAATCGCCGCATAAGGATTTTGTCCGCCGACCAGTGCCTCGCGTTCGGCAGCAAAATCGTGGCGTCTCGCGATGCCTTGCTGATATCTTTTGTTGCCTTCCATCAGGCGCGCCAGCGCTTCGTCAGGGGTGAGGACGTTCTCAGGCTTGGGCGGCGCGCCTTTCTGCTTGGCCTGTCCAGGCTTGGATTTCGGGCTCTTGGCGTTTGCCGTCGTGGCGATCGTCAACGCTCCCGCCGTCACGGCGCCAAAAACAAAGGCTCTGCGGCGCATTGCGCTCCGATGAACGATATCGGCAAAGCCACAAGCCTGACACATGGCGCGATCCTCCGCGGCAAACGACAATCCTCCGTTATTGGTAGCATTTGTAGCCGCCAAATCCATCGATATCGAGAAATGGGATGCCTTCCATAGTGTGAGCCTTCAGAAATCCTTTTCTTCGAGAAAGACTTCACCGTCTCCAGGTCGCCATTTGTTGTTCGCCGCAACCTGGATGTCTCGGCGCGATCTCAGCAGGCACTGGCGATATCGCTCGCCTGGCGCGCGGCCGAATCTGTCTTCCAAGGCCGTGCGACGGACATAAATGTGAATCATCTCCCTTCCGCGCCGCGCTTCCCAGAAATAGTAGCTTCGACCGTCTCGATAGTGTGTAGCCTGCGGATCGTCCTCACTGAATATGAAGCCCAGCAATTCAAGCATCTGTATTCCTCTAAACGGACTGCAAATTCGCGGATCGCACCCGTACGGTGCGGATCGCACCCGTACGGTAATGACGGGAAGCAGCCATTCGCAACAAGTAAGTGCGAGAGTTTATGTAGCTGAAGAGCGTGTTCGACGTTTTGCTCTAATGTCTCTCGGGTGTTGCCGGTCGCGCCGATTCGGCGGATTTATGCGCGTGCCAGTAGAGCGCGACGAGAGCGCGGCGCGCCTGGCTGGCGCAGCGAGTTGGCCAAGACGGATCGCAACGATTAGATTTGATTTACCATAAATTTTACAAATCGCCTGCTGCAAGCCCGCCGCGGATTTTCTCTCACAATGTGGCCGCAACTGAAGGTGACGCTCTTTGTTCCTCTCTACGAGTGGAGTTGCAATATGCGTTGGCCCCGCTTGGAGCGCCCAAAGGTCGGCGACGAAATCAGCGAATTGCTACGGCAAACCTACGATGACGTCCTTCGAGAGCCGCTTCCGGATCGGTTGCGCGATCTGTTGGAGAGACTAGATAGGGACAGGCCCTTGTTTTTTGGGGAAGCGAGAGCGCCAGACGACAGCGCCGCCGCTGTAGCGCTCACGCAGCGCTGACGGCGTTGATGTCTGGGTCTCCGGACTGAGATCATGTCAGGAATTAGCGCGTCCTTGCCCCAACATGCTCATGGTCTCTTGGTCGAAGCTGGGAGGACAAAATGTCAGGAAGAACTTTGACCGCCGTTGTTTACGTCGCTTCGGTTTTGGTTTCGGCTGCTGCATTCGCAGAAACAACGCCGGCTGTCCCGGACTGCGCCGCTAAAGCGACCGAAAAGAAGCTGCACGGCGCCGCGCTGAAAAGTTTCATGAAAAAGTGCGACAGAGACGCCGCTGCAAGCGCCTGCGACGCCGCTGCGGCTGAAAAGAAACTGGCAGGCGCAGCTCGGACGAGCTTCACGAAGAAGTGCGTCAGGGACGCTGCGGCGAAGCCGAGCGTCCACTGACACGTTGAGGATCAGCTGCCTTTCGCGCAAGTGATCGCTCAGGTCGATTCAAGTCGGGTTCAGTCATCAGCAAGGGCAAAGCGATGAATAAGGCCCCCGATCACGGCGCCGGCTAGCGGCGCGACCCAGAACAGCCAAAGTTGTTCGAGGGCCCACCCGCCGACGAAGAGCGCCTGGCTCGTCGAGCGCGCAGGGTTCACCGAAGCGTTGGTGATCGGGATGTCGACCAGATGGATCAGCGCCAGCGCCAATCCGATGGCGATTGGCGCGAAGGCGACCGGCGCGCGACCTTCCGTCGTTCCCAGGATGACAAGCAGGAAAAACGCCGTCAGCACGATTTCGGCAAGAAGGCCAGACTGCCATGTGTAGCCGGCGGGGGAGTGTTCGTCATAACCGTTGGCGGCAAAGCCGTTGGCGAGCGAAAAATCAATGTTGCCCTGAGCGATCTTGAGCAGGACGAATGCCGCAAATGTCGCGCCGAGAAGCTGCACCACCCAAAAGGGTCCGACTTCCTTCCAGGAGAATCGGCCCGCCGTCGCGACGCCGAGCGTCACCGCTGGGTTGAAATGGCCGCCGGATACGGGGCCGAAGGCGTAAGCGCCCGTCAGCACCGTGAGCCCGAAGGCCAGCGCCACGCCGAGAAAGCCAATGCCGAGCTGTGGAAAGCCGGCGGAAATCACCGCGCTGCCGCAGCCGCCGAACACGAGCCAGAAAGTCCCAAGAAATTCAGCGAGAAGCCTGCGCGTAAGAGAATGCCGCATTTGAGTTCTCCATCTATCACTGCACCAATGAGCTTCTGAATCGAAGGCGATAGGTTAGCGCAAAGCCTTGGACTGATCGAGGGGCAGCGCGCGTCGCCAAAGCGAGGACCGATCCGTGCTCGAAGATCCCGGCAAGCGAATCGACCTGCGAAGATCCTATCCGGAACCCCGACGCGGGGCGCCGACATGTCCTAACGGACATTCGAGCGCGACGCGGTCCCATCCGCCGGCGTCGGCGGCAGCCTCATATGTGCTCTGCAAAAAGCGAAGGAGCGTCGCATCTGGACGCTCCGATTTGCGCACGACGTCATAGGGCAGGATGAATTCCTTGAGTTCTTGGCTAAAAAACGCCCCCTCCGGTTCAACCGGCGCGCCATCGAATCCAGGCGGCGCTGGATAGGCATAGGAGTAGAAAACGGGAAAATCGATCGAGCCGCCGCCCGGCCAGAAGCCCGCGCTGCTCACCTCATGCGAGTAAGCTTCGCGCACAACGGCGTCCGGAAGATTTGGGACGCCTCCTGGATGGCGCGGCGCACGGCGACCAGAAAACCGCGTCGCGGCCAAGTCAAAACTGCCCCAGAAAAAGTGCACAGGGCTGGCCTTGCCAACAAAGCCCGTGCGAAAGATTTTGAATACGCGGTCGGCTTGCGCAAGCAATCTCCAAAAGCAGCTTACATAAGCAGGATCGTAGGCGCCATGAATCCGGTCCTTGGTGAAAGCGAGCGCATCAGGCATCTCGTTGGGATGCTCATTGATGCGGACAAAAATGTCCAACTCAGCGAGCTTGGCGAAAAGATGCGAATAGAAGTCGGCGACAGTCTGAGATCGGAGCTGCAGTTGGCGTTCTCCGCTGTCGCTCGTCGTTATACGCAGCACGTGGTCGATGAAATCGAAATCGATTTGAAATGTCCTTGCGCCATATGCAATTGGCGACGTGGTGAGGCCACGGGTCGTCACATAAAGCGCAACGTGCCAGGAGTGGTTCAGCCAGGGCGTAAGCGATAACCGGATCTTGCCGACGATCTGAGTCCAAAGATGCAGCGTCGCATAGGTCTCTTGCCAGGCGACGTAAGGCAATACGGGCCAGGCGTCTCGCCCTGCTTCATTCACCTTCGTCGCAGTCATTCCAGCTCGTCCCGGCTGTCGTGCGCGCCGCTCAAGGCGCGACCAATTCATGTACGCTGAACAAATTTAGGTCATCTTTCCACACGCGCAGAGGCGTCCAACCCGCCGCCTGCGCGATCAGGTGGAACTCCTCGATCGTGTATTTGTAAGCGCTCTCGGTATGAATCGTCTCCGCCGCCCGGAAGCGAAATTTTTGTCCACCCACCCAGACGTCCTGATCTTTGACGCTGACGAGATGCATTTCAATGCGTCCTTCGAAGGGCTCGTAGTTCGCCGCATGGCGAAAAGCTTGAAGATCGAATGTCCCATCGAGTTCACGATTGATGCGAACGAGGAGGTTAAGATTGAATGCCGCGGTGACGCCATTTGCATCATTGTAAGCTGCAACAAGCTGGCGAACGTCTTTTTTGAGATCGACGCCAATGATCAGCTTTCCGTGCGGCGAAAGCGTTTCTCGCATCGCCCGCAGCAACTGCGTCGCCTCGGCGGGCATGAAATTGCCGATCGTCGATCCAGGAAAAAATCCGAGTTTTGGCCGTTCCGCCAGCTCGGGAGGAAGCTCGATTGGATGCGAAAAATCAGCCAAGAGCAGCTGAATGTCGAGCCCGGCAAATCGACCCGCGAGTCGTCTTCGAGCATCCGCAAGCGCGCTCTCCGAGATATCGATCGGCACATACGCGTGTAGCCGGCGCATGTGTCGAAGCAGGATTTCCGTCTTGATGCTCGAACCAGAACCGAACTCGACGAGAACCGTCTCTCCGAGCGCACCCTCGAGCATTTGAATCGCATTGGCTGTGAGAATTCCAACCTCGGTTTTTGTGGGATAGTACTCGGGCTGGCGCGTAATGTCTTCGAAGAGCGCGCTGCCTTTGGCGTCGTAAAAGAAGCGACAGGGAAGACTCTTTTTCGGCCGAGACAGGCCATCCAGCACGCTAACGGCGAAGTCGTCCGCTTGCCGCATGATCGGCGCTGAGCATTCCGTCGCCTTCGACATCAGGCGATCTCCGAAGCGAGGCGCAGGCCTAAAAATTGCCAGCGCTGGTGAGGGTAAAAGAAATTGCGGTAGCTCGCGCGAACGTGATCTCGCGGGGTCACGCAAGAGCCGCCGCGCAGCACGTGTTGACCAACCATGAACTTGCCATTGTATTCTCCCAACGCGCCTTCAGGCGCGCGATAGCCCGGATAAGGCAGATAGGCGCTCTGGGTCCATTCCCAGACGTCGCCGAACATCTGACGCGGCGACCCATTGGGTTCGGCTTCAGCCGGCAACGGGCGCAGTGCAGCGCCCATTTGAAGAAAGTTACCCTTGTTGTTGGGCGCTGTCGCGGCCGCGACCTCCCATTCGAATTCAGTCGGCAATCGCTTGCCAGACCAGCGCGCAAAAGCGTCGGCTTCGTAGTAGCTCACATGCGCAACCGGCGCATCGAGGCTTAGCGGCTGCGGGCCTTCGAGCGACATCTCGAACCACTGTCCGTCACGAGACTCCCAATAGAGTGGCGCGCGCCAATTTTCGCGACCGATCGTGGCCCAGCCATCGGACAGCCATAGGGTCGGCGTCTCGTAGCCGCCGTCGGCGACGAACTCCAGCCACTCTCGATTTGTGACCAGGCGATCAGCAAGCCGAAACGGGCGGAGGAGCGCATCGTGGCGAGGCTCCTCATTGTCCCAGGCGAAACCCTTTCCCTCGTGTCCGATCGGGTAGACGCCGCCGGGAAAATCAATCCAGCGCAACAGTCCACAAGGCGCTGGAAGGGAGCGCGGTCGTGTGGTGCGGTAGGCTGGCCTTAGGGGGCTTGCGGCGAAAAGCGAGAGGATGTCGGTGAGCATCAGCTCCTGATGTTGTTGCTCGTGATTGATTCCGAGCTCGAGCGTATGGATCAACGCCGGCGGCGAGTTGGTTTGCACAGCAAGGAGCTGCGCCAACGCCAAGTCCACATGCTCCCGATAGGCGAGAACGCGATCGAGCGACGGCCTGGTGAGAAGTCCGCGCTTTGGCCGGGGCTGCCGGGGGCCCTGGTGCTCATAGTAGGAGTTGAAGCAATAGTTGAACGCCTCATCGAACAGCGAATAGTCCGTTAGATACGGCGTCAGGACAAAGGTTTCGAAAAACCAAGATGTGTGCGCGAGATGCCATTTGGTCGGACTGGCGTCCTCCATCGCTTGGACGACCATGTCTTCGGCGCTGAGCGGAGCCGCAAGTTCGATCGAAAGCCTGCGGGTTTCGAAAAGACGATCGCTCAAGGCGGTGCATCCGCCCGCCGAAAGCTGCGTATCCTGGATCGAGGCGAATCCACCCATCAAGATCTCTCCAAGAAGCAAGCCAAGTCCGAACTGCTGTCGGACAGGGTGAGCATATAGGGCACGGCGATCAATCTAGATCCGCGTAAGGACGGATCCCGCTGATCAGCCATCGAGTTCAGGATAGTGACGAAAAATCCCTTGCTCGTTGAATTTCACTCGGCGATCGCTGTCGAGGTATGCGCGAACGCGCGGGCGTTGCGCGACCATCTTGCAAAGAGCGGCCACGCGCGGCGACGCGGCGAGAGCGGCTTTTGTTGTCTTTGGAAATGCGTAGAGCAAGCCTTCCACGACCTGGAACAAAGATGGATCGACGTAGCTCAAGGCTATACCGACGAGATAGGCGTCGCCGTCGGAATTGCGGGTGAGAATCGTTTCAAACCAACCCAGATATTTTTGTATTCGATCCTCACGGAAGCCTTTCGCTCTGCGTAAGGCCTCGGACTTCTGCTCCTCATAGTACAAATCAGCGCCTAACGGATGATGTGTCTCGTGAGCCTCGCCCACCAGGTCAGCGATGGTCAGTTGAATTTGGTGAACCCAAAGTCTACGCGCCGCGTCTTTCGGAGCGAGATCGTGACGATCGCCGAGATACAGCAGTATTGCGGCGGTCTGTCCGACGATCACATGTCCGTCTTTCAAGAACGGCGGCGCGAAGGACGGATGGTCGGTTCGTCCGAGAAAAGCTAAAAGCGTCGCCTCGGCGTTTGGCTCGCGCGCCTTATCGAGATAGCTGGCGCCGGCCTCCTCCAGCGCGAGTCTGACGAACTCTCCACGTCCCTGAATGCCGGGCCAATAATAGAGTTCATAGGGCATGACTGAGCCTACAGTGTCGGCGCGACGGGAACTCTCCTGCGCCGGAAGTCATCTCGAACGTCAATCGCTTGATGGCCGCTAATGCTGCAACATATTGCTTGAGCCGCGCACATCAAGGTTGCACCGCGCTTAGAGTGCTTGGAAGCTGGGGCGCTGTCTTGCGGGGCTGCGCGTTGGTTGGAGGGTGCGATGGTTCACAACCACCAGTCAGGACAAGCCGTTTTCAGAACGATTCTGCCGGAAGACGTCGACTGGAAGCCTTTTCCGGGCTTTCCCCCGGCGGCCCGACTGGCTGTGCTTGTTGGAGATCCCGCACAAGCGGGACCTTACTTGATAAGGGTAAGGGTCCCTTCGGGCGTGAAACTGATGCCGCATAGACATCCTGAGGACCGGGTCTATACGGTCATGTCCGGTGTTTTCTATATCGGCCTCGGCGACCAATTCGACGGCGATAAGCTCAACGCCTATCCACCTGGTAGCGTCATCATTCTGCCCGGCGATACGTCGCATTTCCACTGGGCGAAGTCCGGCGAGTACGTCACTCAGGTCACGGCCATCGGTCCCCTGGGCCTCGAATACGTGGACGCCAATGACGATCCCAGGAACGAAGTTCATCGAGACCCCTAAGCGCTGTGACGAGCGATCGGGATGGCTTGACGGTTTTCTTGGGGTGCAAAAACCCTCAGGAATTCGCCAATTTCCATCGCGAACGCGCAGCTTCCAAATCAGCGGGCAAATCAATATCGATAAGGGCGCGCGCGTCGAGGACGTGCGCCTGCTTTCGCGAATCCGTGCAGTTCTGCAGCAATTGCTTGGCGCCCTGTGACCCAGAGAGCGCCGCCAACGCGCGGAAGCAGTGTCGGGGCCACAAGACGGGATTGCGCTGCTCTCCTAATGCCGTGACTGGATAGACAATTGATCGCCCCTGACGAGTTTTGTAGGCGGCGATGAGCTCATTGATGACCTCCGACGTCAGAAAGGGCATGTCGCCAGGCACAACGAAGGCCCCTTCAGTTTGCTGGCCAAGCGCCTTTATGCCGGCGGCGACTGACGATCCCATGCCGCTTTCCCAGTTCGCATTAGGTTCAAATCGAAGCGGCAAGCCTTCGAGAGCTTTTTCGATCAGCAGGCGATCGCACCCCGTGACAACGACGATTTCAACGCCGCAGCGTACGACTTCTTCCGCCACCCTGCGAATGAGCGGCGTCCCGCCAAAGTCGGAGAGAAGCTTGTTGTTCTCCCCGAAACGCTTCGAGGCGCCAGCAGCCAAGAGCACGGCTGCGATGTTCACCATTGCCTCGTTTCCCGCGCGACCTTGACGATTTCGGCGAGAATGGAGACGGCGATCTCAGCCGGTCCTTTCGCGCCAATCGGCAATCCGACCGGGGCGCTGATGCGCGCGAGTTCAGCATCGTTGAAGCCCGCGGCGGCCAGACGCTGCAAGCGCTTGGCGTGCGTTCGTGTCGAGCCCAGGGCGCCAATATACAGGCAGTGCGAGCGCAGCGCCTCGGTGAGCGCTTCATCGTCGATCGCGGCGGCATGGGTCAGAGCGACGACCGCGGTCCTTGGGTCGAGCCCCAAAGACTTCAGCGAAATTTCAGGCCAGTCGGTGAGACTTTTGAAATTTCCGAGGCGGTCGGCGCTCGCAAAGGCGGCGCGCGGGTCCACGACGACGACGTCGTAACCAATGCGGTTCGTCAAATCAGCGAGCACCTGGCCGACATGCGTCGCGCCGACAATGACGACCCGAACGGGCGGGGTGAGCGCGTGCAAGAAGACCGGATCCTCGCCGAGACAGATCACCCGGCTCTCACCCGAATGGAGGCATTGGGCGATCTCGGCCGGCATCGGCTCCCCGGGATCGAATAGGCGCCGCTCGCCGGTCGCCAGCGTCGTGAGCACGGCAAGCGGCGTTCGAGCGCGGCGCGCTGAAAACACCCTCTCCAGAAAAGCTGAATCTCGTTCACGACGCAGCGGCTCGACATAGATGCTGATGGCCCCGCCGCAGGGTAGGCCAGCCCTCCACGCCAGCTCCTCTCCGATTCCGAACTCCAACAGCCTCGGCATGTCGCGAGCCAGAACGTCCGCCGCTTCGCTAATCACTTCCGCTTCGACGCAACCGCCGGATACGGAGCCTTCGAACTGTCCATTTGGACCGATGGCCATCTGGCCGCCGATTGGTACGGGCGACGAACCCCAGGTGGAGACGACGGTCGCCAACGCCGCCTGTCCGAATTCCACCAGCCACCTGTGGGCGCTCGTGAGAGCGTCCCTCGGCCTGTCGGGGTCTGGGACATAATTCATTTACGCCGCGTGGTTGCTCATGGGCCGCCTCAGCTCGAGCAGCTTATCGATGGTGATCGGAAGATCGCGGACGCGCACGCCGGTGGCGTGGAAGACGGCATTGGCGATCGCGGCGGCCGTGCCGACGATGCCGATTTCGCCGACGCCTTTCACGCCGAGCGGGTTTAGCCGATGCTCCTGCTCGTCGACAAAAATAACGTCGATGGCGTGGACGTCGGCATGCGCCGGCACATGGTATTCGGCCAAACTGTGATTCATGAACCGACCGTAACGATGGTCGATCACCGTCTCCTCGTGAAGCGCCATGCCGATGCCGCCGACGACGGCGCCCATGATCTGACTCCTGGCCGTTTTGGGATTCAAAATTCGGCCGGCGGCGACCGCGCTGACCACGCGCGCGACGCGCAGCATGCCAAGCTCCTCATCCAGCCTCACTTCGGCAAACACCGCCGAATGCGCATAATGCGAATAATCCTGCAAGGCCTGCTCGTCTGGCTTCGATGACACTTCCGACACGATGGGTTCGTTGAGGCCGAGCAGCAGTTGCGAGAGCGACATTCCCCGGGAGGGATTATCCCGCATTCGGATTTCGCCGTCGACCCAAGTGAGATCGGCAGGATCGACGCCTTTGAGCGGCGCGTTGCTGATCGCACCGGCCCGCATCAGAAGTTCTTTGCGTATGCCATGACAGGCCTCCATCACCGCGGAGCCGGCAGAGGCGGCTGTCCAGGAGCCGCCTTCGACAGGAGCGGCCGGTAAATCGGAATCGCCGATCCTGACAACGACCTTGTCGAGCGGAAGGCCGAGCATCTCAGCGCCGATCTGGGCCAAAATCGTATACGTCCCGGTGCCGATATCGGCCGTGGCGCAGGCGATTTCCAATGTTCCATCAGCCGCGAGAACCGCCCTCGCGCTCGTCGGCACGCGAAACGCTTCCCAAATCCCCGTCGCCATGCCGTAGCCGACCAGTTCGCGCCCCTCGCGCATCGAACGCGGCTCGGGCCGCCGCTTGGACCAGCCGAAGCGCTCGGCGCCCTGCAGGTAGCAGTCCTTCAACGCCTTGCTCGAAATAGGCCTGTTGTGGTTCTGATCTCTCTCCGAATAGTTCCTGAGGCGGAGTTCTAATGGATCGACGCCAACCGCATAGCTGAGCTCGTCCATGGCGCTTTCAAGCGCATACATGCCGACCGCGCCGCCGGGCGCGCGCATGTCACAAGGCGTGAAGAGATCGAGCCGCGCTAGCCTCGAAGTGACCGCCGAGTCATCGCAGGGATACAGCGCGCCAGACCAAACGACGGTGGGCTCCTGGTAATCTTCGAACCGTGACGTGGCGGCGATCGCATCATGCTTCACGGCCACCAATCGCCCATCGTTCTCGGCTCCCAGTGTGAGCGTCTGGAGTGTTTGCGGACGATAGCCAAGCGTGAACATCTGCTGGCGCGTCAGTGTGACCCTGATAGATCGCTTGAGGCCAATGGCGGCGAGCGCCGCCATGAACAGCTGATAATTTGGCCGAAGACCAACGCCGAAGGCGCCTCCGACATAGGGAGACAAGACCTGGACTTTGTCCTTGGCCAGACCGAACACGCTACACAAATATTCGTGGCAATTCGGCGCGCCCTGCGTTTTATCGTAGACCGTCAGCCGACCGTCGGCCTCCCAAACCGCCGTGCTCGCAAAGGTTTCCATCGGGTTATGGTGCTCGACCGGCGTCCGATATTCCTTCTGGATCAGGTTTGGCGCTCGCGACAAGGCGCTGTCGACATCTCCGCGGGCGGGTGGATCCCATCCCGGCATTCGCTTCTCCGACGGCGCGAAAGCTTTGTCGATCTGCGTATCGAGATCGGTGGTCGTCTTTTCCGTTTCATATTCGATATCGACAAGGCTCGCGGCAAATCGGGCGATCTCAAGCTCCTCTGCAATCACCAGCGCGACGGGCTGCCCCGAAAACAGAACCTCATCGTCGTAAAGCGGCCGAAAGGGCGAGCCCGGCGAAGCGACTGCGTCCGTGTATTTTTCATGCGACGAGGGGATGGAAGGCCTGTTGTCGTGCGCAAGCACTTCAAGGACGCCTGGCGTTGCGAGCGCCGCGCGCCGGTCTATGCTCTTAATCCGGCCTTTCGCAATCGGACTTGAGATTACAAATCCATGCGCGAGATCGTGCGCGCTGAATTCGGCCGCATATTTTGCTCGACCCGTAACTTTTGCCGGCCCGTCAATTCGCGAGACCGGCTTTCCGATGCTGTTGGTTCCGACAGACATAGCGCGACCTAAACGATCACTTTGACGGATTGGGACTGCGGGGTTGCGGCGGCGGCTTGCTCAAGCGCGCGGACGATGGCCCGCCGCGCAAGTTCGATTTTGAAGCGATTATGGGCAAAGCCCTCCGCCCCCTGCAAGATGATCTCGGCTGCTTTGGAGAACGCCCTGCGACCAGGCGCCTCGCCTGCGAGACTCTGCTCGGCGTCCGGAACGCGCCAGGGTTTATGGGCGACGCCGCCCAATGCGACGCGAGCGGAGGTAATCGCGCCGCCTTCGATCCTCAGTGCGGCGGCGACGGAAACAAGCGCGAAAGCGTAGGACAAGCGATCCCGGATTTTTAGATAGCTGTAATGGCGCGGGAATGTCCCGGAGGGCAGCTCGATCGCCGTTATGATTTCATCACGAGCGAGATTTGTGTCGATTTCGGGCGTGTCCCCCGGAAGGCGGTGAAATTCGACAGATGGGATGACGCGATCGCCCTTGGGGCCCGCGACGTGAACCACCGCCTCAAGGGCGGCAAGGGCGACGCACATGTCGGAAGGGTGTACGGCGATACAGGATTGGCTCCAACCCAGTATCGCATTCATGCGGTTGAACCCTTCTGCAGCGCCGCAGCCCGACCCTGGACTTCGCTTGTTACAGGGGGTCGTAGTGTCATAAAAATAGAGACAACGCGTTCGCTGCAAGAGATTGCCGCCGGTCGACGCCATGTTGCGCAGCTGAGGCGAGGCTCCCGCAAGAATCGCGCTCGAGAGAAGCGGATAGCGCTGTGTGATGGGTTCGGCGTAAGCAAGATCGCTGTTGGGCACAAGGGCGCCGATCTTCAGCCCCCCTGCTTGCGTCTCATGGATTTCGTTCAGCGGCAGGCTTGTGATGTCGATCAACCGCGTCGGTTGCTCGACGTCTTCCTTCATCAGATCGATGAGATTGGTGCCGCCCGCTATAAACTTCGCGGCCGGGTGTTCTGCGATTTGGCGAACAGCGTCGCTGATGTCGCTGGCTTTGACATAATCGAAATCGATCATGTCTCGGCTCCTTGCATCACCGCCTCGATCGCCGCGAGAATGTTAGGGTAGCAGCCGCAGCGACAAATATTGCCGCTCATCAATTCTCTGATGTCATCGCGCGTTTTCGCGCGGCCCTCGGCGATCAGTCCCACGGCCGAGCAGATCTGTCCGGGCGTGCAGTAGCCGCATTGAAAGCCGTCATGCGAAATGAAGGCGCTCTGCAGCGGGTGCAATTCGTTGTTTTTCTCTAACCCTTCAATGGTGGTGATCTCGGCGCCTTCCTTCATGACGGCGAGCGTGAGACACGACAGGACGCGCCGTCCGTCAATGAGCACCGTGCACGCGCCGCATTGACCGTGATCGCAACCCTTCTTGGTTCCGGTGAGGTCTAGATGTTCACGAAGAGCGTCGAGGAGGGTGGTCCATGGCCGCAGGACGATGCGGCGTTCCACGCCATTGACGCGCAAGCACACCTCGAGCTTCGGCGGCAAGTTTCGCTCAAGAAATTGCGATGTCGCCTGCGGTCTTCCTTGCATGGTCCGATCCCGGAATACGGAACTAGAACCGCTGCCGCCATGATTGGTTCCCTTGCAGCTTCAGCAGACCGTCGCACATCAGATCGAGAAGATGCTTCCTGGCTCACGCGTCGCAGAGCGACGGGGCAGAGCCTAATTCGTAAGATCCCTGACGGGCTCCGCCCCGCTATCCGTGTGGAAACAGGGCGAGTATAAGGCTCGATCGCATCGGTTCACTTTGAGGCGCTCGATCCCCGGTTATTTCTGTTCGACACACACGCCGTTGATCGAGACCGTCATCTCATGGGAAGCGGCGTTTACGGCGTATAATTCCACGGCCCCGTTGGAACGGTTGAGGTTGCCTCCCTGATTCTTCTTATTTTTAAAGACGTAAAAGGCGTCACTCTTTCGAATAAGAGAAAAATTGCTGTCTAGCGCGCTGACGTTGTCCAATTTCACCGCGGCGCCTCTAATCTCTATCGAAAACGGCCCCGATTGGCTTGGATCGCTCTGCTGAGCCGAGACCTCGCATTGATAGGTCACTGGCGCATCTTCAGCGAAAGCCCAACCCGAGCAGAGCAAAGATATGGTCGTCGCAACGAATAGTCGTAATTTCATTTCGCATGTCCTTTCCTGAAGATGGCGGAGCGATGGACTGACGAACAATCGCATGGGCCTCGCCTGACGCGGTTGGCCGGGCTTTGCCATTGTTGCGAGATGGGCGCCATACAATTTTGGCGAATGAACATCAATGGATCGCTCGAGGCAGGGTTTTGGGATCGCCCGCTTCGACGCAAGAACAATCTTCGCACGCAGAGACCGGCGGCCAAGTTCAGGGGCCGCGAGGCGTTCTTGCGATTCGGCTGGAGCTAAGTCCCGGATTCGACGAGAGCCGTTTCGTGGCTCATTCAAAACCAGTTTTAAAACAGCGCACTAGGAGAGTGGTGGAGCCAGACGGAATCGAACCGACGACCTCTTCAATGCCATTGAAGCGCTCTCCCAACTGAGCTATGGCCCCGTTCTATTCGGACGCCTCTTGGGGGAGGGCCGGACGGCGTGACGTCGTCGCGCGCTGTATAGTTCAGCCGCGCGTCGCCTGCAAGCCCGCTCAAAAAGAGCCGCCCCAGCGCCGCGGCGAGATCATCGAGGGGTGGGGCGATGAAGCCTCCGCGCCCGCTCCGGAGCGTGGATGCGGTAGCCTTGCTGATCGAGGGTTCGTCATTCTAACGACTGGGCGACGGGCGCGCGTTCTCGAGCAGAATCGTCAAAGACGAGAAAACGCGCTCATGCGAAGACGATCTCTCAGCGCTTTTCTGCGAGAAAGCCGTTCACTGTCTCCAAGAATTTCGCCACGGAGATCGGTTTCGACAAATAGGCTTCACAGCCGCCCTGAAGGATCTTTTCCTCGTCGCCCTTCATCGCGAAGGCGGTGATCGCGATCACCGGAATGGCGCGCAGATCATCGTCCTCCTTGAGCATCCGGGTCACGTCCAGACCGCTGATCTCGGGCAGCTGGATGTCCATCAGGATCAGATCCGGCCGATGGCGGCGCGCGAGGGATATCGCCTCGAAGCCGCTCTTGGTTTGCAGCGTCGCATGGCCATTGGCTTCCAAGAGATCGTTAAAGAGCTTCATATTGAGCTCGTTATCCTCGACGATGAGGATTGTCTTGGTCATTGCCCTTCGGCCCGTGGTTTAACGTGCGATCGATCTCACCTAGCATAGGCGGATTAATGAAAAGCGCCAAAAATCAGCGCATTTTCTAATCGTGATGGCATCGGGCCGCGCTTGCGAGCAGTTCGAGGCTCCTCTAAACGGTTTGGACCATAGGGCGCAGCTCGGAGCAGGTCGATGCTCCTCTCAGGCTAAAGCTGCAGGTTCAGCGGCGCGCTCGCTCGCGTTGGAGGCGCGAGTCCATGACGCTTCTCATGCCGAAGCCCGAGCCGGCGATCATGTCGCGGCGCAATGAGCTGATTGCGCGACTGGGCGCCATACTGCCGCGTGAAAGCCTGATCGTCGATAAGGTCGCCCGCCGCGCCTACGAATGCGACGCATTCACCATGTATCGAGCGCTTCCGCTCGTTGTCACGCTGCCGGAGAGCGTCGAACAGGTCCGCGCGATCATGGCGCTCGCCGCCGAAATGAACGTCAAGGTCGTGCCCCGCGGCGCCGGCACGTCGCTTTCAGGCGGTTCGATGCCGCTTGAGGACGGCATTCTTCTCGGCATGTCCAAGTTCAGTCGAATTATAGAAATTGATTATGAAAACCGCTGCGCGCGCGTCCAGCCTGGCGTTCAAAATCTGGCGATCTCCAAGGCCGTTGAAGCGCAGGGCTTCTATTATGCGCCGGATCCATCCTCGCAGATCGCCTGTTCGATCGGCGGCAATGTCGCCGAGAACGCCGGCGGCGTTCACTGCCTGAAATACGGCCTGACGACCAACAACATCCTCGGACTCGAGGTGGTGTTGATGGGCGGCGACCTCATCAGGCTCGGCGGCAAGCATCTCGACAGCGAGGGATATGACCTCATCGGCCTGATGACCGGCTCCGAAGGATTGCTCGGCGTCGTCACGGAGGTGACGGTGCGTCTGCTGCAAAAACCGCCCGTGGCGCGAGGATTGCTGCTCGGCTTTGCGAGCGTCGCGGCAGGGGCGCGCTGCGTCGGCGCGATCATCGCGCGCGGCGTCATCCCCGCTGGTCTCGAAATGATGGACAAGGCGACGATCCATGCGGTCGAGCGCTTTCAGCCTTGCGGCTATCCGCTTGACGCCGAGGCGCTCCTCATCGTCGAACTCGACGGGCCGCAGGCTGAAGTCGATCATCTTGTCGGCGCGGTGCAGGATATCGCGCGCGAGGAAGGCGCAACCACGATACGGGCTTCGACCAGCGAGGCCGAACGGCTGCAGTTCTGGGCCGGACGTAAGAACGCCTTTCCGGCGGTGAGCTGCATCGCGCCCGACTATCTTTGCATGGACGGCACGATACCGCGGGCGCGACTGCCGGAAGCGCTCGCCGGCATGGATCGGCTGGCGAAAGAGCAGGGGCTCAGCGTCGCCAACGTCTTTCACGCCGGCGACGGCAATCTCCACCCGCTCATCCTTTATGACGCGTCAAAAGAGGGCGACGTCGAGCGCGCCGAAAAGCTTGGCTTCGACATCTTGCGCCTGTGCGTCTCGCTCGGCGGGGTTCTCACGGGCGAACATGGCGTCGGCGTCGAGAAGCGCGACCTCATGGGCGAGATGTTCACTGACGTGGACCTTGCCCAGCAGATGCGCCTCAAATGCGCCTTTGACCCGGCGGGCCGGCTCAATCCGGGCAAGGTGTTTCCAACGCTGCATCGTTGCGCCGAGCTTGGGATGATGCATGTCTCGGGCGGTAAAATGCCCTTTCCCAACCTGCCGAGATTCTAGCGATGCAATCCGCCTGCGCGACGCTGGACATCCGCGACGAGGCGGACGCGGTAGACGCAATTTGCGCCGCACATGCGAAAGGCGACTGCTGCGCGATCGTCGGCGGCGGCTCCAAGTCGGGGCTCGGCCGCCACGCGCCGCAAGCGCAGGCTCTCTCTACAGCCGCGCTGACAGGCGTGACGCTTTATGAGCCCGATGAACTCGTGCTCTCAGCGCGCGCTGGCGTTCCTCTGAGCGAGATTGAAGCGCTGCTGGACCGGCATGGGCAGCAACTCGCCTTCGAGCCAATGGACTATGGACGGCTCTTTCGCACAGAAGCGCGCGGCGCCACGATCGGCGGCGTGATCGCGGTGAACGCCGCCGGCCCTCGGCGGATCAAGGCGGGTGCGGCGCGCGATCATCTGCTCGGGTTCCGCTGCATCACCGGTCGCGGGGAACTGGTGAAATCCGGCGGCCGCGTGATGAAGAACGTCACCGGCTATGATCTCTCCAAGCTTGTCTGCGGCTCCTACGGCACGCTTGCGCTTCTGACGGAGCTGACGCTCAAGGTGCTCCCAAGGCCTGAGACTGAATGCACGCTGCTGGCGGTCGGCGCGGATGAGGCGGAGAGCCTCGCGCTGTTGCGCCGCGCCACCGCGACGCCTTGCGAGCCTTCAGCGCTCGCGATGCTGCCGGCGGGCGCTGCGCCCTTGGCGCTGGACGCCGATGCGGCCGCGATTCGCCTCGAGGGTCCCGCCATTTCCGTGACGGCGCGCCGCGACGATCTCGTCGCGCGATTGGCGTGCGAGGGCGTCCGGTTTGAGACGCTCGATGAACGCGATTCGATGGCGCTGTGGCGCGGGCTGCGGGACGCCGCGCCCGTCGCCGCGTCAGCCGGCCAAGTCTGGCGCATTTCTGTTGCGCCCAGCGAAGGTTTCACGGTCGTCGAGCGCATCCGTCGCGCGGGCGCGCCGGTGCTCGCGCATTTCTACGACTGGGCGGGCGGGCTGATCTGGCTGCGCGTCGAGACCGCGCCAGACGCGCATGCCGCGGCGGTGCGCGGCGCGGTTGACGCCAGCGGCGGCCACGCGACGCTCATCCGGGCAAGCGCGGAGACGCGCGCGATAGTCGACGTCTTCCATGCGCAACCGGCGGCGCTCGCGGCGCTGACGCGCCGCGTCAAGGCAAGCTTCGATCCGGCGCATATTTTGGAGCGCGGCCGCATGCGCGCGGAGTTTTAAGAGACGATGCAGACCTTTTTTTCGCTGCAGGCGCTCGCCGATCCCGACATGGCGGAAACGGAGAAAATTCTGCGCGCCTGCGTGCACTGCGGCTTCTGTTCGGCGACATGCCCGACCTATCTTCTCACCGGCGACGAACTCGACGGCCCGCGCGGCCGCATCTATCTCATCAAGGAGATGTTCGAGAAGGAGCGTCCGGCTGACGCGCGCACGGCCCTTCATATAGATCGTTGTCTGTCCTGCCTTTCCTGCATGACGACATGTCCGTCCGGCGTGAATTTCATGCATCTTGTCGATCACGCTCGGGCGCATATCGAAAAAACATATGCGCGACCCTTCACGGAGCGCGCCATGCGCGCGGCGCTCGCTTTTGTCTTGCCTCGTCCTGCGCTCGCGCGTCCGCTGTTTCGCATCGCGGCGGCGCTGCGCCCCTTGGCGCGCTTTCTGCCACGCCGCTTCGCGGCGCCGTTCGCGCTGGCGCCGTCGAACCTTCCGCCTGTTTCCAGCGTCGACGCGCCGCAGGTCTTTGCCGCGCAAGGCCCGCGCAAGATGCGCGTCGCGCTGCTGAGCGGCTGTGTTCAGACGGTCATCGAGACGTCAATCAACGCGGCGACGATACGGCTGCTGACGCGTCACGGCGTCGAGGTCGTCGTGGCGAAAGGCGCCGGTTGCTGTGGAGCGCTGCCGCATCATCTGGGAAGGGTCGACGAGTCGCTGCGCTATGCACGCGCGAACATCGACGCCTGGTCGCGCGAAATCGACTCTGGCGGCCTGGATCATATCGTCATCAACGCTTCGGGCTGTGGAACGAGCGTGAAGGACTATGGCCATATGTTCCGCAACGATCCGGCTCTTGCGGATAGGGCGGCGCGTATCTCGGCGATGACGAGAGACGTGACGGAGCTGATGACTGAGATTGGCTTTGCGCCCTCGGGCGAGGCGCCAAAACTTCGGGTCGCCTACCATTCCGCCTGCTCTCTGCAACATGGGCAGAAGATATCGCAAGATCCGGTCGCGCTGCTGACCGCGGCGGGCCTTGACGTCGTCGCCGTTCCGGAGGGCCACATCTGCTGCGGGTCGGCGGGCACCTATAATGTGCTGCAGCCAGACTTCGCGGGAGAGCTGCGGTCGCGAAAAGTGGCGAATATTGAGAGCGTCGGACCGGATGTCGTGGCCGCGGGCAACATCGGCTGCATCGTTCAAATCAGATCAGGAACGGAAATCCCGGTGGCTCACACCGTCGAACTGCTCGACTGGGCGAGCGGCGGGCCGAAGCCTCCAACGGCATAAAAAAAGCTGATAGGATCAGCGAAGGAGGACATGGCGATGCCGCTGCTCGATACATTGCTTGCGAACCGCGCGGAAGTGCTCAAGGTCGCGAGTCGGCACGGAGCGTCAAATGTCCGGCTTTTTGGATCGGTCGCTCGAAGGGCTGAGACGCCGTCGAGCGACGTGGACATTTTGATCGATCTGGCGGGAGACCGCGGCTTCTCGGATTTCCTTGCGCTCGCCGAGGAGTTGGAAGAGCTGATCGGTCGAAAGGTCGACCTCGTCACCTCGCGGGGCCTCAGTCCGTATTTGAAACCACTTATTGAAGAGGAAATTTTCAGTCTGTGAAATCTGACTGCCTATACCTTCAACATATTCTCGATAGCATCGCCGCCATTGAGAACTATGTCGTCAGCGGAGAAGAGGCGTTTCTGCGCGAGAGAATGATCCAAGACGCGGTCATCCGCAATTTCGAGATCATCGGGGAAGCGGCAAACCGGTTAACGTGCGCGCGGCCACGCCCGTTCCTTGGAAAAGGATCATCGCGTTGCGCAATCGACTTATTCACGCCTATTGGGGCGTCGATCTCTTGCTTGTTTGGGACGTCGTCAGGACTGAGCTCCCTTCGCTGAAAGCCGAAGCTGAACGTCTGCTCCAATGTCGCGAATAGCAGATTCTAACGCAAAAACCCCACAATATCCTTCACCGCATTCATATTCTCGCGGGCGATGGCGCGGGCGCGTTCGGCGCCGTCACGCAGCACGCCGTCAACATAGGTTTCGTCCTCGCGGATGCGACGCATTTTGTCGGTGATTGGCGCGAGCTTGGCGACCGCTAGATCGACAAGCGCGCTCTTGAAGCTCGAGAAATTGGCGCCGCCGAATTCGCCGAGCACATCCGCCTTGCTGCGCTCGGAAAGCGCCGCGAAGATGCCGACGAGATTATAGGCCTCGGGACGCCCTTCGAGGCCTTTTTCCTCGGAAGGCAGAGCGTCGGGATCGGTCTTCGCCTTCTTGATCTTCTGCGCGATCTGGTCGGCGTCATCCGACAAATTGATGCGCGAATAGTCGGAAGCGTCTGACTTCGACATTTTCTTGGTTCCGTCGCGCAGGCTCATCACCCGCGTCGCCGGCCCTGAGATCAGCGGCTCGGGCAGGGGGAAAAAGGCCTCGCCAAAGCCGTTGCGCGCGATCGATTCTGAGAAATCATTGTTGAACTTCTGCGCGATATCGCGCGCAAGCTCGAGATGCTGCTTCTGGTCGTCGCCGACCGGCACATGCGTCGCGCGATAGATCAAAATATCCGCGGCCATCAGCACTGGATAGTCGAGCAGGCCCATCGAGGCGTTTTCGCGGTCCTTGCCGGCCTTGTCCTTGAACTGGGTCATGCGATTGAGCCAGCCGATGCGCGCGACGCAGTTCAACACCCAGGCGAGTTCGGCGTGCTCCGGCACCTGGCTCTGGTTGAAGACGATGTTCTCTTTGGGGTCGATGCCGCAGGCGATGAAGGCGGCGGCGATTTCGCGCGTGTTCGCCTTCAGCGCGATCGGGTCCTGCGGCACGGTGATCGCATGCAGGTCGACGACGCAATACATGCAGTCGAAGTTCTTCTGCAGCTCGACGAATTTGACGATCGCGCCGAGATAGTTGCCGAGATGCAGATTGCCGGTGGACTGCACGCCCGAGAAGACGCGCTGAGGAAAAGGGGACATGTGATTGGCCAAGGGTTTTGAGTTTGGCCGGTTTTATGGCGAGAAGCGGGGGCTGAGGCAAGTGTGCTGTTTGGCGATAGAATGTTTCATATGCCCCGGCCCCTCATCTCACCTCTCCCCGCAAGCGGGGAGAAGACGCGTTAGGCGTTGCGCTTAAGCCCCTCTCCCTGCTTCTTGCGGGGAGAGGTACGGTGAGGGGCTTAGGCGATGAGCGCAGGCTGAACCGCGTCACAAAATAAACCGACTCAGATCCCTGTTCTTTGCCAGATCGCCGATGTGCTCCTCGACAAAAGCGCCATCGATGACGATTTTCTCGCCGGCGCGATCGGAAGCCGAAAAGCTGATGTCGTCGAGCACGCGCTCCATCACCGTTTGCAGGCGCCGCGCGCCGATATTCTCGACGGAGGTGTTCACCTGAACGGCGACCTTGGCGATCGCGTCGACGGCGGACGGCGCAAATTCGAGGTCTACGCCTTCGGTTCCGAGCAGCGCGGAATATTGCTTCGTCAGGCAAGCCTCGGTTTCGGTGAGAATGCGACGGAAATCCTCTTCGTTGAGCGAAGCGAGTTCGACGCGAATCGGCAGGCGGCCCTGCAGTTCCGGCAGCAGGTCTGACGGCTTGGCCACATGGAAGGCGCCGGAGGCGATGAACAGCACATGGTCCGTCTTCACCGTTCCATGTTTCGTCGCGACCGTGGTGCCTTCAATCAGCGGCAGAAGGTCACGCTGCACGCCTTCGCGCGAAACGTCGGCGCCGCCGCGGCCTTCGCGCGCGCAGATCTTGTCCATCTCGTCGATGAAGACGATGCCGTTGTTTTCGACCTCGTGGATCGCTTCGCGGACGCTGGCTTCCTGATCGATCAGCTTGTCGCTTTCCTCGGCGACAAGCGGTCCGTGCGCATCCTTCACCGTCAGCTTTCGGGGCTTTCCGCGCTGCATCGCCTTGCCGAAAATGTCGCCGAGCGAAAAGGCGGAGACGCTCGCGCCGGGCATGTTCGGCAGTTCGAACATCGGCATCGAGGAGCCCGACTGCGTCAGCTCGACCTCGATTTCCTTGTCGTCGAGTTCGCCCGCGCGCAGGCGGCGACGAAACGTCTCACGCGTGCCGGGGGACGCGGCGGGCCCGACCAGCGCATCGAGCGTGCGCTCTTCGGCCGCTTGCTGGGCGCGCGCCTGCACATCCTTACGGCGGCGCTCCTTGACCATCAGGATGGCGACCTCGACCAGATCGCGCACAATCTGTTCGACGTCGCGGCCGACATAGCCGACCTCGGTGAATTTCGTCGCTTCGACTTTGATGAATGGCGCATTGGCGAGACGCGCGAGACGGCGGGCGATCTCGGTCTTGCCGCAGCCTGTCGGGCCGATCATGAGGATGTTCTTGGGGAGCACCTCTTCGCGCATCTGGCCTTCGAGCTGCAGCCGCCGCCAGCGGTTGCGCAGCGCGATCGCGACGGAGCGCTTGGCATCGCTTTGCCCAACGATATAGCGATCAAGTTCGGAAACGATCTCGCGCGGCGAGAAATCGGCCATGGTGAGTTCCTTCGGAACGGCGGCAGGCGGTCGGAAATCTGCAGTCGTATCATCCGACTGCCGACCGCCGAATACCGACTGCCTTAAATCTTCTCCACCACCACATTCTGGTTGGTGTAGACGCAAATTTCGGAGGCGATCACCATTGCGCGTCTGGCGATCGTTTCGGCGTCGAGCGGCGAATCGAGCAGGGCGCGTCCGGCGGCGAGCGCGTAGTTTCCGCCCGAACCAATGGCGGCCACCGCGCCTTCGCCCGTGCCTTCCGGTTCGAGCACGTCGCCGGAGCCGGTGAGGACGAGGCCGACGCTCTTGTCGGCGACGAGCATCATCGCCTCCAGGCGCCTAAGATAGCGGTCCATGCGCCAGTCCTTGGCGAGCTCGACGCAGGCGCGCATCAATTGTCCGGGATATTGCTCAAGCTTCGATTCAAGCCGCTCGAAGAGCGTGAACGCGTCGGCGGTGGCGCCGGCGAAACCGGCGATCACGTCGCCCTTGCCAAGACGGCGCACTTTCTTGGCGTTGCCCTTCATGATCGTCTGGCCGAGGCTGACCTGGCCGTCGCCGGCGATCACCGTTTCTCCGGCTTTCTTGACGAGGATGATCGTTGTCGCGTGCATGGCCGCAAAGCGGTGTTGTTCGCTATCCATTCGCCGTATCCAGCCTGAGATGTTCAGCCGATGTAAGGTTTGGCGGCGATTTGAGCAAGGGCGGAGCGGCGACAGGGCCGCCGCGCAATTCGCCAGTTGGGCTAGGTTTAACTGCCAGACTCATTCGCGCGGCACGCCGGCGAGCGGCGCGGGAAAATCCAGGACTTCGCGCGTATACGTCTCGTGCACCTCGGAAAGAGGGCGTTGATCGCGCGCATAGACGACGGCCGTGTGCTCGAAGAGGTCATGCGGAACGGAGAGCGCGCCGCTGGCCTTTTCCTGCAGGGCCGTCGGGACGGTCGAAAGCTCCCAGCCTTCGGGCAAGGGCGACCAGCGCACTTTCATCTCGATGGTGCGACGGAACGGCTGAAGCGGCGCGATGGCTTTGCCGAAGGGCGTTTCCGTCGTCTCCAGCGCGCGGTTCATTTCATCGGAAAGCCGTCCAGGCACATACCAATTGTCAGCCTCCGAGAGCACATGATCGCCGCAGGCGAGCTGCACACGCCGATATTTCACCGGCTCCTCGTCGCTGACGTCGAGCCGCCGGCGCGTCTCCGCGCTCGGCTGCTGTGCGATTCCCGCGACGCGGCGGGCGACGATCTTGGGCTCCGCGGACATCTTGTGATCGGCGCACCATTTCTCGAGCGTCGCCGTCGCGCTGCGGCTTGCGAGCAGGGAGGCGTTGAGCGTTTGCATGAGCGCCAGCGCTTCGATGCGCGACACAAAGCCGTCCCGCCAAGGCTCGCCGGCGGCTGGAACAGACACCGAAGACGTCGCGAGGAGCGCGAAAACGAGCCTAAGTCGCATCTTCTAAGTCTCCGTGTGGCGCTGCGGCGTGGCGGAATCTCTCCACGACTTCGCGATCTATTGGCCGCGAACGGCCGAAGTCGCCGCCGCTGCGGCATTTAGCGTCTTCTTGAAGCGTTGTCGCGAAGCTACAAGTGGCGTCCGGCGCGGACATATTGCCGTGGCTGCGCTTACGTAGAGAATTAGCGCGAGCCTTTGGACCATTCTTTTCGCTGTTTTAGGCGAATTCGCCGACAAAGAAGACTTTATTGGCGCGCATCTCGCTTCTCGTTGACGCCCGAGCGGTTCGGGTGGCGAATCCGGGGCGGAGTTGCTACAAGCTGGCCGATTGCGGCCAAAGTGGCCGGAAACCGCCGGCAGTGCCTAAGAAAAGGCTGGAAATGCGCAGCGCGACGATCGAGCGCAACACCAAGGAAACCAAAATCTCGGTCGCCGTCGACCTCGACGGGGACGGCCGCTCGGACATATCGACCGGCGTGGGATTTTTCGATCACATGCTCGACCAGATCGCCCGTCATGCGCCGCTGGATCTGACAGTGCGCGCCGACGGCGATCTGCACATCGACGGCCATCACACGATCGAGGACGTCGGCATCGCCGTTGGCCAGGCGGTGGATCGCGCGCTTGGAGACCGCAAGGGCATTTCCCGCTATGGCGACGCGCATGTGCCGCTCGACGAGGCCCTGACCCGCGTCGTCGTGGACGTTTCGGGCCGGCCCTTTCTCGTTTACGAGGTCGCATTTCCGGCGCAGCGGATCGGGGCCTTTGATACGGAGCTGATGCGCGAATTCTTCCAGGCCTTTGCGGTTCACGCCCGTATCGGGCTGCACATTGAATGTCTGCGCGGCGTCAACAGCCACCATATCGCCGAGAGCGCCTTCAAGGGCTTCGCGCGCGCCTTCGGCAAAGCGGTGGCGATCGATCCGCGCCGCTTGCAGGGGGAAGCGCCTTCCACCAAGGGAACGCTCACCGCCTGAAAAGAGGCGTGTGACGCCGACGAGGGGACGGCCTATGGCGATATTCACTGTTCTTTTTCCGCGAACGGCTTCGAGCGCGCTTCCGGCGCCGGAGAAGATCGTCTTCTTGCGCGACGCCTTCTCCTGGCCGGCCTTCCTTCTCGGTCCGTTCTGGCTTGCCTGGCGGCGCGCCTGGCTGGTCGCCATGCTCTGGACGCTTCTTCTCGTCGCCCTGGCGCTCGTCGCCTGGGGGCTGCGGGTGTCGAGCGACGCCGTGTCATGGCTGACGCTCGGGCTCGCTGTCTGGCTCGGTTTCGAGGGGGAACGGCTCGTCGGCTGGAATATGACGCGTCGCGGCTACGTCGAGCAGGATCTCGTCATTGGCGATGACCTCGACGAGGCGGAGGCGGCCTACTTTCACCGCCATCGCCCGTCTCGGCCGATCGCGAAAGACGATGTCGCCGGGGGACTGGCTCCTTGACGACGGCGATCATCGACTATGGGTCGGGCAATCTGCATTCCGCCTTGAAAGCCTTTGAGCGCGCCGCCCGCGAGTCGCAGGGGCAAGACGACATTCGCGTCACCAGCGACCCCGACGTCGTGCGCGCCGCCGAGCGCGTCGTTCTGCCGGGCGTCGGCGCGTTCGCCGATTGCCGTCGCGGCCTGATGGCGATCGAGGGGCTTTACGCCGCGCTGCAAGAGACGGTCATCGACCGCGGCAGGCCATTCCTGGGGATTTGCGTTGGCATGCAGCTCATGGGCGCACGGGGCCTTGAGCATGGCGAAACGCCGGGCCTTGGCTGGATTAGGGGCGACGTCGCTGCGATCGAGCCTGCGGATACTTCGCTGAAAATCCCGCATATGGGCTGGAATACGCTGACGCTGAGCCGGGAACATCCGCTCTTTGCCGGCGTGCCGACGGGCGAGCATGGATTGCACGCCTATTTCGTGCATTCGTTCCAGCTGACGCCGGCGTCGCCGGAGCACGTCCTGGCGACCACCGACTATGGCGCGCCGCTCACGGCGGCCGTCGCGCGCGACAATCTCGTCGGCGTGCAGTTTCATCCCGAAAAAAGCCAGAGGCTCGGCCTAGCATTGATCGGCAATTTCCTAAGGTGGCGTCCGTGATTCTGTTTCCCGCAATCGATTTGAAGGAAGGGCAGTGCGTGCGCCTCGCCCAGGGCGACATGGATCGCGCCACGGTGTTCAATGACGACCCTGCGGAGCAGGCCCGCGCCTTCGAGCGCGTCGGATTCGAATATCTGCATGTCGTCGATCTCGACGGCGCCTTCGCGGGCGCGCCGCGCAACGCCCGAGCGGTCGAAGCCATTCTCGCCGCGCTGACGATCCCCGTGCAGCTTGGCGGCGGCATTCGCGACATGCGCACGCTGTCCCGCTGGCTGGAAAAGGGCGTCGCGCGCGTCATCATTGGCACGGCGGCCGTCAAGGATCCGTCCTTCGTGCGCGAGGCGGCGCGCCTTCACCCGGGCCGGGTCGCTGTCGGGGTCGACGCCAAGAACGGTTTTGTCGCCGTCGACGGCTGGTCGCGCGCGACGCGCATGTCGGCGCTTGATCTGGGCAAGAACTTCGAAGACGCGGGGGTGAGCGCCATCATCTACACCGACATCTCCCGCGACGGCGTTTTAACCGGCCTCAACATCGAGGCGACCCTGGCGCTCGCCGACGCCTTGACGATTCCCGTCATCGCCTCCGGCGGCCTGGCGTCCCTTGCCGACGTGGAGCGGTTGCTGCAACCCGATTGCCGCAAGCTCGCGGGCGCCATCACCGGCCGGGCGCTCTACGATGGCAGGCTCGATCCGTCGCAGGCGCTGGAGATGATCCGCCGCGCGCGGGAGGACGCTTAGTGCTGAAGGCGCGCGTCATTCCCTGCCTGGACGTGAAAGGCGGACGCGTCGTCAAAGGCGTCAATTTCGTCGATCTGCGCGACGCCGGCGATCCGGTCGAATGCGCCATCGCCTATGACGCCGCCGGCGCCGACGAACTCTGCTTTCTCGACATTACCGCCAGCCATGAGGACCGCGGCATTCTGCTCGACGTCGTGCAGCGCACGGCGGAAGCCTGCTTCATGCCGCTGACTGTGGGAGGCGGCGTGCGCACGCTGGACGACATCCGCAATCTGCTGCTCGCGGGCGCCGACAAAGTCTCGATCAATTCCGCCGCCGTGGCCAATCCCGGCTTCGTTCGCGAAGCTTCGGAAAAATTCGGCGCGCAATGCATCGTCGTCGCTATTGACGCCAAGCGCGCTGCCGAGGGACGCTGGGAAATCTTCACCCATGGCGGACGCCGCGCAACGGGGATCGACGCAGTGGAATTTGCGCGGGAGGTCAGCGAACTCGGCGCAGGCGAAATCCTGCTCACCTCGATGGATCGTGACGGCACGAAAAGCGGCTTCGATATTGCGCTGACGCGCGCCGTCGCCGACGCCGTGCATGTGCCGGTCATCGCTTCGGGCGGCGTCGGAACGCTCGACCATCTCGTCGCGGGCGTCATGGAAGGCCATGCGAGCGCCGTGCTCGCCGCTTCGATCTTCCATTTCGGCGAATACTCGATTCCGCAGGCGAAGCTTCACATGTCGGCGGCGGGACTGCCGATGCGCCTCGATGGCCTGGAGGCGATGGGATGATGGTTGTCTCTGTGGTCAATGGCGGCGCCTTCACCCTCCCCTTGATGGGGAGGGTCGCGTTGCGAAGCAATGCGGGGTGGGGTGAGTTTCGCGTCGCTGCGCCATTATCACCCCCACCCGATCGCCTTCGGCGATCGACCTCCCCCCTCAAGGGGGAGGTGGGTTCGGAGGCGTTTCAATGACATTCACGCTGGACGATCTTGCCGCGCTCATCAAATCGCGGCGCAACGACAGCGCCTCGACCTCCTATACGAAGACCCTGCTCGACGCCGGAATGCCGCGCATCGCCAAGAAATTCGGCGAAGAGGCGGTCGAAACGGTGATCGCGGCGATGGAGGACGACCGCAGGGCGCTGATCAACGAGGCCGCGGATACGTTCTATCATCTTCTGGTCATGCTCGAAGCGCGCGACATATCGCTCGACGACGTGTTGCGCGAACTGGAGCGGCGCACGATACAATCCGGGCTTGCGGAGAAAGCCGCGCGCGGAGCAAAGGAATGACGGTGGCGGAGCTCGTCCCCAACAACGAGGCTCTTTCCCCCTACCGGCACTTTACCCGCGCCGAATGGGCGTCGCTGCGCGCCGATACGCCGCTGACGCTGACGCTGGATGATCTCGTCCGGCTGAAATCGCTCAACGATCCGATCTCGCTCGAAGAAGTCATCGAGATCTATCTGCCGCTCTCGCGCCTGCTCGCCCTGTACGTCGCGGCGACGCAGGGCCTCTTCAAGGCGACGCAGCGCTTTCTCGGCGCTGAAGACGGCAAGGTTCCTTACATTATCGGCGTCGCAGGCTCCGTCGCCGTGGGAAAATCCACGACGGCGCGGGTGCTGCGCGCGCTCCTGTCGCGCTGGCCGAATACGCCGAAGGTGGAGCTCATCACCACCGACGGATTTCTCTTGCCCAACAGAATCCTCGAAGCCGAACGGCTGATGGACAAGAAGGGATTTCCGGAAAGCTACGACAACAAATCGCTGCTGCGATTTCTGTCCGATGTGAAGGCGGGACGGCGCAACGTCTGCGCGCCGGTCTATTCGCACATGACCTATGACGTCGTCGAGGGCGAAGCGAGCTGCGTCGATCGGCCAGATATTCTTATCGTTGAAGGCGTCAACGTTCTGCTTGCGCCGCGCTTGCGCGACGGCCGCGAAATTCCCTTCGTCTCCGACTTCTTCGATTTCTCGGTCTATCTCGACTCCCCCGAAGACGTGCTGGAGCGATGGTATGTGGAGCGCTTCCGGCGGCTCCAGCAGACGGCGTTTCGCGATCCGAAATCCTACTTTCGGGTCTATGCCGATCTCGACGAAGAGGAGACGACGCGCGTCGCAAGGGACATTTGGACGCGCATCAACCTTGAGAATTTGCGCCAGAACATCGCGCCCACCCGGCCGCGCGCGAGTTTGATCCTCACCAAGGACGCCGATCACAAAATCCAGGAAGTGTCGCTGCGCAAATTATAAGCTTCGCTTCAGCCCCGACGTGGCGTTCGCTGGCGCGAGGCGCGGCTCATAGGATGGCGCATGATTGCCGGTCTGCAAACGCTTGTCTTTCTTCTCGCGGCGGTGGCGTTCATCGCCTTCATCGCGTCGCGCCTTGGCGCCGCCGCGCCAATTCTGCTCGTCGCGTCGGGCGTGCTGATCGCGGTGACGCCGCATGTGCCGCCGCTTGTGCTGGAGCCGCAATTCGTGCTGCTCCTCGTGTTGCCGCCAGTGATCTACATCTCCGCGATCAACATGAGCTGGCGGGAGTTTAAATTCAATCTGCGGCCGATACTTCTGCTCGCCGTCGGCTGCGTCGTCTTCACCACCGTTTCGGTTTCACTCGCAACGAAATGGCTGCTCGGCTGGCCTTTGGCGGTGGGCTTCGTGCTCGGCGCGATCGTATCGCCGCCCGACGCCGTCGCGCCGCTCGCCATTGCGCGCCGCATGCAATTGCCGCGGCGCATCTCGGTCATTTTGGAGGGAGAGGGTCTCGCCAATGACGCCACGGCGCTTGTCCTTTATCGTTTCGCGGTGGCGGCGGTCAGCGTCGGCTCCTTTTCCCTGGCGCAAGGGGGCGAGACGTTCGTGGCGATCATCGCCGGCGAAATCATATGGGGCCTTGGCGTCGGCTGGACGATGCTGCGGCTGCGTCGCTTCATGCGCGATCCGCGCATTGAAATCACCCTCTCGCTCATCACGCCGTTCTTGGCCTATTGGCCGCCTGAACATCTCGGCGGCTCGGGCGTCATCGCGACGGTTGCGACCGGCCTCTATATCAGCTGGAACGGCCCCAGACTGATCAGCGCCGCGACGCGCCTGCAAGGCGTGTTCTTCTGGGATTTCTTTCTTTTTCTGATCGAAGGCCTGGTTTTTCTCTTCACCGGCTTGCAGGCGCAGGCGCTCTTTGCGCGTATTCAGAATCACTCGCTATATGAGCTGGCGATGTCCGCCGCGATCGTTTCGCTCGTCGTGATCCTTGCGCGCTTCGTGTGGACGTTTCCGATTACCTATCTGCCGCGCTGGCTGATCCCGCCGCTGGCGCGACGCGATCCTTCGCCGCCCTGGCAGTGGCCCTTCATCATTTCCTTCACCGGCGTGCGCGGGATTGTCTCGCTCGCGGCGGCGCTGGCGATCCCGCTCAGCACCGCGGACGGCGCGCCGTTTCCCTATCGCGACGCCATCTTTTTTCTCACCTTCTGCGTCGTGATGGTGACGCTCGTCTTCCAAGGGGCGGCGCTCCCCTGGATCATTCGCAAACTCGGCCTCGTCAAAACCGGCAGGAAGGAACGCGTCCTCGACCGCGCCGAAGAGCTGCGCGCCCGCCGCGCCGCGATCGAGGCTTCGAGTGCGAAACTCGCGCGCTTCGGCGCGGAGAATGAGGTCCCCGAAGAAGCGATGAACTCGCTCGTCGCACAACAGGAATATCTGCTCTCGCGCGTCCGCATGAAATGCGAGGAAAGCGAAGAGCGCCGTGCGCTGACGGCGCTTCACGACGAGATCGAATTGCAGCTCATCGCCGAGGAGCGCAAACTGATCAACGGCATGCTGCGGCAAGGCGAACTGACCGACGAAGCTCGCCGCCGCATCGAGCGCGAACTCGATCTGCGCGAAGCGGACGTGCTGAATCGGAGGAAAGAGCGGCTGGGGTAAGGCGACGCGCTAGTTAACGGATGCTGGAATGTCATTCCCGACGCTCGCAAAGCGAGCGATCGGGAATCCAGAAACAATAATCCGCCTAGTGACCTGCGCTGGATTCCCGGTCAGGCCTTCGGCCTGCCGGGAATGACAATGCGCGGTCTCGTTACGCGTTCCCCACCGTGCGCAGCAGCGGCGACGCGGAGCGCCCATGCGCCGACTTGCCGTCGATGACGAGGCCCGAGGCGTCGGCGGACACGTCGACGATCGCGCCGTCGACGATCTCGCCGGCAAGCAGACGCTCGGCGAGCGTGTCCTGCAACTCCTTCTGCATGACGCGCTTCAATGGCCGCGCGCCGTAGGTCGGGTCGTAGCCCCTGGCCGCCAGCCAATCGCGCGCCTTGGCGTCGAGGCGCAGCGTGATCTTGCGATCTTCGAGCAGCTTCTGCAGCCGCTTGACCTGGATGTCGACGATCGCGCCCATGTCCTCGCGCCGCAGCCGGTTGAACAGGATGATCTCGTCGATCCGGTTCAGGAACTCCGGCCGGAAATGCGCGCGGACGACCTGCATGACTTCGCCATGCACGGCGGAGGAATCCTCACCCTCCTTCTGCATGACGAGGAACTCCGAGCCGAGATTCGACGTCATGATGATCAGCGTGTTCTTGAAATCGACGGTACGGCCCTGGCCGTCGGTCAGGCGACCGTCGTCGAGCACCTGCAGGAGCACGTTGAAGACGTCCGGATGCGCCTTTTCGATTTCATCGAACAGCACGACCTGATACGGCCTGCGGCGGATGGCTTCGGTCAACGCGCCGCCTTCCTCATAGCCGACATAGCCCGGCGGCGCGCTGATGAGCCGCGCGACCGAGTGCTTCTCCATATATTCGGACATGTCGAGCCGAACCATCGCGGTTTCGTCGTCGAAGAGGAACGCCGCGAGCGCCTTCGTCAGCTCCGTCTTGCCGACGCCGGTGGGGCCAAGGAAGATGAAGCTGCCGATCGGACGGTTCGGGTCCTGCAGTCCGGCCCGCGCGCGGCGCACCGCGGTCGACACGGCGACGACCGCGTCATGCTGCCCGACGACGCGCTTTGCAAGCTCGTCTTCCATGTGCAGCAGCTTCTCGCGTTCGCCCTCGAGCATCTTGTCGACAGGCACACCGGTCCAGCGCGAGACGACTTGCGCCACGTCATTGGCCGTGACCTCCTCGTCGACGAGCGTGTCGGCTTCGCCTTCCGTCTCCTTCAGCTTCTTTTCAAGGTCGGGGATCACGCCATACGTCAGCTCGCCGGCGCGCTGATATTCGCCGCGCCGCTGCGCCTGCGCGAGTTCGTTACGCGCCGCTTCAAGCTGCTCCTTGAGCTTCTGCGCCGCGCCGAGCTTGTCCTTCTCGGCGCGCCAGCGCGTGGTGAGCGCCCCTGATTTCTCTTCGAGGTCGGCAAGCTCGCCTTCGAGCTTCGCCAGGCGATCCTTTGACGCCGTGTCCGTCTCCTTCTTCAGGGCCTCCTGTTCGATCTTCAACTGGATGATGCGCCGGTCGAGTTCGTCGAGCTCCTCGGGCTTCGAGTCGATCTGCATGCGCAGGCGCGACGACGCCTCGTCGATGAGGTCGATCGCCTTGTCGGGCAGGAACCGGTCCGAAATGTAGCGGTTCGACAAAGTCGCCGCGGCGACGATCGCGCTATCGGTGATGCGCACGCCGTGATGGAGTTCGTATTTCTCTTTTAGGCCGCGCAGGATCGAGATCGTATCCTCGACGGTCGGCTCGTCAACGAAGACCGGCTGGAAGCGCCGGGCGAGGGCGGCGTCCTTTTCGACATGTTTGCGGTATTCATTGAGCGTCGTCGCGCCGACGCAATGTAATTCGCCGCGCGCCAACGCCGGCTTCAAGAGATTGGAGGCGTCCATCGCCCCATCCGCCTTGCCCGCGCCGACGAGCGTATGCATCTCGTCGATGAACAGGATGATGTTGCCTTCGGCGGCGGTGACTTCGTTCAGCACCGCCTTCAGCCGCTCCTCGAATTCGCCGCGATATTTCGCGCCGGCGATCAGCGCGCCCATGTCGAGCGCGAGCAGCTTCTTGTCCTCAAGCGACTCCGGCACGTCGCCATTGACGATGCGCAGCGCCAGACCCTCGACGATCGCGGTCTTGCCGACGCCGGGCTCGCCGATGAGCACCGGATTGTTCTTGGTGCGGCGCGACAGCACCTGAATAGCGCGGCGGATCTCCTCGTCGCGGCCGATCACAGGATCGAGCTTGCCCTCGCGCGCCGCTTCTGTGAGGTCGCGGGCGTATTTCTTGAGCGCGTCATAGGCGTTTTCGGCGGAGGCCGAATCCGCCGTGCGGCCCTTGCGCAGATCTTCGATCGCGGCGTTCAGCGTTTGCGGCGTGACGCCGGCGGCGGCAAGAATTTTCGCGGCCTCGGAGTCCTTTTCCATCGCCAGCGCCAAGAGCAGCCGCTCGACGGTGACATAGGAATCGCCGGCCTTCTGCGCGATCTTCTCGGCGTTGTCGAAGAGGCGCGCCGTCGCCGGCGCGAGATAGAGCTGGCCGGCGCCGGCGCCCATCACTTTGGGCAGTTTGGCGAGCGCCGCCTCGGTTTTCGCCAGCGCCTCGCGCGAGCGGCCGCCGGCGCGGTCGATCAGCCCGGCGGAGAGGCCCTGGTCGTCATCGAGCAGGACTTTCAGGATGTGCTCTGGCGTAAACTGCTGGTGGCCTTCGCGCGTCGCCATCGACTGCGCCGACTGAACAAATCCGCGCGCGCGTTCGGTGTATTTCTCAAAATTCATTCTTCGCCCCTCTGACCAGGAGGCGGCCCTTGTTTCAGCGGCGCGCCTCGCGTCCAAAATATCTCGTTCAAGGCCCCTTGCGGCTGCCCTCGTGGTCGATATGGGAAGGGCTGCACGGGGTTAAAGGGGGTGCGGCGCGAAAGCGCGAGCTCGGCTCGTCGTCGCTATCGTTTACGCCGTTGTGCGACGACCTGTCACGCTGCGTAAAGCGCAGTCGCCGCCTGCGATGTCGCGGCGACTGCATGGGTCAGCTGATCCCTATGGAGCCTCTTCTGGGATTGCTCGGAATGAGCGCGGCTGGGCCGCGCGCCGAATTCACCCCATATCGAACAGCAGCAACTCCGCTCCCTCGCCCTGCTCAAAGCGCAGCGCGCCCGACGCCGTCACCGCCGCGCCATCGCCTTCGGCAAGCCGCTGGCCGTTGAGCGTGACCGCGCCCCGCGCGACCTGCACCCAGCCGCCGCGGCCGGGGACGAAGTCATGCGTCAGCGTCTGCCCGTCCGACAGCGTCGCGGCGTAAAGGTCGACATTCTGCGCGATGGTCACCGAGCCGTCTCGCCCGTCCTGCGACCCGACGAGACGCCATTGTCCGTCAAGCGCGGCGGGCTCGAAATGCTTCTGCTCGTAGCCCGGCGCGGCGTCGCGCTTTTCAGGCAGGATCCAGATCTGCAGGAAATGCACCGGCTCGGTCTGGGAGGCGTTGAACTCGCTATGGCGCACGCCCGTGCCCGCGGACATGCGCTGCACATCGCCAGGCCGGATCATCGATCCATTGCCGAGACTGTCCTTATGCGCCAGCGCGCCTTCCAGCACATAGGAGATGATCTCCATGTCGCTGTGAGGATGGGTCGGAAAGCCGCCGCCGGGCGCGACGCGATCGTCATTGATGACCCGCAGCGGGCCGAAGCCCATATGGGCGGGATCGCGATAATCGGCGAACGAGAATGTGTGCCAGCTATTCAACCAGCCATGATCGGCGTGGCCGCGCGCCTGCGCAGGACGCACCTTGATGGGCGCTTCGCTCATAGTGCCTCGCAATTTTCAGGGAAAGCGACTGTGGGTCGCAAGTTGGACCCAGAAATAGTGATTGTCTCGACGATTTCGAGGAGGTGCGACATCCTTGACAAAGAGGAGGCGTCCTTTTGTTGTCCGGCCTCGAGCTTTCGCCGGAGTCCACATGCGCGTCGCCGCACTCTACCGCTATCCCGTCAAAGGCCTGTCGCCCGAGCCGCTTGACGCCGCCGATCTGAACACGGGCGACTATTTTCCAGGAGACCGGCTGTTTGCGCTGGAAAATGGCTCGTCCGGCTTCAATCCCGCGGCGCCCGAGCATCAGCCCAAGATCAAATTTCTGATGCTGATGAGGAACGGCGCCCTCGCGGGCCTTGCGACGCGTTACGACGATGCGACAGGCGTATTGACGATCGCCAGGGCAGGGCGGGAGGTCGCGCGAGGCGATTTGCGGTCGGCCGAAGGGCGCGGCGCCATCGAGGCCTTCCTGACCGAGTTTCTTGGGCCCGAAATCCGTGGCCCGGTGAGGCTTCTGGCCGCGCCCGGCGACTTTCGCTTCACGGATTCGAAGTCGGGTTTTGTCTCGCTCGTCAATTTGGCGAGCGTCGCGGCGATTGCGCAGGCGCAAGGGGCCGCGCTCGACCCGCTGCGGTTTCGCGCCAATCTCTACGTCGAAGACATGGACGCATGGGCCGAAGCGGCGCTCTTGGGGCGAACCCTGTCCATCGGCGGCGCGCGGCTCGAGGTTCTCAAAATGACCGATCGCTGCGCGGCGACTGGCGTCGAGCCCGGCACAGGGCGACGCGATATGGACCTCGTCCAGACGCTACGGCGGAACTTCGGCCACATTGATTGCGGCGTTTACGCGCGGATCATCGAGGGCGGCCGGATCAAGGCCGGCGACGCGATCACCTTTGACGCCGAAGCTTCCTAGACCAGGCTCCGAAAAAGCTGACAGACTTTTTCGATGAGAACCTAGTCCAACATTTCGATGTTGAGCGATTCCTTATCGATCACATGATTCCCTGTGATCGATAAGCGTTCTAAAACCGATCCGGCTCCAGCGGGAGTTCGCCGACCTGTGGCGCGTCGTCGTCGCGTGCGCCGCCGGCGACGTCGTCCATCGGCGGGCGCGGGCGCCGGCGCCGGCGCGAACTCAAATGATAATTGACTCCGCCCTCGTGTTCACGCGGCGCGCTCTCGCGCTCGAGAACAGGTTCCGCTCCCGCGCCCTCGCTGGGAGCGGCGACGCGCGCCACCGGCGCGGTGATGAAGGAGGGAAGCGCCGTCCCTGGTTCGCTCTCTGCCGCGCCGGCCTCTGGCCGAGGCTGAAAGCGGCGGTCCCGGCCGCGCTCATAGCCCTGGTTACGAGGACGGTCGCCGCCCTCGGCGTTGCGGTCTCGGTTAAAGGGCGGGCGTTCTGGACGCTGCTGGCGTTCCGGACGCTCCGCGCGTTCGCCGGACCGCATCTCTCCGATCGGGCGCTCCTCGAAGGGCTGGGGCTGAGGCTGCGGCTGCGCGAAATGCGGCTGCGGCTGCGGCGCGAAGGGCGGCGGCGGCTGGAAGGCCGGGGCTGGCAGGCGTTCGGCAAGCGGCGCGAAACGGTCCGGAAGCGGGGCGAAATCGTCGTCGTCCTCGGAGGTATCGATTTCCGCTTCCAGCTGCGTGCGCCCATAGCCGTTGACTTGCTGCTGCTGCTGCTGCGCGGCGGCGATCAGCCGGAAATAGTGCTCCGCGTGCTGCAGCAGGCTCTCGGCCATGATCGTGTCGCCGGAGGATTGCGCGTCTCGGGCGAGCTGAAGATATTTTTCGGCGACATGCTGAGCCGTGCCGCGGATCTTCACATCGGGGCCATTCGACTCATAGGATCGTGTAAGCGGATTGGGCCCTTTGCGGTTGTTGCTCCGTCCGCGCATTCTCTTGTTTTGCCCTGGTCTCATCAAACTCCCCGAAATCTTGCTGCGCTC
>DATBRI010000073.1:0-3482 GCA_036560365.1 Methylocystis sp.
GCCTTTGCGCGAAGGGCAGCGTGAAGTAATGATTGGCGTGAATGAA
Source organism: Methylocystis sp. (assembly GCA_036560365.1). GTDB lineage: Bacteria > Pseudomonadota > Alphaproteobacteria > Rhizobiales > Beijerinckiaceae > Methylocystis. The sequence continues at coordinate 47 of DATBRI010000073.1, forward strand.
GTCGATCGACTCGCTTTCGAAGCCTTCCGGCAAGGGCGCGCGCTTTGCAAGTTCGATGAGCCACGACGCCTGATCGCCGTGGATCAGTCGCCACCAGCCATCGACGAGAAGTCGGGACGCGAGGGCGGAGAACGGCGCGCCCGAAAAAAAGCGGCGGTCGGCGCCGATGTCGCGCGACGCTTCGATATAGGTCGGCCAGCGCCCGCCGCGCGGGGGGAGAAGCGCGATATCGTCCATCAGCGCGACGGAAACGACGCGCGCGCCGAGCGCCTTATAGGCCGCGATCTGACTGACGTTCACCTGGTAACTGCCGCAACTGTGCCAGGCGGCGTGAACAACGGCCACGGTTTTGCCGGCGAAAGGCCGCGCCTTTGCGCCTGTGGTCGCGGATGATGAAATGTGGCGTAGCGTGTCAGACATCGTGCTGCAACATGGTCGATCGTTCTCAAATACCATACGAAAATGCGCGCTCGGCGTCCCAGCGGCCGACTCGCCCACGTATCACATTGAGGCGTTCCACCCGCATCTTCGCTCAGTGCCGGGCCGCCCCTTGCTTTTGCCCGCCATTTTCAAATACATCCCTTATATGAGGCTTCGCATTCCAAATCCAGTCTTGTCGCCCGAGGGCGCTGCGGCGTCCAGCCCCGCGCCCACTCCCGCCCCTGCCAAGCGCTACGGCGTCGCGATCGTCGGCAATGACAAGATCATCGACTGGCTGCTCCCCTTTCTCGAAAGCTACCGGGACACCAATTCCGCGCTGCCCCTTTATCTCATTCCCTATGACGATAATGTCGGCATGACGCGCCGCGCGGCGGAAATTTACGGCGTAAATTACGTCAGCGAAGAGCCTACCGAAATCGACAAGCTCTCACACGAACTTTACCCTGGCATCTTCAACACCAACCGCCGCCGGTTGCGAAAGCTGCAGGCGCTCGCGCTGCCGCTCGATGAAGTCGCCTATGTCGACGTGGACGTCATTCTGTTTCGCGACTTCACGCCCCTGTTCGGCCGTCTGGACAAGGGCAAGACAGAGTTCATCGTCGCCTCGCCGAGCTTCGAATATGTCTACAACGACAGGCGCGATCACTATCCGTTTCTGAAGGACGCGCTCCTCTTCAACGACGGCTTCTGGGTCACATCGAGCCAATATCTGAAGCTGTCCGATTTCATCGAGACAATCCGCGACGACGCCGAAATTTTCCATGACGTGCGCAAACGCGGTCAGCTCTTCGCTCAACCGCTCGTCAATTTCGTCACGCACCGCCGCGGGCTGAAAATCGAGCTTTTGCCCAATGTCGTCGCGGGCGCCTCCCACGAAAGCTTCTACAAGGCGCCAGGCGTCGAGTTTAACAACGGCAAGCCCGTCGACTATGAAGGCAAGGAGATCTATTTCGCGCATTGGGCCGGCGCGACAGCGCTGCCGAAGAATGGCGTGTTCGATCAGGCGTGGACGCACTATTCGCAGGCCGCCTGGGCGAGGTTCAAGCAGTGATGCGCGGCGGCTCGCATCGTTCGTGGCCGAGCGCCGGCGCGCCGCTCTTCCGCTTAGGCGTCGAGACGCGAATTTTTTTCGCCGCTCGGCGCGACGACGAGCGATAGCGCGGTCGCCCCCCATGCCGCGCCTGTTGTTCCTCTATCTGTTCAAGCGCATCGGTTTCGGCGTGCTCATCGTGCAGTTCGCGCTCTCCGTTCCCGTCGTCCTATCCTATCTGCTTTACCAACTGCCGCCGGCGGCGGTGCGCGGCGGCCTTGTCATTCCCGCCCTGATCGGGGTGACGCCGACCGTGGCTTATGTGACTCTGCCGATGGCGGTAGGCGTCGCCACCGCGCTCGAGTTCGGCCGCATGGCGACCGAAGGCATGGTCGCCGTTCTCTACGCGCTGCGTCTTTCCGTATGGGCCATCTGCCGCCCGGCGCTGGTCTTGGCGGCCGGCGTCGTCGTCCTTGGCTATCTGCTCGCCAATTTCGCGGCGCCCTACTATTCAAGCGGCATGCAGGATGTGCTCAATGTCGTGCGCAATTCGCTCAACCATCGCATGCTCGACGCGGCGCATTTCTACACCTTCGACAATGGCGTGAAGACGCTCTACATCGAGCGTTGGGAGACGCCTGACTTTGCCGTCAATCTGTTCGTGCGTCAGCTTTCGATCGAAAAGATGCAGGAAGAGACGGTGACGGCGGCGCGCGCCGAATTTCGGCGCAATGAATCAGGCGTTATCGTCGCGCTCTCCAACGGCAGCATCCAGACGCGCTCATTGACGACAGGCGACGTTCGCATCGCCAATTTCGATGAATACGCCATGGCGTTGCCGATGCAGGGCAGCGCATCGCTGCCCGACCGCGGCTGGCGCGGCGTCTACGAATTGTCGGCGGGCGCCTTTCTCGCCAATTACGCGGCGGCGCGGCGCGATCCGCGCCAGCTTGGAGAGTGGACGGCCGAGGCGGCGAAGCGCTTTGGCGTGCCGGCGCTCGCCATCGCCCATACGCTTCTCGCGATGGCCCTCGTCCTGACATTCGGGAACATCACCGGGCGGCGCGGCGCGGCGGGAGGCTTCATCACGATTACGGTTCCAGCCGTGCACATCGGCTTTCTCGTCGCGCTTGAATCGCTTCTTCGCATCAATGGGCTGTTCATCTTGCTGCTTGCCGCGCTCGCCCTCGCCGAAGTCGGCGTTTCGGTTTGGCTCCTTGCCCGGCTCAACCGCAGCCCAAAGCCCAAGCGCCTTGTCGACGCACGCGTTTCATCCACGCGGGACGCCTACGCGACGCCGCTCGCCTGACCTTCTTCGGCGCGCATCGCCTTACGGTAGTCGGCGACCACCTTCGCTGGGTCTCCAATCTCGCGCACGACGCCGCCCTCGAGCCAGATCACGCGATTGCACAGAGAGGCGAGAAAGTTGAGATCGTGCGACACCATCAGAATGGTGCCGGTTTTGGCGAATTCGGCGATGTATTTCTCGCACTTACGCTGAAAAATCTCGTCGCCGACCGATAGCGCTTCATCGACGATGAGCACGTCCGCCTTGGCGTGGGCGCAGATCGCGAAAGCGACCCGCGCGATCATGCCCATGGAATAGGTGCGCATCGGCTGCTCAAAAAATTGCCCGATGTCGGCGAAGGCGGCGATGTCGTCGATGCAGGCGTCGACCTCCTTGCGCGACAGCCCCAAGATCGCCGCGCCGATGCGGGCGTTTTCGCGCCCCGTCAGCAGTCCGTCGAAGCCCGAGCCGAGCGCCAAAATCGGCGCGATACGGCCGTTGACCCTGAAATCGCCCTTCGTTGGCTGGGTAATGCCGCACAGAATCTGCAGAAGCGTTGTCTTGCCGGCGCCGTTACGTCCCACGATGCCGACGCGCTCGCCTCTCTCAACCGTGAAATTGACGTCATTGAGAACCCATTTGTCCTTATAGAACTTCTTCCATAGGCCAAACAGGAT
>DATBRI010000074.1:0-17983 GCA_036560365.1 Methylocystis sp.
TGGGAAAATTCATAGGCGTTGCCGGGAAGCTGAGAGATTTTCGCGGTGATGTCCTCGATCAGCCTGTCCTTCGGGAGATGCGGATCGGGCCACTCGCTCTCGGGCTTCAGCATGATGAAAGTGTCGGTCAGATTCGGCGGCATCGGATCGGTCGCGATATCCGCCGTGCCGGTCTTGGAGAAGACGTAGTCCACCTGCGGCAGGCTGCCGATCGCGTTCTCCAGATCGAGCTGCATCGCCTGCGCCTGCGTGAGCGAGGTGCTCGGAATTCGGTTCGCCTGCATGGCGAGATTCTTCTCGTCGAGGCGCGGGATGAACTCCTGACCGAGATTGAGATAGAGAAGAACCGCAACCGCGAATGCGCCCGCGGCAATCGCCATGACCTTCAACGGCGCATGCATCGCCCAGCGCAACACCGGCTCGTATTGGCTTTTGAGGGAACGCACGAGCCAGTTCTCGCCTTCCTCGCCCTCGGCCGAAACGAAAAGCGCGATCATCGCCGGGAAGAAGGTCAGCGACAGAAAAAACTCCGACAAAAGCGCGATGATGACGGTCATCGCCATCGGGTGGAACATTTTCCCCTCGACGCCGGAAAAACTGAGGATCGGCAAATAGACGAGGATGATGATCGACTGGCCGTAGACGGTCGGGCGCCGCATCTCGACCGCCGCATCGATCACCGTATCGAGCCGTTCATCGGTCGTCAGCGGGCGCCCCGCCGCATGATGGCGCTCGGAGAGGCGACGCAGGCTGTTTTCGGCGACGATGATGGCGCCGTCGGCGATCAGGCCGAAATCGAGCGCGCCAAGGCTCATCAGATTGGCGCTGATCTTGAAGACATACATGCCGATGGCGAGAAACAGCATGGTCACCGGAATGACCGTCGCGGTCACCAGCGCCGCGCGGAAATTGCCGAGCATCACGAACAGCACGAGAATGACGAGCGCCGCGCCCTCGACGAGATTTTTGGCGACGGTTGTGATCGTGGCGTTGACGAGCAAGGTGCGGTTCAAAATCGTGCGCACTTCGACGCCGGGTGGCAGCAGCCGGCGGATCTCGTCCATCTTGGCGTTGACGGCGCTCGAGACTTCGCGGCTATTGGCGCCGATGAGCATCAGCGCCGTGCCGATCACCACCTCTTCGCCATTCATGCTGGCGCTGCCCATGCGCAGTTCGCGGCCGACGCCCACCACCGCGATGTCTTCCAGTCGCACCGGCGTGCCGCCGCGCGTCGACACGACGACTTTGGCGATGTCATCGATGGATTCGAGCCGTCCGGCGCTGCGCACGACGAGACCCTCGCCGTTGCGTTCGACATAGCCCGCGCCCCGGCTGATATTGTTGCGTTCGATAATGCCGGCGAGATCGGCGAAGGACAGCCCAAGAGCGAAGATCTTCGCCGGGTCTGGCTGAACGTGATATTCCTTGACGTAACCGCCTAGCGAGTCGACGCCGGCGACGCCAGGCACGGTGCGCAGCTGCGGCTTGATGATCCAATCCTGCACGGTGCGCAGATAGGCGGTCCGTTCGAGCAGATTGCGCAGCCGCTGCCCTTCCGGCGTGAGATAATCGCCGTTGCGCTGCCAGCCGGGCTTATCGTCGGGCGCCGGTTTCTCGCCGCCGCGCGGCGCGTAGTCGACCGACCACATGTAGATTTCAGAAAGGCCGGTGGCGACAGGGCCCATATGCGATTCGACGCCGGGCGGAAAATTCTCCTTGGCGAGCGTCAGGCGTTCGCCGACCTGTTGGCGCGCGAAATAAATGTCGACGCTGTCGGCGAAGACTGCGGTGACCTGCGCGAAGCCGTTGCGTGAAAGCGAGCGCGTATATTCGAGCCCAGGTATGCCGGCGATGGCGTTTTCGATGGGGTAGGTGACCTGTTTCTCGATCTCGAAGGCCGAAAGCGCCGGCGCGAAAGCGTTGATCTGCACCTGATTGTTCGTGATGTCCGGCACCGCGTCGATCGGCAATCGCATGAGCGACCAGACGCCGAGCGGGACGACGAGCGCCGTCAACAACACCACGAGCCAACGGCTTCGGACCGAGAGGGCGATGAGATTCTTGATCATCGGCGGTCGCTAGTACTCAAGGCGACAGTTTGGGGGCGGAGTCGAAGCGTCGTCCATGAAGTTGAGGAAGGAAAGCCGCCGGCGCGCATCATTCCTCCGGAATGCTCTGCTTGCCGAGTTCCGCCTTCAGCAGAAAGACATTGGAGACGGCGATCCGCTCTCCCGGCTGCAATCCGGAGACGACTTCAACCGTGCCATCGTCCCCCTGTCCGAGTTCGACGTCGCGCTTGGCGAAGCCGTTTGGCGTTCGAACGAAGACGATGGGCTTGCCGTCGATGATCATTACCGCCGAGCGCGGAACTTTGAGCTTCACCCGCGCCTCTTTGAGGGAGATTTCCGCCTCCACAAGACTGCCGGGACGCAGTGAGAAATCCGGATTGGCGAAGCGCGCAAGAATCTGACCCGAACGCGTCTCCCGGCTAATCATCGCATTGACGTAGCTGATCTTGCCCTCGAAGGCGCGTCCTTCGGCGTTGGGGATCCGGACTTCCTGCCCCTCGCGCAACAGGGCGAGATCGACGGCCGGCACGGCGAGTTCAGCCTCGACGACAGAGAGATCGGAGATGACGTAGAGCTCCTTGGCCTGACCCTCGCCGCCGACCGGCTGGCCGACGCTGACCAGACGCTCGATGACGCGCCCGGAGAGCGGCGCGCGGATCTCCTTGCGGCGAAGATCGGCGATAGGCTGAGAGGGCAGGGCGGCGATCTCCTGTTCGCTCATGTCCAGTGCGGCGAGTTTCTGCCGCGCAAGATCGAGCTTCACTTTGGCTTCTAGGAAGACCGTTTTGGCCTTCAAAAACAGCTGCTCTGCGGTGATTTTCTTTTCAAACAGGCCTTTTTCGCGTTGAAAAAGCACATTCTGCAGGTCGAAATTCGCCGATGCGGCGAGATACTCGCTTTTCGCTTCGGCCACTTCGCGGGAGTCGATCACAGCGATGGTTTCGCCGCGCGTGACCTGGTCTCCCAGGCGCTTGCGCATCTCTTCGACGACGCCCGCGACCTTGGCGGCGACGCGCGCGATTTTGTCAGGATCGGGTTTGATGGCGGCAGGCGCCGTGATCCGGCGCGCAATGACGCCAGGGCCGACCGGCGCCGTCGCGATCTTCGACGCTTCGATCTGAGCGGCGGAAAGCCGCACTTCGCCGTCGGCGGACTCCGGCGGGATCGCCTCGCTTTGGCGGTCAGGCGTGACGTGGCTGCGCATGGCCCCAACGAGCGACGGCAGCGCGGCGCCCATCGCCAGGCTCGCGAGAACGGCAAGAACCAGAACGGACCGATAACGGGTCATGATCGCGAAGTCAGCTCCGTCACGAGCGGTCTGAAGGGCCTAGCAGGGGCGCGCCGCTCGCGCCATTGGCCGCCGCGGCGCAAGTGGGGATATCGCGCGTCCGGCGTTGATTCACTTTCCTTAACGGAGTTGGCTGGCGCGGTCCATGCGGCGGCGCGCGGCTCTTTCGCCCATGCCGCAGTTTTTAAAAAGAAAAGCCCGGGCGCCGCCAGATTTACGAGTCGCCGCGATCTTTGCGCAGTCGGTCCCAATACTCAAGGCGTCTGGCGATCTCGCGCTCGAATCCGCGCTCGACCGGTCTGTAGAACTTCTGCCGGGAGAGCGAATCAGGCCAGTAGTTCTGGCCCGAAAAGGCTTCAGGCGAATCATGATCATATTCGTAGTTCGCGCCATAGCCCTCTTCGCGCATCATTTTCGTCGGCGCGTTGAGGATGATTTTTGGCGGCATGAGCGAGCCCTTCTCCTCCGCCACGCGCCGCGCGCGTTTGAAGGCGACATAGGCGGCGTTGGATTTGGGCGCGGTCGCCACATAAATCACTGCCTGCGCCAGCGCGAGTTCGCCCTCGGGACTGCCGAGGAAATCATAGGCGTCCTTGGCGGCGTTGGCGACGACGAGCGCCTGCGGATCGGCGAGACCAATGTCTTCGACCGCCATGCGCACGATGCGGCGCGCCAGAAACAACGGATCTTCTCCAGCGGCGAGCATGCGCGCGAGATAATAGAGCGCTGCGTCCGGGTCCGAACCGCGGACGCATTTATGCAGCGCGCTGATGAGATTGTAGTGGCCTTCCTGCGCCTTGTCGTAGATCGGCGCGCGGCGCTGCACGATGTCGACAAGTCCCGTCCGATCGAAGATCTCGCCGGGCTTCGCGGCGCGCCAGATTTCCTCGGCGAGCGTCAACGCCGCGCGGCCGTCGCCGTCGGCCATGCCGACCAGCGCCGCGCGCGCGTCCAAGTCGAGCGGCAGCGGCTTGCCCTCCGCCCCTTCGGCGCGTTTGAGCAGCTGTTCGATCGCCGCGTCGTCGAGCGCCTTGAAGGTCATCACCCGCGCGCGCGAGAGCAGCGCGGCGTTGAGCTCAAAGGATGGGTTTTCGGTGGTTGCGCCGATGAGCGTGATCGTGCCGTCTTCCATCACCGGCAAGAAGGAATCCTGCTGGGCGCGATTGAAGCGGTGAATCTCGTCGACGAAGAGCAAGGTCCCCTGGCCGGCCGCGCGTCTGGCGCGCGCCGCCTCAAACGTCTTCTTCAAATCGGCGACGCCGGAAAAGATCGCCGAAATCTGCACGAAGGCGAGCTTGGTCTCATGCGCGAGCAGCCGCGCGACGGTGGTTTTGCCGGTGCCGGGCGGCCCCCAGAAGATGAGCGAGCCAAGCGCGCCCGAGCGGATGAGCCGCGTCAGCGCGCCCTCGGGTCCAAGCAGATGAACCTGTCCCGCCACCTCGTCGAGACGCGTCGGCCGCAGCCTGTCGGCGAGCGGACGCGGCGCGTCGTCTTCGAGCTTCGCGGCTTGGAACAGATCGGACATGGCTACTGATTAACATAGCAAGGCGGCTTGCTTGGGAGAATCTCTGGAGCCGAAACCGCTAAAAAGGCGTCGTCGTGAAAAGAAGGCGCGCGCGCCAAGTCCAATGGGCGGTCCGGCAAGCGCGGTCATGACAGTCGAAGACGCCGATCGAAGGGGCGACAATTCTCGTGATCAGTTTCTCAGCTGCTGAAGCCGAGCCGTTAACGCGCGATTAACCCTGCCGCAAGTATTACGAAATTGTGAAGAATCGGGATCTCGGTTCTCCTTCGTTACGTTTCGCGTAAACACGCGTCGACATCGCTCGAAAAACTGGACCGTCGCACATGCGCACAATCGCTTTCGTCACCCAGAAGGGCGGCGCCGGCAAGAGCATGCTCGCCAGCAGCGTCGCCGTCGCCGCGCGGCAAGCTGGGGAACGCGTGTTCATTATCGATCTCGACCCGCTGCAAACCCTCGTCAAATGGTCGCGCGCGCGCGGCGCGGCGGACATCGCCGTCGAGCATGTGCCGCCGGCGAAGTTGAGCAAGGCGCTTGCCGCGCTCGCCGCAAAGGGCGTGACGCTCGCCATTATCGATGCGCCGGGCCAGGAGGGCGAGCATCTCTCGGCGGCGGTGCGCGCCGCCGATCTTTGCGTGATTCCGGCGCGTCCCAACGCGTTCGATCTCTGGGCGTCGGAAATCACGCGCATGCGCGTCAAGGAGAAAGGCAAGGATTACGCCTTTCTGCTCAACCAATGTCCGCCCGCGCAACAGAGCGCGCGCGTCGAAGTCGGGGCCAAGGCGCTGCAGGCGATGGGCGGCCTCCTCGCGCCACTTGTGTCGTCGCGCGTCGATTACCAGGAAGCGGCGCGCCTCGGGCGAGGAGTGGGCGAATATAACCCCGACGGCGTGGCGGCCGCGGAGATGCGCGAGCTTTGGGGCTCGATCAAGCGCCGACTGAAAAAACCGGCGCACGCGGCCAAGACCCCGCCAGCGAAGACGACAAAGGCCGTGAGGAACGCCGCCTAATCTTCAATTTAAGAGAACCGCGCCGACCTCAGCAGGGCCTTGCGCGCTAACCGATCTCCACGATCCGTGCGCTGTGGTGGATGACCTCCGCCTTGTCGCCGACGGACTTGCCCATCAGCGCCTTTGCGAGCGGCGCGACATAGGGAATGAGCCCCTTCGTCGGATCCGCTTCGTCTTCGCCGACAAGACGGAAACTGCGGCGTTCGCCGTCCTCGAGTTCGACGACGACGCGATGGCCGAATCGCACATGCGAATGATCGGCGATCGCCCGGATGACTTCGGCGCTGGCGCGACGCGCCGACCAATAGCGCAGATCGCGTTGCGCCAGCGCGAGCGCGTGATTGTCTTCGCTCACCGTGGCGCGTTCGATTTCCTTTTGCAGGCGCGCAAGCTCGGCTTCAATCTGTTCGAGTCCTTCGGGCGTAACCAGATTGCGATGCGGACTGACCGGCCGATCAGGCAGATCCTCGCGCGGATTGTCGTCGTCCTGTTCTTTGGTGAAAGCCGAACTCATGCGCATTTGACCTTTGGTTCGCCGCGCCGATGCGGCGAGCGTCCTCAACAAAAACAATCGGCCCAAGCGGGCCGTCGTGGGCATTAGAGCCGAGACGGGCGCGCTTGTCGAGAAACTGACGCCGCAATGCGACGATTCGCGCGCGCTTCCGAAGGCTTAGCCGGGCAGCTCACAGGACGAGATGTCGACCATGCAGGCAAGCGGCGCGCGCTCGGGATCGCGCGTATTCCAAGCCTCCTCAGCCATGCGCACTTTCTGCCGTGGCGGTCAATCTGCATCTTAGAGCGGAAGACGCAGGCCCATATCGATGACGACGCGTCCGCGAATCTTTCCTTCAACGATCGAGCGGGCCCGATCCAGCGCCGCATCGAAGGGGATGATTTCGGTCATGGCGTCGATTGCGGAAGGATCGAGATCCTGCGCAATCCGGGCCCAGGCCGTCCGGCGCAGCGCGATGCGCGGGCGCACGCTTTCGACGCCGAGCAGCGAGACGCCGCGCAGAATGAAAGGCGCGACATTCGCCGGAAGCTCCATGCCGCCGACATTGCCGCAGGCGGCGACGGCGCCATCGAAGCGCGTCTGCGCCAGAAGATTGGCGAGCGTGACGCCGCCGACAGTGTCGACGCCGACGGCGAAGCGCTGCTTTTGCAGCGGCTTTCCCCGAGCTGACAATTCTTCGCGGTCGATGATTTCGGCCGCGCCCAGGCGTTTGAGATAGGCGTCCTCGCCGCCATGTCCGGTGACGGTGGCCACGCGCCAGCCTGCCTTGGCGAGCAAGGCGACGGCGAAAGAACCGACGCCTCCCGTCGCGCCCGTCACCACCGCGAGCCCGTCCTCGGGCCGCGCGCCATGGCGCTCCAGCGCAAGCACGCAGAACATGGCGGTCAGCCCCGCCGTGCCAACCGCCATGGCGCGCGCCGGCGTCAGCGGCGGCGGCAGTTTCGCAAGCCAATCGCCCGATAGCCGCGCCTTTTCCGCAAAGCCGCCGAAATGCGCTTCGCCCAGGCCGCACGCCGTCGCGACGACACGATCGCCTGCCGCAAATTCCGGATGCGCGGAACGCGCCACGCGACCGGCGAGATCGACGCCCGGTATCATCGGGAAGCGACGCACCACCGGTCCCTTGCCGGTGACGGCGAGACCGTCCTTGTAGTTGATCGCCGAGAAAGCGACGTCAACGTCGACATCGCCCTCCATCAAATCGCGCTCACGCATCATGACGTAATCGGCGCGTTGGACGTCATTGTCTTTGTCGATGCGAATGGCCCTGAATTCAGTCACGTGGCCGCGCCTCCGCCCGCTGGCTGCGCTAAACCAGCGCTTTTTAGTGGAGAAAAAAAGTCAAAAAAAGGAAAACATGAAGCCGTTATGGCCGTAAAGCCCGAAATTCTGATGGATCAACTATTCAGAATTGGGCGGCACTAATACTCCATAATATTTCTTGATGAAGTCGCACTATTCTGTTAGGCAGTCGACAAGTAACGGCAGGGCGACGATTCTATGCAGCAAAGCATTGATCAAGGGCGGCGGGGGCGGCGCCCATCTCAACAGGAAGTGGTGAGCAATCCGATGAATCAAGCCAACAACATTGAACTCGCGGCCGACATCGTCTCCGCCTATGTGAGCAACAACTCGGTCCCCGCCGGAGAGTTGCCCGGGCTCATCAGCGAGGTCTACAACGCTCTGTTGCGCGTTGGCGTGGGCTCCGCGGCGGCGCCCGCCGAGCCGCCGAAACCCGCGATCCCCGTCAAGCGTTCGGTGACCAATGATTACATCATCTGCCTTGAGGACGGGAAGAAGTTCAAGTCTTTGAAGCGTCATCTGCGCACGCAATACGGGCTGTCGCCCGAAGACTATCGTGAGAAGTGGGGCCTCCCGGCCGACTATCCGATGGTGGCGCCCAACTACGCCAAGGCGCGCTCGAATCTCGCCAAGCAGATGGGGCTCGGCCAGCAGCGCCGGCGGCGCGGCAAATAAAAGGCGGCCAAATGGCCGCCTTTCTCCAATTGACCTGAAAGCCGCGGCGCATGCCGTGGCCGCCGGTCAGTGCTGATGACGACCTCCCGCTGTTTCAGGTCTCTTCATCAGTTTCGATGTCGCCGTCGATCAATCCGGAGACATCGTCATCGGACTCTTCCTCCTCGAGGAAGGTGTCGTCTTCGGCGTCGTCTCCCTCGATCTCCACATCATCTTCGACTCCGACCGATTCCGCCGCGGCCTCCGTCTCCTCGACTTCTTCGAGCGACACCGTTTCAGGATTCTCCTTTTCGATTTCGCTCTCTTGTTCTTGCTGGGCGCGCGCCGCCGCTCGCGTCAGCGCCACGACCTGATAAATCGCGCCGCACTTCGGACAGGCGATCGGGTCCTTTTTGAAATCGTAAAACTTCGTCCCGCAGGACTGACATTGGCGTTTGGCGCCGAGTTCGGGTTTTGCCACGGTCGATTGGTCCTCGAGAATCAGCGTGGGAACGCCCCGCCTGTATTGAGAGACTGTGTGGGCGCTCCGGTTAGTGGCGTCCCGCGTCGCTGTCAAATGAGAAATGCATTATCTGCGCGCCCATTGCCAACCGCCGCGCAGATTGGCATAGAATCGCGGTCGTGCGGGTGTAGCTCAATGGTAGAGCAGCAGCCTTCCAAGCTGAATACGAGGGTTCGATTCCCTTCACCCGCTCCAGCCTTTCCGTGAGCTTTCACCAGCGCGAGCGACGACGGCTCCCTTGCTCGTTCGCCTTCGCCCGCCTTTCCTGCGGCGGCGGCCTCTCTGGCCTCCTACTCCCCCTTTGCCTTGTCCTGCAAAGCCGCCTGCAGAGACATTACCTGCAGAAACATGCCTGACTTGTCCGCAGAGACTTGCCTGCAGAGACGTGCCCCAGAGGCTTGCCAGAGACTTGCCAGAGATGCGACCTCGGCGTTTACCAATCGCACAAACGCCAGGACGGAAAGACTGCCGCAAGGTTGCGGGCCGGTTGGCGCGAACGCCGCGCCCGCCTCCTCGAAGCGTCCCAGAGAAGGACGCGGCGTTAAGCGTTTATGTCCGATTGATCCGCGTTGCGCGTACCGCGGCTGCGGACGGCGCAAGCGATGGTCGCGGAAACGCGGCGGAACGCAAGGCCAACTGAGATCGAAAACTGATTCGTGCCCGCTGCGTTCCCGGTTGATCCCAAAGCTTAACAGCAAGCCGCCAAACCGGCCAATCTTCGCCGTTGACAGAAGCGCCGAAAGGAGTCCGCCGGCGACTCTCGAGCCATAACCGCCCGCGACGCCACCGTCGAGCGGTCCTCGCAAGTTCTGGCGTTTCGATTTGGCCACGCGTCCATATATTGTTGGAACAGAGCATGACTCGGCGAGAGTCAGCGATTCGGGCGCGATTCGTTCGCCGGCTGTTCAAAAGGTAAAGTCGCGCCCTGTTCTAAGTTTCGATATGAAACGACTGCGCGCCGCGGCGCGCGTCAGGCAAAGAAGAAAATGACAGTTGCGCCGTCCTACCCGACGAGCAGCGCCGTCCCCCGCGCAAGACCGTTCGACAGGGGCGTGGCGGCGGTGCTCGGCCCCACCAACACCGGCAAGACGTATCACGCCATCGAGCGTATGTTGTCCTTTTCCTCCGGCGTCATCGGGCTGCCCCTGCGCCTGCTCGCCCGTGAGGTCTATAACCGCGTCGCCGAGCGCGTCGGCGCCGACAATGTCGCGCTCATCACCGGCGAGGAAAAGATTAAGCCCCGCGCGCCGGCCTATTGGGTCGCGACGGTTGAAGCGATGCCGCGCGACGTCCAGGCGGATTTCGTCGCGATCGACGAAATCCAGCTCGCCGCCGATCTCGACCGCGGCCACATTTTCACCGACCGGCTGTTGAACTGGCGCGGGCGCCAGGAGACTCTGCTGATCGGCGCGGCCACGATGGCGCCCCTCGTTACAGAACTCTTCCCCGGTGCGCCGATCTTTACGCGCCCGAGGCTTTCAGAACTGTCCTTCGCCGGCGACAAGAAGATCTCGCGGCTGCCGCCGCGCACCGCCATCGTCGCCTTTTCCGCCGAAGAGGTTTACGCGATTGCGGAGCTGATCAAGCGCCAGCGCGGCGGAGCGGCCGTCGTGCTCGGCGTTCTGTCGCCGCGCACGCGCAACGCGCAGATCGAACTCTATCAGAACGGCGACGTCGATTACATTGTCGCGACGGACGCCATCGGCATGGGTCTCAATCTCGACGTCGACCATGTCGCCTTCGCATCCGATCGCAAATTCGACGGCCTCCGGCACCGCACTTTGACGCCCGCTGAATTTGGACAGATCGCCGGCAGAGCGGGGCGCCATATGAGCGACGGCTTTTTTGGCGCGACCGGCCGCTGCCCGCCTTTCGACGAGGAGTTGATCGAGGCTTTACAGGATCATCGCTTCGATCCGGTGAAGACATTGCAGTGGCGCAACAGCGCCCTCGATTTTTCGTCGATCGACGCGCTGATGCATTCTCTCGACCAAGTCCCCGCGCATCCGGATCTGGTGCGCGCCCGGGTCGCAGACGACCAAAGGGCGCTTGAAGCCGCGAGCCGTGACGACATCGCGCGTCGCAACGCCAAGACGACAGCTGATGTCGCGCGGCTTTGGGAAGCCTGCCAAATCCCCGACTACCGCAAGACTTCGCCTGCCGCGCACGCCGAGCTCGCGCTGGCCATATTCGCGTTCGTCGCCCGCCGCGGCAAGATCCCCGAGGACTGGATGGCGCGGCAGATCCAAGCGGTCGACCGCGTCGACGGGGACATCGCGACGCTGTCGAACCGCCTCGCGCAAGTCCGTACCGCAAGCTTCATCGCCAACCGTTCCGGCTGGCTCGACGACTCGGAGCATTGGCAGAGCGTCGCGCGTCGGGTAGAGGACAGCATATCCGACGCGTTGCACGACCGACTGATGCAGCGATTCGTCGACCGCCGCACCAGCGTGCTGGCGCGCCGCTTAAGAGAGAACGCGATGCTTGAAGCCGAAATCAACGCCGCCGGCGACGTTCTGGTCGAAGGCCAGCATGTCGGAAGCCTTCAGGGATTTCGCTTCACGCCGGATCCCGGCGCGGCAGGCGAAGCGGCCAAGACGTTGAACGCGGCGGCGCAAAAGGCGCTCGCTGGAGAATTCGAGGCGCGGGCGACGCGCGTCTTTGACGCCGTCGATGACGCCTTCGCGCTCGGCAATGACGGCCTCATTCGCTGGCTCGGCGAACCTGTGGGGAAAATCGCCTCCGGCGCCGGCGTGCTGGCGCCGACGACCCGCGTGCTGGCCGATGAGCAGCTGACGGGCCCGGCGCTGGAAAAGGTCAAGCAACGCCTCGACATCTGGCTCGCGCAGCACGTCAAGAAGCTGCTCGGACCTCTCGAGCAGCTGGAGAAGGGCGAGGGCCTGGAAGGGGTGACGCGCGGCGTCGCCTTTCAGCTCGCGGAAGAATTGGGCGTGCTGGACCGCGCGCGCGTCTCCAAGGAGGTGAAGGGTTTCTCCCAAGAGGACCGCGCGGCGCTGCGCAAGCTCGGCGTGCGATTTGGCGCCTACCACATCTATGCGCCCGCGCTCCTCAAGCCAGCGCCGCGCGCCCTTTCGGCGCTGCTCTGGGCGCTGCATCACGGCGGCCTCGAAAATGTGAGGGGTCTCGAAGAAGTGCCGCATCTGGCGGCCTCCGGGCGCACCTCCTTCGCCGCCGACGCATCGATCCCCAAAGGCTTTTATCGCGCCGCCGGCTTTCGGGTGTGCGGCGAGCGTGTCGTTCGCGTCGATATTCTCGAACGTCTCGCCGATCTCATCCGGCCGGCGATCGCCTACCGTCCGGGGGTCACCGCGGGCGAGCCGCCGCCCGGCGCGGCGGACTCCGACGGCTTCATCGTCACCGTCGCGATGACCTCGCTCACGGGCTGTTCCGGCGAGGCTTTTTCCTCGATCCTGAAGTCGCTCGGCTATGCGTCGACGCAGCGTCCAGGACCCGCCATCACCGTTGCGATCGTGCCGGCGGCGGCGATGGAGCCGGTGACGCCGCGGACCGAAACCAAGACAGAGGACGCCGCCAGCGAGGGCATTTCGACCGAAAGCGCCGCCGCCGAGGCGCCTGCCGTCGCGGCAGCCGAGGCGCCTGACGCGACGCAACCGGCCGCCTTGGCGGACGCGGCAGTCGAGGGGCCAGCCGCTGATGCAGGAGAGACGACCGAGGCGCCAGCGCCCCTCGCCGTCGAAGCGGCTGCGGAGGCTCCCGAAGACGGGGCGCCAGCGGCCGAATCGCAGGACGCGCCCTCCGCGGAGGCTGCTTCGGCCGAGGCCGCGCCGGCCGCCGAGCCGGAATCCATCGAAATCTGGCGGCCTCAGCGCCATGCCCATTCCAGCCCGCGCCCCCGCGAAGCCGGCGCGCATCGCCAGGCGCGCCCTCAGGGCGCCGAGGACAAGCAGCGGCCGCCGCGCCGCGACCAGCGGCCGACGACGCCCGGCAACGCTCCGGGCAAGGAGGGGCGTCCTGCCGGAAAGCCGCGCGTCGACGGCCGTCCGCCGCGCGACGACGCCAGGACCCGCCGGCCCGGAGGCTTCGTCGCGCCGGAACGGCGCGAGCGTCTGCCCGATCCGGATTCGCCCTTCGCCAAGCTTGCGGCGCTCAAGGCCGAGCTTGAGAAGAAGGGCAAATAGCGGCGCTTCCGCTTCTGCCCTCAGCTTCGCCATCGTATTGCCAACAGTCGGGCGGACAATTATTGCTGCCCGGGGGCGGGCGCGGCCGAGTGCTAGAGGGGCTTATGAAGAAGATTTTGCCCGTTATTATGTGCGGCGGATCTGGGACGCGGGTGTGGCCCGAGTCACGCGAATCGCTTCCCAAGCAGTTCATTCCGCTCGTTGGCGAGCGCTCCACCTTCCAGACGACAATGGCGATGCTGGCGGACCCGGCGTTCGATCGGCCGATCGTCGTCTCCAATTTCGACTACCGCTTCCTCGTCGCCGACCAGCTGCGCGAGATCGGCGCCCAGGCCGACGTCGTGCTGGAGCCGTCGCGCCGCGACTCGGGTCCGGCGGTCGCCGTCGCCGCGGGGCTCGCCGCGCGCCGCGCGCCTGACACCATTGTCGTCGTGCTCGCCGCAGATCATGTCGTGCGCGACACGGCGGGCCTCGTCGATCTGTGCAAGCGGGCCAGCGCCGCGGCCGCGGAGGGCTATATTGTCACGCTCGGGGTCAAGCCCGACGGCCCCGCGACGGGATACGGCTATCTGCGCCCCGGCGCGCCGCTCGAGTCGTGTTGCGAGGTCTACAAACTCGACGCCTTCGTCGAAAAGCCGGACCGCGCGACGGCGCAGGAATATGTCGACGCCGGCTATTTCTGGAATAGCGGCAACTTCATCTTTCGCGCCGATGTCATGCAGGCGGAGATCGCGCAGTTCGAGCCCGGCATTTTCGCCGCCGCCGAAGCCGCGATCGAAACGGCGAGCCAGGACCTTGGCTTCGCCATTCTGAACGCCGAAGCCTTCGCGCAGGCGCCGAAGAAATCCATCGACTACGCGGTGATGGAGAAAACCGACAAGGCGGCGCTGATTCCCGCCGACATCGGCTGGTCCGACGTCGGCACCTGGCGCGCGGTCTGGGAATTGTCGGACCGCGACGAACTCGGCAATTCGGTGCGCGGCCAAGGCGTCGTCATGAACGCCCGCAACGTCCATGTGCGCTCCGAGGACACGCTGACCACCGTCGTCGGCGTCGACGACATCATCGTCGTGACGACGCAGGACGCCGTGCTGGTGCTCAGCCATGATCACGGCGATCAGGTCAAACAGCTCGTCGAGCAGCTGCGCAGCGAAAACCGGCGCGAAGCGGGAGAGCACAAGCGCATCTTTCGGCCGTGGGGCTATTATCAAGGGATCGACGAAGGCCAGCGCTATCAGGTGAAGCGCATCGTCGTGAAGCCCGGCCAACGCCTGTCGCTGCAGAAGCATTTCCACCGCGCCGAACATTGGATCGTGGTGCGCGGCACGGCGGAGGTCGGCCGTGATGAGGAAATCCATCTCGTCCACGAAAACGAATCGATCTATCTGCCGATCGGCAGCAAGCACCGCCTGACTAATCCCGGCAAGATTGATCTGGAGCTGATCGAAGTGCAGACCGGTTCCTATCTTGGCGAAGACGATATCGTCCGCTTCGAGGACGCGTATAATCGAGGGTAGCGGGCGCCGCGCTTCCGCGTCATGGCCGGCCTTGCGCTGGCCATCCGCATTTAAGACGCGCGCCGACCTTGCAAAACAACCGCAGCGGCCGGCGTGGATGGCCGCGACAAGCGCGGCCATGACGCAATCAACCATCGTCAAAATCTGCGGTCTCTCCTCGCCCGAGACGCTTCTCGCGGCGATCGAGGCCGGCGCGGATATGGCGGGCTTCGTCTTCTTCGAGAAAAGCCCGCGCCATATCGACCTTGAAACCGCCCGCACCCTCGGTCGCCTCGCCAGCGAGCGAATCAGCAAAGTCGCGCTCACCGTCGACGCTGACGACGCCGCGCTCCAGGAGATCATCGACACGCTCGCGCCCGACTATCTGCAGCTTCACGGCAGCGAAACGCCGGCGCGGGTCGCCGAGGTGAAGGCGCGCTTCGGCCTGCCGGTCATCAAGGCGGCGGGCGTCGCGGCGCCCGGCGATGTCGAGGCGGCGCGCGCCTATGAAAATATCGCCGACGTCATTCTGTTTGACGCCAAGCCCGTGCCGAACGCAGCGGTTCCCGGCGGCGCCGGCGTCGCTTTCGACTGGTCTCTACTGCGCGGCGTCGCCGCGAGACATTGGATGCTTTCGGGAGGACTGACGCCCGAAAATGTGGCGGAAGCCATGCGCCTCACTGGCGCCCGCGCGGTGGACGTCTCTTCCGGCGTCGAGCGCGAACGCGGCGTCAAGGACGCGGCGAAGATTGCAGGCTTCCTGGCCGCCGCTCGGCTTTCATAGCGGCGCGCCAAGGTCTAATAAGGCCGAAATCTCTTCCGAGGATCGCACGTGAACAAGCCGATTCCCAATTCCTTCCGCGCCGGCCCGGATGAAAACGGCCGCTTCGGCATTTTCGGCGGGCGTTTCGTCGCCGAAACGCTGATGCCGCTCGTGCTCGACCTCGAAGCGGCGTACGAGAAGGCGAAGATCGATCCGGCGTTTCACGAGGAGCTCACGGGCCTTCACAAACATTACGTCGGTCGTCCGTCGCCGCTCTATTTCGCCGAGCGCATCACCGACTATGTGCGTGAGCGCGCGAGCGAGGGCAAAGGCGCCAAGGTCTATTTCAAGCGCGACGAGCTCAACCACACCGGCGCGCATAAGATCAACAATGTGCTCGGGCAGATTCTGCTCGCGCGGCGCATGGGCAAGAAACGCATCATCGCCGAGACAGGCGCCGGCCAGCATGGCGTCGCCACCGCCACCGCCTGCGCGCGCTTTGGCCTTGACTGCGTCGTCTATATGGGCGCGGTCGACGTCGAGCGGCAGAAGCCTAACGTCTTCCGCATGAAGATGCTCGGCGCCGAGGTCATTCCGGTTCAGTCAGGCGCGCGCACGCTGAAAGATGCGATGAATGAGGCGCTGCGCGACTGGGTGACGAATGTCGCCGACACCTTCTATTGCATCGGCACGGCGGCGGGACCGCATCCCTATCCGGCGATGGTGCGCGATTTTCAGTCGATCATCGGCAATGAGACGCGCGTCCAGATGCAGGAGATGGAGGGGCGGCTTCCGGATTCGCTCGTCGCCTGCATCGGCGGCGGCTCCAACGCCATCGGCCTGTTCCATCCGTTCCTCGACGACGCGAGCGTCGAGATCTACGGCGTCGAGGCGGCGGGCCATGGCGTCGATGTGCCGAACGGCCATGCGGCGTCGCTTACCGGCGGTCGTCCGGGCGTGCTGCACGGCAACCGCACCTATTTGCTGATGGACGACGACGGCCAGATTCTCGAAGGCCATTCGATTTCGGCGGGGCTGGATTACCCCGGCATCGGCCCGGAACATTCCTGGCTGCATGAGATCGGCCGCGTGAACTATCTGAACGCGACCGACAAGGAAGCGCTCAGCGCCTTTCAGCTCTGCTCGAAACTCGAAGGCATCATCCCGGCGCTCGAGCCGTCGCACGCGCTGGCGAAAGTGTTCGAACTCGCCGCGCAAAAGCCGCGCGATCATCTGATGGTGATGAATATGTGCGGCCGCGGCGACAAGGATATTTTCACCGTCGCCGAGCATCTCGGCGGGATGTAAGGCCGCGTCATTGCGAGGAGCACAGCGACGAAGCAATCCAGAGCCGTGCGCGCGACTCTGGATTGGTTCGCTTCGCTCGCAATGACGGCCTTACATTTTATGGGCCGCCGTTCGCCACGCAGCGCTGCGCGATCTCATTGAGCTTTCGCGCGCGCTCGGCTTCGTCCTTCACGCCGGCGAGCGCCTTGCTGCTGATCGCCTCCCGCGCCGTGCACGCGCAGGCGTCGTGGCAAATTTTTCCTTCGCCGCCGTCCTCCATGCAGCGCGCTTCGCATGAGGCGACGAAGTCCGTCGCGTCGACGGCGGGCGGCGTGAGATAGGCGAGGCCCAGCAGGAGCGCGAAGAGCGCCGGCTGATGCGCGAGATAGATCAGCAGGCTGTGCCGGCCGAGGAACGGCAGCCATGTCCGCTCACGGCCTGTGGGAGGAGGATTAGCGCCCGCCTCAGCCCTCTTCCCGTAAACGGGGAGAGCGAGTTTTCCCGCCGCCACGCCGAGCAGCAGCGCGCCGGCCCAGGGAAACAGCGGACGCCAGTCCTGGGTCATCGGTTCGCTGGTCGAAAGCCCGATCCATTGCAGCCAATCGGCGTTGAAGGCGGACGACGCGAAGAACTCCCCGCCGAGAAGGAAAAAGGCGCCGCAAGCGAATGCGATTGGCCAGGGCGCGAAAAGAAAGGGAACCGCGATCAGACTGGCGACCGCGATGCAATGCAGAATGCCGAAGAACACATAGGAGGTGGGAAAGAGCGCGTAGGTGCCGCCCGTCACCAGCGCCGCCGCCGCCCCGATGAGCGCGAAGCGGCGCCAGAAGGCCGGCCAGCGCATCGAATCGCGATTGGCCAGGACCAGCGCGACGCCAGCGATGAACAGGAAGGCGAAGGCGATCGAATGGCCGAATATTTTGACGGGCGCCGACCAGGGGAGAGTCGCCGGCGCATAGCCGAAATGGGAGAGATCCCAGATGACGTGAAACACCACCATCGCCAGGACGGCGAGCCCGCGCGCCGCGTCGAGCGCCCACCATCGACCCTGACTCATCGGCGCGCGGCCGCCGGCGGCGCGCCCTGGAACTTGCTGAACACCATGTCGGGCGCCGAAAGATTGTGGCGCGAGGGCAGATGCCGACCGACCCACACTTCTGTCGCGCTGGCGCCCGGAAAGCGAATGACCGGCGCTTCCTCCCAACTCTTGCCGCGCTTGCTGCGCCAGGCGACGATGGCGGCGTCGCTCATCGTCTCCATGGCGTACATCGACCGCAGCGCCGCGAAGGGCGATCCGTTCGGCATCGCCTGACTGAAGGAGACGTCAAGCGTTATCCGATCCTGATCGACGCTCTTGATCGAGAGCCGGCCTTCGCCGCCGCGCCTGAATTTGAG
>DATBRI010000075.1:0-3385 GCA_036560365.1 Methylocystis sp.
CGCCCGACGCACCATGTCCGAGACGGCGGAGACAAACTTGTTCGGATCGAGCGGGCGCGGCGACAAAGGCTGGCGGCGCGAGAATGCGAGGAGCCTGCGCACCATGGCGGCGGCGCGATCGGCGCCGTCCATCGCTGAATCGATCAGTTGAACATAATCTCCGTTCGAATCCCCAAGCTTCCGCCGCAGCAGATGCAGACTCGCGACGATGACGCCGAGCATATTATTGAAGTCATGCGCGATGCCGCCCGTCAGGTGGCCGAGCGCTTCGAGTTTCTGCGAGTGCCGCAGTTGTGATTCCAACGCCTCTCGGCGCGTCGTTTCCCCGATCAGCTGATCATAGGCGGCCTTTAGCGAGTTGCGCGAGGCTTCAATCTTCGCAATCTGTTTTTGCGCATTGAGAAGCGAAAAGACTCCAAGAACGAAAATGATGCCGCCGAGCGCCCATACGGCCGCATCGAATTCGCCGCCGGCGGCGTTGAGCTCGCGCTCGCGCCCCTCGACGAGAATTTGCTCATTTTCCATCATCGTGTCGATTAGGGCGTGGAGCCGGTCCATGAGCGCCTTTCCGCGCCCGGATTTGACGAGCTGCACCGCCTGATCGACCCGGCTTGCGCGCATATCGGCGATCGCCTCATCGACAATCTCCAGTCTTTCGCCAAGCAGCGGCCGCATCTCCGCGACAGCCTTGAGCTGCTCTGAATTGTCTCTCACGCGCTCGGAAAGCCGGTCGACAACGGCGGGCAGTTTTCCCACCGCTTCGTTGCAGGCGTCGAGATAGCGTTCGTCTTGAGTGATGATAAAGCCGCGCTGACCGCTCTCGGCGGCCTGCAGCAGACCATAAAGCTGATAAAGATCGCTTTGCACCTGAATGGTATGGCGTAGCCACGCGCCGGCTGTGCGGCGCTGTAATTCAGCGCGCACCGCCACATAGCTCGCAAGCGCAAGCACCGCAAAACCCAGAGCGATGCCAAACAGTCCGGAAGCGAGGAATTTGCGTGACGGAGACATTTTGTTCCGGCGACGAGATGGAAGCGCACGCCAGTCTACGGCACGCGCTCAAATTGCCAAAGTTCAGGGGACCTGTCGCACCGCGCCTTTGGCCGCACTCGTCGTCATTGAGGCGTAGGCGCGCAGCGCCGTTGTGATTTTTCGAGGCCGTGACTTGGCCGGAGCGAAGCCTTTCGCGGACTGTTCGGCGCGCCGCGTCGTCAGCTCGTCTTCGCTCACGGCGAGCGTAATCCGACGCGCCGGAATGTCGATTTCGATCCTGTCGCCGTCGCGGACCAAGGCGATCGCGCCGCCCTCGGCCGCTTCGGGAGAGACATGGCCGATCGAAAGCCCGGCCGTGCCGCCGGAAAATCTTCCGTCCGTCACCAGCGCGCAGGCCTTGCCAAGCCCCTTCGATTTCAAATAGCTCGTGGGGTAGAGCATTTCCTGCATGCCGGGTCCGCCGCGCGGGCCCTCGTAGCGGATGACGACTACGTCGCCAGCCTTCACCTCGCCCGTCAGAATGCCCGACACCGCCGCGTCCTGACTTTCATAGACTTTGGCGGGACCGGCGAATTTCAGAATCGAATCGTCGACCCCGGCGGTTTTGACGATGCAGCCGTCGAGGGCGACATTGCCCGTGAGCACGGCGAGGCCGCCATCTTTGGAGAAGGCGTGCGCCGCGTCGCGTATCGCGCCTTTTTCGCGGTCGGCGTCGAGCTCCTTATAGCGGCGGTCCTGGCTGAACGCGACTTGCGTCGCCACGCCGCCCGGCGCGGCGCGAAAGAATGTGCGGGCGGTTTCGCTCTGCGTGACCGCGATGTCCCAGCGCGCCACCGCGTCGCTAACCGAAGGACTGTGGACGGTCGGAAGATCGCCGTGCAGCAGACCGGCGCGCAGCAACTCGCCGAGAATGGCGATGACGCCGCCGGCGCGGTGCACGTCCTCGAGATGAACGTCGGGCGCGGAAGGGGCGACCTTGCACAGCACCGGCACCCGCCGCGACAGGCGGTCGATGTCGGCCATGGTGAAATCGACCTGCGCCTCGTGCGCCGCCGCGAGAAGATGCAGCACGGTATTGGTGGAGCCGCCCATGGCGATATCAAGCGTGATGGCGTTCTCGAAGGCTTCGAAACTCGCGATCGAACGCGGCAGCACGCTTTCGTCGTCCTGCTCATAGTAGCGGCGCGCGAGATCAACGATGAGATGGCCGGCTTCGACGAATAGCCGGCGACGATCTGCGTGCGTCGCGAGGGTGGAACCATTGCCGGGAAGCGACAGCCCCAGCGCCTCGGTCAGGCAGTTCATGCTGTTCGCCGTGAACATGCCGGAGCATGATCCGCAGGTCGGACAGGCGGAGCGCTCGATCGTGGCGACGTCCGCTTCGCTGACCGTGTCGTCCACGCCCGCGACGATGGCGTCGACGAGATCGAGCGCGTGCTCCTTGCCGGCGAGCACGACCTTGCCGGCCTCCATCGGACCGCCGGAAACGAACACCGTCGGAATGTTGAGGCGCAGCGCCGCCATCAGCATGCCCGGCGTGATCTTGTCGCAATTCGAGATGCACACCAGCGCGTCGGCGCAATGCGCGTTGACCATGAATTCGACGCTGTCGGCGATGAGATCGCGCGAGGGAAGGGAATAGAGCATCCCGTCGTGGCCCATCGCGATGCCGTCATCGATCGCGATGGTGTTGAACTCCTTCGCGACGCCGCCGGCCTTTTCGATTTCGGCGGCGACGAGCTGGCCGAGATCCTTCAAATGCACATGGCCCGGAACGAATTGGGTGAAGGAATTGGCGATCGCGATGATCGGCTTGCCGAAGTCCTCCTCCTTCATGCCTGTCGCGCGCCAGAGGCCGCGCGCGCCGGCCATGTTGCGGCCGTGGGTCGTCGTGCGTGAATGATAAGGAGGCATTGAACTCTCGCAGTCGCGCAGGCTCGTCCTTCGAGCCTTTCCAAAGACGACTATCGCAGTGAACGGACCGCCGCAACTGCGGTTGCAACAGCCGAAGCCGCAGCTTTCGCAGCGTTTCGCCCTGCGCGCGCTTAGCGGGAGCGCTCGGCGTTGGCGCGAGCTTTGGCGCGTCGGCCGACCTGAAACACGCGCTGCCTAAGCGGCGCGGCGCTCCGCTGATGGCGTGAGGTTGCTGCTGATGCAGTCTCGAATGGCGTTGATCGAAGCGAAGCTTTGCCGCCGGAGCATGGAGACGGGGAACTCGACGTCGAAGGCTTCTTCCAGCGCCAGCATCGTGCGGATGGCCGCAAAAGGCGTGAGTCCTGCGCTGTAGAGATCGTCAAAATCCGACAGATGTTCCACTGGGGTATGCAGACGGCCGTGCTCTTGCAGCAAACGGCGTATCGTATCAATCATCGATCCAACTCCAGGAGCTCCG
>DATBRI010000076.1:0-13735 GCA_036560365.1 Methylocystis sp.
TGGAAGCGCGCCCGCGCTTGTGGAAAGCCGTGTCGCTTGGCGATCGCTTCGAGCGCCATAAAGCCGATATTGTGCCGGTTCTTGGCGTAGGCGCGTCCGGGATTGCCCAGTCCGACAAGGAGCAGCATGTGAGCCTCTGACATAAAAATGGCCGGGCGAACCCGGCCATTATCACGGTAAGCTTCGCAGCGCTTACTTCTTCTTTTCTTCCTTGGCGGGAGCGGCCGCAGGCGCAGCTGCGGCGGGAGCCTCCTCGGCGCCGCCGCCGGCTGGCGGCGTTAGGCTCGCGACGGTGAAATTCTTGTCGGGATTCGTGGGCTTGCAGCCCTCCGGAAGCGGGATCGCAGAAATATGCAGCGAATCGTTGAAGTCCAGGCCCGTCAGATCGGCGGTGATGGCCTCCGGAATATTGTCGGCCGGCACCCACATCTCCACCGTGTGGTAGACGATGTTGAGCGCGCCGCCGCGCTTGATGCCCGGCGCCGCTTCCTGGTTGATGAAATGCACCGGCACTTGCACACGCAGCCGCGAGCCCGGCTTCAGGCGCAGGAAATCCACATGCATGGGCGTGTCTTTGATGACGTCAAGCTGGTAGTCGCGCGGGATGGCGCGCTCCTTCTTGCCGTCGACGTCGAGCTCAAAGATCGTCGTGAGAAAGTGCCCAGCGAAAATCAGCTGGGAGAGGCTCTTTTTCTCGAGCGAGAGTGGCTGCGGCGCTTCGCCGCCGCCATAGAGCACTGCTGGAATGCGACCCTCACGGCGAACGCTGCGGGCGGCCCCCTTGCCTGTCCCGCTGCGCACCGTGGCCGCGAGCTTCTTGGTCTCGGCCATATCGGTGTCCTTTATGTCAAAAGAAAAGGCGCTGCTTCGCCTCCAGGGGTGTCGGAAACGCAAGCGCCGCGGCGCTTATAGGCGAGCAAGTCATGAGAGGCAAGCGTATCGCCGAAAACCTGCGCGACCCCCTTTTCCATCGCGGCTGGCGCCTCATATGGCCGCAGATCGCTCGCCTTTTGTGCGGCGTGGCGCAGTCGTGGCTTTGTTCCGACTGCAAGAGAAAGGGTTCGAACATGCGTACTCTCGTGACCTGCATGGCGCTTCTTGGACTCGTCGGCTTGGCGGCGACGCCGGCTCAGGCTGACCGTCTCACGCGTCAGGAGAAATCAAGCCTCCGATCGGCGATGAAGGATGCCCAGTGCTCCGGCGGCCGAATGGAAAACAAAAACGGAAGCTTCGAAATCGACAATGCGCGCTGTCAGGACGGCAAGCGCTACGATCTGTCGTTCGATCAGAACTTCAAGCTGACGAACAAGGAGCAGGAAAGCGTTCGTGGAGGCCGCGGCCATTATGGCAGCGGTCGTAACATGCGCGACAACGGGCGCAGCAATACTTATTAAGGCGTTGTTCAGAGGATCCCGTCCGCGCGTACGCCGCACCGAAAGATTGACGTCTGATGGTGCGGCGGCGGGCGGGGATTACAGGCGCCCACCCGATGTCGAGCGCCGAGGAGCCTGAAGCTTCTGGCGGCGCTATCTAGCCTCACCCGGGTTGAAGGGCCGAGGCGCGGGCGGCGCAGACCAACGCTGCGATCGCCTCCGCTGTCGTAAACGCGTCTACGCCTTGTTTTCCGGCAAGTTCAGTCTGATGTGCAATTCGCGCAAATGCTTCATCGTCGCTTCCGACGGCGCGCCCATCAGCAAATCCTCGGCGCGCTGATTCATCGGGAACAGCGTCACTTCGCGCAAATTTTCCTCTTCCGCGAGCAGCATGACGATGCGATCCACCCCGGGCGCAATGCCGCCATGCGGCGGCGCGCCATATTGGAAGGCGCGATACATGCCGCCGAATTTCTCGATCAGCACGTCTTCGCCATAGCCGGCGATCTCAAACGCTTTCTTCATGACGTCGGGACGATGATTCCGGATCGCGCCGGACGACAGCTCCACGCCGTTGCAGACGATGTCGTATTGATAGGCGAGGATGGTGAGTGGATCCTGGCTTTCCAGCGCCTCCATGCCCCCTTGCGGCATCGAGAAGGGATTGTGCGAGAAGTCGACCTTCTTCTCGTCCTCGTTCCACTCGTACATCGGGAAATCGACGATCCAGCAGAATTCGAAGACGTTCTGCTTCGATAGACCGAGTTCGTCGCCGATGCGGATGCGCGCCGCGCCCGCGAGTTTGGCCGCCGCCGTCTCTTGTCCGGCCGAGAAGAACACCGCGTCGCCCGCCTTGACGCCCGCCTTGGCCGCGATCGCGGCCTGCACGTCCGCGGGAATGAATTTCGCGATCGGGCCCTTGCCGGCGAGCGCGCCGCCTTCTTCCTCAAAGATCACATAGCCGAGGCCCGGCGCGCCTTCGCTACGCGCCCAGTCGTTCAATTTGTCGAAAAAGCTTCTCGGCTGCGCAGCCGCGCCGGGCGCGGGGATGGCGCGCACTGTCTTGCCTTTGAAAGCCTTGAAGCTTACGTCCTCGCGGGCGAACTCCTCCGACACGTCGGCGATGAGCAGGGGGTTGCGCAAATCCGGCTTGTCGGTGCCATATTTGAGCATCGACTCACGGAAGGAAATGCGCGGGAATTTCTGCGTGACCGCCTTCCCATTGGCGAACTCCTCGAACAAGCCGCGCAGCACCGGCTCGATCGCGCCGAACACGTCTTCCTGCGTCACAAAGCTCATCTCGACGTCGAGCTGGTAGAACTCTCCCGGCGAGCGGTCGGCGCGCGCGTCCTCGTCGCGAAAGCAGGGCGCGATCTGGAAATAGCGATCGAAGCCGGCGACCATGATGAGTTGCTTGAATTGCTGCGGCGCCTGCGGCAGCGCGTAGAATTTCCCCGGATGCAGTCGCGAGGGCACGAGAAAGTCGCGCGCGCCCTCAGGCGAGGAAGCGGTCAGGATCGGCGTCTGGAACTCGAAGAAGCCCGCCTGCTTCATGCGCATGCGGATCGAATCGACGATGCGGCCGCGCAGCATGATGTTCTGGTGCAGCTTCTCGCGACGCAGATCGATGAAGCGATATTTGAGGCGCGTGTCCTCTGGATAGGGCTGGTCGCCAAAGACCGGCAGCGGCAATTCGGCGGCGGCGCCCAGGACCTCGATTTCGGTGACGTAAACCTCGACCTGTCCTGTCGGCATGTCGGGGTTTTCTGTGCCGGCGGGACGCTTCTTCACCTCGCCGTCGAGCCGCACGACCCATTCGGAGCGCAATTTCTCCGCCTGCGCGAAGGCTGGAGAGTCGGGATCGGCGACGCATTGCGTCAGTCCGTAATGGTCGCGCAGGTCGATGAACAGCACGCCGCCGTGGTCGCGAATGCGATGGCACCAGCCGGAGAGCCGGATCTTTTGGCCGACGAGCGATTCGTTTGGTTCTCCGCAATTATGCGAACGGTAGCGATGCAAGGGGCGGTCCATGGCTTTGGGGGTGTGAAAAGGATGAGGTCTATCCCGCAGGATCGGGCGTTTTCGCGCGCAGAAAGGGCATGGGCCGTCGTCGGCTGTCAAGCCGAGCCCCGTCGGCGAGCGAAGCAATCGGGTGAAGGATTGACTTACTCACCCTCATCCTGAGGAGACGCCGCCTGCGGCGGCTCCTCAGGATGAGGAAGCCCTTCACCCGATCGCCCTGCGCCTGCACTCGGCGCTCATTTCCTGAAAAACGCTTCAGCCGCCGCGTTCGCCGCCTGTTTCGCCGCGCGGGCGGACTCGAGTCGGGCGATCTCTTGCCGCAGTCTCTCGATGCGTTCATCGAGTTCGGCGACGGATAGAAGATCGAGCGGCTGGCCGATCTCGAAGGCCGCCGGACGCGGCGTATCATCCTGTTCGTTTTTCATCACCGCGTGGCCTTGGCTGGATTTCTTCGATCGCTGGCCAAAATAGCGCCTAAAGAAGTCGTGGGCCAACTTGTGGACGCGCGCCGTTTGAGCGTAATTTCCGGCGCGCTTGATGCGCCGCGCAGGCGGGGGATCGGCGGCCGCTCGGGCGTCGGCAGGAAGCGCTTATGACCGCCAGGCGCGGCGCGTTCGCGCCCGCCTCTCTCGCCGGACGAAATACGTATGACCAAGTGGGTTTACATTTTTAGCGCCGGTCGGTCCGAAGGATCGGCGTCGATGAAAGAGCTCTTGGGCGGCAAAGGGGCCAATCTCGCCGAAATGGCGGCGCTCGGACTGCCGGTGCCGCCAGGCTTCACCATCACCACCGAGGTCTGCGCCTATTTTTACGCCAACGGCAAGACCTTTCCCGCCGATCTCGTCAGGCAGGTCGATGACGCGCTTGCCGATATTGGCCGCGTCGCCGGGCACGCCTTCGAAGACCCGCAGCAGCCGCTGCTCGTCTCGGTGCGTTCGGGCGCCCGCGCCTCAATGCCCGGGATGATGGACACGGTGCTCAATCTCGGTCTCAACGACGAGACGGTGGAAGCCGTCGCCCGCAGTTCGGGGGACGAACGCTTCGCCTGGGATTGCTACCGACGCTTCATCGAAATGTATTCCTCCGTCGTGCTTGGCGTCGAACATCACGAGTTCGAGGAGGCGCTGGAGAGAATCAAGGAGGGCAAGGGCTTCGCGCTCGATACGCAGCTGACGGCCGATGATTGGCGCGACGTCGCCGCGCAATATAAGGCGATCGTCCAACAGGCCGCGGGCAAGAGCTTTCCCCAGGATCCGCGCGAGCAATTGTGGGGCGCAATCAAGGCGGTGTTCTCGTCCTGGATGAACAATCGCGCCATCGTCTATCGCGGTCTGCACAACATTCCCGAAAGCTGGGGCACCGCGGTCAATATTCAGGCGATGGTGTTTGGCAATATGGGCGCCCAATCGGCGACCGGCGTCGCCTTCACGCGCAATCCATCCACCGGCGTGCGCGAGCTGTACGGCGAATATCTCATCAATGCGCAGGGCGAAGACGTCGTCGCCGGCATACGCACGCCGCAGCCGATCGCCCAGTCCGCAAGCCACGCCTCCGGCTTCGAAAAGATTTCGCTCGAAGCGGCGATGCCGGCGATCTTCGCCGAATTCAAGGGATACGCCGACAAGCTCGAACGCCACTTCCGCGACATGCAGGACATGGAGTTTACGGTCGAGCGCGGGAAATTATGGATGCTGCAGACGCGCGCCGGCAAGCGCACCGCGCGCGCGGCGCTCAAGCTCGCCGTCGACATGGCCCGCGAAGGCCTCATCGGCAAGGATGAGGCGATCACGCGAGTCGAGCCGCAGTCGCTCGAACAATTGCTGCATCCGACGATCGATCCGGCGGCCAAGCGCAATATTCTCGCCACGGGGCTGCCCGCCTCGCCCGGCGCGGCGGTCGGCGAAATCGTCTTCAATTCCGAAGAAGCGGCGAAGCTCGCCTCCAACGGCCGCAAGATCATCCTCGTGCGCATCGAGACGAGTCCCGAGGACATCGGCGGCATGCATGCGGCGGAAGGCATTCTCACCGCGCGCGGCGGCATGACCTCGCACGCCGCCGTCGTGGCGCGCGGCATGGGCAAGCCCTGCGTCACCGGCGCCGGCGCGCTGCGCATCGACTATGAGGATCAGAGCTTTACCGTCGCCGGCAAGCGCTTCGGCAAGGGCGATCGCATCACCATTGACGGCTCCGCCGGGCAGGTGATCGCCGGCGAAGTGAAGATGCAGCGGCCGGAGCTCACCGGCGAATTCGCCGTGCTGATGTCCTGGGCGGACCAGAAGCGGCGTTTGAAGATTCGCGCCAATGCTGAAACGCCATCCGACGCGCGCGCCGCGCGCCGTTTCGGCGCCGAGGGCATCGGTCTTGCGCGCACCGAGCACATGTTTTTCGAAGGCGAGCGCATCGTCGCGGTGCGCGAGATGATTCTCGCCGACGACGCCGAAGGGCGCCGCTTGGCGCTCGCGAAGCTCTTGCCGATGCAGCGCGAGGACTTCAAACAGCTTTTTGAGATCATGTCGGGCCTGCCGGTCACGATCCGTCTTCTCGATCCGCCGCTGCACGAATTCCTGCCGCATTCGGATGCGGAGATCGCCGCCGTGGCGCGGGCGATGGGCGCCGACCCGGTGAAGCTGCGCCGCCGCGCCGCGCAGCTTTCCGAGTTCAATCCGATGCTCGGCTTTCGCGGCGTGCGGCTCGCCGTCATCTTTCCCGAAATCGTCGACATGCAGGCGCGGGCGATTTTCGAGGCGGCGATCGAAGCCTCGATGTCGACGGGCGAACCCGTTGACATCGAGATCATGGCGCCGCTCGTCTTCACCTGCGCCGAGCTCGATCTCGTCAAGGCGCGCGTCGCCGAAATGGCGAAGCTCGTCGAGGATGAGACCGGGATCAGGCCGAACTACCATGTCGGCACGATGATCGAACTGCCGCGCGCGGCGCTGCGCGCCGGCGACATCGCGCCGTCGGCGGATTTCTTCTCCTTCGGCACCAATGACCTCACCCAGACGACGCTCGGCATTTCGCGCGACGATTCCGGCTCCTTCCTCAACGCCTATCTTGAAAAGGGGCTGCTGCCGGCCGACCCGTTCGTGACGATCGATCAGGAAGGCGTCGGTGAGCTTGTGGAAATCGGCTGCAAGCGCGCCCGCGCCGCGAATCCGACGATTACGCTCGGCGTCTGCGGCGAGCATGGCGGCGATCCGGTTTCAGTGGCCTTCTTCGACAAGATCGGCTTCGACTATGTGTCCTGTTCGCCGTTCCGCGTGCCGATCGCGCGGCTCGCCGCCGCTCAGGCGGCGCTCGGCGAAAAGGCCTCCAGCACGGCGTGATCCTGCTCGAAGAGCAGCGCTAAGAAAAGACGCGCGTCTCGTCTGTTCGTCAGGCGGTTTGTCCCGGCCATCCTTTCCGCCCAAATGCGGCGTGATCTACGCGCTCTCCAGCTCTTCCTCGCGGTGATTCATCTCGAAGCGGCGCACGATCAGCCGCACGAGATACAGGCCGAACTCGGGGTTCTGAAAATAGAGCTGTTCGAACTGCTCATAGGTGATGACGAGCAGACTGACGTCGCTTTTGCAGCGCGCCGTCGCGGTGCGTTTGCCGTTTGTCGTAAATAGCGCCATCTCGCCGAAAATGCCGCCAGGCGAGAGAAGCGCGCCGCGTTCGACGATTTCGACGCTTCCTTCGACGACGACGAAGGCCTCGTCGGCTGCGTCGCCCTTCATGAAGACCGCTTCGCCGCATCGCAACGTGCGCGGATGCATGAAGGGCTTCAGCCATTCAATGTTGAGGTCGCTGCCGTTGGCCTCGCGCACGCTGGTGATGAGCTTGCGCATTTCGCGCATGCGGGTGAAATTCAGCGGCAAGTTGATTGCATGTTTGGCGATCGTCGGCGGGCTGCCGATGATGAGCCCCAACGTCACGCCGAGCACATTGCCGAGCATCGCCGTGATGCGCAACGGGATCATCCGCTTCATGTAAGCGGCGCCGACGACCGTGGACGCTTCCGCCCAGGCGAGCGCCGTCAGCGCCACCGCCCCAATGGTCTTTCCCGTATCCGTCGTGGCCCAGCTCATGAGCGTATCGATCAGTTCGGACATTGCAGCTTCCATCCTTACGCCGCGCTTAACCTTTGCGCGCAACCAAGACAAGCGATCAAAAAGCGTGCGGGACTGGACTTTCCCATGCGCTTCCGCACATTCGCCCCATGCGACAAACGAGCCGACTCCTGCGGATCGACACCTCCGGGCGCGGATTCTACGAATTCACCGAGGCCGTCCGCGACTTTGCGCGCGGCGCCCGCATGACGCAGGGGCTGGCGACGGCGTTCTGTCGCCACACGTCCGCGTCGCTGCTTATTCAGGAAAACGCCGATCCCACCGTGCTGGACGATCTCGATGCCGTCTTCGCAAGGCTCGCGCCGGAAGGCGCGGATTACGCCCATGATACCGAAGGCGCCGACGACATGCCGGCGCATATCCGCGCCGCGCTCACGCAGACGCAGCTCTCTATTCCGCTTATCGGCGGCGCACTTACGCTTGGAACTTGGCAGGGCTTCTTTCTTTTCGAGCACCGCCGGCGGCCGCATCAGCGCGAGATCGCGCTGCATCTGATCGGCGAATGATCCGTTCATTGCATCATTTTGGCACGCCGCCGACGACGCGCCGGCAACGGTTCCGCAAGGCTAATGCACGATAAGATTTATGAAGATCGCATCCGGGGCGGAGCGGGGCAACTCGCGGCGCCCGCCAGACGCGCGGTCGCACATGGATCAGTCTATGCGTCGCCAGTCGAAAACGCGTTTCGTGCGCACAGGGGTTGCGCCCTGGGTTTTCAGCGTAACGGCGCCCTGGGCGCTCGGCGTCGGCATGCTGGTCTCCTTCACCGCGGTCGCCGGGCAGGACCCCGTCGCCGACTGGAACGTTTCCCCGCTTGCGGCGCGCGCGCCAGGGGCGCTGACGCTGGGTTTCAGTGAGGCGGTCAGCGGCGATTACGGATTCTACAGCCAGACTCGCGATCAGATCCAGCAGGCGCGCCTTAACGTCGGCGGCCCGGAGGAAGATGGCGTTCCCGACGAGCGCGAGCCGCATGTCGATCTTAAACCCGATGTGAAGCATTTTCCCCAGGTCGATCGGCGGCATAAGGGCGATCCGGTGGTCGCCATGCGGCCCGGTTTCGAGACGCGCCGGCCGCAGCCCGCGAATTTGGGGCTGAACCACGCTCCGCCGCTTTCCTTCGGCGTCGAAGGCAAATCGACGCCGCTTCCGCCGCGCGGCAAAACCCCGGGCGACGAAGCGCTCGAAGAGGCGGATGCGGGCTCCGCTCCAGAGCCGGCGACGACGCAAAAGTCGATGGCGGCCGCCTCGCCGGCGCAAAGTTCGTCGATCTCGACGCCGACCGGGGCCGACGGCCCCCGCGAGGCGGCGCGCGAAGCGCTGACCGAACGCGCCCTCCACGGCGCGAGCCCCCAGACGCCGCGCGCCGTCGCGCTGGGGTCGTCGACGCCGGCCCAGCCGGACGCCGTGCCGATCGAAGTATCGTCATTTCGCGGCGCCACTCTGGCGCTGTCGACGCCAGGCCTGGACGTGAGCGCGTCGCGCCCGGATTATGCCGCCTCGATCGATCCGGAAAAGCTTGGCCGCGAAGCCCGCTGCCTGGCGGAAGCGGTGTATTTCGAGGCCCGCAGCGAGCCCGAGGCCGGGCAGGCCGCCGTCGCGCAGGTCGTGCTCAACCGCGTCCAGAGCGGGCTTTATCCGGCAAGCGTCTGCGGCGTCGTCTATCAGAACCGGCATCATTATCGCGGCTGCCAGTTCTCCTTCGCCTGCGAGGGCAAGTCGCTCCGCATCACCGAAGGCGACTCCTGGGAGCAGGCGGTGCGCGTCGCCAAGGAGGTCATGGTCGGTCGAACCTATATTTCCGACGTCGGCCGCTCGACGCATTACCACGCCAATTACGCGCATCCGCGGTGGGCGCGGGCGCTCAGAAAGATGGACGTCATCGGCAGGCATATTTTCTATCGGCTGAAGCCAGGGCAGACCTGACGCCGTAGGTCATTGCGAGCGAAGCGAAGCAATCCAGAGCCGTGAAGCGGCCCCTGGATTGCTTCGTCGCTTCGCTCCTCGCAATGACGAGTTGTACCGTCACTCGACGAGCCGCGCGTGAACCAGACCGCGCACCGAATTGCCGAGAAAAAACTCTGCTTGCGAAATATCTTCGAGCCGCAGAATCGACTCGCGGGCGCGCCCTTGCGCGATGAGCGCGGCGCGCAGCGTTCCCGGCAGCAGCCCGCAGGACAGCGGCGGGGTCAGCAAAACGTCGCCCCGAGGCGCGAAGAGGTTGCAGCGCGCCGCCTCGCACAGCTCGTCCCGCTCGTTTTGAAAGAGAACTTCATCGGCCCCGCAGCGCTGCGCCGCCTCGGCGAGCGCGTCTTCGTAAAGGGCGCGCCGCGTCGTCTTATGCCGCAACAGCGGGTCGGCGGAAGCAAAGCGCCGTTTCGCGACCGCGACGCGCCAGATTGTCTCGCGCGGAACCGGTTCGATCGGCGTGACGCTGGTTTCGATCGTTCCCTCGCGCGCAAGGACCAGCCGCAGGCGCATGCGCCCGCTCGACGCCCCCGCGACAGCGGCGTTCAGCGCGTCGCGGATACGCGCCTCGTCATGGGCGAAGCCGAGCGCGGCGCTCGAAGCGGCGAGCCGCGCGAGATGTTCAGGCAAGAGGCGAAAGCCCTCGTCGCGCGTCCACAGCAGCGTTTCGATCAGGCCGAAGTCGCTCTCGCGCCCGTCAGGAAGCGCGCCTTGATCAGACATTCCTCATACTCTTCGCGCGCGCGGGAATCGGCGACGATGGCGGAGCCGACGTTGCAGACGAGGTCGCCTTCCGGAGAAATAGTCAGCGTGCGGATCGCGACATTGAAGCGAATGTCGCCGTCTGGCGCGATGACGCCGAGCGCACCGCAATAGACGCCGCGCGCGGCGCATTCGAGATCGCGGATGATCTCCATCGCGCGAATCTTCGGCGCTCCGGTCACCGAGCCGCAAGGAAAAAGCCCGGTAAAGAGATCCTTCAGCGCCACGTCGCCGCGCAGCCGCGCCTCGATGCCCGAGGTCATCTGATGCAATGTCGGATAGGTCTGGATGGTGAAGAGATCCGTCACTTTCACCGTGCCGACGATGGCGAGGCGCGACAGATCGTTGCGAAGAAGATCGACGATCATCAGATTTTCGGCGCGCGATTTTTCGTCTTCGACGAGATATTGCGCGCGCGCCATGTCTTCGGTCGGCATTACGCCGCGCTGCGCGGTGCCTTTCATCGGGCGGGCGCGGATGTCGCGGCCCTGCGCCTCGAAGAACACTTCCGGAGACAATGACACGATGGTGTCGGCGTCCAGCGCCACGACGCCGCCGTAAGCGACCGGCTGGCGCTTGCGCAGACCGCGATAAAGCGAAAGCGGATCGCCCGCGTAGCGCCCGTACAGCGGGAAGGTGAGATTGATCTGATAAACGTCGCCGGCGAAAATATAGTCTCGGCACTTGTTGAATCGCTCGGTGTATTCTTCCTGAGTCCAGGCAGGCGAAAGCGCAATGTTCGGCGCCGCGCTCTCGGCCGGCGGCAGCGACCAGGGCCGCGGCGCCCGGAACGCGCCAAAGAGCAGCAGCGGCGTCCGCGCGTTGGGCGTCGCTTGAGCGGCCAATTTCGGCTCCAGCGCATAGCCGAGTTCGTAGCCGGCGTAGCCCGCGAGGTAGAGGCCGCGCTGGGTCGCCGCCTCCATGCGTTCGAAGGCCGTCGCGACGTCCTTCGCCGCGCGCGCGACGATGATCTCCTCCGGCTCCTCGAACAGCAGCGCCTGTCCGTCGCTGCGGCCGTCTTCGAAAACGACGTAAGGCCGCGCCGGCGCGTCTTTTTGCGTCAGGACGGCGGGGCGTTCGGCGGCGTCTTGCATGTCTGGCGGGGCTCGCAATGGAGAGTGATGTTACATCAGCCGGCTCCAGTTATGAAACGCCGCATCGTCGCGCAACATTTGATCGCTTTGCTCTCGCCGCGCGCGCGGGCTATGACGCCCCATGACGAATTCCCCACCGCTCCGCTTTCTCTTCATTGGCGACGTGCTGGGCCGGTCGGGCCGCGCGGCTTTGTCGCGCTTTGTGCCCCGGCTGCGCGAAAAGTGGGCGCTCGACTTCGTCGTCGTCAATGGCGAGAACGCCGCGGGAGGCTTCGGCATCACCGAAGCCATTTGCGATGAAATGCTCGGCCTTGGCGTCGATTGCGTCACGCTCGGCAATCACGCCTTCGATCAGCGCGAGGCGCTGGTGTTTATCGAGCGCCAGCCGCGGCTGCTGCGCCCCGTCAATTATCCGCCGGGAACGCCGGGACGCGGCGCCGGCCTCTATGCGGCGGCGCGGGGACAGCAGGTGCTCGTCGTCAATCCGCTCGGCCGGGTCTTCATGGACGCGCTCGATGATCCTTTCGCCGCCATCGAGCGCGAACTTGGCGCCTGTCCGCTCGGCGTCGGATGCGACGCCATCATTATCGACATGCACGCCGAGGCGTCGAGCGAGAAAATGGCGATGGCGCATTTTGTCGACGGCCGCGCGTCCGTGGTGGTCGGCTCGCATACGCATACGCCGACCGCCGACGCCCAGGTCCTGCCGGGAGGCACCGGCTATCAGACCGACGCGGGCATGACGGGCGATTACGACTCCGTCGTCGGCATGGACAAGGAGGAGCCGCTGCGCCGGTTCCTCCGCAAGACGCCCGGCGCGCGCTATGAGCCGGCCAATGGCGAGGCGACTTTATGCGCAGTGGCGGCCGAGATCGGCGCCGATGGACTCGCGGCCATGATCTCGCCGGTGCGGCTCGGCGGCAGACTGCGGGAAGAATGGCCGAGGGAATGGGGCGCGCCATGAGCACGCGCCGTTTCGCGAAGCGCTAGCGAGACACCGCGCGATCGACGAGCGACGCAGCGAAATGCTGGACAAGATTGTAAGAGATGACCGGCAGCATCACTTGCGGATGCTCGGCAAGGGCCGTGGAGGCCAGCACCAGCGCCGTGCCATTATTATTCATGCCCAGGCCGAACATCATTGAAGCCGTGTCCGCTCGAGTGGCGTCGAAGGCGCGGGCGAGACCGTAGCCAGCAGCGAACATGACGAGGCATAGGCCGCCGACGATCGCCAGAATCGCCGCCAAGAAATCCAGGTCGGGGTGAGCGACGACATTCGGTAGGGACAAGGCCGCATTCGAGTAATTGAGCAGCGCCAGGATGACCATATTGGCGATCTTCAGGTAAGGGCTCGCCGCGCCGACGCCGTCTTGGCCGACGATCC
Organism: Methylocystis sp.; assembly: GCA_036560365.1. GTDB lineage: Bacteria > Pseudomonadota > Alphaproteobacteria > Rhizobiales > Beijerinckiaceae > Methylocystis. The sequence continues at coordinate 12,713 of DATBRI010000076.1, forward strand.
TGTTGACCGCGAGTCCGAAGGCCGTCGGCAGGATCACCCAGGCGCCGAGAAAGACGAATGCGCCGCCGGAGGCGAGTTCATGCAGGTCTTTTGAATAGTCCCCAATCGTCACATAGCCGACTCCGTGCAGAACAAGCGGCGTCAGTATCGGACTGAGCAGCGTCGTGAGCAGCACGAGCGCGAGGCTGAGCGCGAGATTGCCATTCGCATTTTGCGACCAAGCCGTCGACGCCCCTGCAATAGGCATGGAGGCGATCAGCGCGAGCCCAACCAAGATCTGCTGAACCTCTTGTGGATTGTGCCAAAACAACAGCGTGCCGCTTATCGCGGCGATGAATGCGAGCGGGACGAGAATATTGGCCGCCAATCCGGACGCCAGGAGACTCGGCCGGCCGAGCAGGTTGTTGATATCGGCGATTTTGGCGGAGAGTCCCGCGTTGAACAGCAGGAGCGCCAACAAGATCGTTGGCGGCGAAACATATAGCTTCACCCCGAATACATCGAGCGGACTGAATTCTGCGCTGCGAATCTTCAAGCCGACCGTTGGCCAAAGCGCAGGGCTGTTCAACGCTCTTTACAGGCCGCGGTATGAAAGGGTGACAGCGGGATCGAGTGCGCCGTTCCAAAGGGCTTGGGCGATGTTGGCGACGCCGTTTGCCCTGGCGATGTTGAGGGCTTGCGAACGCAGGCGCGCCATGATGCCTGGATTGACGCGGATGCGGCTGGCGTCTTCAGCAAGGGTCACGTCGCGAACCCAATGGTTCTCGTTCTCCACAGCCCAATGACCGCGGATGGCGCTCGCGAAGATTTCCGCGGGCAACATGACGGACGACGCATAAAACGCGGTTTCTTCCCGCCGTTTCCAGAGCCCTGTGGCGGCGGAACGGATCAATGTAAATCGCGTGACGCGCACGATTGCGGCGATCAACGGCGCCCATTCGTCGTCATCGAGGGCGGCGCCGGGAGCATAGACTTCGACACGCCGGTCTTCCTGGCGATTTCGCGCCAGATTGCGGCTGTCGT
>DATBRI010000077.1:0-1555 GCA_036560365.1 Methylocystis sp.
TAGCGCCGAGCGTTGGGCCGACAGATTCGACAAATGGGCCGGCATTGGCGCGCATACCCCGGCGAGAGAGTTGAGGCGCGCCGGCATTGGCGGCATTTCGCCGGGACTGTCATCCTTCGGGTTTGGCGCGGGCGGTTCGCCAACGCCGGTCAAGCTGGAGGGTTCGGCGGCGATCGATATGCGCGTCGAGGTCGCGCCATCCTCGGATTTCCTCATCAAAGTCGCGCAAAGGATCAGCGCCAACGGCAATCTGCGTGACGACGGCACGACGATGGCTCCAACGCAATGAGAAGGCCGCAGGATATGGACGAAATAGACCAGAGCCAACTTGACGCGGTTCGGCTCGCCTCCTTCGAAGGCGCGACGAAAGTCATCCGCGGTCTCGCCGATGGCTCAGATCGCCGCGTGCTCGAAGCCTACCTCATTGGGCTGATTGGAGCCGCCGCCGCTGCTCTGGCCGCCTATTCGTCGCCCAAGACGGCGACCGAAACGCTGTATGGGCAGGGATTCGCAATCGCGATCGAGGCCGAGAGACGCGCGGCGACGTTGAACTGATGCCGAAGCCGGCAGGATCACGCGCTTGGACCATCGCCCCGGCGCGGGGCGCCATACCCCACCCGACGAGGGTCCTCCAAAAGCACCAAGGAGGGGGCGAGCCGCCGCCTCCCGGAATTTCGCTAGTTGACCAAAATCAAAAGCAGCTTAACCCGCGAGGGCGCCATGACGACCATTTCTAAATCAGATCTTGCGAAGAAGTTGGGCGTTTCTAAAGCGCGAGTCAGCCAATATTTGAAAATGGGCCTCCCGGTTCTCGCTGACGGCAAAATTGATCTTAGCGCGGCGCTTAACTGGCTTAACAAGAACGTCGTTCACGCCAAGACCGGCGAGGAGGACGCGATCGGTGACGGCTCGGCCGATCCCGCCCCCGGCGAGGCTGGGTCGCTCGTCGAGGTGAAGACGCAAAAGGAGCGGCTCCAGGTAAAACTTTTGCGCCAGCGACTTGCTCGGGAGCGCGCCCTGCTTATCCCGCGTTACGAGGCGGAGAACGCCCTCGCCGAGGCGGGAATGCAGGTTGCTCGTGTTTTCCTGACGATGCCAACATGGGGCGAGGAGATTATCGCCATCTCTAATTCGGAAGGAGCGGCTGGCGTGCGCGCCTTTTTGGAGAGGAAGAGTTCCGAGCTACGGACCGCCGCCGCTGACGCCTTGGCCGCGCCGATCTGCTGAAGCGGCTTTCGCACACAAAATCCCGCCCCTCCGCGATCTTCCGGCGCAAGGCGATCTATGAGGAGTTGCGACGAAGCACGGCGCGAACCAACACACGCGAGGAGTGGACAGTTTGGCCACTCCAGCGGACCGCTTCACTTCCGCTACCGCCGACGCCACGGGTAAAGACGAGCGCACCGTCCGCCGCGCCGCCGCGCGTGGCGAAGCCCTTGGCGACGACCTCGGCGCCGTCACGGGGACATCGCTCGACAAGGGCGTGGAGCGAGAAGCCAGGGAGAGAACCCTTTTCCTCAAAATTGAGGGAAAGAAAGCCCGGCCATTGCTGACC
>DATBRI010000078.1:0-2122 GCA_036560365.1 Methylocystis sp.
GGCCGGCCGCGTGCCGATCCGCGGCGAGATCGTCCCCGCGCCGCTGGAGGGTTACGAGTTCGAGATTCTGGACGCCGACCCGCGCCGCGTGGCCAAGCTCCGGGTGCGCGCGAAAACGCGCAAGGACGCGCATGAGGGCGCCGTTTAGGACGCGCGGCGCGTTTTTGGGCGATGAGGAGGGGTGGGGCGACGTCTATTGGTCGCCAGATATTCAGTTTGAGATATTTCTTTTTTCGGATATCTTGACGGATCTATTAAGGTTGGCTATCCATACCTATCCCTTGAAGCGGATATCCTTGTTTCAGGATGAATTTGAAAGCCCAGATGAGCGACCCGCAAAAGAAAATCCGTAGCAAAATCGGCAACCCGGTGGGTGGTGACGATTTCTGGCCACGACCGGATGTGGTCGATCCGCTGTTCGACGCTCTCGTCAACGACAAGGGCAGTCGCCGGCTTTTCGGTCTGCGCAGGATCGGCAAGACCTCGGTCGTTCTCGAACTTGAACGCCGTCTGCGCGCCCGCGCCGATCTTACCGTGATCCAGATCGACGTTCAGGGCGTGAGCCGCTTCAAGGATTTTCTGAACAAGCTGTTCGAGCAGATTCCCGCGGAGACCCGGCTTCAGCAGACGAAAAAAAGTATTGCAACTAATGCCGCCTTGCAGTCGTTTCTGCCCGCTCTTGCTACGCGCCTGACCGGAAGCGCCGCTACGCAAGCTCAATCGACCTTCCACAATGAATTCGAGCACAAAGCCGTTTGGGCTGGCGACATCGAAGCGGCGCTCGAAGAGGCCGGGCCTATCGTCCTCATCATCGACGAACTCCCCTTCATGCTCCGCAACATGATGCGGGATGGATATAAGCCCTTCGACGCCGAGCGATTCCTCGCCACGCTTAGAAGCTGGCGAATGAACAGCGGGGTTCGCATGTTGCTATCGGGGTCGATTGGCTTGGCGCAACTGGAGCGGCTGGACGGCGTGGCCGTCGCAGACCATATCGGCGATCTTTATCCCGTCTCGCTGCCGCCTCTGTCTCGCGCCCAGGCGATTGAGTTGGTTGAGGCGCTCGCTCTCGGCGAAGAGGTCGATGATTGGACAACTGCGCTGTCGGAAGCCATCGTGGATGCCTCCGCCGAGCTGTGGCCGATCTTCCTGCAATATGGATTCAACGACGTTTTACGATCAAGGGAGCGCGACCCTTCCAAGGTCAAAGCGATCGTTGAAGCGCAAGTGCGCCAGGCGCTGGATGAGAATTTCTACACGCAATTTTCGACGCGCCTGTCGCGCTACGGGAATGACGAAAAGTCAGTGCGCGCGATTCTGAAAACCGTTGTCGCCGCCGATCCCGAGCCGGTCACCTTTGCTGCGATTGACGAGGCGTTGGCGAAACTCAATGCCGGCGAGCGTCGCGATGACCTGCTGGAGGCGCTGCGCGAAGATGATTTCATGTCGTTCGACACCGAGTCGCAGACGCTGCGGGCGGCTTCGAAACTCGTGCCGCTATGGGTGCGCGCTCGCGCGTGGGGGCGCTGACCGTGGGATTGCTCTCCGCCTTCAACCCGCATGAATTCTCGGAAAGCCGGGTGCGGACCGTCGCGACTGGTCGCACCGAAGATTTGGAGAATATTCTCGCGACCATCCGCGGCAATCTCACCGCCGCGACGATCCAGCATCTGATCGTCTCGGCCCCGCGCGGTTACGGCAAGAGCTTTATGATGCGGCATATCCAAATCGAGGTGGAGCGCATTGCCCGCGAGGAAAATCTCGCGGTGGTGACGCTGCTCATGCCCGAGGAAATGCCGCATGTGCGCGAGCCGGAGACGCTGATCCGCGAGCTGACGCGCGCGCTGACCGGCGGCGCCGGCGAAGACGCGGAACTGACTTGGCACGAGGACGAAGGCGCCGCCTGGGACGCCGCTGTCGAAACTTTGGAAACGGCGATCCGGCAAAAGCTCGGTGCGCGCGGGCTCGTCGTGGCGCAAGTCGAGAATTTCGATCTGTTGCTACGCCGCGCCTTCGCCAAGGAGGTGCAGGCGTCGCGTCTGCGCGCTCTGCTAACTAAGCCCGCCGGCCGGCTGATGATGATCGCCGCCAGCGCCAGCGGCGCCTTCGATCGCAGTTACGA
>DATBRI010000079.1:0-9090 GCA_036560365.1 Methylocystis sp.
CGCCGTCACGATGTGACGGCGCGTTCTTCTCGCGTGATCCCAGAAGAGACGCCGATCGCCTTCACCTTTGGCGGCTCCACTCATGCGGTGATGATGGCGACGCCGGCGGATCTCGAAGATTTCGCGATCGGCTTCGCGCTAACCGAGGGGCTGATCGATTCGCCGGAGCAGGCGGGCGACGTCGAGATCGTCGTCTCCGACGCCGGCATCGAACTTCGCGCCTGGCTCAAGGGTGGACGGCAGGAAGCCTATGTCGAGCGTCGTCGTTCGATGGCGGGGCCGACCGGCTGCGGTCTTTGCGGCATCGAGAGTCTGGAGGCGGCGACTCGCATTCTGCCGACGCTCGACAATGCGCTGTCGGTGCGCGCTGACGCCTTGATCGAGGCGATGGAGCGTTTGCCCGCGGCGCAGCAGTATAATCAGGAGACACGCGCCATTCATGCCGCGGCCTTCTGGAACCCCGTCTCGGGCGCGCTGATCGCGCGCGAGGACGTCGGGCGTCACAACGCGCTCGACAAGCTCGCCGGCGCGCTGACGCGCCAAGCCATCGCCGCGACGCATGGCGTGGTGCTGATGACGAGCCGCGTTTCGGTCGAAATCGTGCAGAAGGCGGCGCGTATGGGCGCGCCGATCATCGCCGCCGTCTCGGCGCCAACCGCGCTCGCCGTGCGCAACGCCCAGAGCTGCGGCATGACTTTGGTCGCGGTCATGCGCGGCCGGGACTTCGAAGTCTTCACCCATCCAGGACGCATTCTCGAACAGGTTTCCGCACATGTCGCATGATTCGGTCGATAAGCTCGTCAGAATGGCTAACCAGATCGGCAAGTTCTTTAGGGCTCAGAAGCATCCTGAAGGCGTCGCGAGCATGGCGGATCACTTGAAGAAGTTCTGGGACCCGCGCATGCGCGACGCCATCCTGGCGCATGTCGATCATGGCGGCGCGGGGCTTGATCCGATTGCGGTCGAAGCGGTGAAGCGCCTCAAACACCCGGCCGGCGCCGCGGCTTCGGAGTTGCGTCCCGGCGAAGGCGGCGCCGACGGCTGAGGAATGCTCGACGGGCTCAAGCCGCACCGATATACAAAAATATTGGACGTCGGCGCGTTCGTCGCCTAGGTCTGAGACCCAGGCGCAGACGCGCGATCATTCTTACGCCGACCGAGCAATGACCGACCAGACTTGTCCCTGCCGCGCGATGGACGCGCAACAACTCGCCTATTCGGCCTGTTGCGCGCCCTACATCGAACAGAGAACGCCGGCGCCGAGCGCTGAAGCGCTGATGCGCTCGCGTTACACGGCCTTCGCACTGGGCGACATCGACTACCTCGTCGACTCCTTGGCGCCGGAGTCGCGTTACGACTTCGACCGCAAGGCGATCACGCATTGGTCGCGCAGCTCGCAATGGCTCGGGCTTGAGATCCTGTCGACGGACCAAGGGCAACCAGGCGATGAAACCGGCTACGTCGAATTCGTCGCGCATTTCAGCAGCGAAGGCGAACGCTATGCGCATCGGGAGCGATCATTGTTCCGACACGATGCGCAGGAAGACCGCTGGTATTTCCTCGAAGAAGCGAATCGCAAGAATGCGCCCCTCGTGAAGGGTAAGCAGACAGGCCGTAACGATCCTTGTCCCTGCGGCTCCGGCAAGAAATTCAAGAAGTGCTGCGCCGTCGCCGCGTGAGCGGCGACTTGCGTCGCATGAAGCGACGCCAAGGTCTGGAACAATGCGGCGCCGACCGGGTTTTGTCGGCGTGCAACCTTTCCTTAACCTTGGGAGCATCGTGATGGATTGGAATCGTGTCGAAGGCAATTGGAAGCAGGTCAAGGGTAAGCTGCGCGAGAAGTGGGCGGAACTGACCGACGACGATCTCGCGCGCATGGACGGCAAGCGCGAGCAGTTTGAGGGCGTTCTTCAGGAGCGCTACGGAGAAGGCCGGGATCGCATTCGCGAAGAGGTCGACACCTGGCTGAAGACTCTCAACCGTGATCCTTGAGCCGCAGGCTTAGGCGCGACACGCTTTCCCCAGCGCTTGTTGATCTGCCCGAACCTTGCGTTCGGGCTTTTATTTGTCAGAGCGCCCGCCACTTCGTTCGCCAAGAGAGGGAAAACGGCGCTTTGGAACATTTTTAAAAAGGCAGAGTTGTTTTCTTATCCGTCTCCGATGAAAGGAGAGCCGAAATGAGTTCGAAGCCGAAACTTTTCAACTGGCGGCCTATTGTGGACGCCTGTGGCGTCATCGCCAGCATGCTGCTCTTGGCGCAAGAAAAAGCGCCGCGCGAGCGCCGCATCTATGTTCGGGAACCGCGACAAGCGGAAATCGAGCATTGGCTGCGCAACCGAAAATGACTCCCTCGACCATGCGCCCTTGATGATTGCCTGTTGAAGACAGGCAATCATTTTTTTGGGCATGCGTCTTCTCGACCAAATCAACGCTATTAAGTTTGCCGTCGCCTGCGCTCGCTCAGATTCGTTTACATGCGCGTTCTATTTGGCGATGGACGTCGGAAGTCGCTCAAGCAATTCGAGAAACTTATCCGGCACGGGTTCTAAGAGGCTCGTCTCGTAGAAATCGCGCAGCTTGGACGTCAACTGCCCGTTGATCCCAACGGAGGAGAGCTGAGGGCCCCTGTCGTGGCGCTCGTCCCCGAGCGCATGCCGCCGGCCTTTCGTCATTTGTTTTTCAGCTTTCTTTTTCATTTCGAACCCTTGGACGGCCTGCGGACATGGAGCCGTCGCTCCAACGGGTTGTTGAAAGCTCATGCTTGAATTCAACAATATCGGGGGTGAAAGGTTCCGCAGGCGCCAGCCGGCTTAGTCGCGAATAGGGCGGAAGCGGAACGATGCAGTCTCCGGCGCGTTATTTTGAACAGTTCCGTTGCCCGCGGGAGAGGGACATAGGATGGCGCCGCGCTCATTTTGGAAAGGCTATTTGAAGCTTTCGCTTGTGACCTGTCCGGTCGCGATGACGCCCGCCACCACTGAAGGCGAAAAAGTTCGCTTCCACATCCTTAATCGAAACACCGGCAATCGGGTCGTCAGCCAATATGTCGACTCGGTCACCGGCGCGCCGATTGGCGAAGATGACGCCGCGAAAGGGTATCCGCGCAGCGAAAGTGATTACGTGCTGCTTGAAGATGAAGAGCTTGACGCCTTAAGCCTCGAAAGCACGCGAACGATCGATATCGAGACCTTTGCGCCGGCGGCGAGCGTCGATTGGATTTGGTTCGACAAGCCGCACTATCTTGTGCCCGATGATCCGATCGGGATCGAGGCTTTTTCTGTCATTCGCGATGCGATGAAGGCGACGGGCACAGTCGGCCTGTCGCGCCTCGTGATGTATCGACGCGAGCGCGCCGTCATGGTCGAGCCGCGCGAGAAAGGGCTTGTCTTATGGACGCTGCGCTTCGCCGACGAAGTGCGCGACGCCAAGGATTACCTCGATAAAATCCGCGCCGAAACGCCAAACGCGAAAGCGCTCAGCCTGATTTCGAAATTGATTGATGAACGCAAGAGTCACTGGGACCCGGCGATGACCCATGATCCCGTTCAAGCGCAGTTGCTGGAGCTCATTTCCGGAAAGAAGAAAGAGCGCAAACCGGCGCGCGGCAAAAAGCCGGCGCCGGCGACTCCGAGCAATGTCGTCAATATCATGGATGCGCTCCGCAAGAGCATCGATGCGGAAAAACGCAGCTCGAAACCTCGCTAGGCTTTTTTCTTTCTGCGCGGGTTCGGCGTTTCAATCGGCGCCGCTGCTTTGCGAAAGTTTTCCCACGGATCGCTCTTCAGCGTGTCGAGGCGCGCAAGGGCTTTCACGATCGTGAAATAGTCCGGTCCGATCGCGGCGCTGAGTTCGTCCCAAGCGAGCGGCATCGACACGGCGGCGCCAGGACGGGCCCGCGTGGAGTAGGGCGCGACAGCCGTGGCGCCGCGCTGATTGCGCAGATAATCGACGAGTATCTTTCCATGGCGCTTCGATTTGGTGATCGTTGCGACATATTTGCTCGGGCTGTCCTGTGTCATCGCATCGGCGATGCTTTTGGTGAACGCCTTCACCCGTGGCCATTCGGCTTTGGGCTTCACGGGCGCCACCACATGGAGGCCCTTTCCGCCTGATGTCTTCACGAAGGCGGCGAGCCCAAGGTCTTGCAGTCGGTCCCGCGTTTCTTCCGCGGCCGCAATGACGGTCTCCCACGCGACCTCTTCGCCGGGATCGAGATCCATGATGATGACGTCAGGTCGCTCCCAGTCAGACGCCGTCGAGCCCCAGGGATGAATTTCCAAGGTTGCGGCCTGAACAAGCGCGGTCAGGCCGCTAAGGTCCTTGATGCTGAGCAAGGGCTCTTCGTCCCCTTTCGGGTCGTCGATGAGCGCGATGTTCGCATCGATGCCTTTCCAGGCGTGCTTTTGGAAGAACTTCTCTCCCTCGACGCCGTTTGGGCAGCGCAGCAGCGCTAGCGGGCGATCCACGATGAAGGGCGCGATATAGGGCCAGACTTCGGTGTAGTAGTCCGCCAGGCCCTGTTTGGTGACGCCTTGATCCGGCCAGTAGAGCCGATCGGGATGGGTGAGCCGCACGGCGCTTTGCTCCGCTCTCGCCGCCGCCGGCCTCTCAGCGGGCGGCGCTTTTTCGCGGACGACGTCGCGCGCGTTCTTGTCTTCGCGCAGACCGCGAAAGGAGGCGTGACGAAGATTTCCATCGGCCGTCCAGCCGCGAAATTCGACCTCGGCCACCAGTTCGGGACGGACATAGCGCACGTGGCGCGCCGCCTCCGGGCTGAGCCGCGCGCCAAAAGGATTTTCGGCGCGCATGGGATCGAGCTTCGTGAAAAGCTCTTGCGCCATATCGGCCGTAAATCCCGTCCCGACGCGGCCGACATGGCAAAGGACGCCATTCTGGTAGAGACCGAGCACAAGGGCGCCGATGGCCCGGCGCGACACCGTCGACGGTGTGTAGCCCGCGACCACGAATTCCTGCCGGGCGAAGCATTTGGCCTTTACCCAGCTCTTCACGCGGCCCGAGCGATAGGGCGAATCTCGCAGCTTCGACACCACGCCCTCGAGGCCGAGCCGACACGCGTGCGACAGCACGACCGCGCCGCTGTCGTCAAAGTGAAGACTTAAGCGAACCTTGTCGCCGTTCTCAGCGCTGAGAAGCCTTTCCAGCGCTCCTTTACGTTCGAGCAATGTCGCGCCGCGCAGATCGTAGCCGTCGAGGTAGAGAAGATCGAAAACCCAATAGACGAAGCGGTCGGTGCGCCCTGCGCTCAGATCGGCCTGGAGCGCGGAGAAATCCGACGCGCCGGACCCCGTCTCAACGACGATTTCGCCGTCTATGAGCGCCGCGCCGAGCTCTAAGTCGCGCAGCGCCGTCGCGACCTCATCGCCAAACTTTTTCGTCCAATCGAGACCGCTGCGCGAGAGCAGCCGCACGCGTCCCGCTTCGATTCGCGCCTGCACGCGATAGCCGTCGAATTTGATTTCGTGAAGCCATTCCTTGCTCGCTGGCGCGGCGCCGGAACTGGCCTGCATCGGCGCAAGGAAGTTCGGCAGCGGCGCCTTTTTTGCGCCCTTGAGACGCGAGGGCTCAATGTCGGCCGCAGGCGCCTGCGCAGGCGAGACGGCGCTTGTCTTGACTGAACGGGGCGCCGCGGCCTGCTTTGGCATGGCGCTTTTCTTGGAACGCCGCGCGGGCTTGCCCTCTGCGACATCGCCGATCGTGCGCCCGCTGTCTACTGAGCGCGGCATCTCCTCGAGTATGTCCTCGTCTGCGGGCGTTCGCGCGAAGTCGTCATCGCTTTTGATGAGAAGCCAGTTGTCGTGCTTCTCGCGCGGCTTTCGCGCCATGCGCACGAGATGCCAACGCCCGCCGAGCTTCTCGCCGCGCAGCTCGAAATCGAGATGGCCCTTGGCATAGCCCTTGTGCGGGTCGCCTTCGGGAATCCAGACGCCCTTGTCCCACACGATCACTTCGCCGGCGCCATATTGGCCTTCAGGGATGACGCCTTCGAAATTGCGATAGTCGAGAGGGTGGTCCTCGACGTGAACGGCAAGGCGCTTTTCACCCGGCACGAGACTTGGACCTCTGGTCACAGCCCAGCTCTTCAAAACGCCGTCCATCTCCAGGCGAAGATCGTAGTGCAACCGCCTCGCAGCATGTTTCTGGACGACGAAACTGCTGCCGGTCTTTCGCGCGCCGCGACCCTTAGGCTCGCGGGTCGCCCCAAAGTCGCGCTTCTTGCGGTAGTCGGCGAGCGACATGCGGGGTCAGCTCGCTTTCCGGCGCGTCGCGGATGTTCCCGTCTTACGGGGCTGCGCGGATCGCTTCTTGGCTGAGGCTTTGTCGCTCTTTTCGGAAAGCGCCGCGCTCTCGCGCAACGCCTCGAGCAGATTGACGACCTTGGCTTCGCGAACCTTACGCGGCGGCGTGATCGGCGCGCCTTCCAGCTTCGCTTTCACGAACTCGGCGAGAGCGGCCTCGTAGCGGTCTTGGAAAGTCGATGGATCGAAGACGCCCCGCTTGGTTTCGATAATGTGCTTGGCGAGTTGAAGCATTTCGCCCTGGATTTTAACCTCAGGCACGTCGTCGAACGCCTGTTGCGCCGAGCGCACCTCATAATCGAAGCTCAGAGTCGTCGCGAGAAGCCCGTCGCCATAAGCGCTGATGAGTACGGTGCGCGCGCGCCTGAAGAGCACCGTCTTTGCGAGGGCGGCGACTTTATTCTTGCGCATGCCATCGCGTATCAGAACGAAGAGTTCGCTCGCGTCAATCTGTGCGGGCGAAAGATAATAGGGCTTGTCGAAATAGACGGCGTCGATTTCGGCGCAGTCCAAGAATGTTTCGATCGTCAGAGTTTTATCGCTCTTTGGCGTCGCCTGAGCGATTTCTTCCGGTTCGAGAACGACATATTCATTCTTGTCGACCTCATAGCCTTTGACCTGATCGCCGGATTCGACCGGCGCACCCGTATCGCTATCGACAAAGGCACGCCGCACGCGATGACCAGTCGATCTGCTGATCGTGTGGAACGCAATCCTTTCAGACGTCGAGGTCGCAGAGTACAGCGCGACCGGACATGTGAGCTCCTCAATTTTCAGAGAGCCCTTCCAGTTCGCTCTCGGCGACAACGCACACCTCATACGCTCGCGTGCGACTTAACGTTCGCCCGCTGATTACGCTTCGGGAGACTTCATATTGTCAAGCTTTTGGGAGATTTTTGATGCAAGCATCAGTCCCACGGCCGCGCCGATGATCAGGTGAAGGTTGGGCGCGACGCGTTCGGCGACGGCTTTCGCCGCCACGGGCGCCAGGGAGCCGATGGAGGAGCCGATCGAACGAACGAGGTCTCCATCTGGTTTGAACAGCTGCTCAACGAAGGGGAGCTGCGGAAAGCTGCTCTGTTCGAGTTCGGCTGCTGGAGCTTGGATATCGTCCGGAGCGGACCTCTGCGTCGCGAGATAGACGATGAAGGCCGCGAAGAGAAAGGCTCCGGCGATGACAAGGTTGCCGGCTATCTCGCCCCAGGTTCTCATGGCGTAGGCGTGCGCGGCGGCGGTGGCGAAGCCGAGCGCCACCAACGCGAGGGTCGCGACGATAGCGAGACGCGACGCTCCTCGCGTCGCGTTCGCGATACTTTCGTCAACCCGTTGAAATATCGGATCCAGCATCATGATCTTGCCCGCCCGAAATTAGCTGCGGCCTTTCCACATGGCCCCGACCAAAAATCCACCAGCGACGGCAAGCAACAGTGCGGTCACCGGCTGCTCGCGAACGGCGCCCTCGACGGTCGTTTTGAACTCTTTGCTTGCGGACATGGCCTTCTCGGCGACTTCCCGAGATTGATCGCCAACCGTCGTTAAGGCGGCATCAGCCCTCTCCATGGTCTCACCGGCCTTTGCGCTAATGTCGTCGGCCATTGAGGCGGCCTTTGCGGCGGCGGTCGCCGACGCTTTGATGACGGCGTCTTGCGCCTCCTGGACCTTGTTCGTGACTTGAGATGTTATGCTCATGCCCTCTTCTCCGCTGTTATTGCGCCGCTGGACGAATATTGAACTTCCGGATCGGTTGATTGTTCCTCGCCTGGTCCCGCACAGCTTCCAACTCTGACGCTACTCTGGAAGATGAACTTCGTGCTGAGGGAACACGTGGCTGAAGGTCACTGTGCCGGCGATGAGCAGAGGCGTCGCGAGAATCGCCCCGACCGGCCCCCAGAGCCATGTCCAGAACACCAGACCCAGAAAGACGACTCCGGGATTGAGCGTCAGCCGGCTGCCGATGACGCTCGGCGTCACGACATTGGCCTCTAATGTGTCTGCGACGAGCAGAATCAGCGGCGCGATGAGCGCATGCGAAATTGATCCGAACGTCGCGAATCCGACCAGAAACAACGCGGCGTAGATCGTCATCGGGCCGACATAAGGGATGAATTCGAGCGCGAAGGCGACGACGCCCCATAGCGGTGGATTTGGAAGGCCGACAACAAAGGCGGTTACGGCGACGATCAGCGCCAGTAGGAGGTTGATCGCGGCCACCACCGCCATATAGCTCTTGAGATCTCGTTCGATGTTGTTGAGGAGCCGCAGCGTGCGCAGCCGCGTTTCCTTGTCATCAAAGACGAAGACGAGATAGCGGCGCAGCTCCTCGCGTCCCGACAAGGAGAAGAACAACGCCGCGAGAAATACGATTAGCTCGCCGATTGTCGGGGTAAGAAAGTTCATCGTTGATTGCAGGACCGCCGCCGGCTCAAAGGCGCCCCCCCCGCGTCGCGCAAATGTGCTTTGCAGCCGCTCCAGAGAAAACGCCGGGCCGAACGTCGATCGCAGCTTATCGCTGAATGAGGCCAATAGTTCGGGCGCGCGGCCGACCCAGTCCACCGCAATCGTCGAACCCTGAACAATTACTGCTTGAATAAGCAGCAAGACGCCAATGACGACCACAGCTGCAAAAATGCTCGGCGGCACGCCCCATTTTCGTAAGGCGGTCACCCAAGGCCCGAGCATGAAGGCGAGCACGCCGGCCGAAACGAGCGGCACTAACAGAGTTTGCGCCACGCTCATCGCGACGGCGAGCATCAGCACAAACATGCCGATGAGC
>DATBRI010000080.1:0-5230 GCA_036560365.1 Methylocystis sp.
AACTTTTGCAAACGACGACCAAGCTAGCCTCTGGGGCGGCCCCCGATATCACCTCGCTTGATAGGGAATGAGATTTACTTTTGAAATCAATTACCTGTCATAAATAGCTGTGAATTGCGACTGACTATGTTTGCTGACTTATGAAACGCTATGGTTATTTTGTCGTGCTGTTCCCGGCCTTCTCCGGGTGTTTCCAACGGGGAACAGTACAATGCACCCTGCGCAATTTCTCCGCCGCAAGCCGGCGGGCGAATACCTAAAAACGAAGTTCGGCTTCGGCAGCGAAAAAACGCTGGCGAAACTCGCCGTCGTGGGCGGTGGCCCGCCTTTTCGTAAGGCGGGAGCGGCGGTCTTGTATGAGCCGAAAGACCTCGACGCATGGGCGCTTGCAAAGATCGGGGCGCCGCGCCGCTCCGCTCCACTTCGGAGCGCGAGGCAGCGAAGTGATGATCCTCGCGCAAACGAAAACCCCGCTTTGCCGACTCGGCGCGCAAGCCGATCCAAACATCATGCACAGCTTCTACGAGTTCTTCGCCGGAGGCGGCATGGCCCGCGTCGGCCTTGGCCCCGTCAATTTTCGCTGCGCCTTCGCCAACGACTTCGACCACCAGAAGGGGCAATCCTATCGCGCCAACTTCGGCGACGACCTCAAAATCGCGGACGTGGCGAGCCTGACGCTGGCCGACCTGCCGGGGACCCCCGATCTGGTGTGTCCTCGCCGCCCGGTCAGGACATCTCGCTCGCTGGCAACCGCGCGGGACTGGACGGCTCGCGCAGCGGCGCCTTCTGGCCGTGGTTGCGGCTGATGCAGGGCTTGATCGAGAACGGGCGCGCGCCGCGCGTCCTCGCCATCGAGAACGTCGAGGCGCTGCTGACCTCGAACAAGGGTGCCGACTTCACGGCGATCTGCGCGGAGCTGGTCGGGGCGGGCTACAATGTAGGCGCCTTGGTGATCGACGCAGCCCTGTTCGTTCCGCAGTCGCGGGCGCGCGTCTTCGTCGTCGCCGTCCGCGCCGACATGATCGTTCCGCCGCAACTGACGCAGGACGGCCCCACGGCGCCATTCCACGGCAACAAGCTGAAAGCGGCGGTCGCCCGCCTGTCGCCTGAGCTGCGCGGCGCTTGGCGCTGGTGGCGCCTGCCGACGCCGCCGCTGCGCAACGTGTCGCTGCTCGATGTCTTGGAGATCGAGGCGCGCTGCGACAGCGACGCGGAGACTAGCCGCCTGTTGGAGCTGATGGAGCCCCTGCACCTCGCCAAGGTCGAGGAAGCGCGCCGCGGCGGCCAGCGCGTGGTAGGCGCCATTTGCCGTCGCATGCGCCAAGGCCAGCAGCGCGCCGAGGGCCGCTTCGACGGCGTGGCGCAGGCGCTGCGCTGCCCCGGCGGCGGCTCATCCATCCAACGCTTCCTGCTGATCGACGCGAACGGCCTGCGCTCGCGCAAGCCGACCGCGCGCGAGTGCGCCCGGCTGATGGGGCTGCCCAATTCCTATAAGCTGCCCTGTTCGACGCAGGACGCCTACCAGCTGACCGGCGACGGCGTCGTGTCGCCCGCGGTCGGCTGGCTCGGCGAGCACCTGCTGGCGCCGTTGCTCGACGCGGCGCCATATCAAGCGGCAAGCCCGGTAGCTGGACACGTATAGGCCATGGCCGCGCGGGGCAAATCAACGCGCGGCGGCGGGCGCAAAACCGAGGCGACGCCAGAGCGTCCGCCGCTCGAATTAGTCGTGGGTTTCGACACCGAGTGGGTCAACGCCAATCGCGCCGACGATAGTTTGCCTACGACTGGCAACGTCCTTATCAGTTGGCAACTGGCGGTCGTCCTTCCTAACGGCAAGCTGTTGAGCCGCATCTTTTACCCCGAGGGCGACACTCGGCGCCATCGGCTGTCGCTAATCAAAATGCTGAGCAAGGCGCTGTTTGACGCCTGGCAGAACGGTGACATCAAGGCATTGCCGCCGGCGTGGCGCATCACGATAGCTGGGCACTTCTTACGCGCCGACCTGACGACGGTTAGGGAGTTCCCGAAGCTAAAGACTCGGGTCGACTCTGTCCGCAAAACCTTCACGACCGTAACCAAGCCAATTGTAGGGACAGTGTTAGGCAGGAAGGCGACGATTTATTTCGCCGACACGCTGCTGCTGTCGCCGCAAGGCTCATCACTCAAGAAGCTAGGAGAGGTCATTGGCCGACCAAAGGTCGAATTACCGGATGGCGCAATTGAGCGTATGGATTTGCTGCGGAAAAATGATCCGGCGCTGTTCGAGAAATACGCGGTCGAGGATGCGAT
This sequence comes from Methylocystis sp., assembly GCA_036560365.1. Lineage (GTDB taxonomy): Bacteria > Pseudomonadota > Alphaproteobacteria > Rhizobiales > Beijerinckiaceae > Methylocystis. The sequence continues at coordinate 2,290 of DATBRI010000080.1, forward strand.
CATCGCCGCGTTGTATTACCTGAAAATTAGCGAGATTTTGCAACATGAACTTGGCGTCGAAGATCGGGTGGCGACTTTAGGCGGGGCTGGCGTTCATATGATTAAAGCCGCGCTCGCCGAGCGTGGCCTGGCGCCCGATCGTTACTTCGGTTGTGAACGGCGCGAGGGGGCGCGGCATTGGCTCTCGTGTCTCGCCGAGATAACGCCATTCGCGGCGAATTGTTACCACGGCGCGCGCAATGAGGCGTATCGTATCGGCTTCACCCCCACCGGCACACGGCTTTACGACCTTGATCTGCGTGGCGCGTACACCACGGCGATGGCTTTGATGCGCGTGCCCGATTGGGAGAGCGCCCACGCTACGGCCGACATCGAGCAACTCGCCGTCATCGGCGGGGCGATGACATTCGCCAGGGTGCGCTTCGAGTTTCCAGCAGACACGCGCTACCCATCGCTGCCGGTGCGCGCTGGCGCGCGCGGCTTGGTTTATCCATTGCGCGGCGTGTCGTGGTGTGGGGGAGCTGAACTCGTCGTCGCGCTCGCTCAAGGCGCGAAGATCGAGGTTGACGCTGGTTGGCGGGTCGAATGGGAGCCTGACTCGCCACGCCCATTCGAGGCCTTCACGCGACGAATTAACGACATTCGCAAGCGCGCCAAGGCGGCGGGAAACACGCTGCTCGACCAAACCGCTAAGGAGATCGGCATTTCCGCCTACGGCAAGATCGCCCAAGTGGTCGACACGATGCGCTCCGTTCACGACGGCGGCGTGGACGGCGTCCGCGGCAAAAGGGTTTTCGATACGCGGGCGCAGTCGATGAAGACGTTGCCGTCGTCGAAAATCACCAACCGGATGATGGCGGCGTTCACGACCTCGATGGTGCGGGCGATGATTTCAGAGGCGCTGGCGCGCCTGCCAGCCGACGCCGTGCTGGCGACGGCGACAACCGATGGATTTTTGAGTTCGGTCCCCGTTGAGAAGCTGGATATGAGCGGCCCACTCACGAAGGAATTTGCGGCGGCGCGCGCCAGAATTTCACTGGACGATCCCGGCGCCTGGGAGGAGAAGCATCGCATTGGGCGGGCGCTCGTCACCAAGACGCGCGGAACGATCACCATAGAACCGTTTGACGCGAACGATCCCGGCAAGCCGGTCCTGGCGCGCGCCGGTTACAAGCTCGAACGCAAGCCCGCCTACCCATGGGAGGAGTGCGCGGAGTGGCGGCGTGTGTACGCCGGGCGTGACTATGAGACGATTAGCCGACGAAAATCGCTGACCTCGCTCCGCAAGCAATGCCTACACGACATGGACCTCGTCGAGGAAATGACCAACGTGCGGCTCAACATGGACTTCGACATGAAGCGCGAGCCAATCGATCCATTCGACCACGAGGGATTGCTGTGCAGCGATACCCGGCCATGGGAGACGCTCGAACAGTTCATGGTGGCGCGCGACGGATTAGAGGCTTGGAAGAAAGCGCAACGGCGCGTGTTGAGGACTCTGGCGGACTATCGTGACAAGCGCGTCTGGACGGCGACGCGCGAGGGACAGCGGGCGAGCGGCTCGACGGCGCAATCGGGGCGCCCGCCATTGGTCAATGCCTTCATAAGGGCGGCGACGCGCGGTGAACTGTCGCCCTGTCGCTGGACCTATGGGCAGTTAGCGGCTCTGCTGAGCCAATGCGGCGTGTCGGCGAACATCGACACGCTGAAAAACGCCAAGCGGCGCGGCGAGTTGGCGCTCGGGCAAATCCATGAGCTGACCGCTCCAGAAATCCAATTCGCGGAAAGCCTCTATCGCATGAAGCCGGAATGCCCGCTCGATAAGCTGGTCGCGCCGAACTCACCCGCCGCCACGGACCTTGCCGCCTTGCGCTCGTCGACAATCTGCGACCATTGCGGCGCCGCTTTCGCGCGGCAAAGGGCGACGGCGCGTTTCTGCTCGACGGCCTGCCGCGTCGCCGCCGGCCGCCAGCTCAAAAAGAGCGCCTAAAAGTCAAGGTTATGCTGTTACGCTAAGAGGCGATTTTTGCGCAGGTGATGGTGATTTGTTGGTTGACACTTGGTCGACACCGGCCTTCTCGTGCAAGCGACACATACCATTAAAATCAATAGCTTACGGCGGATCGAAAAACGATTGAAAAACAAGGTGTCGCTTGCGCCTATATGGCCCATATAGGCGGGTGACGCGTTTAAAGCAACGCTTGCGCTGGTCTGCGAGGCGCCGGGCGCTGACCAGCCGGCCTTATTCCCTCGATCCTCGCGTGGACTCCGGCTCCATCGCCTCACCGACGGCGGTTAGCGCGGCGCAACACACGCGCTTAACTGCGGCGCCGAACGTCATAAACCGTGGCCGCTGCGTGGCCTTCAGGGGCCGTCAAATTCTGGCTAACCGCTTTACGGAGTTTCTAAAAAGGCCTCAACATTCCGTTGATAAATTTTTGGAATGCGAGCCAAAACACTACATATTGTAATCATATCGCCGCTTAGCATCTATATAATGTTCGATCAATCGCGCCGACCCATTTTGTCAATGGGCTGTCAAGGCAGAGCACGCCGGGCGAACGGCGAAGGCTATCTCGGCGCTGAAGGCGATGGAGATCGCTACTACTGCCGACTTTCCAAACGATTTCGGAAAAAACGGGGGCACATGATGGGCGGCTTCGGATCGGGACGGCCGAGCGGCACAGGCCGGGATAAAGTGGAATCCTGCCGCTCGATCGACGTGAACCGGCTACACAAGAAAGGCTGCCTGCGCGACGGCTGGGCGGGCGGCTGGCAATGGGCGAATGAGGGCGAGAAGGTCGCCTCGATCAATCTGAGGGCCGAGGCCGACCGATTGCACCTGTCCTACCGCGTGCGCATTGGCGGCGGCGAATGGGAGGACGTGGCGGAGACCGTCGGCATCGTCAGCGCGCCCTGCCGATATGGTGGTGTCCGACCG
>DATBRI010000081.1:0-114545 GCA_036560365.1 Methylocystis sp.
ATGCGTCCTGGATGGGTGAAGATTTCGAAGTCGCGGCCGCGCATGACCGCAACGAGCGTCATGCCGCAGTGCTGCGCGTTGCGCACCGCGAGCGCGGTCGGCGCGGAGACGGCGGCGATGATCGGCGCGCCCATGCGTGCAGCCTTTTGCACAAGTTCGACCGATACGCGGCTCGTCATCAGCACCACGCCTTGCTTGGCGGCGATGGCTTGGCGCGTCAAGGCGCCGGCGAGCTTGTCGAGGGCGTTGTGGCGGCCGACGTCCTCGCGCGCGATCAGCGCGCCGGAGACGGGATTCCAGAAGGCCGCGGCGTGAATGGCGCGGGTCTCCTGATTATACATCTGCGCGGCCGGCAGACGGCCCATCGCCTCGATCAAGGCGTCGGCGTGCACCGATAAGGCATTGTCGAGCGTCGGCAGAACGCGCGTCGCCGCCTCCAGACTCTCGATGCCGCAAAGACCGCAGCCCGTCGGCCCCGCCATCGAACGGCGCCGCTCGACATAGGCTTCCTGCCGTCCGCCCTTGAGCCAGGCGCGTAGTTCAATGCCGGCGTCGGAGACGACGATCTCGACGTCGCCCGCCTGCTCCGGGGAATCGATCAGCCCCTCCGTCAGCGCGAAGCCGATCGCGAAATCCTCGAGATCCGCCGGCGTCGCCATCATCACCGCATGGGTGGAGCCGCCAAAGGTGAAGGCGACCGGCGTCTCTTCGGGGATCACGCGAGAAGAACGCGCCATCACATCGTGACGGCGCGCCAGGCATTCCACCCGTAGTGTCGGCGGCGGCCTCTCCGTCATTCCGCCGCGTCGATCGTGCTCGCGATGCGACGGCTCTGCTCCGTCAGCTCGCGATATTGATGCTGCCAGTCGGTCGGCCCGTTGGTGGTCGAGATCTGAACCGCCGTGACTTTGTATTCGGGGCAATTGGTGGCCCAGTCCGAATTGTCGGTCGTGACCACATTGGCCTGAGTGTTCGGATGGTGGAACGTCGTATAGACGACGCCGGGCGCGACGCGATCCGTGATCTTGGCGCGCAAGGTCGTCTCGCCGGCGCGGCTCGCCACCTTCACCCAGTCGCCGTCGCGCACGCCGCGATCCTCGGCGTCATGCGGGTGGATCTCGAGGATGTCCTCGGGATGCCACTGGCTGTTCTCGGTGCGGCGCGTCTGCGCGCCGACATTGTATTGCGACAGGATGCGCCCCGTGGTGAGCAGCAAGGGGAACCGCGGCCCGACCTTCTCTTCGGTCGGGACATATTCGGTGATGACGAATTTGCCCTTGCCGCGCGCAAAGCCGTTGATGTGCATGATCGGCATGCCCTCGGGCGAGTCGTCATTGACCGGCCATTGCAGCGAACCGACTTCCGCGAGTCTCTTGAACGAAACGCCGGCGAAGGACGGCGTCAGGCGCGCGATCTCGTCCATGATCTCGCTAGCGTCGGCGTAGTTCCAATTGAGCCCGAGCTTGTTGGCGAGCAGCTGGGTGACTTCCCAGTCGGCGTAGCCATTCTTCGGCGACATCACCTTGGTGACGCGCTGGATGCGGCGCTCGGCGTTGGTGAAGGTGCCGTCCTTCTCAAGGAAGGTCGCGCCCGGCAGGAAGACATGCGCGTAGTTCGCGGTCTCGACCAGGAAGAGATCCTGCACGATGACGATGTCCATATTCGCTAGCGCGCGCGACACATGCTTCGTGTCCGGGTCGGACTGCAGAATGTCCTCGCCCTGGACATAAAGTCCCTTGAACGTGCCTTCGATCGCCGCGTCGAACATGTTGGGGATGCGCAAGCCCGGCTCCGGATCGAGCGAAACGCCCCAATCCTTCTCGAACGCCTGGCGCGCCGCATCGTTGGAGATGTGGCGATAGCCCGGCAGCTCGTGCGGGAACGAGCCCATGTCGCAGGAGCCCTGCACATTGTTCTGGCCGCGCAGCGGATTCACGCCGACGCCGCGACGACCGAGATTGCCGGTCGCCATGGCGAGATTGGCGATGCCCATGACCGTGGTGGAGCCCTGCGAATGCTCGGTCACGCCAAGGCCGTAGTAGATCGCCCCATTGCCGCCGGTGGCGTAGAGACGCGCGGCGCCGCGAATGTCGGCGGCCGGCACGCCCAGCACGCCTTCGAGCGCCTCGGGGCTGTAGCGGTCGTCGGCGACGAAGGCGGCCCAGTCCTGATATTCTTCCCAGTCGCAACGCGCCTTCACGAAATCCAGATTGACGAGATTTTCTGTCACGATCACATGCGCCAGCGCCGTGACCATCGCGACATTGGTGCCGGGCTTGAGCGGCAGATGATAATCGGCCTCGACATGCGGCGAGCGCACGAGGTCGATGCGGCGCGGATCGATGACGATCAGCTTGGCGCCCTCGCGCAGGCGCTTCTTCATGCGCGAGCCGAACACCGGATGCGCGTCGGTGGGATTGGCGCCGATGACCAAGATGACGTCGGCGTCGTCGACCGAGTCGAAATCCTGCGTGCCGGCGGACGTGCCGAAGGCCTGCGCCAGTCCGTAGCCTGTCGGCGAATGGCAGACGCGCGCGCAAGTGTCGGTATTGTTGTTGCGGAAGCCTTGACGCGCGAGCTTCTGAACGAGGTAGCTCTCCTCATTCGTGCAGCGCGACGAGGTGATCACGCCGACAGAATTCTTGCCGTATTTCTCCTGCGCCGCCTTCAGGCGGTCGGCGGCGAAGCCGATCGCTTCATCCCACGAGACGACGCGCCACGGCTGATCAATCGACTCGCGGATCATCGGCTCGAGGACGCGGTCGCCGTGATGGGCGTAGCCATAGGCGAATCGGCCCTTGACGCAGCTGTGGCCGTGGTTGGCCTTGCCATCCTTCCAGGGAACCATGCGGACGACTTCCTCGCCGCGCATCTCCGCCTTGAAGGTGCAACCGACGCCGCAATAGGCGCAGGTGGTGACTTCGGAATGCTCGGGTTGGCCGACGGCGACCACGGCCTTCTCGATCAGAGTCGCGGTCGGACAGGCCTGAACGCAGGCGCCGCAGGACACGCATTCCGACTCCATGAAGGCTTCGTCCATGCCTGCCGAAACGCGCGAGCCGAAACCGCGGCCGGAAATCGTCAGCGCGAAGGTGCCCTGCACTTCCTCGCAGGCGCGCACGCAGCGGTTACAAACGATGCACTTCGATGAGTCGAAGGTGAAATAGGGATTCGATTCGTCCTTCGGCTTCCAGTCGAAATTCACCTCGCCATTGTTGCGAGCGAACACGTGATTGGAGCCGTCATAGCCGTAGCGCACGTCGCGCAGGCCGACCGCGCCCGCCATGTCCTGAAGCTCGCAGTCGCCGTTGGCCGCGCAGGTCAGACAGTCGAGCGGATGGTCGGAAATATACAGCTCCATCACGCCGCGGCGGATGGCGGCAAGGCGCGGCGTCTGCGTCTTGACCGAGATGCCCGGCGCGACCGGCGTCGTGCAGGAAGCCGGCGTGCCGTTGCGGCCTTCGACCTCGATGACGCAGAGTCGGCAGGAGCCGAACGCCTTGATGCTGTCGGTGGCGCAGAGCTTCGGGATCTCCGTGCCAACCTCCATCGCCGCGCGCATGATCGATGTGCCCTCGGGCACGGTGACGCTCTTCCCGTCAATGGTCAGCGTGACCGATTTTACGGACAGGGATTCGGGCGTGCCGTAATCGATTTCCTTGATAAGCGTCATGGCGGCTACCTCACTCAGCGGCTTCAAGGGCCGACCTGTGGAAGTCCTCGGGAAAATGTCGAAGCGCGCTCTCGACCGGATAGGGCGCAAAGCCGCCCAGTGCACAGAGCGAGCCAAACTTCATCGTATGGCAGAGATCCTTGAGGAGCTCGATATTCGCATCGACGTCCATGCCGCTGCGAATCTTGTCGATCGTCTCGACGCCGCGCGTCGATCCGAGCCGGCATGGCGTGCATTTGCCGCAGCTTTCAATGGCGCAGAACTCCATGCCGAAGCGCGCCATCCAGGCCATGTCGACGGTGTCGTCGAAGACGACGAGGCCGCCATGGCCGATGAGGCTGTCCTTGGCGGCGAAGGCCTCATAGTCGATCGGAAGATCGAAAAGCGACACTGGAACGTAAGCGCCGAGGGGGCCACCGACCTGAACCGCCCGGACGGGGCGACCAGAGCGGGTGCCGCCGCCAATCTCGTTGACGACCACGCCGAGCGGAATGCCGAAGTCCGTCTCAAAGAGACCGCCATATTTGACGTTGCCGGCGATCTGCAGCGGCATTGTGCCGCGCGAGCGGCCGACGCCGAGATCGGCGTAATGCTTCGCGCCCTTCTCCATGATCATCGGGATGGTGGCCATGGAGAGCACATTGTTGATGACCGTCGGCTTGCCGAAGAGCCCGACATGCGCCGGCAGCGGCGGCTTGGCGCGCACGATGCCGCGCTTGCCCTCGAGAGATTCGAGCAGCGAGGTCTCCTCGCCGCAAACATAGGCGCCGGCGCCGATGCGCAGTTCGACGTCGAAGTCGAAACCCGAGCCCTTGATGTTCTTGCCGAGCCAGCCCGCCTCAAGCGCCTTCTCGATCGCCGCCTGAAAGACCTTGGCGACGATCGGATATTCGGAACGCAGATAGATATAGCCCTTGGAGGCGCCGACGGCGTATCCGCAAATCAGCATGCCTTCGATCAGCGAGAGCGGATCGCCCTCCATGATCATGCGGTCGGCGAAAGTGCCGGAATCGCCCTCGTCGGCGTTGACGACGACATATTTTTGGCCCGGCGGGCAATCCGCGACCGTCTTCCATTTGATGCCCGTCGGAAAGCCCGCGCCGCCGCGGCCACGCAGGCCCGACTTGGTGACCTCTTCGACGACGGCCTGGGGCCCGATCTCGAAGGCGCGCTTGAGGCCTTTGAACCCGTCATGCGCCTCATATTCGACGACCGACAGCGGATCGATGACGCCGCAGCGAACGAAGGTGACGCGGTTCTGCTTCTTCATCCAGGGATGTTCGTCGACGATCCCGATATTCAGCAGATGCGCGCCGCCGGTCAGAAACCCGGCGTCAAACAGCGACGCCACATCCTTGACCTTGGCCGGTCCATAACCGACGCGGCCCGCGGGAGTCTCCACCTCGATCAGGGGCTCGAGCCAGAGCATTCCACGCGAGCCGTTTCTAACGATCTCGATTGTTTCACCGCGGACTGCGGCCTCTTGCGCGACGGCGGCGGCCAGTCTGTCGGCGCCCATCGCGACGGCGGCCATGTCCAGAGGGATGTAAATCTTCACCATCAGTCGCGCGCCTCCGCGGCGATTTCGTCAAGCCTTTCAGCGTCGACGCGGCCGATCGGCTCGCCGTCATAAAGCGCTGAGGGGCTGTGGGCGCAAAGTCCCAAACAATACACCGCCTCGACCGACAGGGCGCCGTCCGGCGTCGTCCCGCCCCAGTCGAGCTTCAGCTTGTCGAGAAACGTCCGCGCCTGTCGCTCCGCGCCCATCGACTGACACGATTCCGCCCGGCAGATCTTGAGCGTGTGGCGTCCGTGCGGGGCGCGATGGAAGTCATGGTAAAAGGTCACGACGCCATGCATTTCGGCGCGCGAAATATTGAGCGCCTGGGCCATTTCCTTGACGGCGGCGTCGGGCACATAACCGAATTCTTTTTGTAGCGCGTGCAGAATTGGCATCGCGGGTCCCTCAAGACCCATATGGGCGGCGATGATCTCCCGCGCGCGCTCGTCGCTATACTGAGCAGCGCCAGACATTTCTTCCCTTTCAGTCTGGACGTTGCGCGTATGCGGTCGTCCTATTTAGACTAATTCCGAGAACAGTGCCGGAAATCCAAGGCGCGATCAATAGCGGCCCTCCGTTGTGCGATAGGGCGAACCTATCAAGCGTCGAGCGTGTGGCTCCCGGCAAGCTTCTTGGCCTCCGAGACCAACGCGGCGACCAGCGGAATCACCGGTTCGCGCTGCGGCGCCACAAGGCCGATTTCATGGACAGCCTCAGGCTCGACGATCGGGATCGACCGCAGCGGCGCCGCCACATTTAGGGTCTTCGCGAGCTTCTCCGGCAGCACAGTGGCCCATCGGCCGGATCTCACATGATCGAAGAGCAAGATGACATCATTCGATTCGAGGATCGGCACGGGCTCGGACCCGCCCTTGCGCATGAGCTGCTCGACGATGCGACGATTTTGCATGTCCGGCGTCAACAGGCAGAGATCGATCCGCCCGACTTCGGCCCATGTCACGCGGTCGCGGCTCCCGAGTGGATTGCCGGCGAAAGTCAGTAACCGGTATCGTTCGGAGCAGAGCGGCACCGTGCGTACGCGCCCAAGCGGCTCGTTGTCGAGATAGGTGATGCCGGCGTCGATCTCAAGATTATCGAGCATGGTCAGCACCTCGCTCGACGACGCGGAAACGACGGAAAAGCGCACGCCCGGATGCTTCTCGCGATAGGGCGTCGTCAGCGCCGAGACAATGCCAAGCGCCGTCGGTATGACCGCGATCTTGAGCTGACCGGTAAGACCTTCCTTGAGCGCGCGAACTTCCTGGCGCATCGCGCGCGCGTCGCCGACGATGCGCTTCGCCCAGTCGAGCACCCGCTCGCCCTCGGCGGTCAGGCCATGGAAACGCGAAGAACGGTTGACGAGCAACACCCCGAGCGAATCTTCGAGCTGCTTGACGCCGGCCGAGAGCGTGGGCTGCGTGACGCCGCAAACCTCCGCCGCACGCGAAAAGCTCTTCTCTTTTGCGACGGCGATCAGGAACTCAAGCTTGTCAATCACGACCTAGTCCAAAAACCGGGTCGCCGCCAAGACGCAGCGTCCAGGGCGCCGCTGGCGCTTTCGTCAACCTGCATGGGGCGTCACTTTAGCATATCCGCCCAGGCCGCGCCGAAATTTTGAAATGAATCCAAATCCCTCACCAGAGACCAGTCAATTTGCCCGATCTATGGCGCGAGCGCGCTGCGCGCATTGGCGCTCCTTCCGATTCCTGCTCTACTGACCGACGGATTTAACGTGAGAGAATACGCCAATGCGGCTGATCATTGGGCTGGTTTTGCAGCTTGTCGGCATCACCCTCATCTGCCTCACGCTGACGGCGGGCTGGGTCATGGTCGACGCGCATCGCGCGATCGAAACGGAGGCGGCGACGTCTGCTGAACGTGTCGCGCACCACCTTGAAAATCTCTACTGGCAGGCCATCCTCTGGCGGGGCAGCATGCGGCGCGACAAGATTCTGCCTGTCCCCGACTGGGAGTCGCTTTCGACGTTAAAGCTCGTTTCGCCGGGCGTCTGCATCAGCTATGGACCCGGCGACGAAGAGCCGCGGACCCTCTGCAGCCAGATCGAGGGCGTCGGCGCCGCGGCGCCGGCCTGGTTTGCGACGGCCTATGAGGGCCTATTCGGCCCCCATGCCCCCACCGTTCGGCCTTTGACCGTGCGGCAGCCCGAAACCGGCGCAATCCTGGTCAGGGCGGACGCCGACGCGGCCATCCGACAAGCCTGGCGGCAGATCTCGATCATCGTTGGCGTAGCGGCCTCGATGGCGATCTGCATTTGCCTCTTGGCCGCGGTCGCCATCGTCCATGCTCTGGCGCCGACACGGGCCATCGTCGGGGGGCTGCGCCAGTTGGAGCAAGGGAATTACGTCAGCCGGCTAAACGCCATGACGAAAGGGGAGTTCGGCCTGATCGCGCGCGCGGTCAACGACCTTGCCGAGCGGCTGGCGCGGACCACGGCGGAGCGCGCCGCGCTCACAAAACGGCTGTTTGAAGTTCAGGAGGAGGAGCGCCGTGCGCTCGCCCGCGACCTTCACGATGAATTTGGCCAGTGCCTGACGGCGACCCTCGCCTTCGCCGGCTCGATCGAGACGGCGGCGGCCAAGATTGATCAGAGCGTCGCCGAGGACGCGCGTTCCATCGCGCGCGTCGCCAAGCGCATGATGACCACGCTGCGCGACGCGCTTGCCCGGCTGCGCTCGCAGGATCTTGATGAACTTGGGCTCGAAGCCTGTCTTGTTCAGCTCGCGGCGAGCTGGAACGCCAAAGCGGGGAGAAAGGCGGTCGTCCACTTGAGGCTCACGGGCGACCTCGCCAACCTTCCTCAGGCGACTTCGACGAGCCTCTATCGCATCGCTCAGGAATGTCTGACCAACGCCATGCGGCACGGCGACTCGAAGAACGTCCATCTGCGCGTCGAGCGCGCGGCGGCGGCCGATGGGCTCGTCGCGCTGACCGTCGAGGACGACGGCGGCGGCGACGCCTCCCGCCTCGCCGTCGCCTCCGGCCACGGCATTCTCGGGATTCGCGAGCGTATCGCGGCGTTTGGCGGAAGCCTGTCGATCAGCGACGCCACGAAAGGCGTGCGCGTCGTCGCGCGCATTCCGCTTATCGCCGTCGCCAACGCGCCGATGAAAAGCATGGCGCACGCATGATCACGATTCTTCTCGTCGACGACCACCCGATCGTTCGCGAGGGATACCGTCGGCTTTTGGAACGCCAGCCCGATTACAAAATTGTCGCCGAAGCGGACAACGCCGCAAACGCCTACCAGGCCTATCGCAGCGTTTCGCCCGACATCGTCATCATGGATCTTTCTCTGCCCGGCGCGAGCGGCGTCGAAGCGGTCCGCCACATCAGGCAATGGGATAAGAGCGCGCGCATTCTGATCTTCACCATGCACAGCGGCGCCGCCTTTGCGCTGAAAGCTTTTGAAGCCGGCGCATCGGGCTATGTCACCAAGAGCAGCGACGCCGCCGAGCTGCTTCGCGCCGTGGCGATCGTCGCCAAGGGCGGACGCGCGCTCAGCGACGACGTCGCGCGCGAGATCGCCGCGGAGCGATTGGGCGAAGGCCGCGCGCTCGTCGATGAGCTTGGCCCGAGAGAGACCGAGATCTTGCGGCTCGTCGCGTCGGGCAAAACGACCGAGGACATCGCCGGCATCTTAAATCTCAGTCCGAAAACCGTTCAGAACTACCACTATCAGATCAAATCCAAGATCGGCGCGCGCACCGACGCGCATCTTGTCTGGCTCGCCATCGGCGCGGGACTTGTCGGCGACGCGTCGGCGACTTCATCGGCTCCCTAAGGGAAATTGCCCAGAGCGCCGCAGGAGAAAGGCCGGAGCTTCTGACGCTTCGCGCAGCTACGCCTTCATCTGCAACAGCGGAGCCCGGCGATGGTCAAGAAGATGCTCACTCACCCCTTTTTAGCGGCGCTCGTCACAATTTCGATCGGAACCGTCATAACTGGCGCTCGCGCGCAATCCTCGCCGCCGATGAAACTCGCGGTATTCGACATCGAACTCGACGACTTCACCGCCGGCGGGCCGATCGCTGGTGAGAGCCCGGAAGAAACCGCGCGCCTCCACCGGATGACCGCGCTGGCGCGCGACCTCCTGACTCAATCCGGGCTGTTCGAAATCATCGACGGAAGCGCGGCGACGGATCAGAGGGTCAAGGACCATTGGCTGCGCAAGTGCAACGGCTGCGACGCCGACATTGCGCGCGGGCTTGGCGCAGACTTGTCCTTCGTCTGCTTCTTTCGCAAAGTCAGCGTGATGGAGCAATATCTCGAAATGCGCATTCGCGACGCGCGCACGGGAGAACTGGCGCATATCTCGCAGACGGATCTGCGCGGCGAAACCGACCAGTCATGGAGTCGGGCGCTGAAATTCCTGATGCGATATAATCTTGTCGAGCCAGAGATCGCGCGTCGAAATCATCCGCTTCGGCCCTAACGACGGCGCTCGCTTTCCCTGAGGTCATGGTTAACAGTTCACGAACAACCGCCCCCGAATCGCCCAATTCCAAGCCTATTCCGGCTGTGCGCCTCAGGCGCTATTATATAAGTGGCGTTTTCATGCGATCCCGCGCGCTCCAGCGCCGGGTAACGGGGCTAGGCGGATGATCTTCTCGAAGTCCACATTGTTTGCGGCGGCTAGCGTATTGTTGATCGCGTGTGGCTCCGCCACGCCTACTCGGGCGACGCCGTCGATCGTCGTCGATGTGGCGTCGGGCGCCGTGCTCTCGCATGAACAGGCGACCGCCTCCTGGTATCCCGCCTCTGTGACGAAGCTGATGACGGCGTATGTCGCGCTCGACGCGGTGCGCCAGGGGCGCATCTCGCTCGACACGCCGGTGATGATGTCGCCGCGCGCATGCCGCATGGCGCCGTCCAAGATGGGCTTCAGAGCCGGCTCGGAAGTCACCCTGCAAAACGCGCTCGTCATGCTGATGGTGAAATCCGCCAATGACATCGCCGTCGCCATCGCCGAAGGCGTGTCCGGCTCGGTCGAGGCCTTCGCCGACGAGATGAACCGCGACTCCGCCGCCCTCGGCATGACGCAGTCGATATGGTTCAATCCCAACGGCCTGCCCGACGAGCGGCAGGTCACGTCCGCCCGCGACCTCGCCATTCTCGGGCGCGCGCTCTACCTGCAGTTTCCAGAGCACGCCAATCTATTCAACATCGGCGCGATGCAGCTCGGCAAGCAGATCATCCCCACGCATAACCATCTTCTCGGCCGCTACGCCGGCGCCGACGGCATGAAAACGGGTTTCACCTGTTCGGCCGGATTCAATCTGGTCGCCTCCGCCACGCGCGGCGGCCGGCGTTTGATCGCCGTCGTCCTCGGCGCGCCCAATCCGATTCTGCGCACGGCGAAGACGGCGGCCCTGCTCGATCGCGGCTTTCAGAGCGGCGCGGCTGTCGCCTCTTTGACGACCCTGCCCAGCTCCGGCCCCACGGCGGCGCCTGACTTGCGTGAGTCGGTGTGCCACCATCGGGGCCCGGCGGCGGCGGAATTCATGGCGGAGATCGAGGACGCGTCGGTCCCCGTCAGCACAGGCGTTCCTCTGCTCGACACGCTTGGCGGCGCTCAGCAGCATACGAACGCCAAAGAGATCGCGCACCTGCCGCGCCCGCGTTTTGAGCCTGTGTCCGTCTATGTGGGACGCGCGCCGGGCTACGCCGGGCCGGTAGCGCGGGCGCGCGCCCCGGGAGCGGCGGTCGGCGAGCAGCCCGATCTTTCCGCCTATGCGGCACAGCCCGAGACCGGCGACGCCAGCGCCTCGCCGATCAGTAAGCCGGCGCCCGACGCCGTATCGCTGCGGCGCGCCAAACACGCCAAGGCAGCGAAAGCTGCGCGCGCCGCAAAAGCGGCAAAGGCGGAGACTGCAAAGGTCGACGAGGTCATCGCCGAGGAGCCGGCCCCGAAGCCCAAGGCGGCGAGAAGCGCGACCAAGCCGAAAGCGGCCGCGCCGCACGCCGCAGCGCAAAAGCCGGCGGCGTCGAAGGCGCACTCCGCCGCCGAACCGGGCAAGAGCTGAGAACGCAAAGATCGTTCGTTCTGGAAACGCGCGGCGTTTTCGGCGAAGATGCGCGCCTTCCGGGGCAAGAGCTTTCTTTTGCGCCGACGCGAGCGCCGCTGAATGAACGATCCGACCAAGGCCGCCGCGAGTCGCGCCACGCGCTCGCCGCCGCCGCCGATCCCGCTAACCATCATCACCGGCTTCCTCGGCGCCGGCAAGACCACGCTGCTTAATCGCCTGCTGGCCGCGCCGGCGCTCGCCGAGACGCTCGTCCTCATCAATGAGTTCGGCGAGATCGGTCTCGATCATCTCTTCATCGAGAAGATCGACGGCGACATGGTGATGATGAGTTCTGGCTGCGTGTGCTGCACGATTCGCGGCGATCTGGTGAATACGCTCGAAGATCTGTTGAAGCGTCTCGACAACGGCCGGATCAAGCCGTTCAAGCGCGTGGTGCTGGAAACGACGGGCCTCGCCGATCCCGCGCCGATCCTGCACGCGATCATGTCCCATCCTTATCTGATGATGCGCTACCGGCTCGATGGCATCGTGACGCTCGTTGACGCCGTGAATGGCGAGGCGACGCTCGATGCGCATGAGGAAGCCGTCAAACAGGCCGCCGTCGCGGACCGGCTCGTCATCGCCAAGACGGATCTGCCGGAGGCCGCCGAGCGTGTCGACGCGCTAAAGGCGCGGCTGGCGCGGCTCAATCCGGGGGCCCTGCAGCTCGACGCCGCCAAGGGCGAAGCGACGCCCGACGCGCTCCTCAACTGCGGCCTCTACGATCCCGCGACCAAGACGCCGCGCGTGAAGGAGTGGCTCAACGCCGAAGCGGTGGAAAAGGCGCAGGCGCATGATCATTCCGATCACGGCCACAGCCATGATCATCATCAAAACGAAGGCCACGAGCATCGCCACGACGTGAACCGGCATGACGCGCATATCCGCGCCTTCTGCTTTTCCGCCGATACGCCGCTGACGCCGGCCTCCTTTGACATCTTCATTGACCTCCTCCGTCACACGCACGGACCGCGCATGCTGCGCGTGAAGGGGATCGTGGCGCTGGCCGACGATCCGTCGCGTCCAGTGGCGATCCATGGCGTGCAGCACGTTTTTCACCCGCCGCATCGCCTCGACGCATGGCCCGACGCGGACAGGCACACACGCATCGTCTTCATCGTCAAGGATCTCGACGAGGGCTTCGTCCACGGACTCTACGGCGCGCTCGTCAACCATCCCGCGCCGGACCGTCCGGACGCGCAGGCGCTCACCGACAATCCGCTCGCGCCCAAGGCGGGCGGCCTATTCGGCTAGATCAGGTTCCGAAAAAGTTGACAGACTTTTTCGATGAGAACCTGCTTCAATATTTTGATTTTGAGCGGTTCCTTCGCGATCACATGATTCCATGTGATCGCGAAGCGCTCTAAGGACGGTTGAACAGATCGGAGACGCGACGCTCGGCGTCCTGAAGAGTCTCGATCCATCGAGGCGGCAGTTTGGCGAATGCGCCGGCCGCCTGCGTAGAGAACCAATCGGCGACGGCGTGAGTGATGGACGAGATGCCGCTCTCAAGCCGCGACGGCTGACGCGTTCCACGCAGCCAGAAGGCCAGCGTCGGGAACGCCGTGACGGTCACCATCGCGGCGCCGACGAGCGCGGACGCCGTCTCGGGCGCTATTTGGCCCTTCCCGACGCCCAGATAGGTGAGCGCGACGACAAGCGGCAGGGTGGTTGAAGACAATAGCCCCAACGCCGGGATGTCCCGCTCCGGCAGCGTCCCGCGAAAAAGATTCAGCGGCGCGAGGCGAATGAGCAGGAAGGCGACGCAAAAAAAAGCGAAGAGCGCGACGGTCGCGGGGCTCCTGACGAGCGCCACGAAGTCAAATGACGCGCCGCTCTCGATAAAAAACAGCGGAATCAAAAAGCCGGAGCCGATGGCGGTCAAACGATCCTTGAGGATTTCGGCCTTGGTGCCCCGCACCAGGACCGCGACGGCCATGCCCGCCATATAGGAGCCGACCACGAGCTCCACCCCCAGCCTGTCGGCGAATGAGACGAAGCCAAGCAAGACGACGAGCGCGATTCGAATTGGCAGAAGCTCGCCGTCGCCAAGCCAATACACAATGCTTTCGGCGAGTCGGTCCGAACGCACAGTCTTGAGAAAAAAGGTCGCGGCCAGTCCGAACACGATGAAAAGCGCGCTTAACAGCGTCTGATGCAGATGATGGTTGTGCTGCGCCAGAACGATCGAGGCGAGAATGAGCGGTCCGAGTTCGCTGACGGCGGCGACGCCAAGGACGTAATGTCCGAATTCGTTATCGAGATCCCCTGACTGCCGCAAAACGGGGATCAATATGCCGAACGCGGTGGTCGGCAAGATCAGCGCGACGAGAAGCGGCGCCTCCACGAGGCCAACAAAATACAGCGCTCCGGAAATAACAACCGAGAGGCTCAACGAAATGAGCCAGGCGAACAAGCCCAGGCGAAGCGGCTTTCCGGATATTTCCTTCTGATTGAACTCGAAGCCCGCCTGAAAAAACAGATAGACCAGGCCGAACTCCATTAGAAAATTGACGGCGCCATCTCCCGCCAACAGCCCCGCCCCGCTCGGCCCGACGAGCATGCCCAGCAACAGTTCGATGGCGACGATCGGCGCGCGCGCAAATGCTGGAATTCGGTTGAGCAGCGGCGCGAGCACGGCGATGCAGGAGATGACGAAGATCGTGTGGAATTCGCTCATGGGGGCGTCAATCTCCTAAGGGGCTCCGCTTCGCGCTGTAACGGCGGCGGCGGCGGTCGACTCCGACCGATGATTCTTTTCCTGAGCCTTACGATGCGATAGGATTCCGCCTGCGCTCAAGCCCTGAATTATTCGGCGAAGCGCGCGCGCAGATTGATGGAGCGGATTTCGCCCATGACGCGGCTCGTGAAGGAGGGTCTGCTTCGGCCCCTGGCGCGGGCGGGGAACACGCTTCTCGACCTCATTTATCCGCCATCCTGTCTGGTCTGCCGGAAGGCCGTCGCCGTCCAAGGCGCGATCTGCGCCGAATGCTGGCGCGACATCGCCTTCATTGAGCGCCCCTTTTGCGAGCGGCTCGGCACGCCTTTCGAGCGCGACCTGGCGCAGCCTGGGTTGATCTCGCTGGAAGCCGCCGCCAATCCGCCGGCGTTCGGCCGGGCCAGGGCCGTCGCCCGCTACGACAGCGACAAGGCCCGCGCCCTGGCCCACCGGCTGAAATATTACGACCGGCTGGAACTCGCCAAACCGATGGGCCGCTGGATGGCGCGGGCGGGGGCCGAACTCCTCGCCGACGCCGACGTCCTCGTGCCCATCCCCTTGCACCGGCTGAGGATTCTGGCGCGGCGATTCAACCAGTCGGCGGCCCTGGCGCAGGCGATCGCGCGCGAGAGCGCCGTGCCGGTGGAGACCTTGGCGCTGCAGCGCGTCAAGTCGACGGCGCCGCAGGTGGGTCTGACGCGGGCGCAGCGCGCCGCCAATCTCTCCGGCGCCTTTCGCGTCGACCCCGAGCGGACGGACGCCGTCCACGGGCGCAATGTCGTGCTCGTCGACGACGTGCTGACCACCGGGGCGACCGCCAACGCCGCCACGCGCGCTTTGCTCAAGGCGGGCGCGGCGCGCGTCGATCTCCTCGTCTTCGCGCGGGCCGTGACAAGCGCATGAAGGCCGGCGTATAAGCGCGCCATGGCTCCCCGCATCGAAATCTACACCACGCCGACCTGCCCCTATTGCCTCGCCGCGAAGCGGCTGCTGACGCAAAAGGGCGCCGAGTTCGAAGAAATCTCGGTGGCGTGGGACCCGCTTGGACGCCGCCGCATGAGCCAGCGCGCCAATGGCCGCTCGACCGTCCCGCAGATCTTCATCGACGACAGGCACATCGGCGGCTGCGACGAGCTTCACGCGCTCGAAGGCGAGGGAAAGCTCGACGCGCTGCTCGCCAGCGGAGCGACGCCATGATCCGCTACTCCCTCATCTGCGACGCCGGGCACAGTTTCGACAGCTGGTTTCGCGACAGCGCGGGATTTGAAAAACAGGCGGCCGAAGGACAGATCGCCTGCCCCTTCTGCGAGTCGACGAAGATTGCGCGCGACGTCATGGCCCCCCATATCGCCAAGCCGCGCGAGGACGCGGCGCATGATCTGCGCGTGAAGCTGCGCGAGCTGCACGACACGGTGGTCGCGCATACGGAAGACGTCGGCGACCGTTTCCCCGAGGAGGCGCGCGCCATGGAGGACGGCGAGACCGAGCGACGCGCCATCCGCGGCCGCGCCACATTCGAAGAAGCCAAGGCGCTGCTCGAAGAGGGAATCGAAATTCTGCCGATCCCGGGTCTGCCCAGCGACAGCAACTGAATTTGTCTGCGCCGGTCGTCATTGTCGGCGCCAGTTTTTCAGGACTGGCCTGCGCTCAGGCGCTCGCGGAACGCGGCGTCGCCACAACCATCATCGAACGCAAATCCGAACCCGGCGAAAAGCCGCATACGACTGGCATTCTCGTACGCGAGGCGGTGGACGAGATCGATTGGCTCGGCCCGCTGCCGAAACACATCACGCGACGCGTTGAGGGCGTGCGGCTCTTTGCGCCCGATATGCGCTGCATCGATCTTTCTGCGCCGGGCTATTACTTTCTTGCAACCGACACGCCGGAGCTGATGCGCCTGCTCGCCCGGCGTTGCCAGGCGACCGGCGTGCGCATTCAATATGGCGCGCCGTTCACGAGAGCCATCGCGCACGCGAATGGCTATGCGCTGCCGGATGGAACGGAAGCCTGCTACCTTGTCGGCGCCGACGGCGCGAAGTCGCACGTCGCGAAAACGCTCTCGCTGGGCGAGAACCGCCAATTTATCTTCGGCGTCGAACACGAATATGAAGGCGTCGATTTCGACGCGAGCGAGCGGCTGCACTGCTTCATCGATCGACGCCTGGCGCCGGGCTACATCGGCTGGATCATCGCCGGCGTCGGCGTCACGCAGGTGGGACTCGCCCGCAGGGTTGATACGAGTTCGACCGCGGAGGCGAAGAGCGCCATGGCTGCGTTTCTGGAGAAAATCGCGCCCGTCGCCGATTTTCGCAATCGCGAACCCACGAATGTGCGCGCGGGGCTTATACCATGCGGGGGCCTCGTTTCGCCGCTCGCGGCGCCGCGCGCGCTGCTTGTCGGCGACGCCGCCGGCATGGTCTCGCCTGTCACCGCCGGCGGCATTCACACGGCGCTGCGCCACGGACGCGCCGCGGGCGTCGCCATCGCCGACTTTCTCGACGGACGCGCCCCGGACCCGGCGCGATGGCTGCCCGATTCCTATCCGCGTTTTCGCTTAAAGCGGACTCTGCGCTGGAGCTACGACAACTTCCAAAGCGACGCGGCGTTTAATTTGCTGCTGCGCTCTTCCGCTATGCGCGCCGCCGCAAGCGTGGTTTTCTTCCATAGAATGCGCGCGCGATGAGGCGCGCGCCCGGCGCCGTCATCACAATTGTCCTTTATTCAATTGGCCAATTTCGAACGTGTCCATAAGCCGTTCCAGCTTCAGCTTGATTTCCGGCCACATCGGCATGAATATTCGTGGAAAGTCGGCTTTAATCACAGCGTCCAGGCGCGCGTAGCGGAAAAACATCTGGCATTCGGGGCGACGATCCCATCCCGAATCTTCCGTGTGATCCTTGATTTCCTCCGCCTGACACTCAAAAAATAGATTGATCGGCTTTCTGTCGACATAGTAGAAATCGACGGCCTCACCCCCACCCAGCTCGGTCTTGTAGCGGGACATATCTCCTATGACGCCGATGCGCTTCAAATTGAACTTGTCCGGCTTCGGACCAACCGTCAGGTTTCTGGATTTCAAAGAAACATTTTCAGGGTCGAGAGAAATCCGTTGTCTGCCATAGAACATTTCCTGAATCACTCGAACCTTTTCAGCTTCCCCCCCCCCCCCCGGCACTCTTACTTCGGAATCCAGACGCACAATCATCTTTGTCCTGTCGAGGCCTCGACGTCGGATGTGTCGATCGGTCGGGAGCAGGACCGTGAAATCCGGCAGATCGACTCCGATGCTGAACCCCTGCGCGTAGACGTCCCGATAGTTCGGATCTGGATATCCGCGCCCCAAGGCGGGCACGCACCCGACATCGGCCCATGTCACATATTCGGCCGGCACACGCAGGCGGACGCGCCAGCCCGGCGGGTCCATCAGCCAGCGCAGTTCGAGAAAACGACGCCCGTCCGGATCATTGACGAAGCGCTCGTTCGGGACGCAGTCGGTCTTCTCGGTTTTCACCGCGAAGACATTGCCGCCGATATGGTTCGCCACCCAAAAAAGCGCGGCGACGATTGCGAGAGGGCCAACAAGCCACACCGCAAACCGATGAATGGAAACGCCGGAAAGCAGGGATGTGAACGCAGCAGAGCGGACGCGAGTCCCTGCGAAAAAGCTGGCCAAAGCGGATAAGCCCATGTGAAGCCCGCGCGGGCGACTATCGCCGCTCATGGTTTGCTCCGGCGAAATGCTGCAGCCGTTGTCAATGCGCTTCACAACGTAGTATCGGACCACACGCTAACATGTAACACTGAACGATAGAGGCATCTCTTCCATAAAACCCTACTTTTATCACCCCAACCTGAAATGGGAGTGACGCATCTTTCCTTGAAACGCCCCAGCCATAGTCTCCTAACTCACGATCATCTCCTACACCACGAGATATTTTATTATAGTCTGAAGATATAGTGGCATGGCGGTATGAGTAGTCACCTAACAATTTTGCTTCGATGTGCTTTTTTATGTGGGACACGGCCTCCGGGTCGGTGAAAGTCACGTGCTGATCGACGCAAGCGAAAACAGAATACCTCAAAAATCCGTCGACCTTCGCCGAAACCAAAAACAAAATGACGAGGACGACCGTTACGATCAGAAGTATTTTCGCCACGCCCCATACGACGCTCAATAAGAATTTGAACATGCTTCCTTCCGAATACGGGAGAATTTACGGCACCAGCAACATAATGATCGACAACATAAAGAAAGCTGATATAATAAAGGGAGTAACAAGCTTCTGTCTGGCGTCTACCATATCAAAATCTCGGTTATTGCGCGGGTTAACCATCACCGTGACGCGCTCGCCTTTTTTTCTTTCAGTTAACCCGCTAGTAACGCTGAATAGCTCAGTATTGTCGGCAGCATTCAGCTCTATCAAACACTTATATACAATATTATTATCTCACTTCAAAGAACTACTACAATCGACTACGATCGCATCCATTCTTTTCCAACTTTTGAGGCGTAAGTAATACGCAAATCCGCTGTACGTCATGAACGCGACTGCACAGCCTGCGGGAATAATCCATATATATTTTTCATCGCCAAGCATTGGGCAGAAATAAACCTTATGGGATCGTAGCGCAATCGAAACAGGCTCGTTCACTTACCAATGATCGACGCCGATTCTGTCAAAGGCCCCGCCTATCAAGCCCGCCGCTTTGTAGGCATCCTCCACGGATTGATCGCAAAAGATGCATTGCCCCAACCCAATAATTCGGAACACGCGAGCGGAGCCAATGGCTTCAGGCTTGAGATATAAGTCATGGAACCTTACGGAATAACTCCAAGGCGGCATATCATCCGCATCCCTCAGAACCCTGAGTTTCCTGGACCGATCGACGTCGATCACGTCCCATCCGAAAAGCAGCCGAGTGACCGAACAGAGCCAATATTCTGGTCCAGCCTCACCCGACGTCCATTCGGTTTCGCATTTGCGGAAGTCGCATGCGTCTGGATCGACCCGTTCCAGAAAGGCCTTCATCGCGGATGTGACAAACCACAGTCCGCCGAAGTTTTCGACGTCGCGCGCCGGGCGACCAAACTTCTTGTCGAACATAAGCAGCGGCGGCTGGCGATAATCCGGAAGGCGCCAGGGATGACGCGGCAGCCGCGCGTAGCCGTCCGGCCAGGCAGGCTCAGCAAGGAGCGAACCCATGCCTGCAAGCGCTCCTTATTTGCAAGCTTGAAGAAAGGCGGCCGCACATTGAGCGCTGCGTCGAATTCGTAATATTGAGGCGCCTTCGGCTTTCGTCCGCGCATGCGCCGACTCTCCGCCGCACCTTCCGCCGCCTGCATCATGCGCCGCCCTTCCCCTGAAATCTTGGGCCGCCCGCTCCCGATCAGGCCTTTACCCTGTCGCGAATGACACGATAATGTGAGTCATCATTGCGAGCCGGAAACACTCCATCGTCGCGCCGTTGCTCTGGATTGCTTCGTCGCCGCGCTCCTCGCAATGACGTCGATTTACCCCTGCGGCAGATCAAAACGCTGGCAGCTGATCGCGCTCAGGCGGCCGCGCGCGCGCTCCTGGTCCGAGGCGCGCTTGGCCAGGGAGCGGATCAGAATGAAGCCGCGCTTCGTGGGCGCCGTGAGCCGCACTTCCTGCGGCGGCGGGGCGTCGCCCTCATCGGCGCTGGTCAGCGCGTCGATCTGGCGCGCGTCGCCGACGACAATGTCGATCTTGCCCTTGATCGCCGAACGATCGGTCATCGAATGATAGATGCGGCCGGCGTTGCCATGAAAGGAAAGCCCGAGAAAATCTTCGCCGTCGACGCTGGTCTTGACCCGCAGCGGACCCTTGGCGAGATCATAGACGCAGACCGCCTCGGCGAAAGCCGGGTCCTCGAAGGGCAGCGTCTCGGCGCCGGGCGCCATCTGCGGCAGCATCACCAGGCCTTCCGCCGGCGCGGCGCTCTTCACATAGGACGCGAGTCGCGCCAGCGCGTCGTTGGGCGCCACGGTCGGCATCAGCAGCACCGAAACGACATGCACGATTCCCGCGACGAGCAGCGTCGCGAACAGCCACGGCAGAAGGTCGAGATAGCGATCGGGAATGTTCAGGCGCATCCGAGTTTCACGATTTTTGGAAAGGAATTTGGATCCGGCGCCGACTCGATGTCGAGCGGCGTATCATAGAGCCGCAGCATGACGACAAAGCCTTTCGACTCGCCCGGCGACAGCCAATTGCCGGGCCGCGCCTCGCGCGCCACGTCGATCTCGAAGGCGCCGCCCTCATTGCGCAGAACGTCGACCGAAGAATAGCCATAGCGCTCGGTGGGATTGGCGAGCAGCCTACCGTCGGGGCTCGCCAGCGCGATCGTCCAGAAGCGCGCGGCGGGCAAGGGATCGATAATCCGATATTCGCAGTCGGCGCTGAGCGGCGCGCCATTGGAGTCGGCGCGCGCGATGAACGCCAGCCCCTGATCGCGGCCGAGCGGCGCTTCTCCAGAACGCGAGATCACCGCCCGCGCATAAGGGTCGATGTCGGCGCCGCCGATATGCGGCCAGGCGGTCCACGCCCCGGCGCGCAAGGAATTGAAGCCATAGCCGGCGTTGAGCGACAGAACGGTCGCAAACAGGCCGATGCCGACGCCGGCGATCATCGCCGAGGCGGCGCGCAGATAATTCGCGTAAGGCTTGAGGTCCAAGGGTGCGCTCCCGCCGCTAACGGATGACGCCGACGGCGGCGCCGCTCGCGCGCTGCGCCTCGCGCCGCACCGCGTCGGATTCGGGCGCCTCGAGCGCGCTCTGCTTGTCGCCGCCGACGGCTTTGATCTTCGTTTGAAGCGATTCCAGCGCCTGCATCGCGCCCTTGGACAGGGTCGCGGGACGCTGCGGCGCGCCAAGTTCGAGCGGCTTGACGACATTGGCGTTGGCGGCGGCTGTCGCGCCCTTGGGATCCGGCTTCAAGCCGACGATGGGCTTCAAGATCGCGCCCTGATGCGCATAGGCCATGATGTCGTGCCAGGTGCCTGCCGGCAGCGTGCCGCCGGTCATGTTGTTCATCGGGGCGTTGTCATCATTGCCGTACCACACGCAGCCGCCCATCGTGCCGGAATAGCCGCAGAACCAGGCGTCCTTATAGCCGTTCGTCGTGCCGGTCTTGCCGATCACGTCGATGCCCTCGCCGAGCTGCGCGCGCTTGCCGGTGCCTTCCTCGACGACCTTCTTCATCATGCCGGCAAGTTCGACGACTTTTTCGAGCGGCACCGCCTGCGTTTGCGGCGGCGCGTCGCGGTCGTGACGATAGAGCAGATCGCCTTGGCGGTTGCGGATTTCGACGGCGGCGTAAGGCGTGACCTTTTTGCCGCCGTTGACGAAGGCGCCATAGGCGGCGGAATGTTCGAGCGGAATGACGTCGCTCTGTCCGACCGGCAGCGAAGGCGTGTCTTCGAGCGGCGTGGTGATGCCGAGCCGCCGGCAGGTTTCAATGATCTTGGCGCGGCCGATGCGCGAATCGCCCTTGCCGATCGCCTGCGACAGTTGAATGGCGACCGTGTTCAAGGATTTCGCCAAAGCCATGGCGAGCGGCATGGAGCCGGCATAGCCGCCGCTGTAATTGTGGACGCAGTAATTGCCGATGCAGGTTGGCCGGTCGGTGACGATGGTCGTCGGCTTGAAACGGCCGGTCATCAGCGCGGTCAGATAGACGTAGGGCTTGAAGGACGAGCCGGGCTGGCGCGCGGCGTCGGTCGCGCGATTGAACTGACTTGCGCCATAATCGCGACCGCCGACGATGGCGCGCACGGCGCCGTCGGGCTCCATGACGACTGCGGCGCTCTGCTTGACATGGAAGCTGCGGCCCTGCTCGCGCAGATTGGTTTCGATGACGTCTTCGGCGCGCTTCTGGACGTTCGAATCGAGCGTGGTCCGCACGCTGAGCACGCGATTGTCGCCGAGCTTGCCGTCCTGCGCGAGCTTGCGAATCTCGCTGTAGGCGTAATCGAGATACCAGTCTGGGCTGGTCTCGCGCGCGCGGTCGATCGGCGTCGCCGGACTGCGCTGAGCGGCGATGATCTGGCTTTCGGTCATAAAGCCCGCGTCGACAAGATTGTTCAAGACGTCATTGGCGCGCGCGCGCGCGGCCGGCAGATTGACGTGCGGCGCATATTTCGTCGGCGCCTTGAAGAGCCCGGCGAGCATCGCCGCCTCGGACAGCGTCACGTCTTTAACCGACTTGCCGAAATAGAACTCGGCCGCCGCCTGAATGCCGAAGGCGCCGCCGCCCATGTAGACGCGATCGAGATAGAGCTTGAGGATCTCGCGCTTGGTCAGATGGTGCTCGAGCCACAGCGCCAGAAAGGCCTCGTTGATCTTGCGGGTGATGGTGCGCTCGTTCGACAGGAACAGATTTTTGGCGAGCTGCTGGCTGATCGAGGAGCCGCCCTGCACCACGCCCGATGACCGCGCATTGACGGTCAGCGCGCGCAGCGTGCCGATCACGTCGATGCCGAAATGTTCGTAGAAGCGGCGATCTTCGGTCGCCAGCACCGCCTTGATGAGATGATCGGGATATTGTTCGAGCGGCACGGCGTCGTCATGCTTGATGCCGCGCTGGCCGACTTCGGCGCCGTAGCGATCGAGGAAGGTGACCGCGAGATCAGTCTGCTTGAGCCAATTCTCGTCGCTGGTCATCTGGAAGGCCGAGGACGCGAGCGCCATGGCGACGATGCCGGCGCCCAGGCCGAGAGTCAGCGCCTCGCAGGAGAGCTCCACGCCGACCCGGGCTAGACCCGAGACATGGAACCGCTCCATGAAGGTCGAAAAATCCTCATAGATCTCGCGGGTGCGCCGTCCGCTCTGGAACATGGCGGAATCGATGAGCGCATCGATCGCGAGTAGGATGCGCCTGACGCGCTTGGCGAAAGCAGAAGCCTGGAAACGCTCCAACACAGCTCAAATGCTCCCCGCGCCGATAAACTTACCCGCGCTTTGTGGACATTAACACTTTTTAAACCATCTTGACGACAGTCCGCGCGACCCACACTGCGTTATGGTTTCTGTCGCGCAAAGCGCAAGTCGAAAGAGAAGGATGGCGTTAAAAAAAGGCGAAAATGCCCCAGATCACGCTGCAGGCGGCCGAAACCGCCCGAATCTGGCGAATGGGACCGGGTCCAAAAGCGTCGAGCGCGCGCGGCGCGCCCTCCCGGTCGAGGCCGCGCCGACCGAGACGCCGTTCTGGGAAAAGCCGCTTTCGGCCTTGACCCGCGCCGAGTGGGAGCAGCTCTGCGACGGCTGCGGCCGCTGCTGTCTGGTGAAGCTCGAGGAAGAGGACACGGGCGCGATTCACCACACGAGCGTCGCCTGCAAACTGCTAGACCAGCAGAGCTGCCGCTGCGGCGATTATCCGCGGCGACGGCGCTATGTGCCGGACTGTGTGCGGCTCACGCTGGAGAAGCTTGCGGGTATTCCCTGGCTGCCGCCGACCTGCGCCTATGTGCTGCGCCATCATGGCAAGCAGCTGCCGCCCTGGCATCCGCTGATCTCCGGCGATCCGGACAGCGTCCATCGCGCCGGCGTGTCCGCGCGCGGGCGGATCGAGGCCGGCGAAGACGACGTCGAGACCGACGACCTGCCGGACTTCATCAGGCTATGGCCGAAGCGCTGGCCGAAGAAGGCGCGGTGGTGAAATGGCTTCAGGGACTATTTTCTCAAATGCGGGACTTATTCGGATGTCGCCCTTTGCGCAGCCGACCAAGGATCGCCGGCAATTTTTTGCGGTGATCGATCAAATGGATCCGGCTATCTCTTCAGCGCGACCACTTCGTCGATTTGGTCGTCCTTGTCGTATCTCACTCGGAAGACCATTTCGTCGCCGGTGAAAAATACGCCCTCCGTCGGAGTTCCCACGACTTCCCACAACCCCAGGGTCACGACGTCGGCGGCGCCGTGAAAAACCGCGCGTCCCGCTTTCGTCCCCGCAGTATAGCCGTTCACGAATTTAAAAATCTCATATCTTCGGCCGTTCTTGGTTTCGGTTGCGGCTGGCATGCCGAATTCCGCCAGCATCAGCGTCCTAGACGTCCCGACCGTAAACAAATCGACATTCTTTGCGTCCGGCTGCTTCGTCGCCATATACACGCTGCATCCCGCCAGCGCCCAACAGAGCGCCGCGCCAATCAATATCCGCATGAAACCCCCAGCCGTAAGAATGCGTTTTTTTTACCGTCGCGCCATCCGAGAGTCGACTCCTCCTCGGCGCTCCCCTGTTGATTCCGCCGTTCGCGCGGCGAGAGCAAAGACCATCGCCGTCAAGGAATCCGCGATCGCGCTGACACGATCGCTGATAGCGCCAGTTCGCCGCGCCCCGTCTTGCAACGGCTTAATGAATCTCTGTTGACAAGGTCGATCATTCGGATCGAGGGGCTTCAGCGTGAACAGTCGTGGCGTCGTACAGATTCTAAACGCCCCTTCGTTAACCATTCGCTCAACACAAACAAATTCGTCGCCGCTAACCCGCCAAGGCCAATCCAGGTCGGGGCTTTTCCGGCTTCGCGCGTCAGACGCTTCATTGGCCGCGCCGCTGCCCTCCCCAACTTTTATGATTTTATTCCTTGACAGCAGGACGATGGTCCTATAGAAAAGCGCCATGCTCCAAAATTGCGCTTGAGCGGCGCGAATGAGTTTACCGGCGCGGCGTCCTCTCCTCCCGTTCCCCGCGCTCCACTGGTCCCCTCGCGCCTTAGACGCTTCGCGCGTCTCGGGCCGAGGGGATCTCTTTTGGAGTCTCTGGGTTTTTTGGGAGCGTCTCTGGAGGGTGTCATTCCCGACGCGCGAAGCGCGATCGGGAATCCAGAGTCACAACAAGTATCATGGTGTTGCTGGGGATTCCCGATCAGGCATTCGGCCTGTCGGGAATGACATGCGCGGACTCTATCAAAATCGCGCACCTAATAATCAAACTCATTAGCTACGAATTCTCCCGGAGACTCGCAGATGCGAGCCAGATCCACGCCGCCCTGCGATGAAAAGATCGCGCAGGCGAAGCTACTTTACGACTCGGGCGTCACGCCGATCAGCGAAATTCTCGAACTGCTCGGCATGA
Source organism: Methylocystis sp. (assembly GCA_036560365.1). Classification (GTDB taxonomy): domain Bacteria; phylum Pseudomonadota; class Alphaproteobacteria; order Rhizobiales; family Beijerinckiaceae; genus Methylocystis. The sequence goes on from DATBRI010000081.1 coordinate 25,133, forward strand.
CGCAGGCGCAGTTCTACACCTACCGAGTCAACAACAATTGGCCGCTGCGCGCGTCCGCCTGCGCGCCGAAGAAGCCGCAACAGTCTGCGCCGGCCGCAAAGAAGCCGCGCGACGCGAACCGGCTCATCGCGCGACTCGAAGACGCCGTCGAACAGGAATTCGCCCGCGCCGAAGCGGCGCTCGCCAAACATGCGCCCAAGACCATCGAGGCGAGCGCCCGCACGCTCGCAAGCCTCGTCAAGACGCTCGCCGAATTGAAGCGCATGCGGCGCGAGAACGAGACGAAGAAGAACGACGCCGAAGATGACAGCGATCACGCCGGGAGCGAACGAGGCGACGACGAAGCGCCTCGCGAACTGGCCGAACTCCGCGCGGAGCTTGCTCGACGGCTTGAACGATTGCGCGGCGCAGGGCCGTCTGAATGACGCGCTCGAAGGCCTGAGCGGCAGAGAACTGGCGCGGCTTCTCGATGAGTGGGAATTCGTCGCCCGCCGCGATCAATGGCCGCCGGCTTTGGCCGCGAACGATGCGCCCTGGCGCACATGGCTCATCTTGGGCGGACGCGGCGCGGGCAAAACGCGCGCCGGCGCCGAATGGGTGAAGGCGCTGGCGCTCGGACGCGCGCAGTTTTCTACGCGACCGCTCGGGCGCATCGCGCTGGTCGGCGAGACGGCGGCGGACGTGCGCGAGGTGATGGTCGAAGGCGTCTCCGGCCTTCTCGCCGTGCATGGGCCCCGCGATCGACCGCGCTGGGAGACGACGCGCCGACGGCTCGTCTGGGAGTCCGGCGCCGTCGCGCAAGCGTTCTCGGCGGAAGACCCGGAGAGCCTGCGCGGGCCGCAGTTTCACGCCGCCTGGTGCGACGAACTCGCGAAATGGCGCTACGCCAGGGAGACTTGGGACATGTTGCAATTTGGCCTGCGTCTCGGCGACTGGCCGCGTCAGCTCGTGACGACGACGCCGCGGCCGCTGCCGCTCTTAAAGGAGCTGATCGCCAATCCGACGAGCGCCGTGACGCGCGCGCTGACGCGCGAGAACGCCGCCAATCTTGCGCCCTCCTTTCTCGAAAGCGTCGTCGCGCAATACGCCGGCACGCGATTGGGCCGCCAGGAGCTCGACGGCGAAATCCTCGACGAGCGCAAGGACGCGCTGTGGACCCGCGACATGCTGGAGCGCGCCCGCGTGCATGAGACGCCGCCGCTCAAGCGCATCGTCGTCGCCGTCGATCCGCCGGCAAGCTCCGGTAAGCGCGCCGACAATTGCGGCCTCGTCGCCGCGGGGATTGAAGAGGCCGGAACGCTTTACGTGCTCGCCGACGCGACAGTGTCGGCGGCGCGACCCGCGCAATGGGCGCGCGCGGCGATCGCGCTCTATCACAAGCTGTCGGCTGACGCGCTTGTCGCCGAGGTCAATCAGGGCGGCGAAATGGTGCGCGCGGTGCTCAACGAAGCCGATCCTTCCGTCCCCGTGACGATGACGCGGGCGACGCGCGGCAAATATTTGCGCGCCGCGCCGGTCGCGCAGCTCTATGAGCAGGAGCGCGTCAAACATGTCGGCGCCTTTCCGGCGCTCGAAGACGAGATGTGCGATTTCGCCGCCGACGGATTGTCATCCGGCCGCAGTCCCGATCGGCTCGACGCGCTGGTCTGGGCGATCACGGCGCTGGCGCTGATTCCGAAGGCGCCCGAGCCGCGCATGCGGCGGGTGTGAAAGGGCCATCCCACCCTCCCCTCGACGGGAGGGTCGCGACGAAGTCGCGGGGTGGGGTGAGTTCCTTATCGTTTCCTTTGGTCGCCCCACCCCGAACCGCTTCGCGGTTCGACCCTCCCCATCAAGGGGAGGGTGTAGCGCCCGAGATTGCACGCCCTGCATGAGAGAACGCCAGCTTGTCCTCTCATGAACGATTTAACATTCAAGGGATCATCGATGCCCTCACTGCTCTCGCGACTCATCGGCGCGGTCGCGCCGCCGCGCGAAACCAAATATTCGCGCGCGGCGAAGCTCCTCGCCATGCATGCGCTCGGACAGCCGCATTGGAGCGCGCGCAATTCAACGACGCTGACGCGCGAAGGCTATGAGCGCAACGCCGTCTGCCATCGCTGCGTGCGCATGGTGGCGGAAGCCGCCGCCTCTGTGCCCTGGCTCGTCTATGAGGGCCGCGAGGAGGCGATCGACCATCCGCTGATCTCTCTCATCGAGCGCCCCAATCCGCTCGACACCAGCGCCTCCTTCATCGAGGCGATCTGCGCCAATCTGCTGCTTTACGGCAACGCCTATGTCGAATCCGTTCTGATCGGCGAGGAGCTGCGCGAACTCTATGTGCTGCGGCCCGACCGCATGAGCGTCGAGGCGGGACGCAACGGTTGGCCCGCGGCCTTTATCTATCGCGCGCTGGGACAGGAAGCGCGCTACGAGATGCGCGGCGAAGGGATCGAGCCGATCCTGCACATCAAATTCTACAATCCGCTCGACGATTATTACGGCTTTCCGCCGCTCGCCGCCGCGCAGGTGGCGCTCGACACACACAACGCCGCGAGTTTCTGGAACAAGGCGCTCTTGGACAATTCCGCGCGGCCTTCCGGCGCGCTGGTCTATGCGGGGCCCGAAGGCGCGCATCTGACTGATGAGCAATTCTCTCGGCTGAAGGAAGAGCTGGAGGAAAATTTCTCCGGCGCCACCAACGCCGGAAGGCCGTTACTGCTTGAAGGCGGACTCGACTGGAAGGCGCTGTCACTCTCGCCGAAAGATATGGATTTTGCCGAGTCGAAAGCCGGCGCCGCGCGCGAGATCGCGCTCGCCTTCGGCGTGCCGCCGCTGCTGCTGGGTCTTCCTGGCGACAACACCTTCAGCAATTACGCCGAGGCCAATCGCGCCTTCTGGCGCCAGACCGTTCTGCCGCTCGTCGCGCGCGTGCAGAAGAGCTTTCAGGCCTGGCTGCAGCCGGGGTTCGGCGCCTTTCGCCTCGATTATAACGCCGATCGCCTCGAAGCCTTGGCGAGCGAGCGCGCAAGCGAGTGGGAGCGCGTCGGCAAGGCCGCCTTCCTCACGCGCGACGAACAGCGCGAGGCGCTAGGCTATGGCCCGGCGCCGAAAGAAGCGCTCTTCACCAAACGCGATGTCGCGCTGGAGCGCCGCTATAGTCCGGATCAGCCGCGCGTGCCTGAGGGAATTTTCGGCGCTGGGCGATGGACGGACGGCGGGGGCGGCGGAGAAGGCGATACGTCATTCTCGGAAGACGTCGCGATAAATTTCGATCAAAGCCCGAGGCGCTTCGCCCAGTCCTACATCGACCCTGTCCAAGACAGGCCCTCTGATGTCGATCTCATCGAGGAGGAAGGCGGTAGTCACCAGGGGCACGCCATCAGCGATCATGTTGGAAAGACCGAAAACAATCTCAGCGAGCGAAGCCTGAGAAATCGATATCGCATCGGGGCGTTGGGCTTCTGGAAGAAACGCATCGGCTCGTTTCTTTCATTGACGTCCGCGAATAAGTAGAGGAAGTGGCGTCGGGAAGAAAGCGCGGCGCGACACTGGAAACTTGGTTTGAAACACCGACAGGCAAGGAAGCATACGCACCGAAGCTCAGCTCCAGCGTCACCATCCGCGATACTTTTGGCGTTCGGGTCGTCATCAAACACATAGCCGGATCAAAACGGGGATTTAAGATATTGACCGCTTTCCCTATCAATCCCGATTGAGACCGTCTGGAGGCAGAATATGACTCTTCCCTCGCCTTTTCAGAAATTCACCTCATACTTTCATCAGGATATCGACACCGTCTATGAATCCCCCGAGGAGCTGGTTCACGAGGCGCTTTACGACTTCACGCCGCAAGATCGTCAGGCGCTCAAGGAATATATGGCTGAACTGTTGAGCGGCAAATTCGACGAGATGCAGCTACGCGAGATTTGGGACAGAAGCAGAGCCGAAGTCTCTCCTTTTCGCGGGGATGAAGGGGATTGTACGGGCTTCCTGAAGTATTTCCAGCGCCTGATTGAAGCTGATATGCCACAGCCGCAAGACTGAGCGCGCCGGCCGTTTGAGTCACTCTGACTGAGAAACGCTCCGGAGGGGATGGCTCGGCGCACGAGCATGCAAGCACAACATCGTCAGACTGAACGACGAAGATGAATAGGACTCGTCGTGATTGTTCCTCAATCATTCTGGAATATGTGCGTCTGGTTCAACAGAGAGTTGGAAGCGGACATCCCAGAAGGCTCAGACGACATTGATTACGCTATCAGCAATATAGATCAGCGGGAAAAGCAAGAAGTCCGAGATTTTTTGGCCAAGGCGTTGACGAGCGACCTAAGCGACGAGGAGCTAGAAGACATCTGGTTTCGCGGTGGCGCACTCGTTGGTTTGTCGATCGACGACACTATCGAGTCTATCTTGAAGAGATATGGCGACGGCTGAAAGCTGAGGGCTCTTCCTAAGGAAAGCGCTGTCGCTGTGGCCAAAGGACATGGATTTCACCGAGTCGAAAGCCGGCGCAGCGCGCGAGATCGCGCTCGCCTTCGGCGTGCCGCCGCTGCTACTGGGCCTCCCCTTCAGCAATTACACTGAAGCCAATCGCGCCTTCTGGCGCCAGAACGTGCTGCCGCTCGTCGCGCGCGTGCAGAAGAGTTTTCAGGCCTGGCTGCAGCCGGGGTTCGGCGCCTTTCGACTCGATTATAACGCCGATCGCCTCGAAGCCTTGGCGAGCGAGCGCGCAAGCGAGTGGGAGCGCGTCACCACGAGCCTTCGCCCGAAAGAAGCCATCGTTCATGTCCGACATTCTCGACGCCATTTTGCAGCGCGGCGATCTCGCACATCTTGCGCTGTTTCTGTGGGCCTGCGCCGCGTCCGCGCAAGCCTATCTCGCGTTGCGGGAACTCAGCGAGGCGTCGCGTCGCCTCGACGCTTTCGTGCGGGAACTCGCGCGCTTCAACCGACGTTGCAGTAGCGATTGATGAATAAGAAAGCCTTTCTGCCGCCTCTCGCCCGGCGTCAGCGCGCGCGCAATCCGCGACTGCGCGAGGACCCTTCCGCCGTCTTCAAGACCTTCGTCGAATTGCTGGCGCAACTTCGCGCCGAAGCGCGCGGGGCAAGCCATGCGCCGATCAACGGCCAGGCGGAGCAGCGCTGATGGCGACCCTACGACGAACTGGCGCGCCCGAAATCAAGCGCGCCGAGTTGCCGTTGCTACAGGCCAATGAAGCTGGCGCGTTCTCGGGCTACGCCAGCCTCTTCGGCGTCGTGGATTCGGGCGGCGACATGGTGATGGCCGGCGCCTTCGCGCGCTCGCTGACCAAGCGCGGCGCGAAGGGCGTCAAAATGCTCTGGCAGCATCAGGCGGCCGAGCCGATCGGTATGTGGATCTCGATCGTCGAAGACGCTCGGGGCTTAAAAGTCGAAGGCCGCCTCGATCTCTCGGTGGCGCGGGCGCGCGAGGCGCTGTCGCTGATGCGCAAGGGCGCGATCGACGGCCTCTCCATTGGTTTTCGCACGCTGCGCGCCACGACCGACAAATCGACCGGCGTGCGGCGGCTTCATGACATCGACCTTTGGGAGATTTCCATCGTCACCTTTCCGATGCTGGCGCAGGCGCGTATCGGGACGGTGAAGCACAGCCGCAACGCGGCGCCACGCATAGAGGCGCTCGGCGCGAAGCTCTCGCGCCTGAGGGCGCAGCGGGCTGCGCTCGACTTCACGCATGCGCTGCGGCGCGCCGCCGCACGCTGCTGACCGACGCAGAAATAACAATCGCATCAATTCCCGCCTTGCCATCGGGCGCAAAAGAATTCTCGAGACGGCTTTCCCAAATACGCGGACTTCATCCCGGCGGCTCAAGTCGCGGGGGCGTCTTTTTTTTGCGCGCAAGCGCACACCATGAGGCTCTAAACATGTCAGCAGTTGAAACCAAATCCGCAGGCGACGACATTCTCGCCGACCTCAATTGCGCCTTCAGCGCCTTCAAGGAGACGAACGACGAGCGTTTGACGCAGCTCGAAAACCGCCTTGGCGCCGACGTCGTGACCGAAGAGAAGCTCGCGCGTATCGACCACGCGCTCGACGACACGAAGAGCCGGCTCGATCGCCTGGCGCTCGAAATGTCGCGGCCGCGGATTGGCGGCAAGCTCGTCGACGACCATAGCGGGCGCGAGCACAAGAGCGCCTTCAATCACTACATGCGCTCCGGCGAAGCGAGCGGACTTAAGGCGCTTGAGGCCAAGGCCCTATCGCGCGGCTCGGGTCCTGACGGCGGCTATCTCGTGCCGCTTCCAACCGAGCGGGAAGTTCTGCGAAGACTCGCGAAGTTCTCCCCGATCCGCGCCATCTCCAGCGTGCGCGAAATCTCCGGCGCGTCGCTGCGCCGCGCTTTCTCAACGACGGGACCCGCGGCCGGCTGGGTCGCGGAAGCCGATCCGCGTCCGCAGACCAATAATCAGCAGCTTGCCGACATGACCTTCCCGGCGATGGAGCTTTACGCCATGCCGGCGGCGACTCAGGCGCTGCTCGACGACGCCGTAGTCGACATCGAGCAATGGATCGCCGAGGAGGTGCAAACCGCCTTCGCCGAACAGGAAGGCGCGGCTTTTGTTACCGGCGATGGCGTGAATAGGCCCAAGGGCTTTCTCTCCTATACCACGGTCGCGGATGCGAGCTGGAGCTGGGGAAACATTGGCTATGTGGCGACCGGCCACGCTGGCGCCTTCGCCGCGACCGACCCCTCCGACGCGCTCGTCAATCTGGTTTACGCGCTGCGCGCCGGCTTCCGCCAGAACGGCAAATTCGTCATGGGACGGCGCGTGCAGTCGCTCGTGCGCCAGTTCAAGACGACGACCGGCGATTATATCTGGGCGCCGCCAGCGACGGCGGACGCCGGCGCCTCGCTGATGAACTTCCCCGTGATCGAAGCCGAGGACATGCCCGACCCCGCCGCGAATTCGCTCTCGATCGCCTTCGGCGATTTCGAGCGCGGCTATGTGGTGGTGGACCGCGTCGGCATTCGCGTGCTGCGTGATCCCTACTCCGCGAAGCCCTATGTCCTCTTCTACACGACGAAGCGAGTCGGCGGCGGCGTGCAGAATTTCGAGGCGATCAAGCTGTTGAAATTCGCCGCATCCTAATTCGCGGCGTCGCGTTCAAGGGCCGCGATGAAATCGCGGCTCATTCTCTCAACAGCACAGGAAGCGCGAATGCGACCGATGCTCATCGGCGCGCCGGCGATCGAGCCCGTCTCGCTCGCCGACGCTAAATCATGGCTGCGCGAAGACGGCGTCGAAGAGGACGAGTTGATCCAGGCGCTGATCGTCGCCGCGCGCATGACGCTCGAGGCCTATACGCGGCGCTTCTTCGTCACGCAAAGCTGGCGTCTCGTGTTGGATTGCTGGCCGACTTCGGTCGCCTCGAGCGCGACGCTCTCCGTTCCCTTTGCGCCATTTCGATCCGTGACGGCGATCCGCGTCTTTGACGCAAACGGCGCGGCGCAGACGCTCAATGCAGCGACCTATCGCGCGCCATTTTCCAATGACGGTGGCCGCGCCAGCTTCACGTCCGCGCCGCCAACTCCTGGACGCGCGCGCGACGGAATCGAGATTGATTTCGACGTCGGCTATGGCGCGCTCGCCAGCGATGCGCCGCAGCCGCTGCGTCACGCAATCCTTATGCTCGTCGCGCATTGGCGCGAACATCGTGGCGATGCCGCCGACGACGCATTGCCAAAAGCCGTGGCGCAACTCGCCACGCCATTTCGGCGGGAGCGGTTGCTGTGAGCGGCCTCCCCATCGGCGCGCTGCGCCATCGCGTGACGCTCGAGGCGCCCATCGACGCGGCGGACGGCGTCGGTGGATTCTCCCGCAGCTTTACGTCGGTCGCAAGCCTTTGGGCGCGCATCGCCCCTTCAGGCGCACGCGAAGATTTCGTCGAGCAACGCGCCGAGCAGGCCACAACTCTCGTCGTGACGATCCGCTGGCGTGACGGTGTCTCAAAGGACATGCGTTTCGTCTATCGGGGCCGCAAGCTTCGCATCCAATCGGTTCTCGATCCAGATGAGCGTCGGCGATTTTTGATCTGCGCGTGCGAAGAGATCACTTAAAGGACCGCCATGAGCGTTTCACCCGTCGTCGCGCTGCGCAAAGCGATCCGCGCCTATCTGCTCGCCGATGCAGGCTTCGTTGCCGCGCTCGGCACGAAGCTTTACGACGAGGCGCCGCGCGGAGCCGAACCGCCCTATGCGCTTTTTGGCGAAACGCAGCTGCGCGACTGGTCCGCCGATCTCTCGCCGGGCGCGGAACAGCTCTTTACGATCAGCGTCACCTCGACGATGCGGGGCCTAAGCGAGGCGCTCGAACTGGCGCAGCGCATCGCCGATCTTCTCGATGAGGCGGCGCTCAATCTCCAGCATCATCGGCTGGTCGACTTGCGCTTCCTCTCCATGGAGACGCGTCGCGAGCAGAACGGCCGCTTCGCGCGGGTCAATCTGCGCTTTCGCGCCACGACCGAATATCTTTAACGGAGCTCAATGATGGCCGCCCAGAAAGGCAAGGATCTGCTCTTAAAAATTCATGACGGCGCGGGCTTCGTCACGGTCGCTGGCTTGCGCACGCGACGCCTAGCGCTGAATGCCGACACGGTCGACGTGACCGACGCCGAGTCGAGCGGCCGCTGGCGCGAATTGCTGGACGGCGGAGGACTGAGACGCGCAAGCGTCTCCGGAACGGGCGTGTTCAAAGACCAGTCATCGGATGCGCTCCTGCGCCAGACCTTCTTCGACGGGCTACTGCGCGAATGGCAGATTGTCATTCCCGACTTCGGCGCGCTCTCGGGCCCGTTCCAGATCGCCAATCTCGATTACCGCGGCGAATATGCCGCCGAAGTGACCTTCGATATTTCGCTCGAATCGGCGGGCGCGCTCACCTTCGCGGCGTTGTGAGGTTTGAACGGCTCAACTGGCGTCCCCGACGCACGAAGCGCGATCGGGGAGTCCAGTGGCGAAATCAAACATGCTGGTTGCGACTCTGGATTCCCGCTCCGGCCTTCGGTCTGTGGGGAATGACAATTCCATGGACCAGCGATTTTCATGTGAGGACGCGATGGCGAATCGAAAGCGAGGCGAAATCGACGCGACGATCGACGGCAAAAGTTACACGCTCTGCCTGACGCTCGGCGCGCTCGCCGAACTCGAAAGCGGCTTTGGCGCGAGCGACCTCGTCGGGCTCGCGAGCCGTTTTGAGGAACGGCGGCTTTCCGCACGCGACATACTGCGCATTATCGCGTGCGGATTGCGCGGCGCAGGCAACGACGTCAGCGACGAAGACGTCGCGAGAATGAAAGTTTCGGAGGGTCTTGCAGGCTATGTGCGTATCACGGCCGATCTCCTCGCCGCGACCTTCGGCGATGCGCCGGAGCGGAGCGCCGACGTAAACCCTCCGACGCCGCAGGACGCCTGATGCGAACGGATGAAATAGCGTGCGGCGCCTCCCAACGCACGCCCTTTCCCTTCGCGCGCGCCATGGCCTTCGGGCTCGGCGTCCTGCGGCTCCCGTCGCGCGATTTCTGGTCGATGACGCCGCGCGAACTTTTTTGCGCGGTTGAGGGCGTCTATGGCGTCGCGCCCGGCGCGCCGTCGCGCCCCGCGCTTGACGAATTGATGCGCCGCTTTCCAGATACCGGGGAATCGACATGACGACGAGCTTCGACGCCTTTCCGGATCCCTTCAACGAACCCGGCGGGAATGAGCGCGTCGCGACAGCTAACCTGCAAGCGACGAAACTTCTGCTCGATCAGATCAACGTCTCGGCAGGAAATGTCACGAAGACGCTTCACCTTGGGTTCGGCTCGGCGACGGCGAGCGGCCGCGGCTTCAACGACGTGCTCTCGACGATCGGACAGTCGCTGACGCGCATGGCCTTGCGCACGGGAACCAGGGCGCTCGCCGAAGGATTGGTGAGCGGATTGGGCGGCATGTTTTCCGGCGCCTTCGGCGGCGCCGGAACCGTCGCGCCTTTCGCGCAGGGCGGGGTCGTCGCAAGTCCAACCTATTTTGCGAGCGGCGGCGCGATGGGACTGATGGGCGAGCGCGGCGCCGAGGCGATCATGCCGCTCGCGCGCGGCGCGGATGGCCGGCTCGGCGTCGTCGCGCAGGCCGCCGGCGCGCGTCCGGTTGCGGTCACGGTCAACATCGCTGCGCAGGATGTCGAGAGCTTCCGCCGTTCGGAGGCGCAAATCACGGGCGCCCTGGCGCGGGCCGTCGCGCGCGGGCAGCGCAATCTCTAATTGGGCGCGCCTGGCATGAGCGATTTTCACGAGATCCGCTTTCCACTTGATGTCTCGCTGGGCGGGCGCGGCGGACCGGAGCGGCGCACCGAGATCGTGACGCTCGGCTCCAATCGCGAGGCGCGCAACGCGCGCTGGGCGCATTCGCGGCGCCGCTATGAAGCTGGCTACGGCGTCAAGAGTCTCGCGCAGCTTTCGCAGATCATCGCGTTTTTCGAGGAACGGCGCGGCCGGCTCTATGGCTTTCGCTGGCGCGATCGCGCCGATTGCGCCTCCTGCGCGCCGGGCGCGGCTGTGAGCCCGACGGATCAAACCATAGGAATGGGAGATGGCGCGCGCGCCGCATTCCAGCTCGTGAAGACTTATGGCGGCGCCTTTGCCGCTTATGCGCGCGACATTGTCAAGCCCGCCGCCGGAACCGCGCGCGTTGCGGTCAATGGCGTCGAAAAATCGGCGCCGGATGTGAACGTCGACGTCGCGACAGGAATCGTGACGTTCGCGCCGGGCGCCATTCCTCCGATGGGCGCGGTCGTCACGGCCGGCTTTCTCTTCGACGTGCCCGTGCGCTTTGATACGGACTTTCTCGAAATCGACATGCAGGCCTTCGAGGCCGGCGCGATTCCAAATATTCCGATTATCGAGATCGTCCCATAGCCGCAACGCTCATTGCAAGCGAAGCGATCCAGAGTCGCCTGACAGAGGCTGGACTCGCGCCGATGACGTGGATGAGGAGATAAAATTTCATGCTTTCGCTCTCTCCTTCGATGTTGGCGAAACTCGATCAGCGCGCCACGAGTTTCTGCCACTGCTGGCGCGTTTCGCGTCGCGACGCGACAGTGATGGGCTTCACCGATCATGATCGTGATCTGACCTTCAATGGGGTAATCTTCCGCGCCAATACCGGTCTCTCCGCCTCGCAACTTGAATCGAGCGTCGGCTTTGCGCCTGGAAGGGGCGAAGCGGCCGGCGCATTGGCCGACGAGAGCCTCACCGAGACCGATCTGCTGAACGGTCTTTACGACGGCGCCTCGGTCGAGACATGGCTTGTCGATTGGACCAGCATCGCCGATCGCGCGTTGCTGGATATCGCGACGATCGGCGAGATCCGCCGCGGGGAGAACGCCTTCTCTGCGGAGTTGCGCTCAAGCGCCCATGTCTTCGATCAGCAGCAGGGCCGCGCCTTTCAACGCAGCTGTTCAGCCGATCTCGGCGATACACGCTGCGGATTCGATGTCATGGCGCCGGGCTTTCATGCGGCGGGGATCGTCGCCGCCTTCGCCGGCGGCGCGATCGACATAGATCTTTCGGAAAGTTTTGACGGCGGCTTCTTTGCCGGCGGCGGGCTGACGTTCACAAGCGGCGCAAATGAGAACGCCCGCTTTACGGTGAAATCGCATCGGCAAGACAATCTGCGCGCGAGCGTCACGCTATGGACGCCGCCGGGCGGCGCGGTCATCGCCGGAGACGCCGTACTAATGATCGCTGGCTGCGACAAGTCGCCGACAAGCTGCCGCGCCAAGTTCGACAACATCGTCAACTTCCGCGGCTTCCCGCATATGCCGGGCAATGACCGGGTCATCGCCTATCCAAGCGCGCTGGCGCCGGCGATGGACGGCGGAAGCTTTTTTCGATGACTCGCGCCGACATTGTCGCGGCGGCGCGACGATGGCGTGGCACGCCCTATGCGCATCAGGCTTCGCTCATCCATGTCGGCTGCGACTGTCTCGGCCTCGTGCGCGGCGTCTGGCGCGAAATCATCGGCGGCGAGCCGGAAGCCGCGCCCGCATATACGCCGGATTGGGCGGAAGCCTCAGGCGCCGAGACTTTATTTGACGCCGCGAAGCGGCATTTCACGGTGATCGCTTCAAGCGATTTTCGCGAAGGCGATGTACTTCTGTTTCGCTTTCGCGAACATCTCCCCGCGAAACATCTCGGCGTCGCAACATCGACGACGCATATGATTCATGCCCATGGCGGCGCCTGCGTCGCTGAGATCGCGATCGTGCATTGGCGCAAGAAGCTCGTCGCCGCCTTTGCCTTTCCGGGCATTGTGGATTGAAGAAGCCTTACGACTGTCATTCCCAACGCGCGCTCGGCGCGCGATCGGGAATCCAAGACCAAACCCGACATTCCTGAAGCTGCTCTGGATTCCCGATCAGGCCTTCCGCCTGTCGGGAATGCCATTGCGAGGCTCTTCGAGACCCTCATGGCCACTCTCGTTTTGCAGACGATCGGCTCTGTCGCGGGCGGCGCGATCGGCGGACCTGTCGGGTCCTCGATCGGCGGCGTGCTCGGCGGCCTCGGCGGCTCCTTCGTCGACGCAGCGTTGCAACCGCACGCATCGCCGCGCTATTCGATCGGTCCGCGGCTCAAATCCATGGACGGGATCACCTCCACGGAAGGCGCCGGCGTGCCGCGCGTCTATGGCCGGGCGCGCATCGGCGGACAGATGATCTGGGCGACGCGTTTTTTCGAACGCCTCAACGTTTCTTTTGCGCAGACGCAGCATCAGGGCAAGGGCGGCGGAGGCGGCGCCCAGAATATTCAGTTCACCTATTCCTATTCGGCGAATGTCGCGATCGGGCTGTGCGAAGGGCCTATCGCTTTCGTGCGACGCATCTGGGCTGACGGGTCAGAGCTCGACATGACGACGCTGCCGATTCGTATCTATCCGGGAACGGAAGATCAGGAACCAGATCCGCTGATCGTCGCAAAGGAAGGGGTGGAGAACGCGCCTGCTTATCGCGGTCTCGCCTATATCGTTGTCGAGGATCTCGCGCTCGCCGCATTCGGCAATCGCATTCCGCAATTCACCTTCGAAGTTGTGAAGCCGGTCGAAGGACTCGGCGCGATGATCCGGGCCGTCGACCTCATTCCCGGCGCGACGGAGGCCGGCTATCACCCTGCCCTCAAGCTCAATTTCTACGCGCCCGGCGCCACGGCGGCGGAAAATCGCCATCAACTGACAGCGGCGACGGATTGGACCGCGTCTATCGACGCCTTGCAGGCGCTTTGCCCGAACCTCGAAAGCGTCGCGCTGGTGGTCGCTTGGTTCGGCGACGATCTTCGCGCCGAACATTGCACGATCGCGCCGCGCGTGGATGCGTCATTCAAGACCATCGGTCAATTCAACTTCATTGTCGGCGGCTTCTGGCCGCCCGACTGGTCGGTCGCCGGGCAAACGCGTTCGAGCGCGCGGCTCGTGTCGCAAATCGACGGACGCGCTGCCTATGGCGGAACGCCGAGCGACGCCTCGGTGATGGCCGCAATCGCCGACCTCAGGGCGCGCGGCCTCGCGGTGACTTTCTATCCCTTCGTGATGATGGACGTGCCGCCGGGCAATGCGCTGCCCAATCCTTACACAGGCGCGGTCGAACAGCCGGCGTTCCCCTGGCGCGGGCGCATCACCTGCGATCCGGCGCCGGGACAAACCGGTTCGCCTGATGCGACCGCGACGGCGGCGGCGCAGATCAACGCGTTCTTTTTGCGCTATCGCGCCTTCATTCTGCACTACGCCAATCTTTGCGTCGCGGCCGCAGGGGTCGAGGCTTTTCTCATCGGCTCCGAACTGATCGGCCTGACGCGCGTGCGCTCGGCTCCGGGCGAATATCCGGGCGTCACGGCGCTGACGACGCTCGCCGCGGAAGCGAAAGCGATCCTTGGCGCGCAAACGAAAATCTCTTACGCCGCCGACTGGACGGAATATGGCGCGCATGTTCCTGCAAGCGGCGAAGCGCGGTTTCCGCTCGATCCGCTATGGGCGTCAAGCGCCGTCGATTTTGTCGGCGTCGACGTCTATTGGCCGCTCTCCGACTGGCGCGACGGCGACGCGCATCTCGACGCGCAGGAAGCGGCGAGCATTTATGATCTCGACTATCTCACGTCTCGCGTCGCTTCGGGCGAGGCCTATGATTGGCATTACGCCGATGCAAATGCGCGCCTCGCGCAAGATCGTACGCCGATAAGCGACGGACTCGGCAGGCCATGGGTTTTCCGCCACAAGGATTTTTTCTCGTGGTGGTCGCAACCGCATTACGAGCGCGTCGGCGGCGCTGAGCTGGCGGCGCCGACGGCATGGGTTCCGCAGTCCAAGTCGATCTGGATCGTCGAGACGGGATGTCCCGCCGTCGACCGCGGCGCTAATGCGCCGAACGTCTTTCCGGACCCGCGCTCGAGCGATGGCGGTCTGCCCTACTTCTCGCGCAACGGCCGCGACGATCTCATGCAGGCGCGATTCATCGAGGCGATGATCGCGCATTTCGATCCGGCGGCGCCCGGCGGCGGCGCGCGCAACCCGACGTCGAGCATCTACGCCGGGCCGATGGTCGATCCGGCGCGCCTCTACATATGGTGCTGGGATGCGCGGCCCTTTCCGGCCTTTCCGACGCAAATCGACGCGTGGAGCGACGCCGCCAATTGGGAGACGGGTCATTGGCTGAATGGCCGACTTGAAGGCGCGCCGCTCGACCGCCTGCTGCCGGCGCTCTCCGGCGCCGTCTTTGCGCCTGAAGTTGTTACGCAGCGGCCAAACGTCGGCGGCTTTCTTGACGGCTATGTGCTGGAGCGGCCGATGTCGCCCCGCGAGGCCATTGATCCTCTTGCCGCGCTTTACGGCATCGACGTCGTGGCGAGCGCGGGCGCCTTGCGCTTCGTCGATCGGCGCGGGAAGCCCATGTGCGAATTTGACGAAGACGACCTCGTCGCCGGCAAAACCGCATCGCTCGTGACGCTGACGCGCGCGCAGGAAAGCGAGCTGCCGCAGGAGATCGCGCTCTCCTTCTGCGATTCCGAAAACGACTTTCAGATGGCGCGAGTCTCATCTCGTAGACTCGAAGGCCGCTCGGCGCGCCAGAGTGAAGCGCAAGCCGCGGTGATGACGAATCGCGCCAATGCGCAGTCGCTAGCGGAGAGCTGGCTTCAGGATTTGTGGATCGGACGCGAAACCGCGGAATTCACGCTGCGGCCGGGCCTTCTTGGCGTGCAGCCCGGCGATCTGGTGCGGCTCGGCGCGGCCGGCAGCGGCCGGCTGTTTCAAATTCAGCGCATCACGGACGGCGCCGCGCGGCAAGTGAGCGCGCGCGCGGCGGACGCTTCCGTCTATGATTCGGCCGCGCCGCTGCTGGGACGCACGAATGTCGTCTCGCCGAAAATGATCGGACCGCCGAGAGTCGAAATTCTCGACCTTGCGCTCACGCGCGACGAGCAAGCGCTCTCCTATGTCGCCGCCTTCGCCGATCCCTGGCCAGGGCCGCTCGCAATCTGGAGGATGACGATCCAAGGCGGCTACGAGCAGATCGCCATCATCGACAAGCGCGCGACCATCGGCGAGACGCTCGACATCCTGCGCGCCGGTCCGGTCGGACGTTTCGACAATGGCGGCGGAGTCACCGTTACGATCGGCGCCGGACAACTGTCGTCGGCGGGCGACCTCGCGGCGCTCGCCGGACGTTCGGCGATGGCGATTCGCGTTGACGGCGACTGGGAAATTTTCGCTTTCGCGCATGCCGAACTTGTCGGCGAACAAACATATCGACTGTCACGGCTCGTTCGCGGACTCGGCGGCGAAGAACATCTCGCCAAGCGCGACGCGCCGGCCGGCGCGACCGTCGTGCTGCTCAATGACGCGATCGCGCCGCTGGCGCGCAAGGTCGCCGAGATTGGCGCGCCGATCACCTATCGCATCGGTTCAGCGGATCGCGACTATGCGGAGCCGATCTTCGTTCAGCCGACCGTCGCCGCGACAGGCAAGGCGCTGCGCCCCTACGCGCCGACCAAGGCGCGCGCTCGGCGCACGCCGGCTGGCGTGGTCATCGATTTCGTGCGGCGTGGACGCGTCGATTCAGACGCTTGGGAAGCGCTCGACATTCCGCTCGGCGAGGCGAGCGAATCTTTTGAGGCTGACATCTCTCTGCCGGCGAGCGGAAAGCGCAAACTAACCGCCTCTGCGACGTCGCTTCTCTACCCCGTCGCGGACGAGCTCGCTGATTTCGGCGCGCCGCAAAGCGATCTGACGCTATCGCTTTATCAAATGAGCGCCACGGTCGGACGCGGTTTCCCGCTGACGACGACGCTCCCCGTCCAATAGGAAAAACGATGACGCAAACCACGCATCTTGCGTTGCCTTTTATCGAGGCGGCGCAAGCGCAAAAGCACCTCACGCATAATGAAGCTCTGGCGCTGATCGACGCGCTGACGCAGCTTGCGGTCTCTGCGCGAGACGTGACGTCGGTGCCCGCGACGCCGGCGGAAGGCGATCGTGTGCTCGTCGGCGCCGGCGGGACAGGCGCTTTCGCCGGCAAGAGCGATCATATCGCGACGTTCCTTGCCGGCGGCTGGAGCTTCCTTTCGCCGCGAGCCGGCTGGCGCGCCTATGTCGAAGCGGAATCTCTTCTGCTGCTTTACGATGGCGCGGCGTGGATCGATTGCGGCCTGTCCTTGCGCCAGATGCAAAACCTTGCGCTGCTCGGGATCGGCGCGACCGCGGACGCCGCCAATCCGCTGCTCGCCAAACTCAATGCCACGCTCTTCACCGCCAAAAGCGTCGGCGAAGGCGGCTCCGGCGATCTGCGATTCGCGCTTAACAAAGAAGGCGGGGCGAAGACCGTCTCGCAGCTTTACCAATCCAATTATTCGGCGCGCGCCGAAACCGGGTTGACCGGCGACGATAACTTCCATGTGAAGGTCTCGCCCGACGGCGCCGTGTGGAAGGAGTCGATCCTCGTCGACAGCGCGACCGGCGAAGTCGCCTTTCCGAGCGGCGGGCCGACGAAGGTCCGCGTCTTTACGTCGAGCGGCTCCTATACGCCGACGCCCGGGCTGCGATTTGCCGAAGTGCTGCTCTTTGGCGGCGGCGGCTCCGGCGCGCGAACGGCGTCCGGCGCGGCGGCTTCCGGCGGCGGCGGCGGCGGCGGCGGCGGGCTGGCGCGCGGACGATTCACCGCCGCCCAGATCGGCGTATCGAAAGCTGTCGCGATCGGTGCGCCTGGCGCTGGCGGCGCGGCGCAGACGGCGAATTCAACGAGCGGAAATAGCGGCGGAGCGGGCGGGAATACGACGTTCGGCACGCTGCTCTTTGCTGGCGGCGGCGGCGCGGGCTCTGGCGGCGGCCTTGCGGCTGGCTCCGGCGGTGGCGGGGGAGGCGGCGCAACCAGCGGCTTCAGCGCGTCGGGGGCGACAGGCGGAAGCGGTTCATTTGGCCAGGGAAACGGCGGCTCAGCGGTCGGCGGCGTGAGCAGCATCAACGTTTCCGGCTTTGGCGCTGGCGGCGGCGGCGGCCCCGCAACAGGGACGGTCGGCACGACTGGGGGCATATCTGGCCCGGAAGCTGGGGCCTCCGGCGGCGGCTCCGGCGGCGGCATTACCGCAGCCAATGCAACAAGCGCGGGCGGCGCTGGAGGGGCCTTCTATGTGAACGGCGCGGCCGTGTCGGGCGCGGGCGGCGCGGCGGGCGTCAACGGGACAGCTGGACCGTCATACGCCAACGGCGTTGGGCCGATCGACATGGCCGGCGTGGGCGGCGGCGGCGGGGGGTCTCACGCAACGACGCCTGGCGCTGGAGGCGCTGGTGGCCTTGGCGGCGGCGGCGGCGGCGACGGCGGCGCCTCGCAAAACGGCGCAAACTCAGGCGCCGGCGGCGCCGGCGGCGTCGGCTACGCCGTCATCTTCGAATTTTTCTAAGCGGCGCGCTGAGAGTCGCGCGCTTCCAAAACTCTAATCGATGAAATTGAAGGAGTCGGCTCATGGCCTTCGCCGTGAAGAATCACGTCCTGCACCAATACGACAAGCCTGTCGCTCAAAAGCCGACGCCTAACGTCGGCGGCGTTTTGAAGCCCTCGCTGCTGATCATGCATTACACGGCCTCGCAGTCAGCGAAAGGCGCGATTTCCTGGCTGTGCGATCCCCACGCGAAAGCTTCGGCGCATCTCGTCATCGATCTCGACGGCGCGGTGACGCAGCTCGCGCCTTTCAACCGCGTCGCCTGGCATGCGGGCAAAAGCGTTTGGAAGCGACGCGCCAACTGCAACGGCTTTTCGATCGGCGTCGAACTGGCCAACGCCGGACCGTTGACGAAGCTCGCCAACGGCAGATTCGCCGACGCATACGGAAAAAATGTGCCGGCGAGCCAAGTGGCGATGCTCGTCCACAAGCTGGATAGGGGCGGCGAAAAGCCTTGGATGATCTATCCCGCCGTTCAGATCTCGGCCGCCGTCGATATCGCGAAGGCGCTCTGTCAAACCTACGGCATCAGCGACATCGCCGGTCATGACGACATTGCGCCGACGCGCAAACGCGATCCGGGTCCCGCCTTCGCCATGGAATCGTTCGTCTCGCGAGTCCTTGGCCGCAAGTGAACCGCGCCGGCGGCTTTCCGGCAGCACGAAAGGAAACACAAACATGCAAGGCTATCGCACCTATGTCGCCGCCGGGCTTGTCGCGCTGTTTGGCGCGCTCGCCTCGACCGACTGGATCGCCTTTCTTAATGATCCGAAGGCCGGCGCCATCGCCATCGGTTCGGCGGCGTTGATGGCGATCATGCGCAGCATCACCTCGACGCCGCCCGGAACCGCCTGACATGTCGAAGCTGATCGCACTTAGTCTTGTCGCAGTCGCCGCCGGCGTCGTGGCCTACGCGCTTGGACGCGCGGCGTTTGCATGACTTGTCGCCGGCGGCGGCGATCGGGAGAAGGCGCGCCGCGCTGAAGCCGACTCGCGCGCGGCCAAGCGCCAGGCCGAAATCATGATGGAGCGCCGAAGCGTCGAAAATGTTTCGCAAGATCTCGATCATGGGCGCTTTTAGCTTGGCTCTTGCGGCATGCCAGTCGACGGGCGGCGGCTGTCCGCCGCTCGTCGCCTACTCTCTCGAAGAGCAGAAGATTGCGGCGCAGCAGTTGCGGGCCTTGCCCAAAGGCGCGCCTCTCGCCGCCATGGTCGTTGATTACAAGAAAATGCGGAACGCCTGCCGCGCCTCGGGACGCTGAGGGCGCGCAGGCCGCATTTGTCACCATTCATTGCGCATTCATGGCATCCGGCCGATTATGCGCCCAGGGAGAGGCGTATGCGGGCCGCCGGACGTTTTGGAAGACGGGCGTTCGCCGTCGCCGTCCTTGCGGCGACGACCGCCTTCGCGCGCGCCAACGCCAGCCACGCCGAAGACGCGCCCGCGCGGCTGCAATGCTTCACCATGGCGCAGGCGCGCAGCAAAATGGAAGCGCAGAAGCTCGCCGATCCTTTCCGGTGCATGCGGGATATCGCCCTGCGGCTGCAGGCCGAGCCGCTCGGCGCCCGGCTATGCCAATTGGGCGAAGGACTGATCTATGAGATCAGCCTGCTGAGCCGGGACGGCCACATCGTCAAGATTCTTGTCGACGCGTTCAGTGGCCGGCCTCATTCTAGCTCTATTGGCGCTGGCTCTATAGATAAGTGAGTCTTGCACGCAGGAGGACGCATTGCGGCTGCTCGTCGTTGAAGACGACAAAGACTTGAACCGCCAGATCGTTCGCGCGCTTGAGCAGTCGGGCTACGCGGTGGACCGCGCCTTCGACGGCGAGGAAGGGTGTCATCTTGGCGAAACGGAGCCCTACGACGCCGTCGTCCTCGACATCGGTCTGCCAAAGAAGGACGGCGTGACCATTCTCGAAGAATGGCGCGCGGCGGGACGCGACATGCCCGTGCTGATCCTCACCGCGCGCGACCGCTGGAGCGACAAGGTGCAAGGCTTCGACGCCGGCGCCGACGATTATGTCTCAAAACCCTTCCACATGGAGGAGGTGCTGGCGCGTATCCGCGCGCTGTTGCGTCGCGCGGCAGGCCACGCGACGAATGAGATCGTCTGCGGCGCGGTGCGGCTCGACACCAAGGCCGGGCGAGTCGTCGTTGACGGCGCGGCGGTGAAGCTCACGTCGCATGAATACCGGCTGCTCGCCTATCTCATGCATCACAGCGGACGCGTCGTTTCCCGCAGCGAAATCATCGAGCATTTATACGACCAGGATTTTGACCGCGACTCGAACACGATCGAGGTCTTCGTCGGCAGGTTGCGCAAAAAGCTTGGCGTCGATCTGATCCAGACCGTGCGCGGGCTGGGCTACATGGCGGCCGCGCCGGCAAAGGACGCCGGCCATCATCGCTAGGCGGATGCGCCTTTCCTACGTCTCCATTCGCTCCATCGCCGCGCGTCTGTTCCTGACTGCGGCGGCGATGAGTTCGGTCGTGCTGATCGTCGCCAGCATTCTTCTGACCGCCTACTACCGGAGCGAAGCGCAAGAGGTCTTCGAACGCCGCCTCGACGTTTACCTGCACGCCATCGTCGCGGACGTGTCCGAGTCAGGGCAGGAGGGACGCACCGGACCTGGCCAGCTCGGCGACCCGCAGTTCGAATTGCCGGGCTCGGGCTGGTATTGGCAGATCACCCGCCTCGACGACAAGTCGCATGAGATAAAGGCGTCGCGCTCGCTCTTCGCCAACACCTTGCCAAAGCTCTCGGATCTTGGCGTCGTCGCCGAGGTCGGCGGCTTTCGTCGCGGCTACGGGCCTGGCCCGGATGGGCGCCAGCTGCGCATCGTCGAGCGCGTCATCGACGTCGGCGACCTTGGCATCTATCTCGTGCAGGTCGCCGGCAGCGGCGAAGAGATGGAAGAGCAAATCGGCCGATTTCGCTTCGCGCTGATCGTCGCCTTCGCGGCGCTCGCGATTGCGCTCGCCATCGGCGCCGCCTTCCAGGTCCGCTTCGGCTTGCGGCCGTTGCGGCAACTGCAGCGTGAGCTTGCATCGATCCGCGGCGGCGAACGGGAGCGCATCATGGGCGCCTATCCGAGCGAAGTCGCGCCGCTCGCCGAAGAGCTCAATCTGCTGATCAGCGCCAATCGCGACATTCTCGAACGCGCGCGCACCCAGGTCGGCAATCTCGCGCATGCGCTGAAGACGCCGCTCTCGGTGATCGTCAATGAAGCCGATTCCGCGCCGGGGCAACTGGCCGGGAAAGTTCAAGAACAGGCGCAGATCATGCGCGATCAGATCTCCTTCTATCTCGACCGGGCGCGGGCGGCGGCGCGCGGCGGCGCACTCGGCGCCGCGACGCAGATTGCGCCGTCGATCGAGGCCTTGCTGCGCGCCTTCAGTAAAATCTATGGCGACAAGGGCGTGATCTTTTCCGGCGGCGCCGATCCGCGTCTGCGCTTTCTTGGCGAGCGCCAGGACCTCGAAGAGATGATCGGCAATCTGCTCGACAACGCCGGCAAATGGGCGAAGAGCCGCGTGACCGTCGACATTCGCGCCGAAACCGGCGGCGACGGCGCGTCGCGACCGACGTTGCGCGTCACTATCGACGACGACGGGCCGGGACTTGCGCCGCATTTGCGCGAAACAGCGACGCAGCGCGGGCGGCGCCTCGATGAAACTAAGCCCGGATCAGGTCTCGGCCTGTCGATTGTCGTCGATCTTGCCGCCGCTTATGGCGGCACGCTGCAACTCGATGACAGCCCCAGCGGCGGTTTGCGCGCAGAGCTTCGACTACCGGGGTTTTGAGGCGCGCGGCGCCGGCGCGAAGCAAACGCCCGGCGCCCGATCATGCCGCGACGGGCGGCGCGTCATTCTTCTTCGAGATCGAAATCGAGAATGGCGACCTGCAGCGTGAAGCTCGACAGCTTCGGATTGTCAGCGGAGATCACGCCGAGAAATTCGCCGTCGGCGTTGAGTTCGACGGAATCCATTTTCCGCCCACGCGCCACGATCGACAGGCGATCGTTTTCGAACAACTTACGCAAATAGGACTGCAGCACTTCGCGTCCGACGGGAATATTCATCTCGAAGGCGAAGGAGCGATCGCCGTCTTCGTCGTCGACCGAGATCGAAGCGATCCTGCGTTCGCCAAGATGCACGGCGGCATCGTCGGGATTCTTCGGATCCGCTGTGACGCGAACGCCGTCGTTGCCGAACGAACGGCGCAAGAAGGCCTGCAGTTTTCGCAATTCGGTTTTGTCCAAACGCCCGCCCCCGTTCAGCGATCAGCTTTATTCCTCTGCCACGACGTCTTTCGCCGAGCAAGAGCGCATGAAAAACGCCCGGCGGGAGAGCCGCCGGGCGACGTCAAAAAGCGCGAAGAGCGTTATTCGCCTGCGGCTTTCAGCCTCTTGTTGCACTCGCTCCAATATTTTGGCCAAGTGATTTTTGAACCGGCCTTTTTAAGCTCCGCCTTTTTCGCCTTCCATTCCTCGCCGCATTTCTTCTGGCGCTCGCGAGTCGCGGTTTTCGGTTCCGTCGCGGCTTTGGGGCTCGGGGTCGCTTCGGTTGCGGCGGGCGGAGGCGGCGTGACGGGCTTGGCTTCCGTCGCGGGGGGCGGCGTGGGCTTCGACTCTGCGGCGGCAGGCGGCGGAGACTCGGGCTTCGCCTCGGCAGGCTTGGCTTCCGCCGGCTTCGCTTCGGCAGGCGCGGCCTGCTCCGCCAGTCGTCCGCGACAGGCTTTCAAGAATTCCTGCCAGCTCTGCCCGCCGAGTTCGTTGGCGGCCTTAGCGGCCTGATATTGCGATCCGCATTCCTTCAATACATTAGCCTGCGCATACGCGTCCCCTGAGCTTGCGGCGAGGGCGACGGCGACGGCCACTGCGCCTGCCGCAGCGTAAGAAACAGCGATACGGATCCCCATATAAATCTCCATTGATGGACGGCGCGAACCGCGCCGCAAAAAACTGCGACAGCCCATAGAAGCAGGACGCGCGCCATCTGCGTCCGCCGGAGGCGACGATAGTCCCAACTTGGTTGTGAACGCAATCCGAACGCGCGATAAAGCCCCAGCACGCGGCGTTTTTTGGTCCGCTTTTTAAGGGTGAGCCTTGGCAAGCGTTCGGGAACAGCCGGCAAGTTGGCGCGATCGCGCGATCATATCCCATCCCGACGGGCTGGACCGTTGTCCGTGGCCCGGCGTCGATTTGCTCTATCTGGACTATCACGACAATGAATGGGGGCGGCCCGAGCGCAACGGCCGGGCGCTCTTCGAAAAGCTGACGCTCGACGGCTTTCAGGCCGGCCTCTCGTGGATCACCATCTTGCGCAAGCGTGAGGCCTTTCGCGCGGCCTTCGAGGGCTTCGATCCGACAAAAATCGCGAGATTTGATCAGAAGCGGGTCGCGGCGCTGATGCGCAATGATGCAATCGTGCGCAACCGCGCAAAAATCGAAGGCGCCGTGCTCTCGGCGCAGGCGTGGCTGGAAATCGAGGCGACGACTGGCTTTTCGGATTATCTGTGGGGTTTCGTGGATGGACGGCCGATCGTCAATCACTGGACGCGTATGCGCGACGTGCCGACGCAAACCCCGCTTTCCGAACGCCTCTCCAAAGACCTTAAGACGCGCGGCTTTAAATTTTGCGGACCGACCATCGTCTACGCCTTCATGCAGGCGGTCGGCATGGTGGACGATCATCTGACGGGGTGCCATCGCCACTCAAGGGGCGAGGGCGGCTAACGCGATGCGTTCTCCTACCACAATAAAGCGGCGGCGGCCGCCGCCGGGGGAAGCGCCCCGCGCCTGGCAGCGCATGCTCTCAGGACGCCGCCTCGATCTGCTCAACCCTTCGCCGCTCGATGTGGAGATCGAAGATATCGCGCATGGGCTCGCGCGCGTCGCGCGATGGAACGGCCAAACCGTCGGCGCGCATATTTTCTCGGTCGCGCAACACAGCATGCTCGTCGAAAGGGTCGCGAGCGCGCTCGATCCCGCGATCGGCCGAACGGAGCGGCTTTACATGTTGCTGCATGACGCGCCGGAATATGTGATCGGCGATATGATCTCCCCGTTCAAGGCGGTGATCGGCGACGCGTATAAAGCCGTCGAGGACCGCATATTGGCGGCGATTCTCCTACGTTTCTCCCTGCCCCCGACGGCCTCCTTGGCGCTGCGGCGGCTCTGCAAAGAGGCCGACCGCGCCGCCGCTTTTTTCGAGGCGGTGCAGCTTGCGGGCTTTACACGGGCCGAAGCCGAGCGCATCTTCGGCCGCCCGGCGATCCCGCCGCAGCCCTTCATAGACGAACTCGCCCCGGCTCCCATTGAGGACACGAAGGCGCGTTTTCTCGCTCGGTTTCGGGCGGTCGACGAAAGTTGAAGAGAACGTCGGGGAGAGAAATGTCGAAGGGGCGCTTGTACGTCTGCTCCCTGACGAAGGTGGTCGACACGGTGCGAGAAAGCGGCGCGCGCTCGCTGGTCACCATTCTTACCGCCGGGGCGTCGCTTGTTCGGCCTTGCGAAATCTCCCGCGAGCGCCATTTGCGGATCGCTGTCTCTGACATCGACGCGCCTCGCGGAGGACACATTCTCCCCGGCGAGGAACATATCAATCGCCTACTTGCTTTCCTTGAGGAATGGGACCGCTCTGCGCCGCTTGTCATTCACTGCTACGCCGGGGTGAGCCGATCGCCCGCGGCGGCTTTTGTCGCAGCCTGCGCCTTGGCGCCGCATCGCTGCGAAATGGAGATTGCGCGCGAGCTGCGCCGCGTCTCGCCGACCGCGACCCCGAACCGACGGATGGTCGCGCTTGCCGACGAAAGGCTCGGGCGGAACGGACGAATGTCCGCCGCGATCGCCGCAATCGGACGCGGGACCGACTGCTATGAGGGAGCGCCCTTCGCCCTGGAATTCGCCGACGCTTAGCCGAGCCGCCGAAGCGCTCGCGCCTTTATCCCCGCCTGTCGAAATCGGCCTCACCGCCGCCATCGTCGCCGTTCGAGACGACGAGCCCCTGATCCTGACGACGCGCGCCGACGGGCCGGCCGGGGTCGCCGCCCTTCCCTCCGGACCTTTCGATCCGATCCGCCATCGCACCTTTGAGATCGGCCTGCGCGAATGGGTCGCCGAGCAGACCGGTGCGCCCCTGGGCTATGTCGAGCAGCTCTATACATTCGGCGACCGCGGACGCCACGCCCGCGCCGGCGACCGCGATCCGCACGTCGTCTCGGTCGGCTATTTGGCCTTGACGCGCATCCGCGACGACGCCGATCGCCGCGCAAGCGTCTGGCGGAGCTGGCACGATTTCTTTCCCTGGGAGGATTGGCGCAAAGGTCCGCCGGCGGTCCTCGACGAAACCATCGCGCCCGGTTTGATGGGCTGGGTGGCCGAGGCGCCGGACGCCGTCTCCTCTTCGGGCGTCTCGCGCAGGGTGCGGGCAAATCTGCTCTTTGGCGGCAAGGGACGCGCGTTCAATGAGGAGAACGTCCTTGAGCGCTACGAGCTGCTTTACGAGGCGGGCCTTCTCGAGGAGGCGCTGCGCGATGGTCGCGAATCGGCGGAGAAACGCGCGCCGCTGACCCCGCTTGGAACTCCGATGCGCCATGACCATCGCCGCATTCTCGCCACAGCCATGGGCAGACTACGGGCCAAGATGAAATATCGGCCGGTGATCTTCGAGTTGATGGCACCAGAATTCACGCTGACGGAGCTGCAGCGCACAGTAGAGGCCATCGCTGGTCGACATCTGCACAAGCAAAACTTCCGCCGTCTTGTCGAATCCACGGCGATTGTCGAGCCGACGGGTGAAATGTCCTTAAAAACAGGCGGGCGCCCGGCCGCTCTATTCCATTTTCGCCGCAATGTTCTGCAAGAAAGGCCCGCGCCAGGGCTTCGCGTCGGCATCCGAGGCTGATGCCGTTTCTTTAAGGCGATGTTCACCGCGACATGGTGAATGTTTGCTGAAGCGCAGCCCGCAATGCGTAGAGTAGAGGTGCGTCTTGGGCTATTTGTCTCCGCCCCCAATGCCGGCGCCGGTCGTCGTCTACAAGGACGTTGGCGGCCTGGTCAGCGATTATGAAGCGCTCACCGAGCGATATCGCCGCGAGAATCGCGAGGTCAGGCTGCATGAATGCCGCTCGGCCTGCACGCTGGCGTTGAGCCTGCCGAACGTCTGCGTCTATCCGGACGCGAAGGTCAAATTCCACCAAGCCTACAATGCGATTAACAGGGAAGTCGACCTCGGCGTCTCGTCGCGTCTGTTCACTTCCTATCCGACCGCCGTGCAGGCGCGTCTTGGCTATCTGACCAGAGAGTATCGCGTATTGACCGGGACGGAGCTGATCTCTCTCGGCATGCGCAACTGCGAGGGCGGTCCGACCATGATCGCCAGTCGCAAGCAGCGTGCGCCTTCGAGCAGCGTCGCCAGCGCGCGGTCCGATACGCAATCGGGCGCGAGCCTCGCCGGCTTCGGCGACATCGCGCATAAGGTGCAGTCAGCGGTCGCCACCGCCCTTGCGGGCGCCGGCGGCCAGACGACCGATCCGATCCGTGTCGCCGTGGCCGATCGGCAGCAGCTGACGGGGTTCGCGCGCGGCGGCGAAGAGGCGGCGAATCCGCTTCCCGAGCCCGCGCCGCTGCCGCCGCGCAGGCCCCCGTCGGAAGCCTTGGCGGCTCAGGACGCAGCGCCGATGTCTCCAGCCTATCTGCAACTCATCAGCGGCGCGCAGCCGATCCTGGGACCGCGGCTCGTGCGCACGGTGGCCTCGAACTGAGCGGCGACGTCGCAAATCGCCGCCCAGCGCAGCTGAAAGAAGCGTTCGCCCTCGCCCCAAAAATAAAAAGCGCCCGCTTTTGATTTGCGCTCGGCGATTTCATGTTCGCCGTGAGCGTTACATTTCTGTCTTTCGCCTCGCTCGCCGCCCGCTGCGCATTTTGACGCGCCGCCGCTGACGGCGATCGACCGAGCCTCCACGGCCTTAGCCGGGTCAGCGACGAGTCTGAGGAGCCGCTGAAACAAGCCGTGCAAGCTTTTCAATAGCTGCGAAAGCAGCATATACGTCTTATGTTCTCCCCTCGCGCGATGTCCCCTTGTCGAGCCCCGCATACCGCGCGGCGCAGGGCTGAATCACCTCAATAGACGGAAGTTATGGCGTCGGAGTCCCCATTTCCCATCGTTGGCATTGGCGCTTCCGCCGGGGGGCTGCGAGCCCTCGAGCAATTCTTCGAAACCGTCACGGCCGATCTTGGCATGGCCTTTGTGATCATCACCCACCTCGCCCCAGATCGAGAGAGCTTCCTCACGGACATTCTCGCGCGGCACACCAGCCTGACGGTCCATGTCGCGAGCGACGGTCAGAAGGTTGAGCCGAACAGCGTCTACGTTCTCCCGCCGAACGCGTCGCTGACGATAAGCGGCGGGGCGCTTCGACTTCGTCAGATCGAGCACGGACATTCAGAGCGCAGTCCCGTCGACGTGTTTTTCAGTTCGCTGGCTCAGGAATGCGGCGAATATGCCGTCGGCATCGTTCTCTCGGGGAGTGGCAGCGACGGCGTCCTTGGAATCAAAGCGATCAAGGAGCAGGGCGGGCTTGTCCTTGCTCAATCGAGCGACGGCACCCAGCCAAGTTTCAGCGGCATGCCGGACAGCGCCATCGCCAGCGGTCTCGTCGACTTTGCCGTGCCCGTAGAGGACATGGCTGCAAAGCTGGCGGAGAACAGGCAAAGCATTGGATTGGTCGATGCGCTTGCGGGCAATGGCGCACCAGTAGGCGATCATCCCGACGCCAAGTCGATTGAAATGCTCTACGCCGTCCTTCGGACTCAGATGGGGCACGATTTCAGCGGCTACAAAAAACGGACGTTCATCCGACGTGTTCATCGCCGCATGCAGATCAATCATTGCGATACGCTGAAGGGGTACGTTGACCTCCTGCAGCGTGACCATGAGGAACCGGCGCGACTGTTCCGCGATCTCCTGATCAATGTGACAAGTTTTTTCCGTGACGCCGAAGCTTTCGACGCCTTCGAAAAGATCGTTGTCCCGCGTCTCTTCGAACGACGCGGAGCCGCAGATACGGTGCGCGTCTGGGTCCCCGGCTGCTCAACCGGAGAGGAAGTCTATTCGATCGCGATCCTGCTCCGAGAGCATATGGACAAGTCGACCGGGTCCCCGCGCGTCACGGTCTTTGCGACCGACATCGATGAACGCGCGTTATCGGTCGCGCGCGCGGCGCGTTATCCGCCCGCACTCATGAAAGGCGTGTCGCCCGAACGGCGAGAACGCTACTTCACCAATCATTCCGGCAGCTTCGTCGTCGCCAAAGCGGTGCGCGATCTTTGCGTGTTCTCGGTCCACAGCGTATTGCGGGATCCGCCGTTCTCGCGCATGGACCTGATCTCCTGCCGGAATCTGCTGATCTATTTTGGCGCAGACGCACAGCGCCAGGCGTTGCCGACACTCCATTACGCGCTGCGACCGGGCGGCCTTCTGTTTCTCGGGAAAGCGGAAACGATCGGCCGCTTTTCGGAAATGTTTGCGCCGGTCGACAAGGCGAACTGCATCTTCCAGTCGCGTGATACAGGCGTCCCGGCTCGCATGCCGGCGTTCATCAACGGCCTGCGCCCGGCTCCATTCCTGTCGCACCGGGCCGATCATATAGCGCCAGGAGGCATGGGCGCGCGGCAGTCAGCGGAGGCGCGCATCGCCGATCGCTTTGGACCACCGCACGTCATCGTCAATGAAGATGGCGACATCCTCCATTACTCGGCCCGGACCGCAAAATATCTTGAAGCGCCCTACGGCGTGCCCTCGCGGCAATTGCTGACCTCGGCGCGCAAAGAATTGCGTCTCGATTTGCGCAGCGCGCTGCGGGAAGCGGTCGAAACGCGGCGGGTCGCCACGCGCGATAATATCGCCTTCGAGAGCGCAGGCGATCACGTCGAACATGTTTCGCTCACGATCGAGCCTTTGCCGGAAGGAATGGACGGACGCCCCTCGTTTCTCGTCGCGTTCGAAGAGAAAGATGTTTCGCAAGACCGGTCGGGCGATTTAAGCAAAGTCGTTCAACCGGAGACGCTCGCCACATCGCCGGTCGAAGCTGAATTGCGCGACACGCGCGAACGCTTGCAAGGAACCATAGAGGAATATGAGACGGCGCTCGAAGAGTTGAAATCGGCCAATGAGGAATTGGTTTCACTTAACGAAGAGTTTCAATCGAGCAATGAAGAACTGGAATCCACAAAAGAGGAATTGCAGTCGCTGAACGAGGAGTTACAAACGGTCAACCAGGAATTATGGGCCAAGGTGGAGGATCTCGACCGCGCCAACAGCGACCTCACCAATTTATTCGCCAGCACCAATGTCGCGACAATTTTTCTCGACCGTGATCTCGTGATCCGCAGCTTTACGCCCGCGGTCACGAGCCTCTTCAATATTATTGCGACCGACAAAGGCCGTCCTTTGGGAGACCTCGCGATCAAGCTCGACTACCCGGAACTGCAAGACGACATCAAGAGCGTCATGAGGACGGGAACGCTGATCGAGCGACGGGTGAATCAAATGGTGGCGGGAACGCCGCATTTTTTAAGCCGTTTGACGGCTTATCGGAACACAGAAGGAAAAATCGATGGCGTTGTGGCGACGTTCGTCGACGTCACCAGTCTGGCGAGATCAGAAGAACGCCAGAGGACATTGGTCGCCGAGCTCAATCACCGCGTGAAAAATATTATCACCGTTATCTTGGCCCTCGCTAAGCAAACGCTCACTCGGACTCAGGGATCAGAAGCCCTGATGACCAGGCTTTACGCCTTGGCGAGAAGCCACGAGCTGCTTGCGCGAGAAAGTTACGGCGCCGTCAGTCTGGAAGAGGTGGTGCGCCAAGCGCTCGCGCCCTATTTCTCAGAGGGCAGCCAACGGTTGACCCTTTCGGGCCCAGCGGTCGCGCTGCCGCCCAAGGTTGCGATGGGCTTTGGCATGATTCTGGATGAACTGGCGACCAATGCGGTCAAATATGGCGCGCTGTCGAACAGTTCGGGCAACGTCTCCGTCGACTGGTCTTCGATGGACTCGCCGGAAGATCGAGCGTCGACACTGACCCTGAGGTGGCGCGAGGACGGCGGGCCCCGCGCGGCGGATCCAAAGAAAAGGGGTTTCGGTCTGACGCTTATTGATCGCGAAGTGAGTTACGGGCTGGCCGGCAGCGCCGCGTATGATTTTGGCGAAACCGGATTTTCGGGAACGTTCAAAATTCCCTTGAAGCCGAGACCGGAATAGCGTGGGCGTTCATGGCAAGTTCAACAATACAAGGAAAGCGCGTCCTCATTGTCGAAGATGAATCGATCATCGCGATGATGCTCGAATGCGAATTGAACGATGGGGGTTGTGAAGTCATCGGCCCCGCGCCCTCCGTCGAAGACGCGTTGCGGCTCATCGACACGGAGCCTCTTGACTGCGCCCTGCTCGACTACCGTCTCGCCGACGAGACCAGTGGAAGAATTGCTTCCGCGCTGGCCGAGCGAAATATCCTCTTTTTGATGATGACGGGACATTGCGCGGGCGACCTGCCCTTGGAATTGCGGGACAAGACTCTCCTGCAGAAGCCGGTGACGGGCAAAGCTCTTCGCGCCGCTCTCGAATGGATTCTGAATTCTGCTGCGTGAATGATGGCCCGCCGATTGCGGCGAAGCTTGAGCAATTTTTTGCCACGATGTTCCCCTAGCCTCGGAATTGGTGGGGAATCAGGGCGGTAGCGACCGCTGTGGGGCAAACGCGTCTAACTGCGCATCCGCATATGATTTTTCCGTCGCCTCGCGCCCCCCGGCGCAAAAGCGCCGTCCGGCCAAAAGGCCAGAAGGCTTGTTAGTTTCTGGGGCGATGTCCGTTCAGGCGCGCTTCAAGCGAGACGGGAAGCAGCTATTGACGACGCCTCGCTCCAGCGCGCGCCTGAATTCCGCTCCGCTTTCGACGGCTCTTGGCCTCATCGTCTTTTGTCTGGCGACGCTCACGCCGAAGATGAGCGAAACCGCGGTCGCCAATGGCGACACGAGGACAATTCATCTCTACCACGCCCATACCCATGAATCGATTTCGGCGACCTATCTCGTCAACGGTCAATATGACGCCCAAGTCCTGCAGCAGTTGAACTGGTTCCTGCGCGACTGGCGACGGGACGAGTCGACCAACATGGACCCGCGCCTCTTCGACGTCGTGTGGGAGGCCTATCGCCACGCGGGCGCCGGCGATCAGGTCGTGCATGTCGTCTCCGCCTATCGCTCTCCCGAGACAAACGCCATGCTGCGCGCCCGTTCGCGCGCCGTCGCCAAATTTTCCCAGCACATGCTCGGCAAGGCGATGGACACCACGATGCCTGGAATGCCGATGTCGCAAATTCGCGAAATCGGCATGCGCATGCAGCGCGGCGGCGTCGGCTATTACCCAACGGCGGGCACGCCTTTCGTCCATCTCGACGTCGGCAATGTGCGGGCATGGCCGCGCATGAGCTATGACGACCTCGCTCGGCTTTTCCCCGACGGCAAGACCGTGCATTTGCCGACCAACGGCCAGCCGCTCGCGCGCTATGAAGAAGCGCGCGCTGAGATCGAGGCGCGCGGGGACGGCGCTTATGTCGTCGCGCCGCGCCGCACGTTTGGCGGCTTCTTCGCCATGCTGTTTGGCGGCGGCGGGGGTGGCGGCGAGGAAGACGACGCGGAGGTCACGGCGCCGGCGCCAAGCACCCGCAAGCAATGGGCTTCTCTCGCGCCGCGGACCGCACGCGGGACAAGCGGCGAAATCGAAGAGCAAAGCGCAGCGTCCGCCACGACCGACGCCTCTCGCTACGGCGCGCAAGAACGCGCGCGGGCCGAGGCGGATTTGCCGCGCGGCGAAACGACCCTCTCCGCGCCGGGCGCGGAAGCGCTCGAGCAAGAGCCGCCCGCCGCGAAGCTTCCTACAGTTCGCGCGCCGCTGCCGCCGCAGCGTCCGTCCTCGCTCGTCGCCCGCGCCAACGGTCAGAAGGCGTATGACGGTTCAGGCGAGCTGCAAAGCGCGGTCGAGTTCCAAAACGGCGACGGCGCTGACCGTGGTTCGGGCAGAATGCCTGCAACTGATGCGCCGCCACGTCGGCCTAAACTCGCATCTACGCCCCTGCCCCCGTCGCGGCCCGGGACCGCCAACACGAAGGCGACGAGCGCCATCGCGCGGCTCGTCGAGCCGCCCAAAAATGAAACGCGGAAATCTCGAGCGGCGGCCCGGCATGAGTCGCTCGCCTATGCGCCTGAGCCGCCGCAAGGCGCTGGGTCGACGGACGCCGGGGAAAGTGCGGAAAACAACGCCAGCGCGGTCACCAAGGATGGAACGGCTGGCGGCGCTCTTCTGGGCTCATCGACCGGCCTGCGCGCGGCGGCGGCCCGCTCCCGCGGACGCAGCCCGTCGGCGAAGGACGTCGCAGCCGAACATGACGCGCAAACCCGCGCACGCTGAATAGCGCACGGGCGCAATTATTTTCGAACTTTGTAGAGACCTTCCAGAGCGCACCAGGGCGACGCGTCGAGCCCAACGTATAGATCCGCCGGGCGCGAGGGCTAGACGCTAAACAAACTTACGGCAAAAGAGCAACGGCGTTTATCGCTGCGGCGCCGATAAGGATCGCGCCGCGCGCTGCAAAGTAAAGCGTGCCGGCGATCGCGAGTATTTTGATAAAGCCAAAGGCGTCAGGGTCGAACATGGCTTTGAATCCACTCTAGCAAGCCTGAACCTCTCGGGGAGAATCAGTCTTCAGACAGTCTAACCCCCAACTTGCAAGGAATGTTCCTACGGTTGCGCCAGAGCCGCGGCAGACGCCGGCCGCGCTTGCGTCGCAAAAAAGCTGTCGCCCTAGATCCGCCGAGTCTACGAAAGGCGTTCAGGCGAAGGCGGGGTCGAGCGCCTTAGCGGCTTCGAGCAGCGCCCGAACCGAGGCGACGGACTTCTCGAACATCGCCCGCTCGGCCGCGTCGAGCTTTATCTCCATCACCCTCTCGACGCCATTCGCGCCGATGACGACGGGAACGCCCACATACAGCCCGTTTACGCCGTACTGCCCGGTGAGATAGGCGGCGCAGGGCATCACCCGGCGCTTGTCCTTAAGATAGCTCTCGGCCATGGCGATCGCCGCGGTCGCCGGCGCATAATAGGCGGAGCCGGTCTTGAGAAGGCCGACGATCTCGCCGCCGCCCTTGCGCGTGCGCTCGACGATCGCGTCGATGCGCGCCTGCGTGGTCCATCCCATGGCCACGAGATCGGGCAAAGGCACGCCGGCCACCGCCGAATAGCGCACCGACGGCACCATGTCGTCGCCATGGCCGCCCAGAACGAAGGCGCTCACGTCTTCGACCGAAACATTGAGCTCCTCGGCGAGGAAATAGCGAAAGCGCGAAGAATCGAGCATGCCCGCCATGCCGACGATGCGCTGCGTCGGCAGGCCGCACGCCTTCTGCAGCGCCCACACCATGACGTCGAGCGGGTTGGTGATGCAGATGACAAAAGCGTTCGGCGCATACCGCTTGATGCCCCCGCCGACCTTGGCGATGACGCCGAGATTGACCGACAGAAGATCGTCGCGGCTCATCCCCGGCTGGCGCGGCACGCCCGCCGTAACGATGACGACGTCCGCGCCCTCGATCGCCGAATAGTCGGAGCCGCCGGTGAGTTTGGCGTCGAAACCCGCGACGGGAGACGACTGGGCGATGTCGAGCGCCTTGCCCTGCGGCACGCCGTCGACGATGTCGAAAAGAACGATGTCGCCTAATTCCTTGAGGCCGGCGAGATGGGCAAGGGTCCCGCCGATATTGCCGGCGCCAATCAAAGCGATTTTTCTTCGCGACATAATCAAACTCGTTCTTTGCTTCTGGGAAACAGCTACCGCGCTTTTGCGGCGGTGGGAAGACTTCTTGGCGCTTGTCGTAAGCAGAGCCTTACGCGCCAAAAGGCGAGACCCGCCGCCCCGGGGCCGCGCGGCCGTCCTCCGCGCGCGCTAATGTCGCAGGGATTGCAGGCGGTCGCAGCGCTCCTTACCTGCGAAGCTCGAGGGGAGCGCGGCAAGCCGCTCGGTGGAAGGGCGAAAGATGAAAAGAGAGTTTTTGCTGAAACGCCTGTGCGCAGCCACGATCGCGGCGAGCGCCATATTCCTTGGTCCAGCCTCGGCGCAGGCGGCGGACCCGGACGAAACCGAGCTTTTGGAGCATTTCGAGAAGGTCGACGTCTGGCATGCGCCCATCGACTACGCCGTTCGGCACAACAATCAGGACGTGATCGTCACCCGAGAGATGGTGGCGCAGCCTGCGCCGCAGGGGGATCTCTGCTACATCCGCTTCGATCTCGTCACGGGCGAAGGCGATTACGGCTACGGCTTCAAGCCGGGAGCGCCGCGTGACCCGCATTGGGGCGTCAATGTGCTCAAAAGGGGCACGATTCTCAACCAGCTGGCGTCGCATCTGAAGATGAACGTCATCTATTTTTACACGCAAGGGCCGAAGACCGAGGCGGCCAAGGCTATTTGCGCGCGCAAACAGGCCGCGCCAACGCCCGCCGCCGGCAACGCCTACACCGGCCCCTGGGCGGATCTCGTGACGAAAGCACGGCTGATCCACGGATGGCCGGCGGCGCCCTCGCGCTAGTCAGAACCGGGAAAATGCTGGCGCCCGCGCGTAAGGCTGGACAGCGGCGAGCGGTTTTGATATTCGCACCGCTCGTTCGAAACAGCGTCGCGCTCGCGGCGCCCGACGAACGGGCGCATAGCTCAGTTGGTAGAGCAGCTGACTCTTAATCAGCGGGTCCAAGGTTCGAGCCCTTGTGCGCCCACCACTAAAATCGGGAAATTAAGGCTTCACAATTGGTCCGCGGGTCTGGTGATCAGACCGACCAATTGTTTGCGTCTCGTTAGGAGAGCCGGCCGGCGCCGGCGCCGCTACTGCGCAGAATCAGCCCGGGCAGCGGATCGTCGCGGTTTAGCGGCCTGGAACGAAGCTTTGCTATGGCCGATGACGCCATGCGGCGCGTCGAGATTTTGCCCAGCGCTCGAAGCAAATGCTCGAAGACTTCTATGCAGACTCGAGCGCGGCGAGTCGCGACGACCCTGGTCGTCTTGCCGTCGATCCAGAATTGCGCGGACCGATTTGCGCGTGCGATAACGCTGGCGATCGGCATCCCCAGCTCGGATGAAAGAAGCTCATGGATAATTCGCGCAATCCCGGATCTCCGCTCCATCTGAGACTGGCCAGATTCGCACTCGGGCTGCTGAACGTCGCCCTGCTCATCGCGATTGCGCTCATGCTGCTGCCGCTCGTCACGGCTTATTTCAAGCATGCGGGGTCATACCATTGGATTGAAAATGTTGACGCCTTTGACGCGCGGTTGATCCGGTGGGTCAAGTCGGTGGTCCCGACAAACTTCAAGGGCTATGAGCTCGCGCGCTGGTTCATCGTCGGCGGACTCCTCTTCGGCCGCATGTGGGTCGACGTTTTGCGGCGCAAGGTCACGACCGCGATCTACCGCACGACGGTGCAGCGTGACTTCGAGGCGCTGCAGTCCGCGGCGCCCGCGGGGGCGGACGCGCGTTTGCTTGCGCCGGTCAAGGAAAAAATGAAGACGATGGACGCGCGCAACCCCAAGAGCCGCGCGGAGTTGCTCAAGGTCATGGGCGACGCCAAGCGTCAGCTGGAGTCGATGGGCCGCGACCTCGCCTTCCTGTCCATCGACGTCGTCGACTCGACCAAGATGAAGCTCGGCGAGGACAAAACCTTCATCGAGCATGATTTTCGTGAATACAAGAATCTCGTCGACAGCAAGCTCCGCAGCAACGGCTCGCTGAAAGCGGCGTGGACGCCCGACGGCGTCATGGCCTGCTTTCCCTCGATCGACGCAGCGCTGAAAGCCGCCAAGGAAGTGATCGGCGGTCTCGACGCGTTCAACGCCCATGTGAAGATGATCAAGACGAACTTCACCGTTCGTTGCGGGATCAACGCCGGGCACGTTTATTACGACGAGCAGACGCCGATGGAGGAAATGAGCGACCGCGTCATCGATATCGCCGGCCATATGCAGAAATATGCGCTGCCAGGCGCGATCGCCTGCGCCAAGCAAATCATCGAGCCGGTGCAGCAGCGCGGCGGCTTCAATGACGCAGGCACGGTGGTTGACGGTTACGAGGTCTATCAATGGACCCCGGCAAGCCGTCTGCAGGACGAGCGGGCGGTTTCCTGACGCAGCCCCTTGAAGCGCAGCGATGGTTTTCGCGCGCTGAACGACCCTGTGTTCACCAGCGGCGATGGAGCCGCAGCCAAACAGGCTCACGTCCAAATATGCCCTGGCCCGCCACGCCCGGCGTATTAAGCGTAGCAGGGGAATCTGATCGCGATGCTGGCAAAGTCGATTAGTTTGCGGTCGGAGCGTTGCATTTCCGAATGGAGGGCCATCCGTGGCTGAGCAAATGAAATTGGCCTTTTGGCTGAGCTCGATGGTCTTGGCGTCGATCTCATTGGCCCATGCCGCGGCTGAGGATGTGTCGACGACGGCGACCGCTCCCATCACCGCGTTGACGGCGAAGCCAACGATGGTCAATCCGGGCCAGTCGGCGACTGTAGCATTTTCCGCGAGCAACGCCGACGTCTGCATGGGCTCAAGTCAACCACGCGATCCGAATTTTGTCGTTCGCAACCTGTCGGGCAATTCCCTGGTGCGGCCCGCTCGAACGACGACCTATTCGATAAAGTGCAAGAAAGGCGCGGCGTCGACGTCGCGTCGCGCTGTCGTGACGGTGACGCCGGACCGCATCGTGCTTTCCGAGAATTTCGACAGCGCGAGTCCTCACGCCCATGAAACCCGAATCGAAGATGGCCAGCTTCTCGCTCCCAAATGGAAGTCGGTTTATCACGGCTATGGCTCCAACGCGGTCGCCCGCACGTTCGATGGCCAGGCGCTGGCGATACACCCGAAGGAGTCGAATTCCGGGAACGAAACGCATGCCGGGTTGATCAGTGGGCCGCATCCGTCTTGGCCCGTCGACATCAACGGCAATTTGACCATCGAGGCCTCGCTTCACACGGAGAAGCAGTTGCGGCGGCAGGATGCGCCAAATCCGTGGGAAGTGGGTTGGCTTTTATGGGACTACGTCGACAAAACGCATTTCTATTACTTCATCCCGAAGCCGAACGGCTGGGAGCTCGGCAAAGCGGACCCTGCTTATCCAGGCGATCAGCGCTTCCTGGCGTCGGGAAGTCGACCGATTTATCCGATCGGAAATCGATATGTCGTCAAAATCGTTCAGGCTGCTTCTCCAACGTCGACGACATTTTCGATATTCGTCGACGGCGTTCTGTTGACCACCTTCACTGACCGAGAAAGGCCCTATGCGAATGGGCTTGTCGGATTCTATTCCGAAGACGCCGCAGCCTATTTCCATTCGGTCGTCGTGACGATTCCTCGCGCCGTAGCGGAGCTCGAAGTCCATAAGGCCGGGGTCGACGGGCCGCGTCGCGAGGCGACAGCGGACATGAGGAGCGTCAAAAGGAAATCCCGATCGTCGCGTTGAGACCGCCTTGGCGGCGACTCTCGCCGAAGGGGAACAGATAACCAATCTGTGCAGTCAAGATGCCGTCAAAGGCGCGATAGAAGTCGCCGCCCAGCCATGTGCGCGCAACCAGCGCGGGACCTGCCCCAAAGGCGAATCGGCGGACATCCGCGCTATCGAATGTCCCCATGCCCATTGCGGCCGCCCCGAGCACGACGCGGGACTCAGCGTCCCAGTAAGAATAGCCAAGCAAACCCACCGCGTTCTGCAGATACCGAAGCTCGCTGGTCCTGTAGGTGCCATAGGTCGCAAAGCTCGTCAGCGGCTGCCATGTCGTCTCATGCGGATAGCTCATGTCCGTCGGTTCGATCGCCCCCGCCGCTCCTGCGCTCGGTGCGCTCGAATAGGCGAATCCGCCGTAGCCATAGCCCCACGACAAGGCGAGCTGATTGAACGGCGCGTTTCGCGTGAAATGGTGCTGCCACTCAGCGCTCACTGAGAAATTGACGCCATCGAAGGGACGCAAGCGCAAACCGAGCCGTGAATAGCCCTCGGTGAAGCGCGTCTGGTCCTGGGACCAAAACCCGCCGATCAAACCCTCCAGGCCAAATATATACGGCAGGAAGCGGCCATCGAACCGTATGGTCGTTTCGAAGCTTGGCTGAATCTGATGCCCGCCCCAGCGCTTTGGACGATCGGCGATGCCGTTGAACACCACATTGGTGCGAACGCTCGAATCCGCCTCGACAATCTGAGTTCTGATCACCTCTCGATCGCGGGCGGGCCGCGCGCTGAGCGATGGGTCGCTCGACCAGCGGTCGATCGCTTCCCGAAAGAACTGCGACTCCTTCGAGCGATCGACATAGACGCTCGCATAGCCAGCGTTCAGCAACACTTCGCCGCTGCGCTCGACCGCGAGGCTATTCTCAAAGGCCGTGACGGCGGCGGGATATTCCTTTTGACGCGCATAAAACTGACCAAGCGTCGACCATCCGGCGGCATAGCCAGGGTGCGTGCGCACGAAGTTGACGAGCTCTTCGCGCGCGCCCGTCACATCACCCTGTGTTTCGTACGCCGACGACCTGGCGGTCGCGATTTCGAGTTCGACCGCCACCCTTTGCGCTGCAGGCAAACCTCCCCGATCAAGCGCTTGTTCAAAGTCCGCAAGCGCGCCAGCGCCGTCTCCGAGAGTCTTACGAAGATAGGCCCTTTGCGCGTAGGCTTGGCCCGTGGCCTTGCCTCGCGCGATGAGCGCATTTGACGCCCGTAGCGCCTCGTCCGTGTGGCCAAGCCCGGCGAGCGCGGCGATCGTCACGCGAAAAACGGCCTCGTCGGCTCGGGGGAAAGCCTCTGCCGCCCTGCCATAACGCAATGCGCTGACCCAATCCCGAGCGGCCAGAGCCTTGAAGGCTTTTTCGGCGACGAGCGTGTAGCGCGCCTCGTCGAGCGCCCGTGCGACATTGAGCTTTTGGTCGGCCGGAAGTTCATATTTCAAGGCCTGCTCGAAGTCTGCGACGGCGCCGTTCACATCCCCCGCCTGACGACGCATGAATCCACGCTGTGCGAGAACCCCAGGGCTCTGCGGGACTAACGCAAGGTAACGGTTGGCTTCCGCAAGCGCCTCTGCTTTGCATCCTTGGCGAAGGAGCGCCGTCAAGAGCAGGAGAACAGGCTCCTCCGCTTTGGGATCGAGATCGCGCGCCTCTCGCGCCGCACGCACAGCGTCGTCCGGTCGTCCCGCTTTTAGCGCGTCATAGCCGCTGTTGAGCGCTTGCTGCAGGGGCGTCGCCTGCGCGCCGACCGGCGAAGCGCCCGGTTCATTGGCGCGTTGCGCCTCAGCGAGCGCGAGTTTTAGCCTCTTCTCTTGCGCGGGATCGAGAGCCGGCTGCGCGAGCGCAGCCTTGAAGTCCTCAATGGCGCCGCGCAGGTCTCCAATCGCGCGCCGGCTGTATCCGCGCTGTGCGAGCAATGTCGCGCTTGGCGTATTGACCTTGATGAACTCGTCCGCTTCTTTTACCGCTGCTTTAGCCTGCCGGGATTTGGTCAACGCCGTCATGAGCGCAAATAGCGGCGCTTCGTCGTTTGGATATTTCGCGCGAAGGTCGCGCGCCGCCTTCACCGCACCGGCGTAATCGCGCTTCTTAATCGCCTTGTAAACCGCTTCGAGTTCGGCCTGCACGATGCTATCCCGCTCGGCCTTCGTCGCTTCTGTGAGCGCGTTGCGCAATGGCGCCGTTTGGCTCGGCTCAATGTCGGGCGCGGCGAGCGCGGCTTCGAAATCCGCCGCTGCGCCTTTCAAGTCTTTCATGGCGCGACGCAAATATCCGCGCTGGGCGAGAAGACGCCCGCTCGCCTTATTTTGCGCGACATAGCGATTCAGCTCGTCGAGAGCCGCTTGCGCCCGTCCCTGTCGGCTATAGGCCTCGGCGATAAGCCGGACGGGCGCTTCGGCCTTTTCGTCTAGCGCGCGCGCCGCTCGCGCTTTCTCTATGGCTTCATTCAGCCGAGCCTCGTTGACGTCCTTATAGGCGGCGTCCATTGCAAGATCGAAGAGCGCGACGTCGACTGCGGCGGATTGCTCTTGGGTTAGCGCGCCGCTCTGTCGCGCGCTGCGCAGATCGGCCTCGGCGCCGGCGACGTCCATGAGTCGTTTGCGCAGATGACCGCGCTGAGCGATCAGCGCCATCGAATGCTGGTGTGAGGCGACAAAGGCGTTAATGGCGTCAAGCGCCTCGGCGGTTCGCCCCATTTTGTTTAGAATGTCAGCCAGCAGGCGCACCGGCATCTCATAATTGGGCGCGAGACTTCGCGCGCGTTGCGCGTATTTGAGCGCGCCGTCCGGATCGCCCTTGGCGAGACGCGCAAATGCTAATGCAAGCTCTTGGTAGCCGGGATCGCCTGGCGGCGGCGACTCGCGGACGGCGTCATTCCCCGCCGCGAATGCGCTCGCTCGCGTCGCGCCCGCGAGCGCCAACGCTAAAAACAGGATTTTTGTGCAAGGCCTGCGAAAAACGCGCCCCACAATTGCGCTCCATGTGCTCTGCAAGGATCCGAGATTCGGACATCAACGACGAACGCATCACGCGAATCAGGACAAAACACATTGTTTTTGTTACCCTAAATTGATAGGAAAGCAAAATCTTGGCAAAAAGCGTCTCAGAATGCGACAGCGCGATCCTGTTTTGGGTCGCCCCAGCGTTCGACTGCTTCCCAATATAAAACGCAGCCGCATGCGGTTGACGATGAAACCAAGCGAAAATCTATACTTACGCGCATCCGGCTTCCGTGGCGCTCAAATTGAATGAACTGGCAAGCGAAATGCAAGGAAGAAACGAAATGCAACTTATGGTACTCATCTTCGTATTGTTTACATTTATTTCCATCGCTGGCTTCTTTGGAGCGCTCTTTTTCGGCACAGTGGGAGCGGTAGCACTGGTGGTGCTAGGTTTGTCGGTCTCCTTTATAGGGATTGCGTTCTTTACTGGGCGCTGAAGATGTCGAATTGTTCATTCGACAGCTTCCTTCTCTTCAAGTATACAGCCCGCTACACTGAATCGCGAGCAGGGCTGAGATGAACGATTTGACGAGCATCAAGAAAAGCGACCTTCGCCTAAATAAATCAAAACTTTGCTGTTTATGCATCGTCGGGACACGGCCCGAAGCCATCAAGATGGGCCCTATCATCGCCGAACTCAGTCGTTCGGACTGGGCGTTTCCCTATGTGGTGACGACCGGCCAACACGCTGACGTCGTCGAAGGAGCTCTAAAGGATTTTGGCGTGGTTCCTTCGCGCCGGCTGAACCTCGAACGTCAAAGCGGCTCGCTTAACGAGCTGTTTGGCAAGGTAATGGCCGAGATAGATCGCGTGATCGACGAAGTTCGACCTGACTGCGTCATCGCCCAGGGCGACACGACGTCGGTTGCGGTGGTGTCCCTCGCCGCTTTTCACAGGAACGTGCCCTTCATGCATATTGAGGCAGGGCTCCGAACGGGAATACTCAACGATCCCTATCCGGAAGAACTCAACCGGCGAATCGCGGGGCTGACCGCGGCGATGCATTTCGCGCCGACCGCGACGTCGCTCGAGAATCTCCTGCGTGAAGGCGTGCCTCCTGGCGACTGTATGGTCAGCGGCAATACGGGCATTGACGCCTTGCTGCAGACCGCGTCGCGCCGATTGCCTGCGCCTAAGGGGTTTCCGAATGCGCCGCGAGTCATTCTCGCAACGGCCCACAGGCGGGAGAGCTTCGGGGCGCCCCTTGAAAGCGCCCTACAGGGCATAAGGTCGGCCGTTGACCGGCACGACGACCTCGGGGCGTTTTTCGTCACCCATCCCAATCCGCGCGCGCATAAGCCGGCCCGCCGGATTCTTGGCGGCCACCCGCGCATCGTGGTTACGGATGCGATCGGCTACGCCGATATGGTCGCGGCGCTAAAGATGTGCTGGCTCGTCGTCACCGACAGCGGCGGCCTCCAGGAGGAGGCGCCGGCGCTCGGAAAGCCCGTCCTCGTGCTGAGGAACACCACCGAACGGCCGGAGGCGGTGCACGCCGGAGCGGTCCGCGTGGTCGGCACAAGTTCCGCCGCGGTGTCGAGCGCGATCTCGCAGCTATGCGACGATCCGGAGTTATACGCCCGCATGTCCGTCCCGGTTTTCCCTTATGGCGACGGCCACGCGGCGCAGCGCATCGTCGCCGCGATGCGGACGAGATTGGCGCCCCCAATTCGAGCATTGTCGGCGGCCTAGGCCGCTTCCGCGTTTAGCCATTCCCTGCTAAGCGGCAAGGCGCACAAAAGATCGACGCGCGCAATCCGCCGCCGAACCCGCGAGGTTGGAGAGCTTAAGGACGACTGATGTATGACCTGACCGACGCCACTGTCGCCTATGTCGACGCGCTGGTGGCAATGTTCTTGGTTTTTGGCGTCGCCATTATTCTTTATAGCCTCGACGATGTCTTCGTGGACATTCTCTATTGGGCTATGAGATTTTCAGGAACGATCCGAGCCGAACGATCGCAGCTTTCCGAACAGGCGCTGCTCGAACAGCCGCAACGCGCTCTCGCGGTCATGGTGCCGGCCTGGCGCGAAGAGGCTGTTATTTACGAAATGCTGAAGACCAACGCCGTCCATTCCGCGACGACGGTTTTTTTCGTTGGCGCCTATCCCAATGATGCGGCGACTCAGCGCGAAGTGCTCAGAGCCGCTGCAGAACTCCCGGAGAACGTCCGTCTCGTGATCGGTCCGCATGACGGGCCGACGACGAAAGCCGATTGTCTCAACGCGGTCATCGCGGCAATTGGCGAATATGAGAAAGAGTCAAATATAAAGTTTCAAGGATTTGTGCTCCACGACAGCGAAGATGTCATCCATCCGCTGGAGTTTCCGCTGTTCAGCGCGCTGATCGCCACCTTCGATTTCATCCAGATCCCCGTCTTTTCCTTTCGGCGCACGCTCCTTCAAATGACGGCGGGCACCTATATGGATGAGTTCGCGGAGTTTCATAATAAGGATCTGTTTGTCCGGCAGCGTCTTACCGGCGTTATTCCGTGCGCCGGCGTGGCCGCCTGCTTCGGCCGGAAAGCGATCGAATCTTTGAAACAGTGGCGCCGGGGCGAGGTGTTCGACCCCGTTGCTTTGACTGAGGACTACGACGTCGCCTTCGCGATGAAGAGCCTTGGTCTGAAGTCGGCATTCATTCTGAATGAGGCTCCCTACACGCTGGATATTCCGCACGGGTCCGATCAGGTGCAACGGATCGCAACGCCGCTCCCGATCGCGGCGCGAGAACATTTTCCGAGCGACTACCGAGCCGCCTATCGCCAGCGCGCACGCTGGCTGCTGGGAATCGGGTTCCAGGGGGCTTCGAAGCTCGGCTGGGGCAACACGCTTACCGAGCGGCTTTTTTTTCTACGCGACCGCAAGGGAATCCTGTCCGGCATCATCGCCGTCGTCGCCTATTTCCTGGCCTTCGACGCAGTTGCGATCCTTGTTCTTGGAACAGTGAGCGAAGAATGGCGCATCGCCGGCTATGCAATGCTCGACCCTACCCTGCGGGTCGTGTTCTTCATCAACATCCTGTTGCTCATCAACCGGCTCATCCAGCGCATGATCTTCACGACATCGATCTACGGGTTCGGCCAAGGTCTGATGGCGGCGCCGAGGGTGGTTTTTTCCAACTTCATTAATTTCTCAGCGGCGTTGCGCGCGCTCTATATTTTCGTTTGGCGCCATAAAGTGCACGGGCAACCGTTGAATTGGGACAAGACGAGCCACACCATTCCCGCTCATAATGTTGAAACGGTTCAGGCTTAAGCGCGCATAGCGCTATCTGAGCCGTGACGAGGCGCCTCTCGGCGCGACGGCGCATCACCCGCCCGAGGCGCGGAGTTCCTCTCGAGACATTCATTGAAATGGCCCGCCTCGTCGCGCCTGAGCGACGCGTCTGCGTGATAGTCGAAGGCCGAAATGACCGAGCCGATGCAGCTGGAAAAGGTTGACAGGGACGTCTCCCGTGTAAAGTTGCTCGCATCGACTTTCTGATCGGGTCCGGGCTTTGACAATAACGGTTACGCTTCCCAAAAGGACGGCGTCCTGGGCCGTCTTTGGCCTTCTCATCGCCGCGATCATTGGCGCGGCCATCTCGCTTGAAAAGCAAGTGGCGGCGCAAACATGGGTCGAGCACACGCTTTATGTGCGCACGGCGCTTCTGGAGACCCTCTCCACCCTTCAGGATGCGGAAACCAACCAGCGGGGGTTTCTGCTGACCGGCGAGGAAGCGTTTCTGGAAGGGTTTCGTAACGCCGACCGAACGATTGACGAGCGCTGGGCGACGTTGGAGCGGGCCGTATCCGACAACGAAAAGCAGAAGCAACGACTGGACCGCTTGCGTTCGGTCGTAGCAGAAAGACAGGG
Source organism: Methylocystis sp. (assembly GCA_036560365.1). GTDB lineage: Bacteria > Pseudomonadota > Alphaproteobacteria > Rhizobiales > Beijerinckiaceae > Methylocystis. Next base: position 69,561 of record DATBRI010000081.1, read on the forward strand.
TTTATTACAAAAACGCATTCAAGAACGCGCGGTCGCACCAGACGCGCGGTTAACCGATCGTCTTATGGCCGGCAAACGTCTCATGGATGAGGCGCGCAGCATCATCGCTGAAATGTTGGCTGAAGAAGAAGGGCTATTGACTGCGAGAAACGCCGAAACGCGCTGGATGGTGACATTGACGCAGACCGGCGTTGTCGGCGCCATCCTGTCAGCGGCTCTCCTGGGTTGGGCGACCCTTAAGGACCGACAGAGACAGGTTGCCGAACTTCAGACGGCCAATGTCGCGCTGCGAAATGCGCTTAAGCAGACAGCCGAGGAAAGCGAACGCCGGGAGCGCGTGGAAAGCCAACTCAGGCAAGCCCAAAAAATGCAAGCGATTGGGTAGCTCACCGGCGGTCTCGCGCATGACTTCAACAATATGCTTGCTGTCGTCGTCGGATGTCTCAACCTCCTGAAGCGCAAGATGGATCGCGGAGAAGCCGACAAGGACAGCTTAATCGATAAGGCCATGGAATGCGTTGACCGCGCCGCAGCCTTAACCCATCGGCTGCTTGCCTTTTCGCGTCAGCAGCCGCTGGCGCCCCAGACCCTGGACGCCAATAAGCTGGTGGGGGGCATGGCGGAAATGATTCGACGCACCCTTGGCGAGTCCGTCAACGTCGAAACGGTTCTTGCGAGCGGCCTGTGGCGGATCCACGTCGACTCCAACCAGCTTGAGAGCGCGCTATTGAATTTGGCCGTCAACGCCCGCGATGCGATGCTCGGCGAGGGCAAGTTAACGATTGAGACCTCGAACGCCTACATTGACGACTCCTACGCGCGCCAGCACGTCGAGGTGAAGGAGGGTCAATACATATCGGTCGCCGTCAGCGATTCCGGAGCCGGCATGCCGCCGGAGGTCATCGCCAAAGCCTTTGATCCTTTCTTTACGACCAAAGCCCCTGGCAAAGGAACGGGCCTCGGCCTCAGTCAAGTGTTCGGCTTCGTCAAGCAATCGGGCGGACACATCAAAATCTACTCGGAGCTGGGCCAGGGCACGACGGTCAAAATTTATCTGCCCCGTTTCGTTGGCGAGGGAGAAGTCGCCGCTCCAAGGCGCGAGACGGGCGCTGCCGAGCCATCATTGCGAGGGTCGCCAGAGACGCTCATCCTCGTCGTCGAAGACGAGGATCGGATGCGGAGCGTCGCCGTCGCGATGTTCAAGGACTTGGGGTATGACGTCCTCGCTGCGCAGAACGCCCATGAAGCGCTTGCGGTTCTCGACGCCCATCCGCGCGTCGCTCTGCTATTCACCGACATCGTCATGCCGGACATGAATGGCCGCGCACTCGCGGAGGAGGCGCTGCGCCGTCGTCCCGATTTAAAGGTGATGTTTACGACGGGGTTTTCCCGAAACGCCGTTATTCATAACGGCGTGCTCGATCGCGGCGTGAATTTCCTTCCAAAGCCATTCTCGATCGAGCAGTTGGCGCGGAAAGTCAGCGCTGTCCTAGAAGTCATGGAGACCGCCTGACGCCGCTCGCCGCGGCGGTCGTAAGCGACGGCGCGGCTTAATCCCGGGATCGGGGCGTTTCCGTCGGCGGCGAATCGCTTTTAACGCCGCGTCCGATCGCCATCTGGCCCACCGACCCTTCGACGTGAAACGCGAGCCCCGTCATTTTCGCAAAGAGATCGATATCGCCGACGCCGATCGCGCAGGCGCCGATCTCCATCTCGGCGGCCATCAGATACAGCGTCTGCATCAGCACGCCGACATGTTTCAGAACGAGCGCATAGGCGAAGCCGCTGTATTTCCACGACACGCGGCTAAACCGCGCCGCCATTGTCACGAGGACTTGCGGAACCGCCGGCGCGCCCATGGCGAATTGCGCATCCTCCAGCATCGCCGTAAGCCAGCGCTCATCCGTCTCGATCAACACCAGAGCGTGCTGGTTGGCGTCGTAATGATAAAAGCCGCGCGCCAGGCCTTCACACCGGTCGACGGCAAGATAGAGCTCCAATTCGTAGCTTGCGCCGCCTGACGGATAGGGACGCGGGGCGACCTCGTCATCCTGGTCTTCGTCGGGGGCGCGCTCTCGCGATATGATTCTTGCGGCGCCGCCCAGGAGCCGCGCCACCTCCGCCAGCGTGATCGGGCGCTGCTCATCGAAGACGCGGGTCGAGCGTCGGCGCCGCAGCAATGTCGCAAAGGCCGAAGGCGGCCCCGCATCAAGCGTCCTCAGGTCAATCGCCGGCCCCGGCCAACTGGGCCGTATCGCGGGCGGCAGCGCCGCCAGATGCGCATGCGCATAGATCCCGCCGGAGGGATTGGCGTGGCGCCCATTGGTGCTGCGGGTGTGGAACAGCAGATCGTGGAAGTCCCATAAGACGAGATCGTCGCCTTCCGCCACGCGTAGCGCCTTGTCGCCGTCGCGGGGGGGCGAGAACAGGATCTCGCCGTCCAGGAGCAACGCCAGCAGCTCGACGCCGGGAAAGTCGGCCGAGCGGCGAAGCTCTCTCACCGTGCGCGCCGCCGACAGATGCGCGATCATTGCTGCAACGCTAGGGTCGCACAGTCGAAAGAGCGCGGATGCGCGCGGCGATTCGAGCACCACGTCGGCGCCGCGCCGCCGAATATAGGCGAAGCGCGACAACGCCAGCGGGCAATCCTCGTCGATCTCGATGATCCGTGGCGCATAGTCGCGCATCTGCGGCTCGATGACGACGAGGTCGGGGCCGCTCGGCGCGCGGGCCAGGCGATATTCCACGAGTCCGTAAAGCGCCAGCCTGCGGATGAGTTCGCCTAATTCCCCGCCCCGCTCCCCATCGAAGGCCACGCCCGTCTCGAACTCCGCGAGGCGCTCTGTTACGTCGGCGTCGAACGTTCCGAACTCCACGGCCCGACCGTCGAACAAGGCGGAGACGCCGCCGGCGGCGCTGCGTTCGAGCGTGACGCCCGGATTGAGACGCGCGAAGAGCCGTGCGGGCGGCGGGGCCGGTTGGGACGTTTCGCTAGGCAAATCAGGTGCGGGGGAACAAGGGATTGACGTCGGCCTCGCGCACGGGCCGCTTGCGCAGGCCCAGCGCGATGGGCACGTCAAAGAGACGGCCGGGGCCGAAGCGGCGATAAAAATGCCGCAGTCCCGGAACGATCACCCGAACGACCGGCACGTCGATGTCCGGACGCGTCTGATCGAGGACAAGGAAATCATGTCCAGCCCGCGCGGCGAGCTTGACGCAGGCCAGCACCTGGTCGCGGCCGTCGAGTTGGGTGAAAGTCTTGAACCGCGACCGACCGAAGGACGCCTTGCCTTGCGGTCGCATATAGGCGTGCTTGCGCAACGGCAGAGGGTCGCCTCCGTAATCGTCGTCCGGCCCGGGCGTGGGTCGGCCGCCGAGGCTCTCGATGGCGAGAAACTGATTGAGCTCCGTCATCGCGCGCAGCGTCGCGATCCTTGCATCGAAATGCGCGCCCGCGGCGACTTCGATAAATTCCCGTCCGTCCTCGATCCAATGGGCGACGGCGACGACGACGGGAATGCCAAGATCGCTCGTTACGTCGAGCGCCCATACGTCACGGCCCATCTTCGCGAAAGCGGCGCGCAGGTCGCGCACATAGCTGTCGCCGAGCTTGTCGAGATCGATCTCCGGACGACGCAAACGGTTGTACCACCAGATTGCATAGGCGTCCCGCTCAACGAGTTCGAGGAACCCCTGAATAATGGCTTCCTCGATCGTATTGCCTGCCGCGCAACCATTCGAATCAGCGCTGATCTGATTCGCGCAGCCGGACTCGTGGAAGAAATACAGAAGCCCCGTGGGCACGTATTTGAAACATTCGTCGCGCAGCGACCAAACTGGCGACCATTCCGCCTCCGCGGCGGGATCGAAGCGCTGGGCGCCCTCGCCGCAGCCGCCGCTTTTCGCGTTCTGCTCATATTGCGCGTCGCTATAGAGCAGGATGTCGTTGGGCAGGATCGCCTCGCCGGCCGGGAAATCCGCAAATCGTCGGACTGTCCTGATCTCGTCGCCCTGGAAAATCCCGCAGTAGCGCTCGATCGCCTCCATCAGCGCGCTGGCTTCGCCCTGTTCGGCGGCGCTGCCCTTGCCATAGCTGTCTCCGCTCAGTCCGGCTTGAAGAGCGTCGACGGTTTCGGGGCGCGGCGAAAAATTGTGTCTGGCGATGAAGCTCGCGTCGAGCGGCTGTTCGCTCTTGATTCGCTCGAGATGCGACACGACCCCGGTCAGCGGGCTCACATGCTTGCGATTGCGGGCGAGGGTGTCGCTTGGCGCGACCGATCTGTAGCCCCCGCTCGTCACGACGCTCGCGCTGCCGGCATGCAGCGGGATCGGCGTGGGCGTTCGCGCCGGATCACGCAGCTCGGGGCTGCCGCAGCTTGGGCATTGCGGCCGAGCCGGAACATAATGGCGGGCGATGGTCGAGCCCATTAGGTCCAGGCTCACGATATGGTGGCGCAAATCGGTGCGGAAGTCGCTGGCGATCGCCTTGCCGATCTCCGCGGCGGCGAGGCCAACGCCGCTCAACCCGAGCGGATGGACGCCGAGCGGCGAGACGGCGACGCAGCGCGCCTCCTGGCGGCCGAGGAATGCCTTGACCTGCCGATTCCAATTCATGCGATCGGCGAGGCATCTCCAGCAGGCGCTCTTGCCGGGGCTGAAGATCGGACCGACCAACGGGAAAGCGCCGGAAGGCTGCACCAGCAGCCAGTCCTGGTTCGCCTCGAGCCGCCGGCGGTTGAACTCCGCGAGCTGGCCTTCGAGATAATCGCCGACCAGGGCGATGGTCAGATCGCCCCCGCGCTTTACGACCCTGACGCCGAAAACGTCGAGCGCCTCCTCGAGCGCGCGCGCGCCGCCGATCCCGAGAGTTTCGATCTGAACAGAGACCTTTTGCAGATTTTTTGCGGCGACGTCGGGCGGCAGGCCGAGACTCGCCCAATAGGCCGCCGCGACGCCATCAGATGCGCTGGTCGGAACGACGAAGCCGCGATCGAGCAGCCGCTTGAACGCCTCGTCGATTGAGTCGGCGGGAAACTCGGCGGACAGCGCCTTGCGTATGGCCTGGGTGTCCTCGCCCGCGCCGATCCGCTCCGCCAGCGCGCAATAGAGCGCCCCACGAAGGAAAAACTTTCTGTCCTCCGAATAAAGGCAGACGGCGTCGGGCGGCAGAACATAGACGGAATAATTGGGCGCAAATCGAAGCGAATCGCCTGACGGCTCTTGTGAAACCAGCTTTCGCGAAAGCGGCTTAGATGCTTCAACTGTCATTTGGCTGTCGCGCGCTCCCCATCCCGTCACGTCAGGCGCGACGAGATTGCTCGATTACAGAAATCCGAGAGACGAACACAGGCGCGCGCGGAACACAGCAAGGCGTGCCGCACGACTAGCTGCGCGCATAAATTCGGCCCAAGGCATCGACCCGAAGCCCTGGACCCGAAATGCTTACGGCCGATCGAACGACCGATCAGCCGTCACAGATGCAGCGGCGCGTTACCAGCAACCACGGCAGCCACAGCCGCGACAACCGCCACAGCCCCTGCAGCCACAGCCTCTGCAGCCACAGCCCCTGCAGCCGCCCCACCAAGCGACCTGCTCGTTCTTCACGGCCGGCGCCTCTTCGCGATCGAAAAGGCGGAACGAATTCAGCCCCACGTCGAACACTTCCTGTTCGCGAAGGTCGATCGTACGCGTCCGGCTCGTCGTCGGAGCCGTCGAAGCGTCAGCAGGAGAACTATCGACGCAGGCGGCGCCTGCGAGCGACAAAGATACTCCCACCACGCCGAGGGCTTTCTTGCCTCGATGTTTGTTCTGTGGGTTGTCCGATGAGCGCGCCATAGACTCCTCCCAAAAATTTCAAAAACCGCACGGGTGGAGACAATAGCGTTCATCGTGCGCCGGTCAATACTCATCTGGCGAATGGCGAGCTTGAACGTCTCGACGATCCCGATGCGATGCAGCCGGCTACGCATGAGCCCGCCCAAGTCTTCCCCACGCATCTTTTTAGATCTCATCGTTAACGTGATCGGCCGGCTCGCCGGGATATTGGCTCAGTCGATTCGGCGTATCGCGCACATGCGCGCCAGCCCGTCGGCGCTTGGGAGCTAAAGGGGCCGGCTTTGCATCGCCGACGTTGGCTATTGGCGGCCTATGCGCCTTGGCGTAATGAATGAGCGGTCGCGCTCGCCTGACTTTGCTGGGCTAGATCGCTTGGCGAGGCGCGAACAGCCGGAGCCGTCATATGCAGCGCGTAACCATAACCATCGACGAAGAGCTGATGAGCGCGCTCGATCAGTATATGGAAGCGGGCGGCCATCGAAATCGCTCCGAAGCCGTTCGCGATCTCGTTCGCGCAGGACTGCTCAAAGCGCCGAAAGCCGATGACAGCGCTCGCCCCTGCATGGCCGCGCTCGTTTATGTCTATGATCACGAGACGCGGCAGCTGTCGAAAAGACTGATGCATGATCATCATTCGCACGCCGACATGTCGATCGCGACGTTGCATGTGCACATAGACGAAGCGACCTGCCTCGAAGTGTCGCTGCTTAAGGGCCAGAAGTCGGACGTCGAGCACTTCGCCGGGCACGTGATCGGCGAACGCGGCGTTCGCTACGGCGAGCTCGTGGTCGTGCCGGCGGATGTCGCGCAGGGCGAAGCGCCCCACGTCGATCGTCATCGGACAGGAAATCACACCCATCACTCGAGCTAGAGCGCGTCCTCTGTGGCAAATCGGCAAACGCTTTCGACAAATTGTTGACGCTTCCGCGGCGTCGACCAAAATGCTTGGCTCACCTACGGAACTGACGACGGCGGAGACGCCGCCTTACGAATCTTTCTCGGCGACGCCCCGGGCAAGGCTCGAAATCGGCGAGGCCACTGGTTGATTCGCCGGCGGCCAATCCGCTCCCTGCCGCAAAGGGGTGCTAGGGACAGTCAATGCGCTTCTCACCTTCCTTCCTCGAAGAGATACGGGCGCGCCTGCCCGTCTCCGAGGTCGTGCGCCAAAAGGTGAAGCTCAGGAAAGAAGGCAGGGAGTGGCGTGGCCTGTCGCCCTTCAACGCCGAGAAGACCCCCTCCTTTTACGTCAACGACCAGAAGATGCGCTGGTTCGACTTCTCTGCCGGGAAGAACGGCAACATCTTCGATTTCGTCATGGAGACGGAGGGGCTCTCGTTTCCTGAGGCGGTGGAGAGACTGGCGGCCCTCGCCGGCCTGCCCCTGCCCGTCGAGACCAAAGAACAGCAGGAGCAGGATCGACGACGGGCGACGCTTGGCGAGGCGCTGGAGGCGGCGGCGGACTTTTTCGAAAGGCAGCTCGCCGGGGCCGCGGGACGCGACGCGCGCGCCTATCTCGACCGCCGACAGATTTCCCTGGGCGCGCGCGAAAAATTCCGACTGGGTTTTGCGCCGCCCGAGCGCCACGCGCTACGCGATCATCTCGCAGCCAAGGGCGCGAGCGTCGAAACGATGATCGAGGCGGGCCTGCTCGTCCATGGCGAGGACATCGCCGTTCCCTACGATCGGTTCCGCAATCGGGTGATGTTTCCGATCTGCGACCGCGCTGGGCGGGTCATCGCCTTTGGCGGACGCGCCCTGGAGGCTGACGCGCAGGCGAAATATCTCAATTCCCCCGAGACGCCGCTCTTTCACAAGGGCGCGACGCTCTACAATCTGCATAACGCCCGCAAGTCCGCGCATGAGACCGGCGCGGTGATCGCCGTCGAGGGCTATGTCGACGTCATTGCGCTGGCCGCCGCGGGCTTTCCCAACGCGGTCGCGCCGCTCGGCACGGCGCTGACGCCCGAACAATGCGCCCTGCTCTGGCGGCTGGCCGAGGAACCGATCCTCTGCTTCGATGGCGACAAGGCCGGATTGAAGGCGGCCTTTCGGGCGGTCGACACGGCGCTGCCGCTGATTGGCCCCGGGCGCTCGCTGCGATTCGTGCTCCTGCCGGACGGCCAGGATCCCGACGAACTGCTGCGCTCAAGCGGCCCCGAGGCGCTGGCGAGAGCTCTGAATCAGCCGCTGCCGCTCGTCGATCTCCTGTGGATGCGCGAGACCGACGCGGCGACGCTGGATACGCCCGAGCGCCGCGCTGCGCTCGAGCGCCGGCTGCGCGAGATCGTCGGCCAGATCGGCGATGACGACCTGCGACGTCATTACCTCCAGGAGCTGGCGCAGCGGCTGGACCGCCTCTTCAGCCGCGACCGACGCCCCCAGTTTCGACGCTCAGACGCCGCGCGGCGCGGCGCGAGCGGTCGCCGGCGGCCATTTGACGAGGGCCCGATGACCATCGGTCCGGGGCTGGCGAATTCGCCGCTGTTTCGCGGCGTCAAGTCCGCGATTGCGCCGCGCGAGGCGCTCATCCTCCTGATTTTGATGAATCATCCAGATCTCATCGACTCCCGTGCGGAGGATCTCGCGACCCTTGATCTTGAGTCGGCCGACGCGCGCGACTTGCGCGACGCGCTTTTGCGATTCGTGGAGAACAGCGCGGGCGACAAACTTGAGCTTCACCCTTTCTTGGAGTCGCTTGGACTGGGACGCACGGTCGCCCGGCTCGAGGCGATGGCCGCCCATGCGACGCTGTGGAGCGTGCGCCCCGAGGCTGCGGCCGCGGACGCCGGCGAGAGCCTGCGACAGGCTTTCGCCTTGCATCGCAGATCATTGGCGTTAAATAGAGAGTTGCGCGCGGTGCAAGCTCTGCTCGCCGACAATCCGAATGAGCGGGACAATGCGCGGCTGAAGGATATTCAGACCCAGTTGTCGGCGCTGGACGGCGCAGAAGCAGCGGTGGAAGGATATGGATCCCTTTCCGGCCGGCCCTCGCGCAACTTGTGAATTCGCATGGTTTTGCGCCAAGCGAAGAGGGGATGAAGAGCGCGTCGCTAGGGGGCGGGGCGAAGTTTTTCCGCGGTCGGTCGGACTTTTGTCCGCTTGCCGCGCCTTGGCTTGGGGAGGGCCGGTCTCTCCGGCCTATTTTTTATAAAACTTGCGCCTTGCCTGGTTCGGGAAGCCGATCCGGGGCGAGGCGTTTGGAGTTTGTGGATGGCGAAGAAAGACGAAAATAAGGTCGAGAACGAAACCGTAGCGGCGCCGGAGGCTTCCGACGGCCCGCTTCTCGATCTCAACGACGCCGCCGTCAAGCGGATGATCAAGCTCGCGAAAAAACGCGGCTTCGTCACCTATGCCGAGCTGAACGCGGTGCTGCCGTCCGAGGAAGTGTCATCGGATCAGATCGAGGACGTCTATGCGATGCTCTCGGAGATGGGCATCACCGTCTCTGAAGGCGACGATCCGGAAGACGCCGAGGCTGAAGAACCGAGCCCCGAGGAAGAAGAACCTGAAGGTGGCGAACTCGTCGAGAGCCCGCGCGCGACCGCGGTGGCGACGCGAACGTCGGAGCCCGCCGATCGCACCGACGACCCCGTGCGCATGTATCTGCGCGAGATGGGCTCGGTCGAACTTCTGTCGCGAGAAGGCGAAATCGCCATCGCCAAGCGCATCGAGGCCGGGCGCGAGGCGATGATCGCGGGGCTCTGCGAGAGCCCGCTGACCTTCCAGGCGATCATCATTTGGCGCGAGGAATTGGAAGCGGGCAAGGTCTTGCTGCGCGACATCATCGATCTCGAGGCGACCTACGCCGGCCCCGAGGGCAAGGCGACGAAGGCCGCTGAGCCGACGGCCGCCGCCGCCGACCTCGCGCCGGCGACCGCGCCGCGCACCCCGCCCGCCGGTCTCCAGGAGGACGTCCCGCCCACCGAGGAGTCCTTCGAGGAAGAGGACGACATGGAAAACTCCGTGTCGCTCTCGGCCATGGAACTGGAACTGAAGCCGAAAGTCCTCGAAACTTTCGCGCGAGTCGCCGATGCCTATAAGAAGCTGCGCCGGCTCCAGGACCAGAACGTCGAGAACAAGCTCAAGAACGAGACCCTGACGCCGGCGCAAGAGCGCAAATATAAGACGCTCAAGAAGGAAATCGTCACGGACGTCAAATCGCTTTCGCTGAACCAGAACCGCATCGAGGCGCTGGTCGAGCAGCTCTACGACATCAACAAGCGGCTTATCGGCTATGAGACGAAGCTCCTGCGGCTCGCCGACAGCCACGGCGTGATGCGCGAAGACTTCATCGACAAGTTCCACGGTTCGGAACTCGATCCCAAATGGGTCATGCGCGTCGCCAAGCTCGGCTCCAAAGGCTGGCGGGAGTTTGTCGCCGCGGACAAGGATCGCATCAAGGATCTGCGAACCGACATTCATGCGCTCGCGACCGAGACGGGACTGGAAATCTCCGAGTTCCGCAAGATCGTGCATATGGTGCAGAAGGGCGAGCGCGAAGCCCGGCAGGCCAAGAAGGAGATGGTCGAGGCGAATCTGCGTCTCGTGATCTCCATCGCCAAGAAATACACCAACCGCGGCCTGCAATTCCTCGACCTGATCCAGGAAGGCAACATCGGCCTGATGAAGGCCGTCGATAAATTCGAATATCGCCGCGGCTATAAATTCTCGACCTATGCGACATGGTGGATTCGTCAGGCGATCACTCGCTCGATCGCCGACCAGGCGCGCACGATCCGCATTCCCGTGCATATGATCGAGACGATCAACAAGATCGTGCGCACGTCTCGCCAGATGCTGCATGAGATCGGACGCGAGCCGACGCCCGAAGAGCTTTCCGAAAAGCTCGCCATGCCGCTCGAGAAAGTGCGCAAGGTTCTCAAGATCGCCAAGGAGCCGATCTCGCTCGAAACGCCGATCGGCGACGAGGAAGATTCGCATCTCGGCGATTTCATCGAGGACAAGAACGCCGTGCTGCCGATCGAGGCGGCGATCCAGTCGAATCTGCGCGAGACGACGACGCGCGTGCTCTCCTCGCTGACGCCGCGCGAAGAACGCGTGCTGCGCATGCGCTTTGGCATCGGCATGAACACCGACCATACGCTCGAGGAAGTCGGCCAGCAGTTCTCGGTGACGCGCGAACGTATCCGCCAGATCGAGGCGAAGGCGCTGCGGAAGCTGAAGCACCCCTCAAGGAGCCGGAAGCTGCGGAGCTTCTTGGATAATTGAGTATTTCAGGAAGCGCTTCTATGGAGTGCGGTGAAGCCTGCAAGGCATTGATTAGCGAAGTGCATACCAACTTCGGTGATGCAGGCGATTACATTTGGAAGGCACCGCGGCTTTTGGAGGCTGAATATGAGTTGGAGCGAAACAAGCTCGATGAGTATTTTCCGCTAAGAGGAAACGGCAGGCGATGCTAATGCGCTGACGGCTCGTAGGTACGGACAGTGTCATACCTGCCTAAGGAGATTAAGCAACGACAGCAAAAAGAGGGCCGGCCATTCGATGAGGTGAGCGTACAGAGCTCGGAGATCGCCTGCAAATCACGAATAACTATTCGTTTCTCGCGAGTGCCTACCTGCGTGATCACCTAGTTAGTATATGTGTATTGGTGGGAATAATGTAGTCTGAATTGTTTAGATGCGTCGATAACAATAGTTCGTCACGCCTCCAAATATTCAGCCACTGCCGAGGGCGCCGGCACAGGGAGACCATCGGCCGCCAGCCCCTCGATGTGGAAACGGATCGCCTCACGCAATTCCTGCTCGACCGCCCCAACGGTCTCGCCCGTCGCGATGCAGCCCGGCAAATCCGGCACATAGGCCGAATAATTGTCGCCCGCCTTTTCGATCACGACCGCGTAACGCATCACCACGCCTCCTTCAGACCCGCCTGTTTGAGAATGCTGTTCAGCGTTCCTGGCGAAACATCGTCCGACAACTTGCCGGCGACCGTTGCTCGGCCCGGCTTGGTCGGATGCTTGAACTGGCGATGGCTGCCTCTTGTAGCGACCAGGAACCAGCCGTCCTTTTCCAACAAACGGGTCACTTCTTTTATTTTCATCACATTGAACGACCTGCTTCAATCTAATTATCACACTAAATTTTCTTCTCGCTCAATCCGCGAATTCTTCTTCGTATCCGGCATTGTCGCGTAGACGATGAGCGAGATGAAAATCGCGGCGCTGGCGTAATAAAAGAACCAGCTCTCATGGCCATGCGCCTTGAACCAGAGCGCGACATATTCCGCCGAGCCGCCAAAGAGCGACACCGTCGCCGCATAGGGCAAAGCGACGCCGGTGACGCGGATCGCCGCCGGAAAGAGTTCGGCCTTCACGACGGCGTTGATCGACGTATAGAGCGCGACGATCAGCCAGGCGCAGCAGATGAGCGCAAAGGCGATCCATGCGTCGCGCGCAGTCTGAATGGCTGTCAGCAGCGGCGCGGTGAAAATCGTTCCCAACACGCCGAAGGCGATGAGCATCGGCCGACGGCCGATGCGGTCCGACATCGTGCCGTAGATCGGTTGAAGACAAAGCGCGAAGAGCAGCGAACCCGCGGAAATCCACGTCGTCTCCGCATCGCTCAATCCGACGGAGAGCTTCAGGAATTTCTGCATATAGGTCGTATAGACATAGAAGGCGATCGTGCCGCCGAGCGTCAGTCCAACGACCGTCGCCGTCTCCCGCTTATGCGCGAGGAGCGCGCTGAGCGATCCGCGCCGCCGTTCGGCGCGAGACGCCTTGAAGGCGGGCGTCTCGACAAGGTCGCGGCGCATGAGAAGCGCCACGGCGGCGAGCAGCGCGCCCATGGCGAAGGGGATGCGCCAGCCCCAATCGCGCAGCGCCTGAGCGTCGAGCGCGACATTCTGCAAGATGAGCAGCACGCTCAGCGCGAGCAATTGGCCGGCGATCATCGTCACACATTGAAAGCTCGAAAAGAAACCGCGTCGCGCGGGATGCGCCATCTCGGCGAGATAGGTCGCGCTCGACCCATATTCGCCGCCAAGACTGACGCCCTGAACGAGGCGCGCGAGGAGCAGCGTCGCCGGCGCGCCGACGCCGATCATCGCATAGGTCGGCGCGAGCGCGATGAGCAGCGAGCCCAGACACATCAGCAGCACAGAAAGCATCAATGCGGCGCGGCGGCCACGGCCGTCCCCGATGCGCCCGAACACATAGGCGCCGATCGGCCGCATCAAGAAACCAAGCGCAAAGACGCCGGAGGCGGACATCATCTGCGCGATGGCGTCCTCGCCGGGAAAGAAGGAATCGGCGAAATAAAGGGAGAAGGCCGAATAGACATAAAAGTCGTACCATTCGACGAGATTGCCGACGGAGCCGATCAAAATCGCGCGCAGTCGCGCCGCTTCGGTCCTGATGTCGATCGCCGCCGCGTCTTCGCTCATATGTCCTTCAGACCAACTGGCTGGCGATGTTCACCATGAGCGCGAGAATCGTGGTGTTGTAGAAAAACGCGACGATGCCATGCGTCGCAACCATCAGTCTCATCTGCGACGAGCAGGTTTCTATGTCGGCCGTCTGAAAGGCGACGCCGATGACGTAGGAAAAATACAGGAAGTCGAGGTATTGCGGCATCCTAGTGTTGGGGAAATGCAGTCCGCCACGCGCCGTCGGCGGCTCGTCGGGATCATGCTCCTCCTCGAAATAAAATTCATGCGCATAATGGAAGGCGAATGTCAGGTGCAGGAATAGCCAGGAATTCAGCACCGTGATGATGGTCAGCGCGACGGCTGCGCCCCTTTCCCAGCCTTGCATCGACTTCACCGAACCAAGCTCGACGACGACGGCTCCGAAAGAGGCGGTGGCGATCACGGTCGTGAGAAACAGCATGACGGTGCGGCCCTCGTCGAGATGCTGCGCGCGTTCGCGGATCGTATCGTGAGTGGCGCGGACGACGAGCAGATAGACGAGAACGAAATAGCAGAGCGAGACGGCGTTCCATGCGACGAGCGCGCGCGCCACCGGCTGCATCGCCTGCGGCAGAAGAAATCCGACGACCGCGCCGAACGTGAAACTGAGAAACAGCTGCGGGCGGGCGCGAATGACGCGAAATGGCGCCAGAAGGGCCGAGGCGCGCCGGGAGCTCCTGAACGGTCCTTGTCGGCGCATCGCCACGATCCCTCAGTTGCGCCGCGCGGCGACGAATCGGGCGGCCTCCGCCAAAATGTCAGTTCCCTCCCCCAGTCCTGTATCGCGCAGCGCCGCCGTCGCCTCCGCGACCAGCGAGTCCCGTCTCGCGCGCGCGGCGTCGAGACCGAGAAGACCGACAAGAGTCGCCTTGCCGCGTTCCGCGTCTTTGCCGGCGCGCTTGCCAAGCGCGGCGCTGTCGCCCTCGGCGTCAAGAATGTCGTCAGCGATTTGAAAGGCGGCGCCGAGCGCTTCGCCATAGCGCGTCAGCGCATGCGCCTGCGACGAGGAAGCGGCGCCGAGAATGCCTCCAGCGTCGACCGCGAAGCGTAACAGAGCGCCCGTCTTCATCGCCTGCATCTGCAAGGTTTCGTCAAGCGTGAGCGGCGTCGCCGCCGTTTCGGCGGCAAGGTCGAGCGCCTGTCCGCCGACCATGCCGCCAAGCCCCGCCGCACGCGCCAAAGCGAGCACCAGCGCCGCGCGCACGCCGGCGTCTTGATGCGTCTTCGGATCGGCGACGACGTCGAACGCGTAGGTCAAGAGCCCATCGCCCGCGAGGATCGCCGTCGCCTCGTCGAAGGCCTTATGAGTCGTCGGCCGGCCGCGGCGCAGATCGTCGTCGTCCATCGCCGGTAGATCGTCATGCGCGAGCGAATAGCAATGAATCATTTCAAGCGCGCAGGCTGTGCGCAGCGCCGCTTCGCCGACGACGCCAAAGAGACGCGCGGATTCGATGACGAGAAAGGGCCGCAGCCGCTTGCCGCCGCCGAGCGAAGAATAGCGCATCGCTTCGAGAAGGCGCGCGGGACGGGCGCTCTCGCCGGCAAGCGGCGCAGGCGCGAGCAGCGCGTCAAGCGCAGATTCGGCGGCGTCCGCGGCGGCGTCGAGACGGCGGCGGAATTCCTCGGCGCATGCGACTGCATCCATGAGTGCGATGTCCTTCAAAGCAAACGACAGTGGCTGCTAGCAAATTTATGGCCCGACCCCAAGGGCGCCGTGCGCCCCCATTCATGGCGAAAACTCGTCGCGCTTGGGGCTTTTCTTAAACCGCGGACGTGGGAATGTCGCACGATGTTGTATTTTTGCGACAGCCATCGCAGACGGCTGTTATTAAACTCTGCCCGCCAACGCGGCATGCGGCTTGCCCAGTGGCCCGTCGGCCGCGGCGGCGTAAAGACTCTCGCGGCGCGCAAACGACCGGACTGGTTCGGCGCCGCTTCGCCTGGATGCGGACGATCCAGCGTCACCCTAGGAGAAACGCATGAAGAAAGTTCTGCTGCTGACGACCGCGCTGGCGGCGGCCGCGTCGCTTACGGCGTGCAACACGCCCGGTGAACGCGCGGCGGGCGGCGCCGTGATCGGCGGACTTGGCGGCGCAGGCATCGGCGCGCTTGCTTCGGGCGGACGCGCGGGCGGCACGCTCGCCGGCGCCGCGATCGGCGCGGCCGGCGGCGCCATCGTCGGCGCGGCCACCGCCCCCCCGCAACGCTGTGCGCGCTGGGGCTGGGATTATTACGGCAACCGCGTCTGCGTCGCTTTTTACAACTACTGAGCGCGCTCAATTTTTGGAACCGCAGGCGCACCGCCTGCGGTTTATCTTTGGCGCACTCGCCATCGACGCATTTCTCGCATATTCGCGCTTCTTGATCTTGGAGGCCAAACCGCTAATTTGAGACAAGCGGCGCTGCCTGGAGAGAGTTCATGCCGGAAGGCTTCACGAGACTGATGATTTTGGGAGCGATCGGTTTCTTCCTCGGCGCTGCGATCATCGGCTATTACTCCGGCTGAAGACGCACGGTCGCGGCGAGTCGCGGGTTCAGGACCGGATTTTTGTCGCCCCGGCTTAACGCGCGTCAAATCAAAAAATTCGGGATCAAGATCGCCGCTGCGGCGGGCTGTGGCTATTCGCATTGCGCCATCGACTCTGAGGCGTCTCGAAGCCGTGCAGATCAACGGGCGGCCGCCTGCGCGCCTATCGGTCGCCGGATGAACGCCGGAACGCTGGCGCATGCCCATGCGGACGCTGGCGCCGACGCGCTGATACAGTCGCGGTTTGGCCGCGCGCTAATTGATCATTAACCATGTTAATCTAGGTGAGTGTAGACGAGGCGCAATCAGGAGACGTAGCAATGGCGATGAGCAACAGGACCAAGATTGGAGTCGTTCTGGCGGTTGGGGTTCTCGCCGGCCTCTCGTCGGCCTTGCTATCCCTGCTGCTTTTGGCCGTGGCGGGCTTCCTGATCGCCTGGGGCCAGAACCCCAAAGGCGTTGAGGCCTTCTTCGAAACCCTGCCCTATAGCGACTATAGTTCGAAGGCCTTCTCTCGTTTGAACTCGATCCTCTCTTAAGGTCTCCGGCGCGGCGCGCCTCGCGTCGCCATCCATCCGCTCGACATATCGAAAAGCCTGCCGGATTTGTCTGGCGGGCTTTACCTGCGTGGAAGAGACGAGGACCGCTCCGGCGCCCGCTCGCGTCGCGTCGAATTGATCAGATAAAACATTGAGATGAAGGGTGCTGCAATTTTCCGCGCCCCCTACGAATTGCTAGGCCCTCAGTTAGCTCATTGCTCATCCAATTTGACGACGCGATGGAACCAAAGGCCCGCTATAAGTTGTGCCGCCGCTCCTTTTTATCGACGCATGGAAACATTTTAAGCGGCGCTTCTGGGGCGCAATGATATTTATTGAGGAGTTTTCGTGATGGCCAAAGCCCTTCCCGTCGTCAACAAGCCAAATTTTTTTTCAGCTCCATGGCGAAGGAATCATCGTTAGCTACTCGACCTCTGGCTTCACGGGGAAGCCGCAGTTCAGTTATCATGACACACAACTCAGCAGAGTCTTTAGTGGCGACGCGATTCGTGTCGCGGAGACAGAGATTGGCGCCCTCGTTACCGTGACGATCGTGCTCACCCCTGATTCCGGTTCTACTGATTTCACGCTTTTCATCCCACGCATCAATCTCCGCCTGTTTGAAACAGTGCACATCTCGACGATTGGGGTGACGACACTACGCCGCTTCTCAATCATTGGCCCGCCTCATGGCCAGGACGATTTCTACACATCGCACAAGCTTTCCGGCACCGCGTCGTTCGTGGAATTTTGAGGACATCGACAACTTAATAAAGCGTGGTCGGCTGGTCGCTAATAGCTCTTGTTTGCGACCGGCAGCGACCGTCCGCCCATTTCCTGGTCGAGATAGATCGTGGACGGATGTCAGTGCGGAAAAATACAATGCCGAAGAGATCGTAGGACGAAGGCGACCGCGACGCACGTACTGCATGCACAAGCTCGCGACCAATTGACGTGGCTAGGAAGTAAGGGCATTACGAAAAACAATTCAGCGTAAGCATTTACGGGTGGTGACTGTTACAACGTCGGCGCGTCGGATTGAACTGATGGTCGATGCGCACACCAGGACGTGACCGGCAGAACGAGAAGAGGCGGATTAAGGTCAAGCGTGGAAAGCTTCCGATTGATAGCGTTTAAAAATAAACGCATTTAAGCTTCAACACATCCTCAACACACCGCATATCTTGATCGTTAGGGCATTTCTTTAGCGTGACGCCGATACACACGGCAACCGCTACGGCCGTCGCACCAACCCCGCACACATTGATGTCGCCTAAGGAAACTTCGCCTCTCCCGACGCGAATGCTCCTCGTCACGGGCTCAAGCTTGCAGCCCTTCAACTTCCATTCTGGGCTCGGCGGTGGCGGCGGAGGAGGCGGCGGGCCCGCAAGCCCTTCGATGAACTTCGCGTAGCCCTGGATTGCTTGCTGGCCGAGCTCCGCGTCGGCGAGGTCACGGTTTAGATATGAGCGAGGCACGTCTCTGATAACTGTCGTAATGAAATTCCGCAGCACGGCGACAGCTGTCGCTTTTCTCTCTTGATCCGCACGAACGACCGCAGCCTGAGAAATTGTGTACCGCTCGTAGAGGCCCACTACAGAGTATGTGAGCCAGATAAGTGCTGCGATGAATCCAATTGGTGCCACAACATTGCGGATAAACCACACAACTCGTGGGTTATGTTCCGGAGGAACTCTGTGTTGTGGAGGGGTTTGATAGCCAACGCCAGACAACGTTTACCTCCAATGAGGTGCGGGGGTGCGTAATATCTAGAATCCTAATGGTATGCCCGGACGTGCGACAACTATGCCGTAGTCTGTATGGGAAACCATCACAGGTCCGAACTCGCCAAATTGGTCGAGGATTTCGAGACCTTCGCGCGGGCCAAGGGAGAGCCGACGAAAAGAAATCTCTCCATCCTCGCCTTTCTCAAGACCTAGCAGTTCCGTAATTCACCAAGACAAATTCACCGACGTCACTGCCAAGGAGATCGCCAAGTTTTTCGACTGGCGGAGGACGAACGCGAAGAGGAAGGCTCCCAAGGAGACGACAATCCTTCATCAGTCCAGCCAGTTCGCGACCCTTTTTGAAATGGCGCCATCAAATTTTGCACCTTGAGCCGGCAGAGCCAGAGCTTCTTAGGCCGATTTTCCAGTTGGTAGACGACGACTTTTCCGTCGTGGAACGACTATTGGTAACTTTGGAGGCCGCCATGGGGCGACTCTACCCCTGCCCAAAGTAATATGAAAATGGTGCTGCAAGAGAGGATTGAACTCTCGACCTCTCCCTTACCAAGGCAGTGTCCGACATGATCTAAGTCTCTCATTTCATTCCGTTTGAAGCCTCACGCAAAACGCGTCACCCACATTTCACCCATTTTCGAGCCGAGGAAGCGCCTCGATCTCCGCCCGTAAGTGCTCTCGGTTGACGTGAGCGTAACGGGCGACCATGCGCTCAGACTTCCAACCGCCCGCGTCCTTAAGCGCGAGCAAATCGCGGTGTGTCTGGTAGTGCCATGTCGCCCAGGTGTGCCGGCAATCATGAGGGCGAAAATTCACAATCCCCGCGCGACGGCATGCACCCTTAAAGGCGTTCGCGATGCGCCGCCCGGCCGATGTGTCGGCGTCGTCGTCTTCGCTCGGGCGCACATAGGGAAGGCCGTCAGGCCGCCTGAAGATCTCGCCGGAGCGATGCGGCAGGCTCGCCAGCGCGGCGATGGCTTCCCGATGCAACGGCAATCCGCGCGGCTCGCCGTTCTTCGTCCTCGGGAAGGCGACATGGCCGCGCGTCAGGTCGACGCAGGCCCAGTCGAGCCAGAGAGCCTCGCCGACGCGGGCGCCGGTGTAGAGCAGGAAAATTACGAGAGGCCGCAGCGACGGGTTGCACGCGTCGACGAGGCGTTTCGCCTCCGAGGCCGAGAGCCAGCGCGGCGCGCGCTCCGCCTCTTTCCTCCGCCTGATCTTTGTATGAACCCCGGCGGCTTTCAGGACCGCGCTCATCGGCGCATAGATTTGCCGATTGAGCGTCGCCGGCGCGCGGCCAGGCAGGAGCCGGCGCGCTGCGTCGTCTAGGTCGTCCTGCAGTATTTCGTCGATCGGCCGCGCGCCGAATAGCTCGAGCAGCGCCGCGAGGAATCGGCGCTCGCCGCCATTCTCGACATACTTCACGACGGCCCCCGCGAATGTTGGCGCAGCGCGACGACCGAGCACGGCGCCTTGGACGTGATGGCGCGTGATTTGCGCGACGCGGGCGTTGAGCAAGATTTCGGCTTGGAGCCTGTCAGCAGTTTCCGTGCTCTCTTCAAGCTTGTGTCCGAAGAGGGTTCCGCGAATGCGCCAATTCTTGTCGCGTCGCCGCCTGTAGAGTTTGAGCATCGTCCCGCCTCTATGAGCGCGGCGACGTCATTGTCAGTGAAGCGCCACGACTTCCCTAGCTTAACGCCAATTCCGAATTTGCGCGCATGCTCAACCAGGGCGCGCTCGGTCATCTTAAAATGTGCGGCGACTTCCTCAAGGGTGTGCAGCGGCGTCATCGCAAAGTATCTCTGTTATGTATTGGCAGATGGCGGGGCCGCCGATGACCGACAGCGGCCCCGCCGCGCTGCGTGCCGACAGATAGCCGGTCGCCGCGATCCTTAACTAACCAATCTTCTCGGAGTCAGCCGCGGCGGCGGCACGGCGAGCCGCGCGCTGCGCCATAAACTCACTGTTTGCAACTCGAGCCGGTAAATAATTGCCGATGTCGGCGATCCACCACTTCGCATCGTCAACGCTCTGGATAAGCAATGAGCACTCATTGGTGGCCTGAGTTCCCAGGCACACTGCCAGCTTGGCGTCGTCGGCGTCGACAGCGCGGCACCAGCTTTCGAACGTTTTTTTTACCGTCTCCAAGCGGCCCAGAAATTTCGGAAATATTTCAGCCAATTTGATTTCTTCTTCGTCAGTAAGCATTTTCATGACTCCCATGTGTGGCTGGAGGGTGCGCGACAAGAGCTCGCGCCGAGGTTACTTGATGCCGAACAGGCGCTTGGCCTCGGCCGCGCCCTTTTCGTAATCGCTCATCTGCGACGGGTTCGGCCCGCCGTCAGCGCCAAGCGCGGGCTGCTTGATCATTTTCATTTCATCGAGCAGCGTTGGCGCTTTCGGCGCTTCCGCGACAGGCGCTTCCGACAGCGCTGCGCGCGCTTCGTCTGGCGTCATCGATGTCTTGAATGCGAAATAACGCGCCTGCTTATCGCGCCCTTTCGCTTCCTCGCTGTCGAGAAAAATGGCGGCGATGCGCGTGCGCTCGGCGATTGCGCCGGCGGATTCGCCCTCGGCCTTTCCGGCCGCGAGGCCATCAGCGCGAGCGCTGACGAGCGCTGCGTCATGGTCTTTTTGCGCGACGACGCCGGTCATTACGCCAGGCTCGACAAGAAGCGGCGACGCGGCGGCGCGAACGGCCGACAGGATCGAAGAATCGTTCATCGTGTGGATTCCTTTGTTGCGGCCTATCTGGCCAGTTCGCGGACAAATTGATCGAACGCGCTATTGGCGTGTCCGACGGCATCGGCGAGGCCGAGGGCGACGGCGTCCGCGCCGTCGAATGAAGCGGCTTCCGTCGCCATCGCCTGGTCGGCGTTGAACCGCGCGCCGCGGTGACGACCGACGGCTGCAGCGAAGGAAACGCGAATGCGTTCAAGCGCGGCGAGTTCCGACGCCGCCGCTTCGTCCGACAGGGATTCGTAAGGGTTGGATTCGGCCTTGCGCTTGCCTGCGCGCAGGACCGTGACCTTGACGCCCTTCTTTTCCAGCGCGCCGGACATATCGGCGTGCAGCGCGATCGCGCCAATCGAGCCGATGGAGCCATGCGCCGGCATGACGATCTGCCGCGCTGCGCTCGCCAGCGCATAGCCGGCGGAAAGCGCATGATCCGTCAGAATCGACAATGTCGGCTTGATCTTCGATAGATCGGCGATCATCGCCGCAGTTTCGAACAATCCCGCAACTTCGCCGCCGAAACTATCGACCTCGAAGACCGCGCCGACGACTTGCGGATCGCGTGCGGCGCGAATGATCTGCGCCTGCAGGCCCTGATAAGAGGTGCGCCCCGAAGACGCGCCGACATAATTGCCCTTGTGGACCAGCGAGCCTTCGATCGGAATCACCGCCACATTGCCGACCATGTCGTAAACCGGCGCACGGTCGCGGTCATAGCTGCGGCCGGTGCGATCGCCGAGCCGCCCGGCAGATGGGCGGCCGTTGGCGAAGGCCTTATGGTCGACGGACTCGGCATTGACGACGATCACCTTGTCTTCGCCGAGCAGGCGCGGGCCAAGCGCTTCTACGATCGCCGCCGCCTTGCCGGCGTCGAGCGCCAAGGGCGTGTTGAACAGCCGCCCGACAAGCTCTTCGCGCGCGAAATTCATGCCGCTTCTTTCTTTTTCGCGGGCGGCGGCTCCTCGCCGTCCGGCTGCGGATTTTTCGCGGCCGATGACGCTGCGCCAACGGCGACGCGGCCCATGAGCGCGCCGCGCACATAGGCGGCGCCGGACTTCACGACAATCGAGCGGTGAAGGAAATCGTCGCCTTCCGCGAAAAGCGACGTCGGATCGAAAGTATTGTAGATGGTCATTTGACTATCCCTTTTCGCGAGCGCCGAGACGCCGTGGTTACTTGATGCCGAACAGGCGCTTGGCCTCGGCCGCGCCCTTTTCGTAATCGCTCATCTGCGACGGGTTCGGCCCGCCGTCAGCGCCAAGCGCGGGCTGCTTGATCATCCTCATTTCGGCGAGAAGGCCGGTCTCGGCGGCGGACGCCGCAAGCAAAGAAATCGCCTCGGATGCGCTGAGTGAAGTATTCAACGCGAATCGTGATGCCATCTTCATGCGATCGCGCGCCGGCTCGCTCTCCATAATCTCGCAAATTCGCGCACGCTCTGCCGCCGCGCCCTCGGCGCGAAGATCGTCGGCGCTGGGCGCCGGTAAGGCCGACGGCGCATTGTGCGGGTGACTGGAGACGCCAGGGATGAGCGATGCGGCGCTGCGGATAGCGCGACGGAGCGCTCCATCGTCAGAGTCATTGTCCGTTTCGGGGGCTGCGCCGCGAGCGTGAAAAAAGTTGCTTATAAGTGACATGGCTTCTCACTTTCCAAGGATACGCCGCGCTTCCGCGGCGCCAGCCTCATAATCGACTTCGAACTGCGACTGGCCGATCGGCGCGGCGTCAAGAGCGCGCCGCGCTTGCTCAGCCGACATATTGCTTGAGAGCGCCAGATGCAGCGCGAGCTCCGCCCGGCCGTGCGCTTCCGCAGATTTCACGATTGCGGCAATCCGCCGGCGTTCATCGAGCGCGCCCTTCAGGTATCGATCTTCCATTGGCCGTCACCCCTTTTCATTCGCTCACGATTCGTGAGCACATCGCGATTCTGTTTCACCGGGTGAGTGTTCGGCAACCGAACGAACAGACCGAACATTTCTGATCTGCGCAGAGAGCCAGTGCCGTCGCACGTAACTCGCCGAACCGACGCTGACCGTCGCGTGGGCGCGCGCCGCGCGAATGCGGAGAGCATCGTAGGAACACCCAAGTTCGCGCGAGGCCTCTCGAAGAGACACGAGTTGGAAGTTTTCGTCGCTTTCCGACGCGCCGCTATCAGAGGCGGCGGCCATTGTCGCATCGAGCGCGGCGGCGATTTGAAGCAGCTCGGCGGCCTGCTGGCGAAGGCGATCTGCTGGGGTCACGGCCCGACCTCCCAAAGTCGGTCGCCCAGAAGCTCTTGGACGAATCTCCGGCGCGCGCGGGGATCGGCGGCTTTCCACGCGTCGCGCAACGCATAAAGTTGCGCGCGCTCGCTGGCTGCGCGCGCAGCCATTCCACGCTTCGTCGCTTCTGAAATCCGCCGTCGCACTTCTGGCGAGGCCATTGCCTCGCGCGTGCGCGTTGAGATGAGCGCACGATGCTCAGGCGTGATTGTTGCGCGCGCAGCGGCCATCGCTACGCAGCCTCAACATGGGAGGTGGAGCACCGTTCGCGCTTCGCAAGCCAATCTGCGACGACTGCTTCGTCGTAAAAGACCCGGAACCCGACCTTTAAGAAGGTGGGTCCTTCGCCATTGACGCGCCATTTGGCCAGCGTTTGCGGCGAGACGCGCAAGCGCGCTGCTACTTCCTTGGAAGTGAGGAGGGATACCTTCAGGCCGGCGTTTTGAGCTTGCATTCGCTATCCTCGTTATCGCGCCACGACGCGGGATAGCCTCCTATTTCTAACCTTTGCGTGCAGTTCGCAATAGCCACAGCCCGTATCAATTAGCATGGGCTTTTTTCTTTAACTTCATAGTGTTGCAACAAATCTAGCCGCATCAAAACTTCGTCGATAGGGAAGCCAATCGCCTTCAGGTCGTCGCGTGTGCGTAGCGCGATACGTCTGCTTTCACGCGCGCCGTCATCTTGGGCGAGCGCGGCGAGGCGTGCGGCGGTTACCCACGCAGGCTCGCCACTAATGCGCGCCTTCTCCGCGGCCTTCGTCACGCGCTTTGTTGCTTTGACGTCGGCGCCGAACAACCCGGCAGGAGTCGCAACGATAGGACGCCGAGGTAGCGCACCTCGTTTTGGCGTCGCCGCGAGAAACAGCGCGTCGGCATATTTGTCGAGAAAGTCGCGCTGCGTCCGATCACGCGTTATCGCTCTATGCTTCCTCAGAAGGAGGTCGGCAGTCGCGTCGAGTTGCTCAACGGTAGATATCTTGCCGGACGCGCGCGCAGCCGAATGAACCTCCAAGCGAAGCACGTCGTCGATTCGGATCAGTTCGACATATCCGTCGACGACAGCAATGGCTGCCTTCGCGAATGCTCGTTTAGATGGCCCACCTTGGAGCTTGCTAAAAATATCCTTGAGGGTTGGATATCGATGGAGCGCGTGTAAAAAAATCAGGAAGTCTCGGTCGCGCGGGTCGTCCTGCGCAACGCTCTGCGGCTTAGGGCCGGGCTTGTGTTTGAGCGTCATGCGCCCATTCGTGTGCACGCGACGTCTCATCTGGTCCCACTCGACGTTTCACTGTGAAGCGAAGCTGAGCCGATGAAAAAGCCCCGCCGTTACATCCACGGTCGGGGCGTTCTCTTGCGACGGCATGAGGGACCGTCAGCTTGCGTAGATGATAAGCGCTCACAGCTCGCGGCGCAAATCGGCTGGCAAGAGCCGTTCAGACAGCTCACCGAGCGCTCGCGCGCCTCGCATGAAACACAACGCCATGCTAACGCGGCAGATGCGCGCCATGATCAGAAGTTTGGTGGCGTTGGCGGTCGCGGTCATGATTGCTACTCCTCCTGATACTGATGGTTCGCCGTTTCGGTTCGGTCTCGGACCTCCTGCGCAAGGAGGCAGACCGCCTCTATGTCCTGTTTTCCAAGAGGGTAAGGGTAGTTGCTGGTGAGTCCCGTCATCAGCATCCAGAGCGCGCGCGAAAGCTCCATCGCCTCTCGGAGATTTTCCTCAAGGGATCTGGCGGGGATCGCGATAACAATCGGATCGACCCGTGCCGCTGTCCTCAGTTTCGTTGGTCATGACCGCGACTCATTCAACCCAAGTGCAAGCGAATAGCGGCCAGAATTGCAGGGCATTCTGTCGCGTCGGCGTCCTCCCCATGCAGGCTGTCATGGCAGGCGAGCATCTGCCGAATCTTCGCAAAAAAATCCGCGTCGGTCGCGCAAGGCGTTTCCGCCAATTCCCACAAGGCGCTGTCGGCTGGACCGTTGGCGGCGTCCATGGCGAAGTCGTCGCCGGCGTTCATCCAGTCGGCCCACGCTGACGCCTGGCGCTGCATAGCTTCAATGAGCGGTGTTGAGACAGCGGCGTCAGCGAGCGCGGGGAGCCCCGCAACTGGCGCAGCGGCGAGGCCGGCAATGACAGCGCGGCGAGTAGCGTCGTGAGTTTTGGCGCTCATGACCGCGCCTCCACATCAGCGAGAACCGGTGACCTCAGCAGGGTCATGGCAAACTCTCCGAGGCGCGCATCCTCGCCGCCGCGGTCATAACGAACCAGCCATTCGATTGCGGCGCGCGCGCCCGCTTTGGACGTAGGCGCGGTCTCAATCAGCGTTTCAAGCGCCTCGATTTCGGCGGCGCTAGCGGCGTCGTGCACCACCCAGTCGGCGTCGGTCACCTCGCGGCCTTCTTCTTCTGCGAGGATCTCGTCCGTAAGACCGCATATGCGATTAAGGGCTTGATGCGCAGCCTTGTGGCGATCGATCGCCGCGAAGATCGGATCGTCGACGGCCGAGCTGCTCGCGGTGGCGAGGGCGGGAAGCCCAGCGACAGGCGCTGCGGCGAGGCCTGCGACGACGGCGCGGCGAGATGTTTGTGATTGAGCGGTCATGCGACCTCCTTTGGATAAGCCTGTGGCGTTTGCCGAAACGATGGCCTCGGCCGCGTTCGTCTGATATGTTTTTATAACGGCGCTCTATTTTTAGCGCCGTGTTATAATAACGTCAATCTAAATTTAGAACGGTGTGCTAAATGCTGGCTGTCCAATGCAAGATGGCGCGGGTAGCGCTGGGGCTTGGGGTGCGAGAACTCGCGGAAAAAGCGCAGGTTGCGCCAGCAACGGTCTCACGCCTTGAGGCCGGTGAAAAATTAAAGGAGCGCACCGTTTCCGCCATTCGCAGCGTTCTCGAATCGGCTGGCGTCGAATTCATTGACGAAAACGGCGGCGGGCCAGGCGTGCGGCTGAGAAAGAAAACGAAGCGCAAGTGACACGCTGAACCGTTTTCGCGAGAGCCGCGCCGCGCTAGAGCGCAAGACTTTCACTCCGAGACGCGAGCCGGAACTGCCGGCGGGTTGACCGCCAAGGGCGCAGGCGACAATGTCTTTGCTAACGCCCGAGCTTGTCTTAGCTAATAGGGACCGACAACCCTAAATCCGTGTAGATTGGCTTCAATTCAGCGCGGGTGAGAGGCCAAGCTTCTTGCGCATCGTGCGGGCGGTTCGACACGGCTACGTATGCAAGCAAAATGCTTGGCTGACGAAATAGAAGCTTCGACACGGCGCGATCTTTGATACGCCCAACAATAAATTCCTTTTGGAGAAAGAGTTCGCGTACCGCATCCACAGGCTTCTCGCCAGCGAACTCGCCGAACGCGTCGTTCAGTAAAGCTTCCGCCTTCGTTGCATCGGGCGAGCGACCAATCAATTCCCGATATAGTTGGTCCATCTGCCTCGACAGTTCTTTTGCCGGGGCGACGCTTCTTGTAATCAGGTCCATCAACTCAGCGAAATAGTCGCCGGTCGCCTCAATAAGCGCCATGCTCTTCGCCGCAGCCCGGTGCATCTCCGGCGTCTGGATTACACTCGGCTTGTAAATCGTGTCATGCGTCAGTTCGCTGTGCGCGTGCTGGAGCAGTGTGCGCACTTGGATCTCGCAAGGAATTCCCCGGGGAATGGTCAGCTCGCCCACCGTCATGTCGCTGTTGCAGCGCACGATGTAATGCACCGACTGATACCGGAACTCATACGGAGCGTTTTGACGCTCTTCTTCATAGTCACGATCTTTCGACGGCTCCCACTCCTTGCACTCCTCGATCGCGCGGCAAACGATCGCGATTTCTTTTGCTAATAGAACGATGAACCGCACTCCGACTTTGTCCGTTATTTCTTCGAGCGGATCCGTGTAACCTTTGTCGCGATAAAAGGCTTTAGTGAGCATCGATCCATCGCCCTTAACGCGCGGGATCGCTGGCATCCGAATGAAGATGTCGGCTGATAGGGGTGCAACGAGCGGTGAGATGCTTTCCATCAACTTTTGCGCAACGAATTTCCCCCACGCCTCTACGATAGGACGCTCTTTACTCCAACGCTCAAGGAACTCTTCTTCTGTCATTCTTGCGCACGGATGCGGTCTTTAATGGTGATACGTGTCCACTCAGCTGGTTGTCCCCGTCCGGCACCATCCGCGGCCACGGTTTCCATCGTGATGAGGTCCTTGAAGGATTCGGGAGGAGCGCTCAGTTCGATGCTTCCAGAGAAACGAACGCGGCGTTTGCGGAGCCGACTGCTGATGTCTCCAATATCCTTTTGTACTGCCGTCAGCGGGAAGGACTTCCTCCGCATGTAATTGGTGTAGTCGTCCTGCTTGTCAGTAGGCAGGTAAGCAGTTGAGAAACTGTTAACCTGGAGCGTCGGCGTCTGGTCAACTTTCAGGTAAGTGTAAAGCGACGTGAGGAGGTCATCTTTCTTCTCCGGTTCCATTGGCAAATCGCGGATGAACGCACGTGTATGTTCGAAGAAGGCGCGAGTAAGATATGCACTGTTTTCAGGCAGGCTGCATCCAAGAAAAGTGCCGTAGAAGTACTTTGCGGCACCTTCACGGTTCCGCGTTGTCATGTGGCTGTCGTAGACATGCGCAGCCCATCCATCGGGCAAAGTCCGTCCAGCATGCGTCTGCGTAAAAAAGCCGATTTTATAGAGCTTCGAAGCGGGGGTCAGAAACAAGTCAGTGAGATATTGAAGCGCCGTTCCGCGCTCGCGGAAGCCGCTTTGCTTTTCCGCCTTGATAACGGCGACGAACGGCCGAGAGTTGGAGCCAACGTTACCCGTGAATACCACTACGAAGCCGCCCGGGAGGTTCTTGGCTTGCTGTGCACTAGCGAGCTTGTCGGCGAACTTCGCCGAGTCGGTGATGAAAGCCTGATCGTGCTTTCCGACCAAGGATGCTGCGAGAGCAACGGCGCTCTCCGGTCCAAATTCGGCGATCTCGAGCTCCATGCTTTGCGAGTTGTCCCCCATGGCATCGATTACACGCTCATTGAACGAATCCAAGGCGTCGGCGGGCATCGCCACAAGCTGACTGCCGTGGCGAGGCGCGACGAGATTTCCATCGTGACGACGTTTGAAGACCTCGTGCAGCACAACGCGCTGCACGACCAGATTCTCGAACGCCATTGTCGCCCCCAGCAGACCAGGCGGGCAGAATAGCCACATACCGGCTCTGGTGGCGAGCAGTTCCGATTTGACTGGGATGTTCTTTTTTCGTTCTATCATGCGCCCGGCACCAATGCCAAGAGCGTAAGGCTTTCGCGAGCAGTCCCTTCGACGGCTTCGCAGGCCATTTCTTTGCCCGAACGGCGCTGCGGCCCTTGTTTGTCGACATTCCACTCAATTTTTCATTCCCGGATCGTCATCGGTCGCAGCGGCGGCGTGGTCGTCTTCAATAAATTCCGGTTCTTCAGCCCCGAGCGCGGCGAATTCTGCGCCGACGCGCGCGCGGATCTTGCGAAACTCAGCGCGGAGCAAATGCGTCACGTCGCGGGCGGGCAGTTGCCATTTGGCGGCGATCGCCGCCGCGAGATCGGGAACGGCGCCCTCGAAAGAGGCGACGAGCTGCGCTGCAGCGCGAGTGGTTGCGTCGCGCGCCTCGGCGGCGAGGATGTAGACGCCGCGCGAGAGGCGGTCCTGCTCCTTCGCTCGCGAAGTTGCGAGCTGCGCCTGGAGGAGCTTCTCCCGCTTGATCTGGTCTTCGACCGACGGCTCGAAGGGCTGCGCCGGAACTCGAGCGGATGGCGGTGGTGGGGAATGACCATGTGGCGTCGCCGGCGCGTCGTCGAGCTTCGTCGAGATGCCATTGAGGCCGAACCGCTGGCTTGGGTCCAGGCGTTCCTTGAGTTGAGCCATCGCGACATCAAACTTGATTCGCGCGCCGCGGCCCTCACCGACCAAGGCCTCGCGGCCGATTTTGCCGCGGGCGATCCAGTTCGCAACGGCGCTTGGCGTGACGTTGCAGGCCGCCGCGAAGTCTGATTTCGACATGATCATCTCGTCCATTTCGCTATTACACCCTTGTAAATTCACGTGAATTTCACGCTTTGAATTCTGCTGCGACTGCCGGAATCCCGGGACGCGGCGGCCCGCAGGCGGAGGAAGCTGTGGAAGGACCCGCGAGCCGTCGCCCGTTCGACAATCGCGGAGATTCGCCAGCGGCACACGCAGGCGCGCGACTCGCTTCGACGGCATCGTCGACCGCGACACCGGCGTCGGGCGGCCATTCGGACGGCCTCAGAATGCCAAGCCGCGATCGCCCGACCATGCGCCGCTCGTAATCCCGCCATCGCTGGATCTGCGGGGAGTCGGGGTGCAGCCTATACGAGCCGTCGGGTAGGCGTTCGGCCATGAGCCGCCCGGCAGATCGTGCTCTTGCTTGGACCGCTTGAGGCGTGCTGGTGGGAGTCGGATCGAACGCTTGCCAGCCTCTCGCCACGATCCACGCGCGCGCGTCCGGCGAGCCTTTGCGGGCACCGGCTCGCCAAGCTTTCACGAAGAGGCACGCGCATCGGATCGCCTGTTCGCGCTCGGCGTATGTCAGCTCGGCGAAGGCCGTCTCCGCGGCCGCGCGTCGGTAGGGAACGGCATCATACGGCCAAATGGCCGAAAACCGCCGCCATGCGTCCTCAGCGTCTAATTCAATCATCGCGCTACCTCGACGTGGTTTCGTGTCGCCGGCAAGCGCGCCGCACTCGCCGAGCTTGATCCGGGTTGATCACGCGGTCGAGCGCCGCCTGGTCGAGCACGGTCACGACCGGCTTGTCGGGATCCGACCAGTCGACCTTGACCAAGCCTTGCGCCTCGAATTTGAACAGCGCCGAGCGCACGTCATCGCGCGTGACCAACGTCTCGGCTTTGAGCATCGCCGACCGCGACGTGCCGCTTAGAAGCTGACCTCGCTTGCTCATCTTGGTCCCCGCTCGATCGTTCATTGGAAGGAACTTGCAATCGTCGCAGCCCGCGCCGATCGATCGGCGCGCTCCGCAAACCCGACACCCGGCGGCCATTCGGCCGGGCGCGTTAGGCCAAGACGCGCGCGGCCGTGCTCGCGGCGCTCGTATGCGTGCCAGGCCGCGAGTTGCTCAGAACTCGGGTGAAGGACGACGCGCCGATCACGATCGAGCGGCGGGACCGACAAAGCGCCGGCTGGCTTCGCGGATTTCGGCCTGACGGCTTCGAGATCGATTATATTTCCATCCGCACCAGGCGCGCCGCCGCAGGGGCCGAAGTAGGAATCCGCGAGCAGCGCCCCGACGCCGCCCTTGAAACTGCCAATTGGTCTGGCACACGCCGATGCAGTCGACGCGTTTCGAGCTTGGAAGGCCCACTTCCGCTCGGCGAGATAGGTGCTCGCGTGCGGCGGGTGTTGCCGGCCCGCCATCGCGTTTACGAAGGCTGGAACGCCTTGGATGGCGCTCTCGCGTTCGCTCTCGCTTAGCCGGTGGAACGCCGACCGCGCTGCCCTGAGGCTCTCACCCTCTCCCCACCTCCAGGCCGCCTGAAAGCGCCCGAATGCCTCAGGCTCAATCCCGGATGCTGACGCTTTCATTTTACCGGAAGGCAAATCTTCGCCCTCCCGCTCCACCGTTGGGGGTAGGGGGGAAAATTTCCGGTGTTCATTTACCGGTGTTATATTACCGGTGTTTGTCGCCCCTATATGGGGCGGACTCCCCGCCCCGTATTGGGGCGGACTCCCCGCCCCGTATTGGGGCTGGGTATCCTTCGACCCCGCCCCGTATTGGGGCTGGCTGCTAGCCCCGTCTTGGGGCTGACCTTCGCCCTCGAAATACTGTTCGGCGATCCGATATCTTGTCGTCGCGCCCGCCTTCCTATCGGCCATGAGGTGACCGCGCTTCTGGAGCGCGTAGAGCGCATCTCGGACCTTGCTCTCGCTAGTTATGCCGAGATCCGCGCAAAGGCGCTTGACGGCCGGCCATGCCTCGCCGCCATTGTCGGCGCACATGTATTGGCCGACGAAAATGTTAGCGACGCGCAGCGCGAGCTTGGGAAGTTCGGCGTCAAGGCCGACACCAAGCACAAAGTTCAATTTCGCCGCAGCGAACGTCGACCGGTCGAGAGGTGTCATCGCGCGGCCCTCCCGGCGATGAAGGCCAGCAGTGACGCGACGTCGGTCCCATGCGCGCCACTGGCGTCATCGCGCCATCGGCCGGTCAGCCGGTTAATCTTTAGCGCGGGCCATGCGCGGGTGAGCGCGGCGCGGGACCGTGATTCCGTCGCGACCTCCGGCAAATTTGCCGAAGGTCTCTTGGCGTCACGCGGATCGCGCCCACCCATCACGCTAGCGTGTGGGAAGGCTGAATTTGCGATTGCGGAAAGGCCAGTGCTGACGTAGCCTCGCGACTGAAGGTTTTGGTCGGCCTTCATCTTCATCTCGCCGCCGCTTCCGATGTCAGTCGGGGCGGCGGTTTTCGTTTGGGGGTCCGGCGGGCCAGACCGAGAACGCACTACCCAGTTTTCACCCAACTTTGCGCGGGTTTTCGCGTTCCGTTCCGTCGCGAAGCGTCGTGAAACGTCGGGAGCGGCTGCCGCAAAGTCTTGGATTTCCTTAGAGAAAGATGGTGCTGCAAGAGAGGATTGAACTCTCGACCTCTCCCTTACCAAGGGAGTGCTCTACCACTGAGCTACTGCAGCGCGTGATCGCCCGAAACGCATGAATTGCGCGTCCGACGCGTTCGGCGACTGTGTGCCACAGGGCAGCGCAAGTCGCAAGCGCGCGCACGCTCGCAGCCCTCGCCGCGGCTGAGCGCAAGCCTTCGCCGAGCCATCGCCCCGGATAAGGTTGTGTTGCCATATTATACAACCTAGAGTAGAGTTACTGATCGAGCATGTCGGCGCGCAACGTCGTGGCGGCGGATCGGTTCGGCGTCGCACTTGCCGCGACGGAGGATCAATTGATTGAAAATTATCTTTCTGACGAACATTGGCGGGCCGTCGCGCCCCTCCTTTCCGGCAAGGACGGCGATCCTGGCTGCAGAGGCCGCGACAACCGGCTTTTTCTAGAAGCGGTGTTCTGGGTTTTTCGCACCGGCGCGCCCTGGCGCAGCCTGCCGCCGCAGTTCGGCAAATGGTACACGGCCTATACGCGCTACCATCGCTGGGACAGGAAGGGCGTCTGGCCACGCGTCGTCGCCGCGCTCAGCCATGACGGCGCAGGCAATTTCCAATATGACGAAGACGGGCTGCGGTTCTCGCCGTGCGATGACATTGACGTAGGCGAGCCCTCGGACGTAGGCGAGCCCTCGCGAAGCGATGCCGACGGGCGCCAGCGCGCGGCGCTCGGTCAATCGATCGGGGCCTGAGACCAGCTACTGCGACTGCGATTGCGACTGGCTGAAGGCCGCCGCCCGCGCGACGCGCACTTTGACGTCCAGCGTTTCGCCGCCGCCGCCGGCGTGCGCGCCGCGAATCGGCGCCGCGCCGAGATAGTCGAGCGCTACGGCGACGCGCACATGATTTTCCTGCGGCGCCACGCCATGCGTGGGATCGAAGGCCACCCAGCCGAGATCCTCGACATAGGCCTCGGCCCATGCGTGGCCGGCGACCTGATCCTCCGCATCGCTGCTTAAAAAATAGCCGCTCACATAGCGCGCCGGCGCGCCGATTCCGCGCGCGCAGGCGATGAAGAGATGCGAAAAATCCTGACAGACGCCCTTGCGCTGCTCGAAACATTCCGCCGCCGTCGTCGCCGAATGCGTCGCGGCGGCGTCGAATGTCAGCGATTCGTGAATCGCGCCAAGGAGCGCGTGGAGCTTGGCGAGCGTTCCGCTTTCCTTCGACGTCTTTTCGCGCGCGAAATCGCAGATCGCCACGTTCGGAGTCGTCAGCGGCGTGTCGCGCATGAACAGGATCGGCGGAAAGCGCTCGACGGCGCCTGACACGACTCCGGCCATGTCGAAAGTCGTCACGTCTCCCTCGACCACGGTGGAGATCGATTCGAACGGCCCGTCCACGGAGAAGCGGTGGAGCGTATTGCCGAAGGCGTCTTCCGACTGCACCAGTCGGCAATCCCGATCGACGTCGATGCGCCAGTCGACGACATGCTGCCCGTCGTGATTGCGCGGCGTCAGGCGAAGATGCTGCACCGCCGTTCGCGGCGGCTCCGCATAGCGATAGGTCGTTTCATGCCGTATGCGAATGCGCATCAGATTTCGCTCAAAAGAGATATTGCTCGGAAATGAGCGCGGCCAGTCGGTTGTTTTCGGAGATGAAGGACTGCACGAATTCATGCAGCCCGCCCTGAAAGACGCTCTCCATATTCAGCTTTTCAAGCTTGCCGTAGACGCCGCGGGCGTGACGCTGCGACCCCCCTTGGCGCCCATGCGCGCGGGCAAGATTGTCGAGATTGCGCACGATCGACTCATAGCAGGAAATCAGCGAGCGCGGCATTTCAGGCCGGAGGATCAATAGATCGGCGACGAGCCACGGCTTCATGCTCGTGCGATAGACCCAGTGATAAGCGGTATGCGCCGATACGGCGCGCAGAATGGCCGACCATTGGAAATAGTCGAGGGAGCCGCCGACGATCTCCTTCTCGGGCAGCAGCACATGATATTTGACGTCGAGCAAACGCGCCGTGTTGTCGGCGCGTTCGATAAAAAGCCCGACGCGCGAGAACCAGTAGGCGTCATTACGCAGCATGGTGCGATAGGCGCCGCCGTCATAGGTCAGCGACGTCTGCTTGATCACCTCGAGAAAGCGCGCAAGCTCCTGCGCGCACGGGACGACGCCGCGCGATTCGAGCGCACGCATTTCGAGATAGGCGTCGTTGATCGACTCCCACATTTCGATGGTCAAGGCCGTGCGCACGGCGCGGGCGTTGGCGCGCGCTTGCTCAAGGCAGTTGCGGATCGATCCCGGATTTTCCGGCGCGAAGGTGAGAAATTCGATGACGTTGGCTTCATCGACTGGACGTCCGGAGGCGTCGAACGCCAGCGCCGCGCCCGACGATAGCAGCACGCTTTCCCACTCGGTTTCGTCGCCGCCATAGGCCTTCGGCAGCGCGGCGAGGCGGCGTGACGCCTGAATGGCGCGCGCGAGAAAGTCGGCGCGCTCCATGTAGCGGGCAAGCCAGTATAGATTGTCGGCGGTGCGTGACAGCATCAGCTCGTCCGGTTACGATTCGCTTCGGCGATCATCTGCGTTCATTACGAAGCATTGCGAGCGTTCTATCACGCTTGGCCCATCGCCTCCTCATCGACCCAGGCGTCGTCGATCACCCAGGTGTCCTTGGTGCCGCCGCCCTGACTGGAATTCACGACAAGCGATTTCTCCGTCATCGCGACGCGGGTCAGACCGCCCGGGACGACGCGGGCGCCATTGGCCCCTTGCAGCACGAAGGGCCGCAGATCGACGTGGCGCGGGGCGACGCCGGTCGCCATGGCGATCGGGCATGTGGAGAGCGCCAGCGTCGGCTGAGCAATGAAATTCTCCGGATGCGCCCTGAGCTTGGCGCGAAATTCCTCAATTTGCGCCTTCGTCGCATGCGGTCCAACGAGCATGCCGTAGCCGCCGGAGCCGTTAACCTCTTTCACCACGAGTTCATCGAGATGGTCGAGCACGTAAGCAAGCGCGTCCTGTTCGCGGCAGCGAAAGGTCGGAACATTCTGCAGGAGCGGCGCTTCACCCAGATAAAACTTAATAATGTCAGGCATGTAGGTGTACATCGCCTTGTCGTCGGCGGCGCCGGCGCCGACTGCATTCGCCAGCGTCACATTGCCTGCATGATAGGCGCCCATCAGCCCAGCGACGCCGAGCGCCGAATCCGGCCGGAAGCACAGCGGGTCGAGGAAGTCGTCGTCAATGCGCCGATAGATGACGTCGACGCGGCGCGGGCCCTCGGTCGTGCGCATATAGACGATATCATCGCGAACGAAGAGATCGCGGCCCTCGACGAGTTCGACGCCGAGCTTATCGGCGAGAAACGAGTGTTCATAGAAGGCCGAATTGAATTGGCCGGGCGTCATCAAGACGATCGTCGGATCGCCGTTGGCGCGTGGCGGCGCAACGGAACGCAAGGTCGCGAGCAACTCGTCGGGATAGTTTTCGATCGGCGCGACGCGATGCAGCGCGAAGAGCTCCGGAAAAAGCCGCATCATCACTTCGCGGTTCTCGAGCATATAGGAGACGCCAGAAGGCGTCCGTGCATTGTCCTCGAGAACGAAGAAGCCCTGATCATCGGTGCGCACGATGTCGACGCCAGCGATATGCACGTAAATATCGTAGGGCACGCGGCGGCCCGCCATATCGGGGCAATAGGCAGGGTTGCGATAGACAAGATCCGCGGGAACGATTCCGGCCCTTAAAATCTCGCCGGCGCCGTAGATGTCGGCTAGAAAAGCGTTGAGCGCGGTGACGCGTTGGATCAGACCTTTTTCCAGCGTCGCCCATTCGCTGCGGGCGAGTATGCGCGGCAGAATATCGAAGGGGATGAGGCGTTCGGTGGCCTCCTGCGCGCCATAGACCGCGAAGGTGATGCCGATGCGGCGAAACAGCAGCTCCGCCTGCTCCCGCCGGGAGGCCAGGAGTTCGGGCGGGGTCTCCGCGAGCCACTGCGAAAGCTTACGATAAGGACCGCGGGTGCGGCCGTCCGCTCCAGCCAGTTCATCGAACTGCATTATGCGTGAGTCCATTGCAAGAACTCCCTCTGGCGGCCCGCCCTTTGATTTCCACGGCTGGCGGCCTTTTTTACAGTTCAAAGCAAGGACTGCGCCAATAGCTGCTGCGAAAATCTGTCACGGAGTTCTACTATTTGGCCGAAGGCTGATTCGTGCAGCGCTTGATTTCTGGCGCAGCCTTATCGCTATCTAACGGAGACGCCGCCGGCAAGGTTCTGAGAGCGAATGCACGGGCCTCGATCCTGCTCGACTTCAAGCGTCGCCGCCCTTCGACAGGGAGCGCCGGCGAGCGCCGCCGCGCGCCCGTTTTTTGTCTTCTCTCTTTGTTTTGCATTTTGCGCGCTGAGTGGGAACGCGGCGCGCTGCGCGGACCGGCCGCCGGTCTTCAGCTGGGTCGGCATGTATATGGGCGCAAGTCTCGGCGGCGCCGCGCCGCTGCACACTGGCGAGCGGCTGCAGGCGACGAGCGGCTTTGGCGCGCCCGCCTTCGATCTTTATCCGCGCGGCGTGACTCGCCCAGGCGTCACTGTCGGCGCGCAGGTCGGCTATAATTGGCAGTACGGCCCCTTCGTCTGGGGTTTTGAGACCGATCTCAGCCTTCTCGATGGCAGGCGAGGTCCTAATGGGTTTTTCCCCGCCCCTGCCGCCTATGGCGCCGGCCTACAAGCCTACACGCTCTCCGCCAATTCGAGCGCGAATTTCTTTGCGAGCATTCGCGCGCGCGTCGGCTACGCATGGGGCCGTTCGCTCTTCTACCTGACAGGCGGCGTCGCGTCCGGCGGGGCGCGAGGCCCGGCGACGCTGACCCTCGGCGCCGGTGGGACCTTGGCGAATTTCAACGCGCCTGGGTCGGTATCCTCGCGCATGAAATATGCGATCGGCGCCGGTTTCGAATACGCCTTCGCGGATAATTGGTCGGCCCGCGCCGAATATCTCTTCCTCAATCAGTCGTTGAACACGCAAGTTTTCGACAATGGCGCCGACTTCATCTACGCGTCGCGCATCCGCAACGAAAACCATATCATTCGCTTCGGCCTGAATTATCATTTTGGCGAAAACAATCGAACGCTGGGCCAGATCGAATATGGACAGGCGCAAGCCGGCCATAACCATGGCGGCAATGGTCAGAATTCTGGCGGCGGCCAGACCGGCAATGGCGAAAGCAATGGCGCGCGTGATGCGCCCGAACTCTATAGCGTCCATGCGCAGACGACCCACGTCGCCCAAGCCTATCCGCGATTTCGCGCGCTCTATGACGGGCTCAACAGCTTTCCCTCCGGCGGCAAGGCGAATGAGGGCTCGACGACCGACCTCTTCCTGGGACTGCGTCTTTGGGAGGGCGCCTCCGCCTATCTCGATCCCGAAATCAACCAGGGCTTTGGCCTGGCAAACTCGGTGGGCGCCGCCTCTTATGTCGACGCCGCGATCGCCAAGGTCGGTCGAACAGCCCCCTATATGCGTTTCCAGCGCTACTTTCTGCGCCAGATCATCGGATTGAGCGGCGGAGAGGGAAAAGGAGAACTTGACGTCGGCTCCCGCAGCGAAGTGCTGGAATCGACGCAAAACCAAGTTTCCGGCAGGGTGGATAAGGACCGCATCATCATCACGCTGGGAAAATTCGCCGTGCCCGACGTCTTCGATGACAACGTCTATGCGCACGACCCCTCGACGGGGTTTCTCAATTTCGCCTTCAACGACATGGGCGCCTTCGATTATGCGGCCGACGCGTGGGGATATACCTATGGGCTCGCCGCGGAGTGGAAGCAGGACTGGTGGACGGCGCGCGGCGGCGTTTTTCAGCTCTCGCGAACGCCCAATAGTTTCGAAATCGAGCCGCAATTGTTTCGCCAATTCATGAGCGTCGCCGAATTCGAGGCGCGATACGAGCTTTTTAAGCAGCCCGGCGTGATCAAATTCCTCGTCTATGGCGACAATGGCTACATCAGCAAGATCGACGACGATATACGTTACGCCTTTCTCGCCCGCGATTTCCCGCCGCGCGTCGACGCCGCTCGCGGCCGCGCCGTAAAGACGGGCGGTGGAATAAACGTTCAGCAACAGCTTGCGCCGCATCTGGGTTTTTTTCTGCGCGCCAGCATGGCCGACGGGCGCTATGAAACGGTCGATTACACGGACATCGATCGGCAGCTCTCAATGGGCCTCGTCGCAGGTGGGACTTTGTGGGGACGCGACGACGACGAGATCGGACTCGCCGGCGCGTTGAGCGGCCTGCATGGCGATCGGGTGCGCTACTTCGAACTTGGCGGAAACAGCGTCTATATCGGCGACGGCGCGCTCTCCTACGCCGGCGAGAAGAATATGGAGGCCTATTACAAGATCGGCTTTAGCAAGAATATCGATGCGACCTTCGATTATCAGCTGCTGGTCAATCCCGCGCATAACAGCGCGCGCGGTCCAGTCAATGTCTTCGGATTGAGATTTCGCGCCGCTTTTTGAATCAGGCTTTCTCTGCCATTCCCGACTGGCCGAAGGCCTGATCGGCTATCCAGAGACGCGACAAACAGCGCGAAGTGGCTCGTGTTTTCCGATCGCTCGCTTCGCGAAGCGTCCGGAGCGACATTGACGCCTTCACTTGAGATAGTGCGGCAGCTTCTGCTCGAAGTCCGGGAAATAGCGGGAAATAACGCTGAGGTCGAAGCGCGCGAGAATGCTCTCCTTCGACTCGCGGTCGAGAAGAAAGCGGAAGGCCGCATCAACAAGCCTTTCCGCGTCGACGCCTTTGCTCAGCCGCTTCAAATCCTGTCGGGACAGCGTCACGCCATGCAGCGTTTCGCTTGCCGCGTCGCGCACTTTCACCTCGAAGACGAGCGGATCGCCATCTTCGATCATCCGCGCGTCGATGGCCCTCACAACAGCGCCTCAACGTCCTTTGCGATCTGCTCGGGCGTGTCGGTCGGCGCGTAACGCTTCACGACATGTCCCTCGCGATCGACGAGGAACTTGGTGAAGTTCCATTTGACCGCTTCCGATCCCAGAATTCCCGGCGCCTCGCGCTTGAGCAGGCGATAGAGCGGATGCGCGGTCTCGCCATTGACCTCGACCTTGCCGAACAGTGGAAAGGTGACGTCGTATTTCGTGGAACAGAAGGACGCGATCTCCTTCTCGGAGCCCGGCTCCTGCGCGCCAAACTGATTGCAGGGAAAGCCCAAGACGACAAATCCCCGATCGGCGAATTTGCGGTAAAGCGCTTCCAGTCCGGCGTATTGCGGCGTGAAGCCGCATCGGCTCGCGACATTGACGACGAGCATGACGTTGCCAGCGTAATCGGCAAACTTCTTTGTGGCGCCGTCGATCGTGGTCGCTTCGATGTCGAACAGCGTCATGAAACCCTCGCAGTGAGAGAAGCGTTCGCTCCTCGGCTACGCGACCAGTGTTCCGGATGGCGCGGAGTCGCTTTCTGACCCTTCCTCCAGTCCGTATTCCTTCATCTTGCGATAGAGGGTCGAGCGACCGATTCCAAGTCGCCGCGCAATTTCCGACAT
This sequence comes from Methylocystis sp., assembly GCA_036560365.1. Classification (GTDB taxonomy): domain Bacteria; phylum Pseudomonadota; class Alphaproteobacteria; order Rhizobiales; family Beijerinckiaceae; genus Methylocystis. The sequence continues at coordinate 108,814 of DATBRI010000081.1, forward strand.
TTGGCCGCGGTAATGCATCAAGGCGAAGCGGATCGTCGCGGTCTCGATGTCCTCGAGCGTGCGCATTTCGCCATTCGTCGCGAGCAGGGTCATCGCGTTCGGATCGCGGATTTCGACGCGGACGATCTCGCGTTCGCGCGGCGCGGTCCCCGCGGCGCTCGGCGCCGGCGCGGGCGGAACGCGCACTTCGTAACCTTGGACATGGGCGGCGATCTGCGGAAATTCGGCGATCGTCAGCTCGTCGCCGTCGGCGAGCACGACGGCGCGAAATACGGCGTTCTCCAACTGGCGGACATTGCCCGGCCAGTCGTAGCTCGTCAGCAGCGACAGCGCTTCCGAGGTCACGCCGCGGATATTGCGGCCTTCCTCGGCGGCGAAGCGCGCCGCAAACCGCCTGGCGAGATCGGCGACGTCCTCGCGACGGCCGCGCAACGGCGGAATGTTGATCGGGAAGACGTTGAGCCGATAGAAAAGATCCTCGCGAAACAGCCCGCGTTTGACGAGATCGATGAGGTTCTGGTTCGTCGCCGAGATCAGGCGGATGTCGACCCGGATCGGGCGTTTCGCGCCGACGGGATCGATTTCGCCTTCTTGCAGCGCGCGCAGCAACTTCACCTGAATGTCGAGCGGCAGTTCGCCGATCTCGTCGAGAAACAGCGTCCCGCCGTTCGCCTCAACGAATTTGCCGTTGTGCTTCTCCGTGGCGCCGGTGAAGGCGCCCTTCTCATGGCCGAAGAGAATCGATTCGACGAGATTGGCCGGCAACGCGCCGCAGTTGACGGTGACGAAGGGCTTGCCTTTGCGATCCGAGGCGCCCTGGATGGCGCGCGCCACGATCTCCTTGCCGACGCCCGACTCGCCTTCGAGAAGCACCGGAATGGAGGAATGCGCCGCGCGTTGGCCGAGCCGGATGACGCGCGCCATGTCGTCGCTGCGCGAGACGAGATCCTTGAAGGTCAGCGCGCCCTGCGCTCGCCGGCTGATGCGGCGCACTTCATCCGCAAGCGCGTCGGCGGAAAGCGCGTTCTTGATCGAAATCTGCAAGCGCTCCGCCCCGACCGGCTTGACCACGAAATCATGGGCGCCGGCGCGCATCGCGGAGATGACGGTCTCGATCGACCCGTGAGCCGTCTGCACGATCACGGGCGTCACCAGTTTCATGTCGCGCATGCGGGTCAGCACGCCCATGCCGTCGAGGTCCGGCATGACGAGGTCCAGAATCAGCAATGCTATGGGCTTGGCGCCGGGCTGCATCAGTCGCGCAATCGCCTGTTCGCCGCTTTCGACGGTCTCGGCCTCATAACCGAATCGCCGCGTCATGGCTTCCAAGAGACGACGTTGAACCGGATCGTCGTCGGCAATGAGAATGGTTGACGTCATTTCGTCCCTTGCATTCCGGGATAAATTGAGGGCGAAGGTCGCCGCATCGGGCTTGGCGCCTTCCAGAACCGTCTTTGCGGTTCCTCAATCGTTGCCAAGCATAGTAAAGGCGGGGTTAACCGCGCCAAGACCAAACTTTGTAGCGCCTTCCGCCCTATCGTCCAAGACCCGAAAACGGGATCCTGCCGATTTGGCGGTGAGTCGCTCCAAGTTATGGAGATAACAGCGCTCTGGCGACGCCCGCCCGCGCGCCAGAAGCCGCGCGGCAAAGGGAGGCCCGATGGATTCGCGCAAAATCGCCGGCAAGCTCGTCATCGCCACGCATAATCCTGGAAAGCTCTGGGAACTGCGGCAATTGCTCGAGCCGCATGGCGTCGAAGCGGTCTCCGCCGGAGAACTCAGCCTCGAGGAGCCCGAGGAGACCGAGCAGACCTTCGCCGGCAACGCGCTCCTGAAGGCCCGCGCCGCCGCGATGGCCTCAGGATTTCCCGCTTTCGCCGATGATTCCGGCCTTTGCGTCGACGCGCTCGATGGCGCTCCCGGCGTCTATTCGGCCCGCTGGGCGGGGGAGGACCGCGATTTCAAGGCCGCCTGCGCCCGCGTCGAGCGCGAGCTTGAGGCGCGCGGCGCCAAGCCGCCCTATCGCGCCCATTTCGCCTGCGCGCTCGCCCTCGTCTGGCCGGACGGCCATATCGAGCAGTTCGAGGGCCGGGTCGACGGCGTTCTCGTCTTCCCGCCGGTGGGGGAAAAAGGCTTCGGCTATGATCCGATCTTTCGGCCCGACGGGCTCGACAAGACCTTCGGCGAGATGATGTCGGCGGAAAAACACGCCTTGCCCGGCGACGGCTCGCAGGCGCTGTCGCATCGCGCACGCGCGTTTCAGGCGCTGGCGGGGGCGTGTTTGGACTGAAGCATCCGCGCTTTGGCGCTTGGCGTAGGGCCGGGCGCCAATTACCTTCTCAAAAAAAGACGCCGCAAAAATCGCTGCGGAACCCCGAGGAACGCCCATGACCAAGCACGAGACTTTCGGCGCGCTCAAACCGCCGTTCAAGGCGCGGTATGGCAATTTCATCAATGGCGAATGGGCGGACGCGAAGTCCGGCCGCGTCTTCGACAATGTCTCGCCGATCACTGGCCAGAAGGTCTGCGAGATCGCGCGGTCCGACAAGGATGACGTCGAGGCCGCGCTCGACGCGGCGCACGCCGCGAAAGACGCCTGGGGCAGGACGAGCCCCGCGGAGCGCGCCATCCTCCTCAACCGAATCGCCGACGTGATGGAGGCCAATCTCGGTCTCCTCGCCGCCGCCGAAACCTGGGACAACGGCAAGCCGATCCGCGAGACGACCGCCGCCGACATTCCCCTCGCGATCGATCACTTCCGCTATTTCGCCGGCGCCATTCGCGCCCAGGAAGGCGGCGTCTCGGAAATCGACCACGACACCATCGCCTATCATTTCCATGAGCCGCTCGGCGTCGGCGGCCAGATCATCCCCTGGAACTTCCCGATTCTGATGGCGGTTTGGAAGCTGGCGCCGGCGCTCGCCGCCGGCAATTGCGTCGTCATCAAGCCGGCCGAGCAGACGCCCGCGAGCATTCTCGTCTGGGCGGAGCTCGTCGGGAGCCTTCTTCCCAAGGGCGTGCTCAATATCGTCAACGGCTTCGGACTCGAGGCCGGCAAACCGCTCGCCTCGTCGAACCGGATCGCCAAGATCGCCTTTACCGGCGAGACGACGACCGGCCGGCTCATCATGCAATACGCCAGCCAGAACCTCATTCCTGTAACGCTGGAGCTTGGCGGCAAATCGCCCAACATCTTTTTCGAGGACGTGGCGCGCGAGGACGACGATTACCTCGACAAGGCGATCGAGGGCTTCGTCATGTTCGCGCTCAATCAGGGCGAGGTTTGCACCTGCCCGAGCCGCGCGCTGGTGCATGAAAAAATCTACGACCGCTTCATGGCGCGCGCGCTAAAGCGCGTCGGCGAGATCAAGCAAGGCAATCCGCTCGACCCGGAAACCATGATCGGCGCGCAGGCCTCGTCCGAGCAACTCGAAAAGATCCTGAGCTATATCGACATCGGCAAACAAGAGGGCGCGAAGGTGCTCGCCGGCGGCGAGCGCAACGCGCTCGCGGGCGACCTTGCCGGCGGCTTCTATGTGAAGCCGACCGTGCTCGAAGGCCACAATCGCATGCGCGTGTTCCAGGAGGAGATCTTCGGTCCGGTCGTGTCGGTGACGACCTTCAAGGATGACGACGAGGCGCTCGCCATCGCCAATGACACGCTCTATGGCCTTGGCGCGGGCGTCTGGAGCCGCGAAGCCAACCGCTGCTATCGCTTCGGCCGCGCCATTCAGGCGGGGCGCGTCTGGGTGAACTGCTACCACGCCTATCCCGCGCATGCGGCGTTCGGCGGCTACAAGCAGTCGGGCATCGGCCGCGAGAATCACAAGATGATGCTCGACCACTATCAACAGACGAAGAACATGCTGGTGAGCTACAGCGAGAAGAAGCTGGGGTTCTTTTAGCCCCCTCCCCAGCCCTCCCCCGCTTCGCGGGAGAGGGAGCGAAACTCGCCCTTCACCGGAGAACGCGGAACGCCGATCGCTAGCGTCCCGTCTCCCGCTTCAGCGGGGAGGGACAGGGAGGGGGTAGTGACCACGACAGTCAAACCGGCAAGAGTCATCGCCACGCCTGCGGCGCTCGATCTCGTCGTGCGGCTGCGCGGCGAACATGGCGCGGTCCTCTTCCACCAGTCGGGCGGCTGCTGCGACGGCTCGACGCCGATGTGCTATCCGCAAGGGGAATTCCTCGTCGGCGACGGCGCCGTTCTGCTCGGCGAGATCGGCGGCGCGCCTTTCTACATCGGCGCCGCGCAATTCGATTACTGGAGGCACACGCAGCTCGTCATCGACGTCGTGCCGGGCCAAGGGGGTATGTTCTCGCTCGACAATGGCACGGGGCTGCGGTTCCTGACGCGTTCGCGGCTTTTCTCCGACGCCGAGCTGGCGCAGCTGGCCTCCGGCGGGGCGGCCGCCGCCGATTCGCCAGCTTGAGCGCCTGCATTCCCCGCGCAAGGCCTCTGCGCCAGTTCTGGCGTCCGGGGAGCAAATGCGCGCTCGAGCGGGGCTCAGCCCCTCCCCGGCCTGCCGGGGAGTTTAAGGTTGACACTGCGCCGCAGGGGCCGCATATGCCGCTGCATCGGCCGCTTCATCGCGGCCGCCGTCTCTTTGAGAGACGATGGGGGAATGTCCCGAGCGGCAAAGGGGGCGGACTGTAAATCCGCTGGCTAAGCCTTCGTAGGTTCGAGTCCTACTTCCCCCACCAATCCTAAAGCTCAGCAATCCTCACGCGAGCGCGCGCGGCCGAGTCGGCGCGACGCAGTCAACGCTCCCGCTTCCGCTATCTTGTCCAGCGCCGCGGCGTTTGGCATGTTGCGCGGCCACGACAGGGGGAGCGTATGACCGGAGTTTTCAAGATAGTCGCCGCCGTAATGTTGTTTTGCGTCGGCCTCGCGGCTCCGGCTGTTGCGCATACGCCCGATATTTCGACCGGCAAAATCCTTCCCAAGGACAACCGCGTCTACACCGTCGACGTCGGCTTTCTCGCCACCGATCTCGAGCGCATGTTTCAGGACACGATGAGCGAACGCGCCAGCGTCGACCTCTCGGGGCCCGGCGCGCTCGAAGCGGAAATCGGCAAATTTGTCCAAAAGCGTGTCGCAATGCGCGATGCGACAGGCCGGGCCTGCATCGCCAATGTCGAAAAGTCGGGCGAAGACCCCACCAACCAGGACAGCGCGCTCGTCTTGATCCGCTTCGACTGCGGCGGAACGACCGGCACGCTCTTCTATGACGCGACGAAGCTCCTCGCCACACAAGGCGCAAAGGGGAAGCATCTGGTCACGCTCGAGGGAAGCGAAAACGCCGGCCAGACCATGCTCTACCCCGACGATCCCCCGCTCGATCTGTCAAAGCCGATGGAAACCACCGCACAGCTGATGTGGAAGTTTCTCAAAGCCGGCGTCGAACACATCGTCACCGGCTACGATCATCTGTGCTTCCTGTTCGCCCTCATTCTGTGGGCGACCCGCATTTGGCCGGTCGTGAAGATCGTCACGGCCTTCACCATTTCGCATTCGATCACGCTGTCGCTGGCGGCGCTCAACATCTTCACGCTTCCCTCGACATTGGTCGAAGCGCTGATCGCCGCTTCGATCGTTTTCGTCGCTGTGGAGAACTATTTCTCGCGCGACGTCGACAACCGCTGGCGCAACACCTTCCTCTTTGGCTTCATCCATGGCTTCGGCTTCGCCTCGGCGCTAACGGAGATGGGCGTGCCGCAAGGAGGTGTCA